>JAJTFW010000002.1:0-61497 GCA_021299095.1 Sphingobacteriales bacterium | reverse complement strand
AGGATCCCTACCATGGACCCGGACAGGCCAACGGACTCTGTTTTTCGGTTGGCCCCGGAATTGCCAAGCCGCCATCCTTGCAGAATATTTTCAAAGAGTTGCAAACCGATATTGGTATTCCAATTCCGGACCATGGTCAACTGGAGGCTTGGGCCGATCAGGGCGTGTTGTTGATGAACGCCACCTTAACCGTCAGGGCTCATCAGGCCGCATCGCATCAACGCAAAGGGTGGGAGCAGTTTACAGATGCGGTCATTCGTGCATTGTCTGAGCAGCAAAGTGGATTGGTTTTTTTACTCTGGGGAAATGCCGCGAAAGAAAAAGGAGCGCACATTGATCGTTCCCGACATCACGTACTTGAAGCGCCTCATCCTTCTCCTTTGGCGCGCGGAGGTTTTTTCGGTTGCAAACACTTCAGTCGCACCAATGCCATCTTAACATCTCAGGGACAAAACCCCATCGATTGGACTCCCCGCACACCGATTGAATCCCCGATCCAATGAGCCAACTGGAACGGCGCATTTCAATGCTGTGTCTGCACATGTTTTTGGTGTGTTGTACGCTTACAACTTTTGCTCAAGAACGTATTGATGATTGTCTGTTTGCCATTGACGGTCTGGAATCCCAACGAGAACTTCGCAATGCGTCCCGAGACTTGAAGCCCCCGCCAGTACTGAGCCGCGATACCCTCAAAATGATACAGGAGCTGGGCCGAATCAAAGAGGTACTTTGGAGTCGGGGCTTTTTAGAGGCTCGTGTTGACCACGTGGTGTTGCGTGATACCCTTTTTGATTTTTATTGGCAAATTGGCCCTCAATATTCCTGGTCGGGATTGCACCTCGATGAATCGATTAACGATTTGCCCGTTAAAGCCGGCGTAAAATCGAACGCACGATTCAGTTCGGATTCGTATCGTCGATTTTGTGAGCGCTTACTGCGGTGGGGCTCTGAAAACGGCTTTCCCTTTGCGTCTGTTCGGCTCGACAGTGTTGTTGCTGACGATGGAATGCTGGAGGCCAATCTTATATTCGATCGCGGCCCCTTAATCCTGTTCGACACCTTGCTGATACGAGGTGAGCCCAAGCTTCGGATGCGTTACATTGAAAACCAATTGGAGGTCCATGCCGGTGATCCGTATTCAGACCGGGTGGCCAACCGAATCAGTAGCCGAATCAAAGAGATTCCATTCGTTAGCGAAGTGCGTCCGGCAGAGATCGAATTTCAAGGCGAAAAAGCGCGGGCGGTTTTGTTCCTCAAAGACAAAAAGGCCAGCCAGTTCAATGGTGTCGTAGGAATACAACCTGACAATGCGGGCTCGGGCAAGGTTTATGTGACCGGTGATCTTCGCCTGAAGTTGCAAAATGCGTTCGGGCGATCGGAATCGGTTGACCTCAGCTGGGGAAATCCTCAGCCTCGATCACAGGACTTGAAAGTCAAGGCTGCTGTTCCGTTTTTGTTTGATTTGCCCATTGGGCTTGAGGGCGCATTTGATCTCTTCAAGAAGGATAGCACCTTTCTTGAACTGAACCAAACACTCGGTTTCAGGTATATACTTGGTCCGGCTGATGCCTTGATTGTTTCTGTAGGTCGGAAGTCGAGTCGCTTAATCGATACCGAGCGATTCAGAAATGCGACTGTCCTTCCTGATTTTGCCGATGTAGCGGTTAACCAGCTGGGGCTAGGCTTCCAACTCAGCAAACTCGACTACCGTTTGAATCCGCGAAAAGGCTTTTCGGTGGAGCTAGAAGGACAGAGTGGTGTCCGGGTCATTACGCGGAATCCGGCCTTTCCGGAAACAGTCTACGATAGCCTGAAGCTGAGAAGCACCCAAAGCAGGGCCAGGATGGTATTTGATTCCTTTTTACCGATTCGGGGAAATGCGGTCTTAAACATCGGTTGCATGGCAGCATGGATTGATGCGGACCGCATCTTCAGCAATGAGCTTTATCGTTTCGGTGGGCTTCGTTCCCTCCGCGGTTTCGATGAGCAGTCGCTTACCGCCTCCACCTACGCGATTCTTAAATCGGAGGTGCGCTACATCATCGACACAAACTCCTACCTGCTGGTTTTCGGGAATGCAGCCTGGTACCAGGATGCCAGCAAACCCAATTCTCCTGAGGATCGGCCGTTTGGTGTAGGTGCTGGAATAACCTTCGAATCGAACGTCGGAATCTTTGCGTTTACGTATGCGTTGGGAAGTCAGCAGGGTAATCCCTTGGAGTTTCGCTCAGGGAAAATCCATTTTGGCCTGCTGAATACCTTTTAGCCTCATCTCCGCAGGGCATTGACTATCTTTGCCCCCTCATGGAGCACAAGTCGGGTTTCGTCAATATCATCGGTAAGCCGAATGTGGGTAAAAGCACCCTCGTCAATGCGCTTATCGGTCAGGACTTGTCTGTAGTGACCCCCAAGGCTCAAACTACACGGCATCGGATCAAGGCTATCTTGAACCACGACGATTACCAGATCGTTTTTTCGGATACGCCTGGTATTATGAAGCCTGCCTACAAACTGCATGAGCGAATGCTTGATGCGGTAGAGGAAACCTTTACAGATGCAGATTTGGTACTTTATGTGACAGAGCTGAACGACCGAACCATCAGCGATGAGCTTGCATCTAAACTCCGTGGGCTGAATGTGCCCTTGTTTGTGCTAATCAACAAAGTGGATACCGGTGATCAGTCCGCTGTTGAGGCTGCGGTACAGCATTGGAAAGACCTACTTGACCCGGTATGCATCCTTCCGCTGTCTGCTTTGCACAAATTTCAGCTTGATGTTCTGCTGCGCTACATTCTAGATGTATTGCCCGTTGCGCCGGCGTATTTCGACAAGGATGATGAGGTGAGCGATCGAAGTGTGCGATTTTTTGTGTCGGAAATTATCCGTGGGGTGATACTTCAGCAATACCAAAAGGAAATCCCATATAGTGTCGAGGTCACCGTTGAAGAATACAAGGAGTCGCCTGAAATTGATAGAATAAAAGTGCTGATACATTGTGCCCGTGAAACCCAGAAAGCAATCTTGCTGGGTCATCGCGGATCAGCCATCAAGAAACTGGGAACTGAATCCCGCAAACGCATTGAAGCTTTCATCGGCAAACATGCCTACATCGAACTGACCGTGAAGGTTGCTGACGATTGGCGTGATAATGACAGACTACTCAAGCGCTTCGGTTACGAATAATTTTATACAACCATGGCAAATATCGTAGCGATCGTAGGACGCCCCAATGTAGGCAAGTCGACCCTGTTCAACCGTTTGACAGAGTCGCGCAAGGCGATTGTTGACGAAACGGCTGGCGTCACCCGCGACCGGCACTACGGTAAAGTGGATTGGATAGGCCGTACATTTTCGGTGATTGATACCGGCGGATATATAGTTGGTTCAGACGATATATTCGAGAAGGAAATCCGAAAGCAAGTCGAGCTCGCAATCGATGAGGCTAACATCATTTATTTTGTAGTTGATGTGGCGGATGGACTCACAGATTTGGATAAAGAGGTCGCCAATCTGCTTCGCCGCTCCGGCAAGAAAATCATTCTTGTAGCAAATAAGGTCGATAGTTCCGCTCGCTTCCACCATACCGGTGAATTTTATGCACTCGGTTTGGGCGATCCGTTCCCAATCTCCGGGATGAGCGGTGGCGGTACGGGAGAATTGCTAGACGAGACCGTTAAAGCGTTCGACCCCGACGATTTGGTCGACCCTGAACTTCCGCGATTAGCCATTATCGGTCAACCCAATGTGGGAAAATCCTCCCTACTAAATACCTTGATTGGAGAGGAGCGGAGCATTGTGACTCCGATTGCCGGAACAACCCGAGACACCATTTACAAGCGATACAATAGCTTCGGTTTTGATTTCCTTCTGATTGATACTGCCGGACTTCGCAAGAAACGCAGCGTCAAAGAGGATATTGAGTTTTATTCCGTGATGCGGTCCATTCGCGCGATTGAGGAGGCCGATGTGTGTTTGATGCTTATTGATGCAACTGTAGGTATTACAGCACAGGATCTGAATATTTTTCACCTATGCGAGCGAAACCGAAAGGGTGTTGTGATTTTGGTGAACAAGTGGGACTTGGTTGAAAAAGACACGAAAACCGCTTTGAAGACCGAAACTGAAATCCGATCACGAATACAGCCCTTTGATGATGTACCCATTTTGTTTGTTTCTGTTCAGAACAAGCAGCGGGTGCATAAGGCCCTTGAGACCGCGGTACAAGTATACCAGAACAAAACCCGGAAGGTGGCCACATCTAAACTGAACAAGGTGATGTTGCCGATTATTGACCACTATCCTCCTGTGTCCGTTAAGGGAAAAAGTGTGAGCATCAAGTATATTACACAGATTCCTGGGCAGAGCCCGCACTTTGCTTTTTTCTGCAACCTGCCTCAATATGTGCAAACTGCATACAAGCGATTTTTAGAAAACAAGTTAAGAGAGCACTTCGAACTTTCTGGTGTTCCTCTTTTGCTCAGTTTCAGGAGTAAGGAGCGAAATAAAGAGATTAATTAGGGTCTTGGAAGTTCAAGTGGATAGTTTTTTCTTGACGGACTCTTGTGCATCGGCAACTATCAATAGGACTAACAATAATCGTATTTCCAAAGGGGGCCACCACACCGCCCTCCCCAAAGCAAAGTTATAGGGGCATAAGGCTAATAGTCGTATAAAAAACGTTTAAGTGCGTTTAAAATAGAATTCGAAACGTCTGGTCAATCTTGAATGATTTTCCTGTTAAATAACAGGTAACCTAAATGGAACATGACTGACACTGGATTTTCCCGCCCGTCAATGTAATTCAGTGCAAGGCTGATTGGCCCTACGGGACTTTGATAAACCGTATTCAGGCTGGCGGCAAAATATCGCTTACTGAATGCATTGCCATATGTTCCTTTCATATCCGCTTTTGGAAGTATTTCCTGGAAGGGTTGAAACATGTATCCCTCTGCGCGGATATCAATGTCATCCGCTAGCAGGAAAATACTCCTTAGGCCGAGGCCTAGAAAATTGTGTGACCTGAAGCGCTCCAAATAAAGAGTCTGCATTTCTGTCAGCGGTTGAAAAGCAGGCGACACTGAACTTGTTGCATATTGGTTGCTGAGGAACGGCATTCCGCTGAATTGCAATTCAGCTGTATAGCCGAATCTCAGCCACGATTTCATCTCGATGTATTGGTCAATCTTTGCATTCAATTGAAGCCATTGGTGAAGTGCAGTAGTGGTATCGGTAATAATTCCCGTGCTGCCTGGTGTGGTAGTTTCATCTGCAATAAATCCGCGCACATCCAACCGAAGCAATTGCCCCTTGTTCGGGTACATTTTTCTATTTAGCGTATTTCGTTGCGCTGTCAATTTTGCTGTAAATCCATCAAGGCGTGTAATATCAGCGGTGTCCGAAACCGAAAAGGAGCGTGTTAGGTAGTAGTTGTCCTTTCGCGTAAAGCTTTGGATTGATGCAGTGAGCTTACCGTTGTTTCGTAGTGGTGTCGAAACCGACAGTCCGTATATGCGCTCCTGCTGAATTAGAAAAGAGGGCTTCAGGTCGCTGTAGAATGTTGAACTGCTCTTGAAGTAATTCGTTTGACTGATGGATGCGGAAGGTTCAACTTGAAGTGGTAATCTGCCCGGAATATCAAGTCGCATGGTGACGAGGCCGGAGTTGTAAAGTTTTCCGAAATATAGGTTTCCATAAAGGTTCAGGCATTGCTGAGCCCAGAAGCTGTGTTTGGCACTCACAAAACCAGTGTTGACCGGACGAGAGGAAACAATGCCGCCAAATTCAAGGTCAAGGCCTCTTTTAGGGCTTGCCTGCACTTCAAGGATTGAAGAATCGGGATTTGAAGTGCTTTGTATGACAGGGTATATGTAGCTGATGTTCTGATCGCTGGTCAGCCGATACCAATTACGCTCGATAGCAGCTATATCAAGGGGCTTATTTTTGGGGTTGAGGGTTGAAACAACGTAGTTGTTTTGTTCGGCAGAAAGTCCGTTCGCCTGAATATGACCAATGCGTGTGGTGTGTTGCTGAGTGGTAAAGTCAGTTCTTTTTTTTGTCAACACAACTGATCCTGTTCGGTTCGTGATCTTCGACTGTATCTCGGGTAGTTGATTCCGTGTCGCAACGTAACCGCTATCGATGGCTGCCTTCGCATACTTGAAGTCAAGTGTGCCGATGGAAGCGAAATCAGGTTTGATCAGGATGTCTTCTGCTCTGATTTTATCGTGCTGCTGCGGCTGTTGGATCATGCTTTTGAGCTGGCTGAGGAAATTGCCATCGAACGGCTGTTCCATTTCATCCGACGCATTTACTCCAATCAGAACATCCGGATTGAACTCGTCAAGCATAGTCTTTTGCGGGAAATTGTCGTAGATGCCCCCGTCGAAATACAAATGCGATCCAATAACCACAGGTGGAAAGTAAAAGGGAAAGGCCATGCTTGCTCTTACGGCCATCGCAAGGTCTGTTTTTTTGAATACAACCGGTTTTTTTTCAGTGATGTCCGAGGCTAGGCACCTAAACGGAATCATCAACTGATCGAAATCCCCACCGCTTATTGCAGATGCTGCGCTAAATGCACGCATCAGGGTGAAGTCGATTTCTGCGGTATTGACGATGTTGCTTGGGATGCGTGTGTGTAGGGTTGAATCCAAGCTGATGTTTACACCGGCAATGGAAGCGTCCGCATCTTTTTCTGCGAAGAAGTATCTGCTATTTTCGCTCTGTTCCCCCGATGCCCGACGGATGAAATCGGGTGAGGTCAGCAGTTTTTCGATTTCACTGGGTGAATAACCGGAAGCATACAGTGCCCCAACCAGGGCTCCACCAGAAGTTCCAACGATGAAGTCAATGGGTATCTCGGCTTCTTCAAGTGCTTTTAATGCTCCAATATGGGCCATCGACTTCACGCCTCCACCACTCAGTACCAAACCGACCGATTGGCCGACTGTCTCCATAGAAGACAATCCAATAAGGGCGAGTGTCAGAAATCGCTGAATCCACATGTGGTGTAAATATAGCTTGACCTGTATGTTAGATCGGGGTGTCAGGATTGCAGTTTCAACAGCAGGGTTCTGAAATATTCCGGGGCAGACGCTAGCCTTGAACCGTACCAGCTAAATGGTTCGCCATCGACCAATTCGATTCTGCTGTTCGGAAGCAGAGCGGATACTTCCTCCAGATGCCGAGACTTGAATGGATACGGCTCGCTCGATAATAAAACCAAGTCGGTCGTGTCAGAAAAATCCTGTAGGCGGTTCAAGATCGGATAGCGCGATTCATGGACTACTGGTGCCATTCCGCATCGCCGAAGCATGTCTGAAATGAAGGTGTCGGAACCGGCTGCCATCCAAGGTTTGCGCCAAATCAGGTATAAAACGGATGACGGTTTGATTGTCATAGATCCAACCTGCGCTTGCAATGAATCGAATTCGGCTCTTATCTGCTGGTTCAGGTTTTCTGCTCTTTCACTGGCTCCGGTAATTTTTCCCGTTGCTGAAATGAAGTCAATTGCCTCGCCAAGGATACTGATGTTACTGGTGTAAACAGGTGCAACAGCGCGTAGTGCTTCGATTTGACCTCGTTCATTCTCTTCCTTGTTTGCCAGAATCAAATCCGGTTTCAGTTCCAGAATCCGTTCGATTTGTAGGTCTTTGGTTCCCCCAATGCAGACTTTCTGTTCTTTCCAATGGCCGGGGCGAGTGCAAAATCGGGTGATCCCCAACACACGATCTTCTAATCCCAGGTCGTACAGTAATTCTGTTTGAGAAGGAACCAACGAGACAATACGTTGTGGTTCCTTAGTCAGCTGAGTCCGATACCCGGTCTGGTCGGTAATCTGCATACGGCAGGCTGGAAAATTCAGCGAACCATGAGTTCAGCAAGATCCGCCCGCGTAATTATAAACGTCTTGTCACGCTTGAAGTCTTTCACAAGTACAGCCTCGTGCTCTGCACTGACCATTCCCGCAAGATCATTGATGCTGGTGTTGATATCAACAAAGGGTAAAGCCGCACTCATGACTTCTTCGATGCGTTGCTCACGGGCTTCGGTGTTTTTCAGTACATGACCCATCAATCGTCCTTCAAAAACAGAGCCTACGATGTGTCCGTCTGAAGTCACGGGCATCTGGCTGTATCCGTGCTCCATCATCATACGCAATGTATGGCCAATGGTCTCGTGCTTCTCGACTGTTTTCAGGTCAATGTGCATGCGAGGGTTGACAATGTCCTGCGCAGTCATGCCCGCACGATCAAGGTATCCCATTTTTCGCATCCAATCATCATTGAACATCTTGCCAATATAGCGGGAACCATGGTCGTGAAAAATCACTACCGCTACATCGCTGGGTTTCAGTTTGTCCTTCAATTGCATGAGGCCCTGAAGAGCAGCACCGCAGGAGTTGCCAACCCAGATGCCCTCTTGACGGCAAATTTCACGAGTCATCACAGCGGCGTCTTTGTCTGTCACTTTCTCGAAGTGATCAATCACATCAAATGCATAGTTCTTTGGAATGAAGTCTTCACCTATGCCTTCCGTGACATACGGGTAAATTTCATCCTTTACGATTTTTCCGGTTTCGTGATAGGCTTTCAGGGTCGAGCCGTAGGTGTCAATCGCCCAGATTTTGATGTCCGGGTTCTTTTCTTTCAAGTACATACCCGTCCCTGTGACAGTTCCTCCCGTCCCGGCTCCGACCACCAGGTGTGTGATTTTTCCGTCCGTCTGGTCCCAAAGTTCAGGTCCGGTTTGTTCGTAGTGTGCTTTTCGGTTGCTAAGGTTGTCGTACTGGTTCGGGTAAAACGAGTTGGGTATTTCCCTGCTCAGACGTGCGGCTACCGAATAATATGACCTTGGATCTTCGGGTTCTACATTGGATCCTTTTACAATTCCGGCTATGGCGAGTCCCATGCCCGTGTTTCCTGAGGTGCCTTCGATGATGGTTCCGCCTGGCTTCAGGATTCCTGCAGCTTCTGCATCTTCAATCATTTTGAGCGCCATACGGTCTTTGATGGAGTTGCCCGGATTGAAGGTTTCGACTTTGGCGAGGATGGTTGCGTTTACTCCGGCTGTTATCCGGTTTAACCGTACCAAGGGTGTGTTGCCAATGGCGTCCAAAATGTTGTTGCAGATCTTCATGGAATGCTGGTTCTTCTAAGCGTGCAAAGGTAAGGAATAGGGTGGGCTTAGGGGTAAAAATCAACGCAATGCCGAATGGCCCTGCTTATCCGTTCTTCTCCCTGGCCGAATACCAGTCTAAACGAAACGCCGCGCTTCAGCATCAGGTTGTAGTAAGCACCGAAAATGGCATTTCTTTCATCTGGATGTTCTCGGAGCGGATCATCCTCCCAGGCCAAGTCTGTATCGGTGAGCAAAAACAAGCCTTGCGGTGTGTTTTCCTCCAGCTGGATTATTTCGGGGTGAACCCTTCCGTATTTGTACTCGCTCCAGATTCGGATAACGCTGATGTTGGTATCGCAAATCAACCATTCGGCTCCTGTTTCGAATTGTTCTAGCATGGCAGCATGTTGAAGGCGTGCAATCCTTAAGAGATCCTCTTCAACATAAGGTCTTCCCAGCTCCGGCAGGTAGGTACGGGCAATTTCCGGTACAATGCATGCCTTGAAGTGTTTGGCAAGGTGCTGACTCAAAGTCGACTTGCCCGTACTTTCAGGACCTACAATGTAAATGATAGCTCTACTGCTCATTTTTCTTGTGCGTATCCATGCAGCGCCCTTCGCCAGGCAGTAAAACCGTGAATGGCCAATAGTAGATAGATGCCGGACAAAAGCACATAGGCATCAACTCCTTTTAGCCAGTAAATCCACATGTAGCACAGGTTAACCGGAATCCACCACAGCCAGTTTTCGATTCTCTTTCGGGCTACCAGGAACTGGGCAGAGAATGCCGCTGCCGTAGCAAAGCTGTCGGCCCAAGGTAGCGAGGCATCGGTATGTTCCTTCAATAGCCATCCAAGACATGACCCGCCCACGACCATGCAAAAGCCTAGCATCACTTGCTCCTGCATAGGGCTGCTCGAGATTTGCTTAGGATTTTCCTTTCGAAACACGCCGGTCCAGCAAAGCCACCCATAGACCAACAGTATCATGTACATGAATTGTTGAAGTGAATCCGCATACAATTTTTGGTAGTAAAAGAGCACAGCAGATAGACCGACGTTAATCAGCCCAACCGGATAACACCAACTGGTGTGTCTGGCGGTAAGCCATACTCCGGCAATACCACTCAACGCCCCGATCCATTCGATAACTACCCAATAGTCCACACTGCAAAAATGCAGGGTTCGTTTCACATGAATGGCTCGGATTCGACCGACTTGCCATTGATTTTTCTATGTTAGCACCATGCAGTTAAACCACACGATTTTATCCTTGCTTCTGTTTACGGGATTCACAGCCGCAGCACAGGTGCTTCCGGTAACCGATAACCTCATCGCCGAAGGGCTGGATCCGATTCCGATGGAGTTGGTGAAGGACGTGAATCGGTATACCAATGTGCGGTCAGCATCTTTCGTCGATTGGCATCCGCAACGCAGGGAGATGCTAATCAGTACACGATTTGGCAATACGTCTCAACTCCACGAGGTTCGAATGCCTTTGGGAAGCCGTCGTCAGATTACGTTTTTTGATGAACCGGTAAGCGGGGCAACCTACCAGCCGATTGATGGTCGATATTTTATTTTCTCGCGTGATGCAGGCGGAAACGAGTTTGCCCAATTGTATCGGTACGATGTGGTTGATGGGACTGTGACCTTGCTTACAGATGGAGGACGTTCCCAAAACGGCGGAATGGAATGGAACGATCGCGGCGATAAGGTCTTGTACGCCTCCACGCGACGGAATGGTTCTGACCGCGACATTTGGATGATGGACCCCATGAACCCATCGGGTCAACGGTTGGTTCTTGAACTCAAAGGTGGTGGATGGGGTGTCAACGATTGGTCAGAAGATGAGAAACGGTTTATTTTAGGTGAAAGCGTATCGGTAAACGAAAGCAGATTGTGGATGGTTGATCTACAATCAGGTCAGCGAAGTCGCCTTTCCCCTGAGGTGGATGCTCAGGTTGTTTTCGGTTCGGCTCGATTTAGTAAGGACGGGAAAAGTGTTTTCCTCACCACAGATCTGAACCACGGATTCAGGTATCTGGCTCAACTGAATTTGTCCAGTGGGGAAATCAAGCCCTTGACCAAAACCATCCCTTGGGATGTTTCCGGTTATGATATCTCGCCAGATGGGTCGCAGGTGGTGTTCACTACCAACGAAGCCGGGTTAAGCAAAGTGTATATGCTTTCTGTGTCCAACGGAACTTTTAAGCCGATTAGCGGAATTCCAGAAGGGCTTTTGGGGGGAATCCAATGGCACAAAAACGGGAAGGAGTTTTCGTTGGGATGGTCCGATGCAAGGATGTCTTCCGACGTGTATTCTTACACATTGTCCAGTGGCAAACTTGAACGTTGGACTGAGAGTGAGCTCGGCGGTCTTGTGTCAACGCAGTTGAGCCCGGCCAGTCTGATCAAGTGGAAGAGTTTTGATGGAACCGAAATCAGTGGCTTTTATTATAAGCCGGCCGCAAAATTCACGGGTAAGCGACCTGTAATTATCAGCATCCACGGTGGACCCGAAGGGCAGAGTTTCCCTGGGTTTCAGGGACGGAACAATTATTTTCTGAATGAGCTTGGAGTAGCGATCATTTATCCGAACGTTCGTGGGAGTACGGGTTATGGGAAGGAGTTCGTAAAGCTTGATAATGGTATGCTGCGGGAGAACTCTGTGAAGGATATCGGAGCGTTGCTGGATTGGATTGCGCAGCAGCCCGAGCTGGATGCCGGTAGGGTCATGACTATGGGAGGCAGCTACGGTGGATACATGGCCTTAGCTTGTGCTGTTTACTACAGTGACCGACTTCGTTGTTCCAACGATATCGTCGGAATTTCAAATTTCAACACCTTCCTGAAGAACACCGAAAGTTATCGCAGAGACTTGCGTAGGGTTGAGTACGGCAATGAGCAGGATTCGGCGATGTATGCGTTTCTCGAACGAATTTCGCCGCTGAATAACGTCGATAAGATTCAGATTCCGATGTTTATCGTCCAGGGTGGGAATGATCCGCGTGTGCCGCGCAGCGAGGCTGTTCAGATGGCGGATGCCTTGAGGAAAAACAAAGTGCCCGTGTGGTATTTAGAGGCCAAGGACGAAGGTCATGGATTCAAAAAGAAGACCAATACCGACTTCCAGTTCTATTCTACAATCCTGTTCGTTAAAAAGTATCTGTTGGCACCCTGATTTCTTACCGGGGCTCCGCTTTATCCGGTTTGCCAAAGGTCAGGTTGAATCCGAGACGGATGTTGCTGTGCCTTGATCCAGTCGGTATCCACACGCCTTTGTATCGGTCAATTGCCAGTAAACCTCCTATGTTGTCGGTCATGATGTACCACTGGCAGAAGCCTGGGTTGATAGTTATACCTAGTCCAATGTTATTCATGTTTTTTTGCAACATGGTCCACGATAGGCTTCCATAAAGCCAGCGACCAAGGTTTGCACGGTAGGCGATACTCGCGGACGGGGTCATCAGCCCTTTGTAGGTGCGCGCTTGAACCACCGCCGAAAACTGGTGGTTGTTGCCTATTTGAACCTGTGTTCCGATGCTGTAGGTAGATGGCAGTGTACTGGAATAGCTCTGCTGGTTCTCCTCTAAATCCATAAGTCCTGACAATGAGTCAAGGGTTTGGGCGAATGCTGCTTCCATTCCCGTCGTGTCGTTCAAGTAGGCTTCAATGTTCACATCGGCAAGGTTCAATTCGGTGTAAGGCAGATCGCCCGTCAGATTTCGGATGCCGGAACGCCATTGGATACTGCCCAGGTCGTTTGCTGCCAATGAAGCGGTCCAGTGATCGCTGAATCGGATTTGTGCTCCAAAATCGACAGAAAAACCCGTGTTGCCTGTATTCATGAGGTAGTTTGTCCATGAAAAACCATCACGTCCGATTCCGCTGCCGTCCAAGCCTGCGCTGAGAATATCCACATCTGCGCTGGCTGTAAACTGTCCGTTTTCCGCATCGGCAATCACCGATAATGCTGACTGCGCTGTGCGTATGTTTTCCTGCCCAATCAGATATTTTGTTCGCGTACCAATGCTGAGCTTACCCGGAACAAGCTCGCGCGTAAAGCCGATTCCAAGTTCTGTGAAGTGTTGGAAGTCCGCATCAAGTTCCAAGTCTTGCTGGGTGTTTAGGAGCGCATCCTGTAGGTTTCCTTCAACAAGAAGTGCAATCAGGTTTCCGCTAAACCGGAATTGCCCTTCCGCACGGTTCGATAAAGACAAATTGAATGCGGATCGCTCGCCGGCGCGAAAACTGAGGGCTAGTAAGTCGAGCCTAAATCCTCCGGCCACACGATTTTCCGAATTGCTGTTTTCAAGCAGTTTTATCCAGTTTATTTCACGGTTGCCGTCGGTTCCGGAACTGAAAATGTCGTTCAGTCGGAAACTGGTGTTACTGATCCTTAATGCGATTCCAGGTGCCGGAAACGGTAGAAATAAAGGGGCAACCGCAACATTGATTCGGGCCATCGGTAATTGTGCCGGGTTCGCCAGTAAAGCCGATTGTTGCAGTTCGGTGTGATGGAACAGCATCAGGTTGTCCTGTGCTAGCACAAGGTTTTCGGAGGTGGTTAGAATTAGAAAGACAAGGAGGTGGCGTACAAGCTTCATGGCGTTTCCGGAATGTGTTTATCCGGAATGTTGTACGCTGTAGTAGGGTCCAGGTTGATGAATCCGAACTGATTAGGCTCAGTTTTTTCACTCGGGGACGGGCAAATTCGCCTTAAACCTTACAAATCCTCCTATTTGCCGATTCGAGCGCTTGGGTGACGAGTTGCCGCCAGGATTTCCAACTGATCAGGATGGTTCTCGAGGTGATTGCCGATAACCAGTACGTCAGCACCTGCATCGTAGAGGTCAAGCGCCTGTTCTGGTGTGCGGATTCCACCTCCAACGATAATCGGGATGTTAACTTCCCGACGAATGGCCTTCACAATGGAGGTCGGAACCGGATACAGGGCGCCGCTACCTGCTTCCGCAAAAATTGCTTTCAAACCCAATTGTTGTCCGGCGAGCGCAGTGTAGGCCGCAATTTCTGGCTTGTCGGTCGGAATCGGAACCGTGTCGCTGACGTATTGCACCGTTGTCATTTTGCCTCCGTCAACCAAAATGTAGCCCGTAGGTATGATTTCAAGTTCGCTGGCCTTCAATCGTGGCGCGGCGAGTACGTGCTGACCAATCAGCATTTCTGGATTTCTGCCAGAAATAAGCGAGAGCAGCAAAATCGCATCGGCATTCCCGTCGATCTGCTGATGTCCGCCTGGGAAAATGACAACGGGAATGTGCGTTCTTGCCTTTAGTGCACGTATTGTGTCGTGAATATTGCCGCGGGTAATCAGGCTTCCGCCAACAAAGAAAAAATCGATTGACGCCAGCTCGGCCCGTTTGCACAGCTCATCCAAATGCTTCGCATTGACCTTGTCAGGGTCAATCAGGACGGCCATTTGCCGACGGCCTTGCTGAAGGGTTTCGAACATACGTTGATACAGGCTCATGAGCGCTCGGGTTGTGAGAAGGTGTATGCGAGCAGATCACCTCCAAGTTCTGTGAAACGGTATTCGGTGTAGTGCGTGCGCTCATTCCGAAAGGCCAAGGCCGATCCGGTCCCGCTTCGGCTACCCATAAACTGGGGTTTCTTCACGCGCAAGCCTTCTCGAAATGGAACATTTTCCTCGCCCAGCTGCTTAAACAGGCATTCCTTCACAGCCCAAACTAATGTGGCGTCAAAGGCTCGGTGAGAGTCCCTAACCCATTCGTTTTCCTCAGGATGCATGAAACGTTCTGACACCTTAAGTGCACGTCGGTCGCTCCGTTCCACATCAATGCCGCAGGCAAGCCTGGGGTGTACAATGATGGCCACATGTTGGGGGTTGTGTGCAATGCTGATAAACCCTTTTCCGGTAGGTAAAAGCGGTTTGCCCAGATTGGAATAATGGATTAAATCGGCGATTTCGCCTTGGGCCTCGCGCAGGAGGGCCTCCAGTGCCAGTTTTTGAATCCTGCGCCTGGGGTGTAGTGGTCGCTGCATAAGGGAATTAAAAATTTCATCGGGGATGAACTTTTTTAATTCCTCACTTGTTTCATCGATGCGCCAAACGGCCAAGCGGCCGCCTCCATCAACTTCAGCATTCGTAAAAAGGGGCATAAATGGCTGTTATTCTGATTGCAAGCTAAAACTGTAAAACGTAACTTCGCACTAAATTTACCTAAACAATGAAAACTCAAGTAGATCAGTACGTGAAATACAAAGTTAAGGACATGTCCCTCGCCGAATGGGGACGTAAGGAAATTCGCCTCGCTGAGGCAGAAATGCCAGGTCTGATGGCCCTCCGTGAGGAGTATGGATCGCAAAAGCCGCTCAAGGGCGCGCGTATTGCCGGTTGTCTGCATATGACTATTCAGACGGCAGTTCTGATCGAAACGCTGGTTGAGCTCGGAGCCGAGGTGACCTGGTCATCCTGCAACATTTTCAGTACGCAAGATCATGCCGCAGCGGCCATTGCCGCCGCTGGAATCTCTGTGTACGCCTGGAAAGGGATGAACAACGAGGAATTCGATTGGTGCATAGAGCAAACCCTCTTTTTCGGAGAAGATCGTAATCCACTCAACATGATTTTGGATGATGGTGGCGACCTGACCAATATGGTTCTCGACAAATATCCTGAGCTGATCAGTGGTATTAAGGGGATTTCTGAGGAAACCACTACGGGTGTATTGCGCCTCTATGAGCGTATGAAGAATGGTACCTTGCCGCTTCCGGCCATCAATATCAACGATTCAGTGACCAAATCGAAGTTCGACAACAAATACGGTTGCCGCGAATCATTGGTAGATGCGCTCCGCCGTGCTACCGATCTCATGTTGGCCGGTAAAGTTGCCGTTGTTGCCGGTTTTGGTGATGTGGGCAAGGGTTCTGCTGAAAGCCTAAAGGATGCCAAGGTTCGTACCATCGTGACCGAAATTGATCCCATTTGCGCGCTTCAGGCAGCTATGGAAGGTTACGAAGTGAAGAAAATGATCAACGCTATTCGTGAAGCCGATATCGTTGTGACTGCGACGGGTAACTTCAACATCATTTCAGAAGAGCATTTCCGGGCTATGAAGCACAATGCTGTCGTCTGCAACATCGGACACTTCGACAATGAAATTGATATGGCCTGGCTGAATGCCAACTACGGACATACCATGGAGACGATTAAGCCTCAGGTAGATAAGTATACAATCGACGGCAAAGACATCATTATTTTGGCGGAAGGACGTCTTGTCAACTTGGGTTGCGCAATGGGTCACCCCAGTTTCGTGATGTCAAACTCATTCACCAACCAGACACTCGCCCAGCTCGAGCTTTGGATGAACAACCAAGCATACGAGAACCGGGTGTACACGCTCCCGAAGCAACTCGACGAGAAAGTGGCCCGACTTCACCTTGCGAAAATTGGTGTTGAAATCGATACTTTGAGCTCCGACCAGGCTTCTTACATTGGTGTAGAGGTCAATGGCCCCTACAAAAACGACCAGTACAGGTATTGATATCTGCTTCAGACAATTCCAGAGGCCGCTCCATCATGGGCGGCCTTTTTTATTCATACTGCTGAACTAGTTTTGGATTATGATTCGCTACAATCCCAAGGAGTGGTTCCTGATCATCTTCAAATTTCACAAGGCAGATACCTTTCGCAAGCTTTTGCCCCTTATTGTCGCATTGTGCGTTTATTCATGGATGGTAACCTGGTTGGAGGTGTCAGTCTGGCAACTCAGCGCCACAAGCAATGTAAAAAACCTGTCGTTAATTCACTCTTCATTGGGAATGGTTATTTCCTTGCTACTTGTATTTCGTACCAACACAGCGTATGAACGCTGGTGGGAGGGGCGCAAAGTATGGGGTGGACTCATGAATTCCAGTCGAAATTTAGCAATTAAACTCAGTATACTTTTGCCCGACGAGCGAGAGTATTTTAGCAGGATGATTCCCAATTTCGCATTTGCACTTAAAAACCACTTGCGAAAACAATATATGCCGGGTGAGTTCGAGTCGGCTGGTGACTTTATAGTAGAAGAGCTTGATGAAAGGAATAATGTCCCTGGTTTTATAGCCTGGGCAATTGTAGAGAAATGTGCAGTAGCCGAGAGGGAGTCCCGTCTTGGAAACGGACACATGCTGTTTTTGCAGTCTGAACTCAACAACTTCGCGGATTGTCTCGGGGCCTGTGAACGAATAAGAAATACTCCGATTCCATACTCTTATTCCGTGTTTCTGAAGAAGTTCATGTTTCTGTATATCATGACACTTCCTTTTGGCTTTGTTTTTTCGTTGGGGTATTATACCATCCCGGTCACTGCCGTTATTTTTTATGTGCTGGCAAGTCTTGAGCTTATTGCAGAGGAAATCGAAGATCCATTTGGTGCGGATGCCAACGATTTACCCACCGATGAAATTTCAGCCTCCATCCGGAAAAACGTGAAGGAGATAATGGGCTACACCAAAGTGTGATTTACAACAGAGACTTCAGTTGTAGATGTGTAGGATGTTGTTTGGTAGCAGGTCGGCTTTGTACCGAATAAGGGGCTGCGCAGCGGGGCCATTCACCACGGATCCGTCAATCAGGCTGAATTTACTTCCGCAAAGCGAATCCACACCAAAAATATCAGCCTGCAAACCGTCCACAATGGCTCCGCTTTGGTTGGGGTCAAAGGTGCATGAGCGTTCAAGGGCGGCGAATTCATTGGGTGCCGTACGGATGACAATAATACCCTTGTAGCCCGCATAATTGTAATAAATCCAGTTGTTTACGGCATTCAACGGCAGGTATTCAGGCAGATTCAGGTTGAGATACTCATCAACAGCAACATTGGGTACCTGGCTGTTGTTCTTTCGGCATGCACTGAAAATCAGCACGATAACTAAACCCGCCAGAATGATGCGCTTCTGCATGGTTCGAAATTACGGATTTGGATGATTTGGGGGGATTGCACTATATTTGAGTTAAATATAAGAGCCATGAAGAAAATCATGAATGCCTTGTTCTGTGCAATCCTCGTTTTTGCACTTCCTCTCATGTCATTTGCTGGATCAGATGATGCTCCGAAGGGAAAAAGGGGAGGCCTCCTAATCGGTGATGGCGAGAAAATTCGTTTCGAAATGATTGATGACGGCGCTTCAATTCGGTTTTTTCCGGTTGGTCCGCAGGGGGAAATGCTGAGTACGATGCCAACCCATGCAGAGATTAACATTGTATACATTGACACGCAGGTAAAGCACCATGAACGAAATGTGGAGCTCCACGAAGGCGCGTTTACGGTTAACCCTCCGCGTGACATGAAGATTTTCCTCTACGGAATATCATGCGAATACAACGGCTCGAACGTTTACGCCAAGTACAGGGATTTTTCTGAGCCTGTTCGTTAAACTTGAAATGAAATCCTTGAACCCTGCCTATACGGCGGGGTTTTTTTGTGAATATTGCTGAATGGTTCGTGTCATTCGCCGTGTCCTACTCGTTTTTGCATTGCTAATTGCAGCCCATCATGTTTTGATTGCTCAAACGGATGGTAGCGCCGGTAGTAAACAGAAAAAAGCCGAGAAAGCGAAAGTCGAGCAAGCTAAACGGCAAGCCAAGGCGGAAGAGCTCGGCCGAAAACGGCACACTAAACTTCAATCCAAGGATGTGAAGAAACGCTGGAAGCGAAACAACCGTCGATACCGGCATATTGACTCGTACGACAACCGCTCCACGTTTTGGAGGCGGCTATTCCCCAAAAAGCGCCCGAGCAGTAATTGAGCCGCGTCCGCTTATTCGGCAAAGGCCCTCATGTCCACAGGCACTACAGTGGTTACACCTTGTTCAGCCATGGTGATTCCGTACATGATATCCGTTGCCGCCATGGTCTTTTTGTTGTGCGTAATGATGATGAACTGCGATTCGTTGCTGAACGTTTTAATGATGTTGTTGAATTTATCGATGTTGTTGTCATCGAGTGGCGCATCAACCTCATCAAAAATGCAGAAAGGTGCAGGCTTCAGCAGGTAGATTCCGAACAGTAGTGCGGTGGCCGTAAGGGTCTTTTCTCCCCCCGAAAGTTGATGGATACTCAGCGGTTTTTTACCTTTTGGTTGTGCTATGATATTGATATCACATTCCAATGGGTCGTTCGGATCTGAAAGTACCAAGTCGCAATTGTCATCCTCGGTGAACAAGGAGCGGAATACTCGAATAAAATTGGCGCGCACCTGGGTGAATGCCTCAGAAAATACGGTTCGAGCGGTCTCGTCAATCTCGCTGATGGTTTTCAGAAGCGCCTCTTTTGCATTCTGCAAATCGGTTTTTTCGGCGATGATGAAGTCGTACCGCTCTTTGATTTCCTTGTACTGCTCAAGTGCCATCGGGTTGATGGGGCCGAAATCAGCGAGGCGCTTACGTAGTTGCTCGGCACGGGGGCGGGATTCCTCCTCATTGAATTCGGGGTCCGGCTCAGTTGCGCCGAGGTCCTGGATGTCGATGTTGAATTCAATGTTGAGGCGTTCTTTCAAGGAGTGCATTTGCAGCTTGAGCTCATTGAGTTCTTCGTGCACTCCCTGTAGGGATGCATCTGCTTGCTCCTTTTGCCTCCTGAGTTCGTTTAGGTTGCGTTCTTCCTGATCGATGGCCTGCTTGGCCTGGTTGTATTCTGCTTCCGTTTCCCGGTAGGCATTTTCGAAGGACACCTTTTCCTCGGTTAACAATCGGTAAGAATCGCCTTTGCCCTCCTGGTTGCCCATCAGCACTACCGATTGCTCGGTGATGGTTTCCAGTTCGAGTGCCGACTGCGCCATGTTCTTTCCGATGGAGTCTGTTTGCGTGTTGCAGTAGCCGATCTCGCGCACGACATTTTGAATTTTGTTCTGCTGCTGGAGCATGACAATATTCTGTTGGTTGAATGCCTGTGCCTTTTCGGCGGATTCTGTTTGCAGTTGAAGACTTTGTTCCTGTTGAACATTCAATTGTTCGATCAGGTGTTCCAGTCGTTCGCGCAACAGGGCAGGGGAGAGGTCGGGGTTGTTCTGTTCTTCTTCCTGAATGCGTTGAAGGGTGTCTGCCTCCTCCTGCAATTTGGAAGAACGCTGACGTGATTGCTCAAGACTATTGCCAAAGAAGTCTAGGTTGCTACGTAAAGAATGTGATTGGGAGTTCAGCTTCACAAACTCATTTTCTCCGGCACTCAAGGCGCGCTGATTATCCTGCAAGTCCTGTTTGAACCTGGTAAGTTCCGATTCGGCTTGTCGAACCTGCTCTCTGTATTGTTCAATTAGCAGCTCCTGCTGCTTCAATTCCTCGGCAAGCTTTTCAAGGTTGCGGAATTTTCCGGTTCGTTTACCGTCGAATAAGCCAATCGAACCTCCGCCAACCGTGTATTTCTGGCGCAGGTAATTTCCGCTTTGCGATATGACGACGGTTGTCTGATCGCTGCCTTCTGGAAAATCCTGTAAGGATCTATCCTTGTCGAGAATCTGAACATGGCCCAGCAGAAAACGGAACAAGGGTTCGTATCTCGCGTCTTTTTCAACGACAGATAAGGCAGAAACGCATCCCTCCAGTGCGTGTATTGTAGGTGCACTGAATTTTCGCAGGGATTCCAAGACGAAGAAGTTCGCCCGTCCCTTGGCTGATTCGTTTAGGGTTTGTACAGCTGCCCAGGCCTCTGGGTAGGTATCAACAACGAAATGATTGAGGTAAGGTTCCAGTAAATTCTCAATCGCAACCTTGTATTCCTCGTCGCATACAACGATTTCGCTTAGCAGTGGCGCTTGTTTGTACCGATCGTGGTTTTTCTTTAGGTAGCGAATTGATTCCGGATAACCTTCCATTTGCTCAAGAAGATTTTTCGTGAGCTGATATTCGTTGTGTCTGGCATCCAGTTTTCGGGATTCGGCTTGTAAAACCTGATTGAGTTCTTTCAGTTTCGCTTCCGACAGGTTAAGGGATTCGTCAAGGCGGATACGCTCTTGTTTGAGGTCGCGTAACGATTGATCGGCGTTTTCCTGCTGTGGCTTCAATAGCTCAAGTTCCGATTCGAGTTGTGCGATACGCGAACTATGCTCTTCCTGTTGAGTGAGGTATCGTTTTAGCTCTTCTCCGATCGATTGGATGCGTGTGTCTTTAACAGCCTGCTTCGTCTCCAGCTCATTGATCATGCTGCGGAGTTGGTACACTTGCTGGTTGAGTTCACGAATACTGATTTGAGCGGCATCATATGCTGCACGACAGCGGTCGGCTTCCTCCCGCAGGGTCTGCACGTTTTGTTCGAGGGTGCGTAGGTATTCCTCCTCTGCTACTTTTTCAAGCTGCAGAGCCTCAAGTTTTGTCGAAAGGTCCTTCAGGCTGCCTTCGTCCTGCGTACGCTGCTCCTGAAGTTGACGTTGCTTTTCGAGCAGAAAAGTCAGACGTTCGTTCCTGTTTTTCTCTTCGTTTTCAAATACGGTTAGCTCAAGCGTTTTTTCATTCAGTGCTTTTTGTACTGCCTGAAAATGCCTTTCCTTGTCGGAGCTCTCCGTTTTCAGCGAAGCGACACGAGCTTCGAGCGCATCGATTTTTTGCTGAAGATCTCCTCGGTTTGAATGCTGACTTTGTTCACGTGCCTGAAGGGACTCCATTGCACCGCTGTGATGCCTGATTGTGAACAGGGCTAACTGGGTACTTAAGGTCCGGTATTCCTCGCGGAGTCTGTAGTATTTATCGGTTTTCTTAGCCTGGCTCTCTAGCTGCTTTAGGCTTTTCTCGATCTCGAACAGCAGGTCATTGACACGGTTCAGGTCGGAATCGGTTTCTTCGAGCTTATTAAATGTCTGGCGTTTCCTGATTTTGTATTTCGAAATTCCGGCTGCCTCCTCCAAGAGCGTTTTGATGGTGTTGTTCCGGTCCTTCAAAATATCATCAACCATATTCAGTTCGATGATTGCATAGGAGTCCGGTCCGATTCCGGTATCCAGGAAGAGGTCATTGATGTCTTTCAACCTGCATGTTACTCCATTGAGCAAGTATTCTGATTCGCCGGATCGGTAAAGTCGGCGTGTGATAGTAACTGTAGAGTATTCTGTCGGAAGAATGCCTTTGGTGTTTTCGAAACTCAGGCTGACTTCAGCCAGATTGGAAGGCTTTCTGTTTTTTGTTCCGTTGAAAATGATGTTTTCCATTTTCTCGCTCCGAAGCATACGGGTCTTCTGCTCACCGAGTACCCAGCGCATGGCGTCAACTACATTTGATTTACCAGAACCGTTTGGACCTACGATGGCGGTTACGCCTTCATCGAAGTGGATGATTACTTTATCTCCAAAACTTTTAAAACCTTTGATTTCGAGTGATTTTAGTCGCATTGCATTTCACTGTTAATTAAGACAAGAAAGCCCGCCCCAAGGGACGAGCAAATCGAATGTACACCGGCCTGATTTTAGGTGGCGCTTTGGGGCACGCAAGTTAACAAAGCAAGGCGGAATACGCTGCAAAAACCGATTGCTTTGTGCGGTCAGAGTTTTTAACATTTCTACTCAAATTGTGGAAAACCCGATACATTTATCCGCATGGAGTTCAAGACCCTCGTTTACATCATCGTCGGATTGGCCTGGCTGCTCTCGAAATTGCTTCATAAACAGCAATCACCGATCAAGTCGCCGATACCTTCATCTGATATGCGCCCAGTCGATGTCCCCGCACCTACTGCTGTTTCCAGATCATTGAAACGGCCAGCTCCTCGGCCTACGTTAATTAAAACCACACAAAAAAAATCGGGTTCTTTCATACGGCCGAATCAAGAGTTGCCAGACGCTTACGCGTATGAATTAGCAGAGTCGAAGCCGTTAGATGCGGGGATAATAAGTGACCCTGTAGAAAACAATTCAGTTGCGGGAACTGTGGAACCTTCCAGGGCGGCTCTGATTGGTGAAGAAGTTAGCAACGGGACAATAGATTTAAAGAAGGCTTTCTTAATCAATGAGTTAATGAGCAGGAAATACAATTAAAACAGCACAGGCTGTTAATAACTCGCTGTCAATAATCAGTGCTTTTTGAAATTCAAATCATTTGTTTCTATTTTTAGCCCTTCTGAAAATTAACCGAACATTAACCTCATTTCACTCTTTTACACCGACACAAACCAAACTCTATGATAAGGAATGCCTACACCACACTGCTGATTGTGATCATGGCCGTGACTGGAGCATTCGCACAGACCGGTGCGATTCGCGGAAAGATCATGGACAAAACCACCAAGGAGCCCTTGCCATTCGCCTCTGTAGTTGCGGAGATGAACGGCACCCAGGTCGGAGGTTCACAGTCTGATTTCAATGGAGAATACACCATCAAGCCCCTGCAACCGGGTAGTTACACGGTGAAGGTGAGTTATGTCGGTTACACGGATTATGTCATCACCGGCGTTGTTGTAGCAAACGACAAAATCACTTTCTGGGATATCAACATGGCCTCAAAAGCCATTGAAACCAAGGAGGTGGTTGTGGAATCTTACAAGGTTCCTCTGATTGATAAAGGTAACACAACAGTAGGTGCCACCCTGACCCGCGAGGAAATCCAGGCTGCCCCAACCAGGGACGTTCGTTCAGTTGCCTCTCAAGCTGCTGGTGTCTTCCAGAAAGATGATGGCGATGCACTCAACGTGCGCGGTTCACGCGACAATGCTACCGATTACTACGTGGACGGTATCCGAATCCGTGGAAGTTCAGCACTGCCCCAGGCCGGCGTAGAACAGGTTACTACCATTGTAGGTGGTACGCCAGCGCAGTACGGTGATGCAACCGGTGGTATCATCAGCATCACAACCCGTGGTCCCTCGAAGGAATTTTCAGGCGGACTTGAGGTAGTTACCAGCGAAGTGCTGGACAATTTCGGTTATAACTTGGTTTCCGGTAACTTGTCGAGACCAATCCTGAAGCGCCAGATGGCCAATGGCGCCACTCGTCCAGTTCTAGGATTCTTTATCAGTGGTGAGTTTCAAAGTGACAAGGATCCCGATCCCTCCGCTATTGGCATGTACAAGTTGAAAGACGAGTACTACCAGGAGCTTTCCCAAAACCCTGTGCGCCCCTTCCAAACTTCCGGTGGATTCGGTTTCGATAATAACGCTGCTTTTTACACTTCGGACAATTTTGAAAAGGTTGCCAACAAGAATAATGTAGCGCAGCAGGCGCTGCGTTTCACCGGTAAAGTCGATTTCCAACCCCTCGAAAACACCAATTTCACCTTGGGTGGAACGTACAACCGTAACAACAGAACTTCTTTCGCCATTAACCGCTCGATGTACAATTTCGAGGAGAACCCCGAAATCATTGACACGGATTACCGCATCTTCGGACGATTTACCCAGCGAATCGCCTCTACCTACAAGTCAACCGAGGGTGAGTCAGCCTCTGCATTCCGCAACGTGTATTTCACACTGCAGGCCGAATACAACAAGAGCACGTCGCGTAACCAGGATCCTGTTCATCAGGACAATTACTGGAATTATGGATTCCTGGGAAAATTCAAGAACAATCGTGTTAAGACGTTCTTCCCGACAGCAATTGAGAACGACTTCCTGATTCTATCACCTTTCTACCAGGATAACTTTACGTACGAGGCCGGAGGATTGAACCCCTTGAGTGAGGCTTACACTTCAACTGCGTACAACTTTTACCAGGCCGCAACTGGAAGCAACACATTCAGCAATATAAACGTCATCCGTGGCCCGGGTGGATTAAGGAACGGAGATGGAACTCAAAGCGTAATGGCGATTTGGGAATCAATCGGTAACGGCCGTAATACATTCCAGGACTTGAATGCGGAACAGTACCGCGTAACCCTGAGCGGTAATGCTGATATTAAGAAGCATGCCATCCAGGTCGGCTTCGAGTTCGAGCAGCGTGTAGACCGTTCTTATGGTTTGGCTCCGCGTAGTCTGTGGACGCTTGGTCGTCAGTACGCAAACGACCTGAACAAGCTGCTGCTAGTTGACCAAAGCAACCTGATCAGCTCCGACACCAACTTTGTGGATTTAACGGTGACCAACGATTACGCTACGGGTTATGTCCCCCAAACGGATGCCGATGGTACCATCATCAATGGCTTTTACGAAAACCTCCGTTCAAGCCTTGGAATTGCAAACAACGAATATGTTGATTTCGATGCGCTAGATCCTTCACAGTTGGATATCGGTATGTTCACTCCTGATGAGCTGATCGTTAACAATTTGGTAGGATACTATGGTTACGATTACACCGGTCAACTTAGCAACAACAAAGCCACCTTCAAGGACTTCTTCACCAAGAAGGAGAATGGTGTTTTCACCCGTGAAATCGATGCCTTCCGTCCTACATACATGTCAGCGTACATTCAGGATAATTTCGCCATCGACAACCTGAATTTCAACGTCGGTGTCCGTGTTGACCGTTTCGACGCGAATCAAAAGCAATTGCGCGATCGTTACCTGCTTTTGGATGCCTACAACGTTGGAAACTATCCGGTTGCCATTCCCAACAAGCCAGGCAACATTGAGGACGATTTTGTCCCATACCTGGCGGATGAGAACGACTTGACTTCTGTTGTCGGATACCGTGACCGTGATGTATGGTATGATGTGAACGGTCAGATTGTTACCAACCCCGACCTGATCGCTCAGCAGTCAACTACCGGAACCATTGTTCCTGCCAAGACGCCGGGTGCAGGAACCCTGGCAGAAGAAGATTGGAACATTGATGCCGTATTCAAGGATTATGAGCCCCAGATCAGCATCATGCCCCGTGTGGCATTCAGTTTCTCAATCACCGACCAAGCTCAGTTCTTCGCACACTATGATGTACTGACTCAGCGTCCATCTTCCAACCTGCGGAACGATCCGTCCGAGTATTTCTCCTTGGTGCGGAATCCTGACGGAACACTGAACAATGCAGGCCTTTTACCTGAGCGCACCACCGATTACGAAGTTGGTTTCAAGCAAGTTGTTTCAAAGACATCTGCCTTCACCATTTCGGCATTCTACCGTGAAATGAAGAACATGATTCAGGTTACGCGTGTGAACTTCGCTTATCCGTTCTCCTATACATCGTATGCCAACATCGACTTTGGAACGGTTAAAGGATTCTCCTTGATCTATGACCTTCGTCGTACAGGCAATGTGCGTATGTTGGCAAACTACACCTTGCAGTTCGCCGATGGTACAGGTTCAGGTGCAACATCAAACCTCGAGTTGACCGACACCGAGCAGCCTAATCTGCGTTTCATGGTGCCACTGGATTTTGACACCCGCCATTCATTTACTGTATCGCTCGATTACCGTTATGGCGAAGGCAGTGCATACAATGGTCCAATGCTTTGGGGTAAGCCAATCCTGCAAAACACAGGTGCCAACCTTGTATTCCGAACCAATTCCGGAACTCCTTATACCCGTCAGTTGATTGCAACCCGCGAAGGTGCAGCCATTGGCTGGCAGGACAACGGCCAGCGTCGTGTTGAAGGTCTGGTCAACGGAGCCCGCACACCCTGGCAGTTCCGCATCGATGCACGTATCGAAAAAGACATCAACATTAAGATCAACGAGAAAAAGACCGCTACGTTTAACGTATATCTGTGGGTACAGAACCTGCTCAATACACAGAACATCACCGGTGTTTATCGTGCAACGGGTAACCCAACGGATGATGGCTTTATCGCCTCTGCGGAAGGACAGCAGCTTGCCAATCAGCAGGCCTCTCCTCAGGCATTTATCGACCAGTATAACATCCGGATTCAAAATCCCGATAACTACAGCCTTCCCCGCCGTACGCGTGTGGGAGTCCGCTTTGACTTTTAATCCACTAACCACGTCAACACGCTATGAATATGCTTCGATATAAATCCGTACTCAGTGGAGTACTCGTGGCAGCCCTGTCTCTGAGCGCATCTGCCAGAGAAAATGTGGGCGCTAACAGGTATGCGAATCCGGCTCCGAAAGCTTCCAGGTCGGCTGCAGTATGTCCTACCACCAAGGCGCAAATCGACCTAGACGTAAATCAGGTTCGTGCGCGTATCCTTGTTGGTGGTGACTTATGGTGGGATCCGGTAGGCCAAATCCCTTACTATGAAGTGCCAATTGGTTCCAATAAGAACTCAATTTTCTCCGGTGCTCTTTGGATCGGTGGATTTGACCAGAGTAACCAATTATTGGTTGCGGCACAAACCTATCGCCAGGGAGGTGCCAATGATTTTTGGGGTGGTCCGATTTCGAAAGACCCATCAACTGGCGCAATGACCATCAACGACACTCGTTGCAACGAATTCGATCGTTTTTGGGGTGTTACCCGTGATGAAGTAGAAGAATTCCTGGCTACCGGTCAGGCATCTACGAATATTCAGAGCTGGCCTGGTAATGGTAATGTTGGTAACGGCGAATTGCCTTTCCTTGCCCCTTATTTTGATGCCAACAACGATGGTGTCTACAACCACGAGGATGGTGATTATCCCTACTTCAAGCTGGACGGTGATTATCCAACGGATCCAGGAACGGGTGAAACCGTTTGTAATGACTACCTGTTCGGCGACAAGTCGATTTGGTGGGTATTCAATGATGTAGGTGGTATCAAGACAGAAACCAACAGCAATCCGATTGGACTTGAAGTGCGTGCTCAGGCTTTCGCATTCAACACGTCCAACGACATCAACTTCATGACCTTCTACAAATACCAGGTCATCAACCGCTCCAGCAACGAACTCGATTCGACGTATTTTGGTGTTTGGTGTGACCCGGATCTTGGTAACGCTGCCGATGACTATGTTGGTTGTGACGTTGGTCTGGGATTGGGCTACTGCTACAACGGTGACCCGGATGACGACGGAGGTGGTGCTTACGGACTGAATCCCCCCGCTGTCGGAATCGACTTCTTCCAGGGACCATTGGCTGATTTGAACGATGGAATTGACAATAACCGTGACGGCCGCGTTGACGAACCCGGCGAGCAGATTACGATGTCACGTTTCGTGTACTATGAAAATACGAGCGGTGTTCCCAACGGAAACCCTCAAGTAACCGATGATTACTACGAATACCTAAGCGGCAGCTGGCTCGATGGCCAAACCATCACATATGGTGGAAACGGTCGCGGAGCGGGTACCGGCGCTACAACTACGCCTTGTAACTACATGTTTCCTGGAACGACGGATCCTTCGTTCTCTACTCCATGGACCATGGTTACTGCGAGCATTCAACCTACCGATATGCGTTTTCTGCAATCAGCGGGTATCTTCACACTGCAGCCTGGCGCTGTAAATTACATCACTACAGGTGTTGTTTGGGGACGTGCTGCAGCGGGTGGTCCGCTTGCTTCTGTGGCGGTTGTAAAGCGTGCCGACGACCTTGCCCAGCGTCTGTTCAACAATTGCTTTAAAGTATTGGACGGTCCTGATGCGCCAGAGGTTGCTATCCGCGAGCTTGACAAGCAACTTATTCTGACCCTCGAGAATACACGGACACCCAAGGTGGAACTGTACTCTCAGTTTGACAAGAACATTCCTGGTGTGGTAGGTGATCAGATCAACGACTCGACAATCGTTTTCGACACCCTTACTGTCGACGAGCGTAGCTACAAATTCCAGGGATACAAAGTGTATCAGGTTGTCAATGAAATTGTATCTGTCTCCGATGTCGACGATCCTGCGAAAGCAAAATTGATTGCTCAGATCGATCTTGAAGATGGCGTCACTAAACTTGTCAACTACACCTTCGACAATAACCTCAATTCATACATCCCGGTTCAGAAGACCGATGAGGTTAATGCGGGTGTAACGCACAACTTCATCATCACTCAGGATCTCTTCACGCTGAAGCCGATCGTAAACTATCGTCCTTATTACTTCCTGGTCATTTCTTACGCCAGCAACAACTTTAGGACGTTCAATCCACAGGCTCCCAATGCGACCAACTCACAGCCTGAGCCCTATTTGCAAGGTCGTAAGAACGTGAAAGTGTACTCCGGTATTCCACATAAGCCGGTCGTTAACAATGGCGGAATGGTTTTGAATGCATCGTTCGGTGATGGATTCAAGATTAAGAGGATTGAAGGAACCGGTAACGGTGGTAATGTGCTTGATCTCACAGACGAGACAGTGAATGAAATCCTGAACAGTGCTGACAATCGTGCTGTAAATCCGATTTATGAAAAAGGCCGAGGACCGATTAATGTCTCTGTTTATGATCCGATCAAATTGCAGGGCGGAGGTTTTAAGGTTCAGTTCAACGGAATCACTGATGACTCGCGATACTTTGTGTATGACAATGCGAGCAGCACCTTGGTGGACAGCAGTTTGTTTACTCTTGACACTCCATACGAGCAATTGCTTGAAGCGAATAAAATTGCATTCAACATATCTAAGGTGAATGGTAGAGAGCCGGGAGACGGAGCTCCGGGTAATGGATTCCTTGAAGCGACACAGGAGTTCAGTATTCCGGGCAAGAACTGGCTGACTGGTGTTGCCGATGCTGATGGGTCAACAACCAGGGACTGGATTCTGGCTGGATCTGAATCAACAGACTATTCGGTTGGAACAACACCCGTTGATCCTGATGCGGTATACGAAACACTCCTCGGTGGTACATGGGCTCCATTCCGACTCGCTGCCCGTAATTACGTCGGAGCTCCGAAGTTGAACAACGCTCCTTTGGACGCTGTAATTAAGTTTACCTCTATTGCCAGCGTTGACCTGGTAATCACCAGTGATAAGAGCAAGTGGACCCGTTCGGTTGTGGTTGAGATTGGCGAGGATACAATGCCCAACATCGGAGCAGCCAAGAAATTCGACAAGCGTAAATCACCCTCTGTAGACAAGAATGGCCAAGCTGGTGACGGTGTTGTTAGCACCGACCCAACCGATGCCGATTTCGTTTCCGCTACAGGAATGGGTTGGTTCCCAGGTTATGCCATCAATGTTGAAACCGGGGAGCGATTGAACATCGCATTCGGTGAAAACTCTGCGCTTGTAGGTGAAAACGGTACCGACATGCTTTGGAACCCCACGAGTACGACTGGCACTGACAGCAACGGTCGTTTGTCACTCGGTGGTGGCCACTACATCTATGTCTTCAACAAAAACGGAAACCTTGCAACAGACATTCCGATTTATGACAACGGTAAGCGGATTGATTCACTCCTGTCAACCGGCAACCTGGTAGCGAAGCGGAATACGTACAAAGATTGTATCTGGACCAGCCTACCACTTCTCGGCCAGGGGCACTCTATCCTCGAGAGCGACGTTAAAATCCGTCTGCGCGTAACCAAGGATTACAAGAACTTCGTTACCCCGGGAGCTACAGCCGTAAACGCCGGTAACCCCTTGTACGAATTCGAGATTCCAACAAGCATGCAGGCTTCAACAGGAGTCAAGTCGGCTGCCGAGGCTGCCCTTGATTTGATTCGTGTTGTTCCAAATCCGTATTACGCATATTCAACCTATGAGAAGACACGGAAAGATCAGCTTGACAACCGGGTACGGATTACAAACTTGCCCTCCCGCTGCACTATTTCAATCTATACGGTGAATGGAACGCTTGTTCGTCAGTACAAGCGTGATGTGCCCAGCGATGTGAGTGGCGGACAGGCCGTATTCGAAGGTCAGGATTTCAACACAGCTACTACCCAGGATTGGGATTTGAAAAACACGGCTGGTATTACCGTTGCCAGTGGCATCTATATCATCCACGTAGATGGCGGTGATTTGGGCGAAAAAGTTGTTAAGTGGTTTGGCGTCATGCGTCCGATTGACCTTGATTCATTCTAATAAATGCACCGGAAAAAACTATACAGCACGCGTATGAAAAAAGCACTCAATCATATTCTGGCAGCCGGACTACTCCTCGTCCTGACTGCTCCTCAGGCTACTGCCGGCAATGAAGACCGCGTAGGCCAGGCCGGTGCAAGTGAATTGCTGATCAACCCTTGGGCTCGCACTGCCGGATGGGGTGGTTGTAACATAGCACTTGTCCGTGGCGTTGAAGCCATGAACCTGAACGTAGCCGGCTTAGGAATGAACAAAGGCACTGAAGTGGTCTTTGCTCAAACCGACTGGCTGAAGGGTTCAGACATCAAGATTTCCAGTTTTGGTGTTGCACAAAAGGTGGGCGAGTCTGGCTCACTCGGACTTTCAGTCATGTCGATGCGTTTCGGTGATATCGAGCGTACGACTGAGGCTCAGCCCGATGGAGGCCTGGGTACATTTAGCCCACAATTCCTGACAGTGGCATTTAGTTATGCGAAGGAATTCAGCAATAGCATCTATGGTGGCTTGACCGTACGGATGGTATCTGAGTCCATCAACGATGTTAAGTCTCAAGGTCTGACCATTGATGCTGGTATTCAATACATCACCGGTTTCAATGAAGCCAAAGATGATTTGAAGTTCGGCATTGCCCTGCGCAACGTCGGAACTCCGATGAAGTTCGATGGTGAAGGTCTTGCCTTCCGGAACGACAACGCCCTTGCCGATATCAACGTACTGCAGCAGCAGCGCGCGGAGCGGTTTGAAATGCCGTCACTGGTTTGTATCGGAGTTTCTTACAATATCCCACTCGCAACTGACCATCGTCTTACACCTGCCTTGTCGTTCACTTCCAATTCGTTCATCCGCGATCAGTTCGGGGTTGGTTTCGAATACGGATTCCGTCAGATGTTCATGTTGCGAGGCGCATATACCTTCGACAAGAAGGATAAGAATGCGATTGTGGATGACCCCATTTCATCACTCATCGGTTTGAGCGGTGGTATGACTGTGCAAGTTCCTCTGGGTAAAAAGTCCGAGAAGTCCTTTGCAATCGACTACGGTTACCGCGCCACACGCACCTTTGATGGTTCGCACACCATCGGTGCACGTTTCAATCTCTGATTCATCACTTGACCCGAGAAAGACCTCTCCTTTAAAAGGAGGGGTCTTTCATATTCGGGCCCAGCTCAACTTGTTTTTTCCATGTCAAAAATCACTTACCTAACCGAAGAAGGTCTTCGAAAACTTCAGGACGAACTAGCTCATCTCAAAAACGTTGAGCGGCCGAGTATATCTCGCCAGATCGCAGAGGCGCGCGACAAGGGTGACCTTTCCGAAAATGCCGAATACGATGCAGCAAAAGATGCACAGGGGCTACTCGAACTTAAAATTTCGAAAATGGAGGAACTTGTTGCCTCGGCCCGACTTATCGACGAATCAAAACTGGATACGTCGAAGGTCTCGGTGTTGTGTAAAGTGAAAATCAGGAACCTGGGCAACAAGGCAGAAATGGCTTACATACTCGTTGCGGAAAACGAAGCTGACCTCAAGGCCGGAAAAATCTCCGTTTCCTCACCCATCGGGAAAGGCCTCCTCGGGAAAAAAGTGGGTGAAGTTGCTGATATCACCACTCCCGGTGGAGTAATGAAATTCGAGATTTTGGATATTTCATTGTCTAGTTCTTAAGATGCCATCCATTTTCACACGAATAGTAGACGGGGAGATTCCATGCCATAAGATTGCCGAGGACGAGCATCACCTCGCATTTTTAGACATCATGCCCCTGGTTGAGGGACACGTGTTAGTTATTCCAAAGGTTGAAACGGATTACCTGTTCGATATGGATGAGCAGTCCTTTCGCAACCTTTGGTCCTTTGCATATTCCGTAGCGCCCGCAATTCGTTCGGCAATCCCCTGTAAGCGTATCGGTGTCGCAGTTATTGGGCTTGAAGTACCACATGCGCACATTCACCTGGTTCCAATGAATCATGTGGGTGACATCAACTTTACTCAAGCCAAACTGAATCCGGGCCATGAGCGCCTTGCCGAAGTCGCCTCACTGATTCGCGAGAAACTTTAAGGCGATCAGACGAGCCTGTCGGGGTTCTGATTTAAAAAACCGGACCAACTTCCCTTTGAACCTGATTTCTTGTTAGTGGCGCCTTTTTTGGCACTGGATGCGCGCTCTTCTGATAACCGAATGGCAGCACCACTCGTTTGGAAGTGATGACAAAGCGCAACACCAACTGCATCGGTTGCGTCAAGGTGTTTAGGCGATTGTTCAAAAGCCAGGATGCGTTGTAGCATAGCGGAAACCTGCTCCTTACTTGCACCTCCTTTTCCGGTGATTGATTGCTTGATCAATCGGGGTGAATAACCGGTTACAGGGATGTTTCTGTACAATGCCGCAGCCATGGCAACTCCTTGAGCACGTCCGAGTTTTAGCATCGATTGCACGTTTTTTCCAAAGAAGGGTTCTTCAATGGCCAGCTCATCGGGGAGATGGGTGTCAATCAGCTCAAGCATTCGTCGAAAAATGACCCGCAGCCGGTCGAGGTGATCTGTATCGGTCGCAAGCTTCAAGACACCTGCAGAGACCAGTTCAATCTTATTTCCCAAAATACGGATGACACCATAACCCATAACTACGGTGCCAGGATCAATGCCCAAAATGATACGCTCTTTCGCTTTACTCATCCCTGCAAATGTGGCCATTTGCGGTGAACCTCCCAGCATACAATTCCGGCGCAAACCGCTACGTTCAGGCTGTGTTTTGTACCCGATTGGGCGATTTCAAGCGCGCCATCGCAAAGGTCAACTACCTCCTGGCTAACCCCTTCCATTTCATGCCCGAATACGATAGCCAGAGGAGCGGAGACCGGCATCTGTTCAAGTGGGATGCTGCCCTCGACCTGCTCGAGAACATAAACCTTCATCCCCTTGATTTGAATTGCCCTCACGGCCTCGATGGTGCTTTCGTGATAACTCCAGGGCACCGATTCCGTGGCGCCTAGTGCAGTCTTACTGATTTCCCGGTGTGGTGGTTGAGCCGTAATTCCGCAGAGGTGAATGTGGGCAATCCGAAAGGCATCGGCCGAGCGGAAAACAGAACCCACGTTCAATGCGCTGCGTACATTATCGAGCACGAGGTGTACGGGTAATTTGGCTAATTGACGGTAGGTGTCGAGGTCGGGTCTTCCCAGTGCCTCGTTGCTGATCTTCTGCACGCGAATCGATATCTTAGCACAAAGTTAGAAAGCGTCGTGAAAGAGGATACACCGTTGATGCAGCAGTACAACAGCATCAAGGCTAAATACCCCGATGCGTTGCTGCTGTTCAGGGTCGGTGATTTTTACGAAACCTTTAACGAAGACGCTGTTCGGGCAAGCAAGGTACTCGGCATTGTATTGACCAAGCGTAGCAACGGAGCTGCTGCCGATATGGACCTTGCGGGTTTTCCGCACCATTCACTCGACACCTACCTGCCACGCCTTGTAAGAGCAGGATTGCGTGTTGCGATTTGTGATCAACTTGAAGATCCGAAGACCACGAAAAAGATTGTCAAGCGTGGCGTTACCGAAGTAGTGACTCCGGGTGTTACGTTCAGCGACAAGATTCTCGATCAAAAAAGCAACAACTTTCTGGCCGCATGGGTCCAGATTGAAAACCGATTCGGATTGGCTTTTATCGATGCCAGTACCGGTGAGTTCTTTGTTGCAGAAGGTGATGCAGAATACACTGACCGTTTGTTGCAGACCTTTTCGCCCAGTGAAGTGTTGTTGTCCAGATCAATGCGTGATGCTTTTGCCTCAAGGCACGGGCAGCGATATCACGAGTATGCACTGGATGACTGGGCTTTCCAGCATGCATTCGCACGCGATTTGCTGATGTCGCATTTCCAGACAACCTCCCTTAAGGGGTTCGGGGTGGATGATTTCAATGCAGGTCTGGTTGCAGCGGGCGCTGCGCTTCATTACATCCGTCAAACTCGTCAGGAGGCCTTGGTGCATATTGCTGCTCTGTCGCGAATTGACGAGGATCGCCATGTCTGGCTTGATCGTTTCACGATTCGTAATCTTGAACTCGTCAGCTCGCCACATGAACAAGCTAAAACACTGCTTGATGTGATGGATCATACGGTCACGCCTATGGGTGGTCGCATGTTGAGAAGATGGATCCTTTTGCCATTGAAGGAACATTTGGCCGTTCAGCAAAGGCTGGATAATGTTGAAGTGCTGGTGAACCGTGAAGAGTTGCTGGGGCAGATCACAGAACGCCTCGCTTCAATGGGTGATCCTGAACGAATTGCGGCAAGGATTGCCATCCGCAAACTTGGTCCGCGTGAGGCGCTACAATTGTGCCGGTCACTGGCTGTGCTTGCTCCCCTCAGAGAGTTGTTGGTGCAAAGTGGTCACCCGTCATTTATCGCACTGGCCGACCGGCTCCAGCTGTGTTCTGCGCTTCGGGAACGACTAGAAGTAGCCGTTTCTGATGATGCCCCGGCCGTGGCCGCCAAGGGTGGAATTTTCAGGTTGGGCTACGATAATGAACTGGATGAGATCAGGAATCTTTCCGGAGAGGGCAAAGAAACGCTGCTGCGTATCCAGCGAGAGGAAGCGGAACGTACTGGGATCACCAACCTCAAAATCGCGTATAACAGCGTATTCGGATACTATATAGAGGTTACCAACGCGCATAAATCCAAGGTTCCGTCAAGCTGGATTAGGAAGCAGACTTTAACCAATGCAGAGCGTTACATAACCGAAGAACTCAAGGTGTATGAGGAAAAAATCCTGGGTGCAGAATCCCGGATCGCCGCCATTGAGGATCGTTTGTATGCTGAGTTGCTTTCTTTCATGACGGATTACATCCCCATGCTTCAGCAGAACGCTGCTGAATTGTCTGTCCTGGATTGCCTGTGTAGCCATGCTACCGTGTCGCGTACGAATGGCTACATGAAACCGACAGTTAATGATTCGCTGCGACTGGATATCCTGGGTGGTCGCCACCCTGTACTGGAGACCTTGCTGCCCCCCGGCGAGCTCTATGTACCCAACGATGTGAGTCTCGATCACGATAACAGTCAGATCATCATGATTACCGGTCCGAATATGTCCGGTAAATCAGCAGTACTCAGACAAACGGCATTGATCGTACTCATGGCTCAGACGGGTTGTTTCGTTCCGGCAAGCCATGCTGAGTTCGGTGTAGTCGACAAAGTATTTACTCGTGTGGGCGCTTCCGACAACCTCAGTCAGGGTGAATCCACGTTCATGGTTGAAATGAACGAGACCGCGAGTATTCTGCACAACATCAGTTCTCGCAGCCTCGTTCTGCTCGATGAAATTGGTCGGGGGACCAGTACCTATGATGGGATTTCTATTGCCTGGGCAATAGCCGAGTACCTGCACGAACATCCCCAGCATCGCCCCAAAACCCTGTTTGCGACCCACTATCATGAATTGAATGAAATGGCAGCCAGTTTTTCGCGGATCCGGAATTTCCACATTTCAATTCGGGAGACTGGCTCGAGCATCCTCTTTCTACGGAAACTTGTGCCTGGTGGAAGCGAGCACAGTTTCGGTATTCATGTGGCCCGTATGGCCGGCATGCCTCAAACTGTGATTCAGCGCGCAACGCGTATGCTCGAAACTTTAGAGCAAGCCCACAGCAATACGGAATTGATTCGGAGCGAGCGGGAAGAGGTTCGGAAGGATAAACTTCAGCTCAGCTTCTTCCAGCTTGATGATCCTGTTCTGGAGCAAATTCGGGATGAACTGGTCAATATTGACATCAATACCCTGACCCCCGTTGAGGCCCTTTTCAAGCTAAACGAAATTAAAAAGCTGATTTCCAAACAAAAAGTGAAAATAAACGGGCTGTAATTTGAAATTGAATACGCTTTCGCCGTATTTTTGCTAACCCCGCGAAAGTAGCTCAGTTGGTAGAGCACGACCTTGCCAAGGTCGGGGTCGCGAGTTCGAGCCTCGTCTTTCGCTCCAGTTTCACAGCCTCCAGATGGGGGCTGTTTCATTTTAGGCCCTCCAACAAAAAAACGCCCCCATTTGGGAGCGTTTTTTAGGTGTACCCGGGACGGGAATCGAACCCGTACGGCTTTTAGGGCCACAGGATTTTAAGTCCTGCGTGTCTACCAGTTCCACCACCCGGGCAAGGTGGCATTCATTGGAGGCACGAAGGTAATGCTTCCTGTTTAGTCAACGAACTGTTCCGGATACCCACTACCGGAATCGCATTAACTACCTTTGCTACGGCACAACCCGCGCAGATAGTCTGCACTATGATTAAACACCTTCAATTGCCCCGTCCGGTTTGGTTGTTTGCGGGATTCCTGTTTTCAGGACTGGGGGTTGCCGGTTTGATTTTACCCATGATGCCCGGCCTGGTGTTTTTCATCGCAGCCTCGTTCTGTTTTGCCAAAAGTTCCCCGAAATTCCTGCGAATGATTATCGGACATCCCGTCATCGGACCACAAGTGATGGATTGGAAACGTGGAAAAGGTATGCGGGTCCGTACCACGATTATCGCTGTCAGCCTCGTAACACTCAGTTTGACCTACAGTATTTTTTTCATGGTCGAACTGTACTGGGTTAAGTGGATCATTTTTGTTTCGATTATCGGGATTGATGCCTACATACTGATTCAAAAAACACGGCGTGACCCCATACGTACAGCTTCAAAAAAACCATGAACGCCATTCGTCAAATTCTTCGCCACAGCCAGGCCTTAAGGCCTTTTCTCTTGGGTGAGCAAAGCCAGGCCGAAGAGCCGGAAATCCTGAGCTTATCCCTTGAATTCGAACCTGCAGGAAAGTTGCTGGTAGAAGTGCGCCACGACCAGCATGGCAATCCAGAGGAGGTGCATCGGTTTACCTACAACGATGCCGGACAGTTGATCAATCATGAAATGCAGTTGCCGCAGGAGGGTATCCTCGAGCGCTTTGTGACTGAGCGAAACGCCGATGGTCTTCCGCTAAGTGTGCGAAAATTCTATGGTGATGATGCCGGTGAATGTGTTGAAACGACGTATGCCGAGCATGGGCATCCCGTTCGGATTTACAGAACCGATGCGGATGGGGAGTTCGAGGAAGAGGAAATTCGGAAATACGACAGCGAATCCAGACTCGTTTTGCGCGAGCTGAAGAATGCTGCTGGCGAAATTACCATCACATGCATCGAATACAACGAGCAGGGATTGCCGAAATCCGAAACGGAAAGTGACGCTAGCGGCAAAACTGTTTCGACCACTGCGTTTGAATACGATATGAATGGAAGGGAGGTAAAGGTGGTTCATGCCAATGCAGCGGGGAAAGTCCTTTCTGTACTTGAATCGGAATACGATGAAGTCGGTCGGTTGATTGCCCGAACCTCAAAAGCATTTTATATCCGCATTTCAAACTTTCGATATGATGATGCGGGCCGACTGGTTGAGGAATCCCTGTCTGATGAAAATGGTTTCGTAATCTCCCGAAAACAAAGTGCTTACGATGACGAGGGACAGCTTTCGGAGGAGGTGGTTTACGAAACCGATCTGACGCGTGCGGGTCGGGACACGCACATGCGGCACCGTTTTGAACGGGTCTTATTCAGTTGAAAACCCGATAGGGTGCTTGGTTGTTAGGGATGGAAAGTTGATTCAGCGACATGGCCTATAAAAATCTTCAGGAATTCATCGCGCGGCTCGAAGCAGCCGGTGAGTTGGTGCGCATTCAGGAGAAAGTTAATCCCCACCTTGAAATCACCGAAATCACCGATCGTGTCTCCAAGCAGTATGGTCCTGCGCTTCTGTTTGAAAATACAGGCACCGCGTTTCCGGTTCTCATCAATGCCATGGGTACCGAACGCCGTATGGCGATGGCCTTGGGTGTAGAGCGTCTTGACGATGTAGCGGCTGAAATCGAATCGCTGTTCAAGTTGATTACAGGCCCCAAGCAGGGCTTCATGGATAAATTGAAGGTGCTTCCACAATTGGGTGCGATCGCATCCTGGATGCCGAGGGAGATTAGCGGCCGCGGCGCCTGTCAAGAGGTTGTGATGTCCGAGCCTGACCTGAGTAAGCTTCCGGTGCTCACCTGCTGGCCAGAAGATGGAGGGCCATTCGTCACGCTGCCGGTAATTCAAACCCGCGATCCTCAAACCGGAATCCGAAATGTCGGACTATATCGCATGCAGGTGTTCAATCCGACGATGACCGGTATGCACTGGCATAGGCATAAGGTTTCCCACGGCTCCCTTGCCTGATGGTGTGGATGAGTTCATGTTGGCGGGTTTTCTCCGAAAAAAGCGTGTTGATTTGGTGAAGTGTCTGACCATTGACATGCATGTTCCTGCCGATGCGGATTTTGTAATTGAAGGCTACGTCGATCCCGAAGAGGATTTTATCCTTGAAGGCCCGTTTGGCGATCATACCGGATATTATTCGCTGGCCGACTATTATCCGCGTTTTCATGTCACCGCCATAACACATCGTAAGAATCCTGTTTACCTGACAACCATTGTCGGTATACCTCCACAAGAGGATGCGTGGATTGGAAAAGCGACGGAGCGCATTTTTATCGCACCAATCAAGATGACCATGGTTCCAGAGATTGTGGATATGGTCCTTCCGGTTGAGGGTGTTTTTCACAACCTCGTGATTGTAAAAATCAAAAAGGAATATCCCGGACAGGCACTTAAGGTCATGAATTCACTGTGGGGTGCCGGGCAAATGATGTTCACCAAAATGATGATTGTGGTCGATGAGCATGTGGACATTCACGATCCGTTGCAGGTCGCACTGCATGTTTCGCAGCACATGGATCCGCTACGCGACATTACCTACGCACAGGGCCCGACGGATGTGCTCGATCACAGTTGTTCGCGGATGGCCTTCGGTGGAAAAATGGGTGTGGATGCGACTGTGAAATTTCCGGAGGAAAAAGAAAGCAGCCAGCCTGAGGGTCAATTCATGTTTTCCGAGAGCGAAATTTCGGCCATTACAGGACTCGTCGGTTCGTTCTCAGAGCTAAAATCGTGCAATACCAGGCTCCTCTCACTTGGGCTTCCGTTGGCTTTTGTGTCAATTGAGAAGTCGCGTAAAAACCATGTAAAGGAAATGGCAGGGCAGTTACTCCGCAATGCGGCCTTCGCTAAAGTCAAAATGCTAATTTTCCTTGAGTCTACGATGGATATCACGGATATTGCAGATGCCGTTTGGCGTTTTGCAAACAACGTTGATCCGCGTAGGGATCATATCGATATTTCAGCCGAGCGTGAAGGTGAAGTGAATCATGTTGCATTCGATGGAACGCGAAAAACCCTGGCGTTTGATGGTTTCGAGCGTGACTGGCCCAATATTCTAGCTTCTGATATCCAAACGATAGACGCAGTTGATGCCCTATGGCCCAAGCTTGGATTGGGTGAGCCGATTGTCTCTCCTTCCAGAAAATACGCCCGGCAATTGTATGGTACCGGAGCTGTAGCCGACAATTAATTTGGAAGTCTGAGACCGACTATGAGGGGGTAATGGTCGCTTAGGCGGTTGCGCTGCATTTCGAAGGATGTTGTGGCGATGTCGCTGCTGTGTAACACATAGTCGATTCGCAACGGCAGGGGCAACTCCGTGTAGGAGCCACCGAATCCTTTTCCTTTTTCTACAAATGCATCTACCAAATCGCCTTTAGCCGTTCGGTATGTATACGTGAACGGAGTGTCGTTAAAGTCACCACAAACAATAACCGGATGCGGACATTCGCGGATGTGGTTCGCAAGTGTATCGGCCTGTTGGCTGCGTGTTACAACGGCTTTTCTCAGTTTTCTCAAAATGCTTTTGGAGCCCTGTATCCAGCCTTTGTGAACCGTGTCATCAGGGTTTTCGATGAACTCATAATCCTGTTTCTTGAAATGATTCGACTGCAGATGCAGGTTGTACACACGAACCGTATCAGCATCAATCAACAAGTCGGTATATTGGATGAAATTCGATTTGCCCGGTTTGTAGGAGAGTGCGCCTTCTTGCACGATGGGGTATTTTGAAAAGGTGGCCAATCCCCAGTGGTGACTACCCAATACCGTATTACTGTATCGGATATGCTGGTAGGGCAGCTTAAGTCTGCGCGCAATTTCAGCCGTATTCTGGAATTCGCCTTCGTCGCAGCTGTAATACTCCTGTAGACAGAGCAATTGTGGCTGCTCGGATTCAAGCATCTCGAAAATTTTACGACGAGTTTCAGCATTGCCGGTCCAATTATATAAATCGAACGAACGAACGTTGTAGCTCAGAACATGCAAGGTCGAATCGGTGTCCGTGTCAAGACTAGGGTGAAATCCGGGTTGGAAAAATTCACCAATCTTTCCTAAGCCAAACAGAAGAACCACCGATGAAATCAATGCGAATTTGCTTTTTCGCAGCAGCCAAAATGCGATAAAACACAAATTAAGAAGCAGGAGGATCGGATACGAATTGGTGAATAGTTCCAGTATCCAATAGCGCGCAGGAGAAATGGTTGTAAGTGTCTGCGCTAAAAACAAAAGCAAGGCCAGTCCAACATTCGTCAGAAGCAAAACAATCCGGGTTCGACCGGTTTTTTTTCTGGTAGGTTCGGTTTCCTGTTTCACGGACGAGAGCAGAACGAAGGTAGTTGATTCTCTATAGCGTTTAGGTGTGTGGAACCTGTTAAATTTGTGTGATGCAGAACCTGAGGCTGGCATTTTCTCCCTGCCCGAACGATACATTTATTTTTGATGGCCTGGTCAACCGGCGATTCGATCACCCTTTCTCTGCAGAGGTTGAGTTCCACGATGTGGAAGTTCTGAACCAGATGGCCGAAGAGTCTACCGCGGACGTCATCAAAGTCAGTATAGCTCAGGTGCCTGCTGTTTCAGCACAGTATCAGGTGCTTTCATGCGGAGCCGCATTGGGGTTTGGTTGTGGGCCATTGCTTGTGACCAGAGCAGGATTTCCGCATGCAGATTTGGACATTGAAACGCTGGTCTATATTCCTGGAGAACGTACAACCGCCAATTTATTGCTTTCAACTTTTTATCCCCAACTAAAACGGAAAGAATCCTGTTTGTTTTCTGATGTCGGTGAACGTATCATGGCTCATCCGGGTACTTGCGGATTGTTAATTCATGAAAAACGGTTCACCTATAACAAGGATGGTCTTGTCAAATTATCCGATCTCGGAGCCCTTTGGGAAAGCCGTTTCGGTATGCCTGTGCCGTTAGGGTGTATCCTAATTAGACGAAGCCTTGATCATAAAACCAAGGTGGCTTTCCAGGAATCGCTACGTCACTCCGTTGAAATGGCGTTGGCCAATCCCGATATCTCCTCCGGATTTGTGGCTGCTCATGCAAATGATATGGATCCAGTAGTTCAACGTAGCCATATCGAGCTCTACGTAAACCGATATTCAATAGATTTGGGTGAAGAGGGTAAGTCTGCCATCCGGCAATTGTATCGTGTTGGCATTTCCTCCGGCATCTTGTCATTACCCACTGAACCTTTGTTCCTCGACGATGAAACCCTCAAATCCTGAATCCTGTATTGTTGTAACCGGTGCCGCTGGATTTATCGGCAGTTGTCTGGTGTCCCGTTTAAACCATGCGGGGTATGAACGTTTGATCCTGGTGGATGATTTCAGTGTACTCTCCAAATCACACAATCTCCAGGCTAAGCGTTTTGAGAAAAAAATCGAGCGGGAATTGTTTATTGACTGGTTCAAAGAACATGCTGAGGAAGTTTCTTTCGTATTTCACATAGGTGCCAGAACAGATACCACAGAGCAGAATGAAGCCTTGTTGTCTCGTCTCAATCTGGATTATACCAAGTCCCTTTGGAGTATTTGTGCATCAGGGCGAATCCCCTTTGTTTATGCGTCATCTGCAGCCACATACGGTGGAGGAGAGCATGGATACTCGGATAGCCACGTTGGAATTCCATTATTACAGCCACTAAACCCCTACGGTTGGTCTAAGCACCGCTTTGATCTTTGGGCATTGGAGCAGACTGAGGCGCCTCCCGCTTGGCATGGACTGAAGTTCTTCAACGTATATGGACCGAATGAATACCACAAAGGCAGAATGGCTTCGGTGATTTTTCATGCTTACCACCAGATTTTAGAGAAGGGTTCTGTTCGCTTATTCAGATCTCACCGATCAGACTATGCGGATGGCTGGCAACTGCGTGATTTCGTTTATGTGAAAGATGTGGTTGAAGTTTGCCTTCATTTGATGGGAAGGGGCACTCCTTCCGGAATTTACAACCTGGGTTCCGGAACTGCCCGTTCGTTTTACGATCTGGCAGCTGCCGTATTCTCATCCTTGAATAAAGAAACTCAAGTCGAGTACGTCGATATGCCCACCGATATCCGTGATAAATACCAGTATTTTACAGAGGCTGACATGTCCAAACTCATTTCGGCAGGCTATTCCAAGCCATTCACCCGTTTGGAAGAGGGGGTCGCGGATTATGTGGGACATTACCTGCGGACTGGAACCTACTTTTGACCATGCACAAATTTGTTCAGCACATTCTGGACAACAAACTGTTCAGGTATTTCCTATCCGCCGGATTGGCTACTTGGGTGGACGTGCTGACGTATTTTCTGGTTTACAATTACCTCTACAAAAAGACTGATATCGTCATCACGAACGGGCTGGTTGTGGCGTCAACGACTGCATCCTTGCTGATGAGTTACACTGCGGGATTACTTACCAATTTCACCTTGACGAAATGGCTTGTGTTCAAGGAGTCAGAACTTGAGACACACAAGCAATTGTTCCGTTATGTGCTTGTGGCCATGCTGATCCTTGCCTTAAACTGGATGCTTATGCGTGTTTTGATCCGAAACCTCGAATGGTATCCAACACTTTCACGTGCGGCTTCCGCTTTGTTTATCGGATTTCTGAGTTTCTTCATTCACCGGGTATTCTCGTTCCGGGTGAAATCCTGAATTTCAATCAAAGTTGGTCCTTCAACTCAACCAAAAAGCTGCGCAGGCCCGTGAGTGCATTTCGTAGTTCTACCTGCTTATCCACTTCTTCACGCTTCCCATTCAATACTTTCTTGGCACCGTCGAGCGTATAACCACGTTCTTTTACCAGGTGGTAGATCAACCGCAGATTCGCCATATCCTCACGGGTGAATAAACGGTTTCCTTTTTTATTCTTCTTTGGCTTTAGCACCTCAAACTCCTTTTCCCAGAACCGGATGAGCGATGTGTTTACACCAAAAATTGTTGCCACCTCTCCGATCGGGTAGTACAGCTTTTCCTGGTCCTGTTCAGATTGGGAGTGCGTTTCCATGCCGGATGATGTAAGTTAGTCGAAGGACTGGTTTGATTGTGAAGCAAGCATGCGGACCTGTTCGTATTCCTCAGGAGTCAGGTCGTTGAAAAAGAAATTGATCGGGTCGATTTTCTTCCCGTTACGGATGACCTCGTAGTGAAGATGAGGGCCCGTTGATGAACCGGTGCTGCCGACATAGCCGATGATGTCGCCACGGTTTACGCGCTGGCCGGGACGCACAGCAAAACGACTCATGTGTGCATACAATGTCGCGAAGCCGAAACCATGGTTGACCGTGACATTGTTCCCATATCCGCGACCGTTATATTCTACTTTGGAAATCGTTCCATTCCCTGTCGCGTAGATCGGAGTGCCGATTGGACTGGTGAAGTCGATTCCCTCATGAGGCATCGAGGTTTTGTAGATTGGATGAATCCTGTAGCCGAAACCCGACGCAAGCCTGGCGTTCGATTTCTTGCCGACAGGTTGAATTGCTGGAATGGAGGCCAAGAGTTCAGACTTCTGCCTTACCAGACCATAGATTTCATCGTACGATTTGCTCTGGATATAAAGCCGCCTGAACAGCTTGTCCATGGTTTTGGAGGTCCGAACCATCAATTCCGAATTGTCATACCCTTCCAGGTCGCGGTAGCGGTTTATTCCTCCAAATCCCGCTCCCCTGACCTCGGCCGGTATCGGATCAGCTTCGAAGATGACCCGATAAACTTGGTCGTCACGTTTTTGCAGGTCTTCCAGGACTGCAGAGGCCAACTGCATGCGTTGGTAGAGTAAATCATACTGGATAGTCATCTCGTCGAGTTCCCGGCGGAGCTGTTTTTCCTTTGGAGAATCTAGAAAGGAGTAGGCGAGTAGCAGTACGATGGTTCCGAAAACGGCAGCTGAGGCCAGCCAGCCAAGGATACGCAGAAAGCGTTTCCGGAAGGTGACCACAATTCGCTCGAATTTGAGCGATTCGGTGTTGAAATAGTACTTCGCCCGGGGCATCTCTTTGATTAACTTTGCCTCTCTTACAAATATAAGCGAATCCTCCCTTACTATGCCTATCGAGACTTCCGCTCAGATCCGTCAGGCCTTTCTGGATTTTTTCAGATCCAAGGGCCATGCAATCGTTCCGTCTGCGCCCATTGTTGTCAAGAATGACCCGACCTTGATGTTCACCAATGCTGGAATGAACCAGTTCAAGGACATCATTTTGGGCAATGCCCCGGCTGCATCTACTCGGGTGGCAAACACGCAGAAATGCCTTCGTGTGAGTGGTAAGCACAACGATTTGGAAGAAGTTGGCGTAGATACCTACCACCACACCATGTTCGAAATGCTCGGCAATTGGTCGTTTGGTGATTATTTCAAAGAAGAAGCCATTGCCTGGGCATGGGAGTTGCTGACAGATGTCTACAAGCTTCCGGCAGATCGATTGTACGTGACCGTTTTTGAAGGGGATGCAAAGGAGGATCTGGCTTTTGACCAGGAGGCGTATGATTTTTGGAAGAAGTGGATTGCGGAGGATCGAATTCTGAGAGGCAATAAGAAAGATAATTTTTGGGAAATGGGTGAGACTGGCCCATGTGGACCTTGTTCCGAAATACACGTCGATTTACGCAGCGAAGAGGACAGAAGTAAGGTCGATGGAAAATCGCTCGTAAATGAAAGTCACCCGCAGGTCATCGAAATTTGGAACAACGTATTCATGGAATTCAACCGCAAGGCCGATGGCTCACTCGAGCCTTTGCCTGCGAAGCATGTTGATACCGGTATGGGTTTCGAGCGACTTTGTATGGCGATGCAAGTTAAGACATCGAATTACGATACCGATGTGTTCATGCCAACCATTCGCTACATCGAGCAGGCATCCGGTGTCACGTACGGAAGCAATGAAAAGACGGACATTGCTATGCGCGTGGTGGCCGACCACATTCGTGCAATCAGTTTTACCATCGCCGACGGACAACTCCCCTCCAACAACAAGGCCGGTTATGTAATCCGCCGAATCCTGCGTCGTGCGGTTCGCTATTGCTTTACATTTCTGAACATCAAGGAGCCGTTTCTTTATCAGCTTGTCGCACTCATCTCTGAGCAGTTCGCACAGGTGTTTCCCGAATTGAAAGCACAGCAGGACTTTGTAGCCCGTGTGATCAATGAAGAAGAAGCCTCGTTCCTTCGAACGCTTGAAACCGGTATTCGAAAATTCGAAGCCTATGAGCCCGGTTCCATTGCGGGAGATTTTGCATTTGAGCTGTACGATACCTATGGTTTTCCCATCGATCTGACTCAGTTAATGGCCAGGGAGAACGGGAAGCATGTTGACATGGATGGTTTTCATGCCTGTATGGAGGAGCAGAAAAACCGGAGCCGTAAGGCTACAGCCATGAGTACGGATGACTGGACAGTAGTACGCGACGAAGATGCAGTAGAGTTCGTCGGTTATGATGTTCTGGAGTGCGAATCGGAGATCCTGAGGTACCGAAAAATCAAAAAAGGGTCACGTGAGCAATTCCAGCTTGTTTTGAACCGCACGCCATTTTATGCTGAAAGCGGCGGGCAGGTAGGAGATGCCGGAGTCATCGAGGCGAACGGGAAATCAGTACGGATTACGGACACTCAGAAAGAAAACAACCTGATTGTCCATTTTTGTGATGCTCTTCCGGAAAATCCCGCCGCAACATTCATTGCCCGTATTGATTTCCGTAAACGCTCGTTGACATCCAAAAATCACAGCGCAACCCACTTGATGCATTCCGCTTTGCGTCGTGTGCTTGGTGCACACGTTGCACAAAAAGGTTCGCTCGTCAATCCCGAATACACCCGGTTCGATTTTAGTCACTTTGCAAAAATGTCTGATGATGAAATTGCTAAAGTGGAGGAGTTGGTCAACCAGCGTATCCGACAGAACATCGCATTGAATGAGCAGCGTAACGTACCTGTTGCCCAGGCAATGGAAAGTGGCGCCACGGCCTTATTCGGCGAGAAGTATGGCGATTTCGTTCGGGTGATTACATTCGACCGAGACTACTCTGTCGAGTTGTGTGGAGGCACCCTTGTTCGTTCCACAGGTGAAATTGGCCTGTTTAAGATTATTTCCGAAGGTGCCGTTGCAGCAGGTGTTCGACGCATAGAAGCTTTTACTGCAGATGGGGCGGAGGAGTGGTATCGCGGGCAACTTCAGGCAATCGATGCTGTCAGAGAACTGTTGCGTAATCCGAAAGACCTGGTAAAAGGTGTTCAGGCTATTCTCGATGAGAACAGTTCATTACGAGAAAAAATCGACACGTTCAATCGTGAAAAAGCCCGCGAAGTGAAAGCCGGGTTAATCCGTGAGGTCGAGGAGCGCTCAGGCCTACAGGTCATCATTGCACGCGCCGACATCGATCCCGAATCCGTCAAGGCGATTTCGTATGAACTGCGACAGCAATTCAACAGCTTATTCTGCCTCATCGCGTCAGTGTATGATGACAAGCCCATGCTTTCGTTGATGCTTTCGGATGATGTGGTTGCGAGCAAAAGCCTCAATGCCACCCAAATCATCCGCGATCTTGCAAAAGAAATTCAGGGCGGTGGAGGCGGACAGCCTTTTTATGCTACCGCGGGTGGCAAGAACGTGGATGGAATCGATGCTGCTTTACAAAAGGCCCGAAACATGGTGTGATAGCTGGAAAGCTTATTACACAGCTTAATTACTGATTCGGAGTGGCGGGTTAGCATTCCTGTCTATACTTTTCTTTCGGTAACTTCGTACATCACCCATGTCTATCCTATGAGCAAGCATCCTGCCGGTTTACCGTACCTATTCCTCTCCGAAATGTGGGAGCGCTTCGGCTATTACCTGATGATTGGAATCTTCACCCTTTACTTGAAGGATGTAGAGACCGGCTTCGCCATGACCGAGAAAGAGGCCTCCGATCTGTATGGGACCTTTATCGCCCTCGTCTTTTTGACGCCATTCTTGGGTGGTCTGATTGCGGATCGTTACCTGGGATATACCAAGTCGGTCGTTATTGGTGGTGTCCTGATGGGGACCGGATATTGCCTTATGGGCATACATGATATCAATGTGCTATACGCAGCCATGACGCTCGTGATGCTGGGCAATGGTTTTTTCAAGCCTAACATCTCCACTCTCCTTGGGAATCTTTATTCAACCGACCAGTACCGAGCCAGGAAAGATGAGGGATACAACATCTTTTACATGGGAATCAATGTCGGCGCATTTGTCTGCAACTTTTTTGGCGCCGCACTGCAAATTCTGTTCGGCTGGACCTGGGCATTTTTTGCTGCTGGAGTAGGGATGTTCATTGGCCTCATTGTATTCCTTATGGGTAAGCGCCACTACCAGGGCTTTGATCAGAAAAAGGGAGTGCAGCCTGGGGATATGCCCATGACACGCATCGTTGGATTGATTTTGTTGCCAGCAGTACTTTTTGGCGTCTTGGGTTGGATGATTCCTGGTGATTTATTCGGCAGTGACAGCACCGACGCATTCATTCTAAGCTGCATCCCAGTAGTCTTGTTTTACGCCAGCCTTTGGGGCAGCGCTCCGAAAGCCGAAAAGGCACCTATCGCTGCTATGTTGGCCATTTTTGCTGTCGTTATTTTGTTCTGGGCCGTTTTCAAGCAAAATGGTTCAGCACTGAACACATGGGCAGATCGTTACACTGACCGGCGCGTTGAGGGGAATACGGCGGTCTTGTTCGACACCTTCAAGCAAAGCAAGGAAATTACGTATAGCAAGGATAGCGTACCCTTGTACGATGAGTATTTCCGTCTTAAGAAAGAGAATGGAGAAGCCATCAAGGAAGTTAACTATCCCGTCTATTTCCGGAACGAACATCCCGATAGGATTCCTTCAGAGGGTACTAGCATAAGTGTTTGGGCAACAAATCTCAGCCAAAGTATCAACCCCGGCTGGGTAATTTTACTTACGCCGCTTGTCGTTGCATTCTTTACCTGGTTGAGAGGCAAGGGGAAGGAGCCCAGTACTCCTGCAAAAATCGCCTATGGACTATTTATTTCTGCGTTGTCTGCTTTGGTGATGGTTGCTGCTGCGAAGGCCGGATCAAATGGAGCGGAGAAAGTCACTGTGTGGTGGTTGATTGCCTGCTACGGCGTTATCACCATCGGTGAGTTGTTTCTAAGTCCAATGGGATTGAGTCTCGTTTCCAAGCTTAGTCCGCCGCGTATTACCTCCCTTATGATGGGTGGATGGTTTCTTAGCACTTCAATTGGAAACAAACTCAGCGGAGTACTGGCCAGTATGTGGGATAATTATGAGCAGAAGGCGGATTTCTTTTTATTCAACTGCTCACTACTCTTGGCTGCTACCGCACTTGCCTTTGTGTTGTTGAGGTGGCTGAATAAGGTGTTCAATGCACACACGTAAGGCATAATTCAGATGCACTGAGAAAGCCAGTCCGGGTTTCTGGAGGTAGCCGTATACAAATGCTTAAAACAGGGTGAATATGCGGCGCATCCGATAAATTTGCGACTGGGGAGGAGGAGTGGCGGCCCCCTTTGAAGGATTCATTAAGATATTCATAATCAGTTTTTTACACTGATTACCAAGCGCACTTTAGCCTGTCTTATCTTTGTTTAGACACCCGAGCGATTCGGATGACTGCTTTTACATCCATCCGGCCGCTTAATAACCCTTCAAGCTTTCGCCTCAAGCATTGGCTTTCGCCTTGTCAACCTGCTTCTTCATCCACTCGCTAGTCACCGAACCAGGCCTTTCAATCGGATGACCCAATGCCCTATCCCAAAGCAAGCTGGTCAACACACCGATGGCCCTTGACACACCAACCAGCACGGTATAGAAGTCGTATTCTGTAAGTCCGTAGTGGATTAACAATACACCACTGTGCGCGTCAACATTTGGCCACGGGTTTTTGATTTTACCAGTTGCCTCCAGAATGCCCGGAACAACTTCATACAGCATACCGACAATCTTGAAAAGTTCATCGTCAGGCATGTGCGCCAGACCGAATTCCATTTGTGCAATGTAGCGTGGATCGGTTTTTCTCAAAACAGCATGTCCGTAACCAGGTACTACACGTCCGTCTGCGAGGGTCTTCTTCACGTATTCCGAAATCTCCTCTTTGCTTGGGAGTCGACCGCCATAGTAATCCCTCAAGTCATAAATCCATCGCACTACTTCCTGATTCGCCAGACCATGCAGAGGACCCGCCAGGCCATTCATGCCGGCAGATAATGAGTAGTATGCATCACTCAGTGCTGAGCCTACCAGGTGAGTTGCGTGAGCTGAGACGTTTCCGCCCTCATGATCAACGTGAATGGTTAGGTAAAGGCGCATCAGAGATTTCATGCCGTCGTCGTCGAAGCCGAGCATGTGTGCGAAGTTTGCTCCCCAATCCAGCTTTGGATCTGGTTCAATGTGTACGCCATTTTTGTAGGTACGACGATAGATGTACGCTGCAATGCGCGGTAGTCGCGCAATGCAATTCATCACATCCTCGAACATCGGGTCCCAATATTGCTTCTTGTTGATGCCCTTCCGGTAAGCTGCAGCGAAATTGCTCTCTGTTTGCATGGCCAGTATCGCCAGGCTGAACTGCGTCATGGGGTGGGTTCCAACGGGAAGTGAATCCAGCAAGTCGAACACGTGCTTGGGAACCTGGCTGCGTCTAGCCCAAGCGTTGCTCACTTCCTTTACATCTAATTCGCTCGGAAGGTTTCCGGTCAACAACAGGTAAAAGATACCCTCTGGCATAGGTCCGCCACCAGGCCCTTGAGGGAGTTTTTCGCGCAGCTCTGGAATAGAATATCCCCTGAAGCGAATACCTTCTTCAGGATCGAGTTTGGAGGTTTCTGTCACCATTCCAATCATGCCCTTCATGCCATGGTAAACCTGCTCCATGGTATAGGAGCCCAGCACGATGTGGCCATTTTCTTTGATCATGGCTTTGATTTCATCGGCCAGAGGTAAAGCGGTTTGTGCGAATGTTTCTTTTAGGCTATCCATGGGGACAATCGGTGTAGTTACGTTTGAAAACAAACGATTTTAGGTTTGGTTATGACAGTTGAGAATGAATGTTTGGCAGCGAAAGGGTTACAGGTGGACTGGTTGAGAGTTCCGAACGCTTTTTCTTGTTTTTGGAGTTGAAGTCCAATTGCATCACCAGAACGACTAGCGTAACCACAAAGGCCGCTATGATCAGGATCCATGCAATGGTCTCAAGCATTTTTTTGACACGCTTTTTAGGGTCGCTTTTTCGTTTGATTCGAACACGTTGACGGATCTTAATCTTCTTTCTTCGGCGATTGGATTTTTCTTCAAGGTGCTCTTCGATGAGGTGGCCTTCCTGTTCCTCTCCCGCAGTATTCTCTTGCTCTTCAGGGTCCATGGTGAATTGTGCTTAGCGTTTTGAAATGAACTTGAAATCCATTCCTGTGAAGAGGGCACTGGATCCCAAATCTTCCTCAATGCGTAACAATTGGTTGTATTTTGCAATCCGGTCAGATCGCGAAGCTGATCCGGTCTTTATTTGCCCAGTATTTAAGGCAACAGCGAGGTCGGCGATAGTAGAATCCTCTGTTTCTCCGGAGCGGTGACTCATTACAGCCGTGTAGCCGTTTTCTTTTGCCAGATTCACTGCATCAATGGTTTCTGTAAGGGTGCCGATTTGGTTGACTTTGACCAATATGGAGTTAGCCGTTTTTTGGGCGATTCCCTGTTGCAGGCGTTTGCTGTTGGTTACAAACAGGTCGTCGCCCACCAGTTGTATTCGCTGGCCGAGCGTGGCCGTGAGGTCTGCCCAGCCTTTCCAGTCGTCTTCGGACAGTCCGTCTTCGATTGATATGATCGGGTACTTTTTACACCAGTCATTCCAAAATGCGACCATCTGAGTGGAACTGAGTCGGTCACCAGTCGATTTTTTAAACACGTATTCGCCGCTGGCCTCATCGTAAAACTCCGTGCTGGCTGCATCTATGGCGATGAACATATCCTGTCCCGGGTGGTAGCCGGCTTTTTCGATTGCCTCCAGAACAGCCTGGATGGCTTCTTCGTTGGATTGTAGGTTGGGTGCAAAGCCACCCTCGTCGCCCACGTTTGTACTCAGTCCTTTAGACTTTAATACTCCTTTGAGTGCATGAAACACTTCAGTGCCCATGCGCAACGATTCCGAAAAGCTAGTGGCACCGGCTGGCATCACCATGAATTCCTGAAAGTCGATTCGATTGTCTGCATGCGCCCCCCCGTTCAGGATGTTCATCATAGGGAGTGGAAGGGTACATGCATTCACACCTCCAACATAACGGTACAACGATTGACCACTCTCTGCGGCTGCGGCCTTTGCTGCTGCCAGCGACACGGCCAGGATGGCGTTGGCTCCTAGCCGGCTTTTGTTTTCCGAACCATCCAATCGAATCATTGCCTCGTCCAAAGCACGCTGATCAAGCACCGACATGCCTTTCAACTCTTCGGCAATAACCGTAGCGACGTTATTTACAGCCTTGGTCACCCCTTTGCCGAGGTAACGGCCCTTGTCATTGTCTCGTAACTCGGCCGCTTCGTGTTTGCCTGTAGAGGCACCGGAAGGCACTGCGGCTCTCCCTGAAAAGCCATTTTGGGTGAACACCTCGGCCTCAACTGTCGGATTCCCTCTGGAGTCGAGGATTTCCCGCGCGTGTAATGCAACGATCAGACTCATGAAATGAATTGGGTTTTCGGAGTGCAAAAATAGGCAATACACTCCTTGGGTTTAAGGATTTTCATTGATTTTTCGCTGTTTTCGAAGTACCTTCGTTCCGTGAATTTAACCCGCCGTCGTCTGGCTTTGTTGCCTGTCAGTTTTTTACTGATTTGGACGCTCTTTGGAAGTTTTATTCCAAGTGAACTTTGCATGGATGCTGAGCCTTGTTGTTGCTCGGCAGCAGTGGAAACATGCTGTGACCCGGTCAGGAATGAGTCGGATGGATGTTGTTTGCAGATCGACGCTTATTTCTGCTTGCCCGCCTGTACTCCGGCCGGTTTTTTCGAAGTGGATTTTCAGATGACGGATTTATGTATGGCCCTCGGTAAAACTGAGTGGCCAATGGTTCAAAGTCATGGGCTCTATCAGACTAGTATCTGGCGGCCGCCCGCCGCTTCCATTCTTGCGGGAAATGGTGTGTTGAGAATATGAGAATTTACATTGGTTGGTCTCTGAAGCCGAACCCGATGTCTCATATTCAATCACCTTCTCAATGATACCATCTCATCTTCTGCGGGTTATCCTCCTGCTACTCATTTCAATCCGCCTATCGGCGCAAACCCCAGTCATATTCGGGGTGGTTAACGATGGCGCTACAAAATTGCCTTTGCCCGGAGCTGTCGTCGGCTGGTCGGGCACGGATCAGTTCACTACCACCAACGATTCCGGCTTTTTTCGCATGGAATCATCCCGACTGGAGGAGGGATGTCTGGTGGTTCAATTGCTCGGGTATTCTACCGATTCACTATGCTTCGGAAAAGAACAGTTGAATAGCAATCGCGAAATTGTTTTTAGCCTACAGGCCGGAAAGAACCTAAAAGAGGCTGAAGTGGTTTCCCGTCGTCAAACTACCGAGATGTCTACGCTTCAGATCCGAGGCGTAGAAACGCTCAATGAAGGTGAGTTGCTTAAGGCTGCTTGTTGTAATCTATCGGAGAGTTTTGAGACCAATCCCTCTGTCGATGTGAATTACAGCGACGCCTTGACAGGGACCAAAGAAATTCAACTTCTGGGTCTATCCGGTATTTACACTTTATTGCTGGGAGAAGCGATTCCAACAATGCGGGTATTGGCCGCTCCATTTGGTCTTACCGCTATCCCGGGCTCATGGATGGAGTCAATCCAGATCAGTAAAGGTGCGGGTTCTGTTTCGACTGGCTATGAAGGCCTGACCGGTCAGATCAATGTCGAGTTCAGAAAGCCGTTGAAGCCGCAGCCATTGGTTCATTTGAATTTGTATGCGGACGCATTCGGTAGGGGAGAAGTGAATTCGATTTATTCTAAGCCCCTGCGCGGGAATTGGAATTATATGCTAATGACCCATTTCAGTGGAATGCAGCGGGAGTGGGATGATAACAAGGATGGGTTTCTGGATATGCCGAAATACAGGCAGGCGAATGTCTACAATCGCCTGCATTTCAATGTGCGCAATCGATACGAAGGTCAACTTGGAATCAAGGCATTTGCCGAGGAGCGAAACGGCGGCCAGCTGAACTTCGATGAAACGCGTGATCGTTCAACATACGATAAGTATGGGATTCGGATTCGACTGAGTCGAGTGGAAGCCTATGCAAAAACAGGTCTTATCTTTCCCGATGAACCGTATCGTTCTGCAGGAATTCAGATCTCTACAGCTCTCCACAGCCAGGACGCGTTTTTTGGTAGGCAAGATTATTCCGGAACTCAGACCAGTGTATATGTGAATGGTATTTACATGGGGGTTTTTACGACCACGGATCACAAGTTCAAAACAGGTCTTGATTTCAGAATGGACAAGCTCAATGAACGTGTGAACGATAGTGCATTCAGTCGTACAGAGTGGATACCGGGTGCCTACTTCGAATATACCTTCGGCTGTGAATCGCGTCCTTTCGGTGCAATTGCCGGACTTCGAGCCGACCTTCACAATATGTTCGGTCTCATGGTGACTCCGCGACTGAATTTGAAATACAACTTCAGCGACGATGCCATCCTTCGGGCGAGTGCAGGTTCTGCCAGGCGATACCCGAATCCGTATGCGGATAACATCGGATTGTTTACGAGCGCAAAATCCCTCAAAGTACTTGAGGCCCCGCGTTTGGAACATGCTTGGAATGCAGGTCTGAGTTTTACGAACCGCTTTTATGTGGGAGGAAGGGAAGGCTCGGTTGTTGCCGATCTGTTCAGAACCGTATTCCAAAATCAATGGGTTTCCGATCAGTTCAGTAGCAAGGAGTTTGTGTATTATTATAACCTGAGTGGAGGATCAACCGCCAACAGTGCCCAGCTTGTTGTAAATTATGAACTGGTGCCGGGATTGCAGTTGCGACTGGCAGGTCGTATGGATGATGTTCGAGTTGATTATATCGAATTTAAGGATATAGCAAAGCCCTTGCTCTCTAGGTACAAGTCGTTGGTGAATATCGCTTGGACCAGTCGTGCCGAACGGTGGAGGGCAGATGCAACATGGCAATGGGAAAGCCCCAAGAATCTTCCTCAAGCTGCAGGCGAACTCTTGGTAGCGCCCGAAAAGTCACCGGAGGTTCAAACGGTCATGGCTCAACTGACACGTGTTTTTTCGCAATGGGAAATGTATATCGGCTCGGAAAACCTGTTTGGTTTCACACAAGCAAACCCGATTTTAGGAGCAGACAATCCTTTTGGAGCTACATTTGATGCCAACCGGATCTGGGGGCCTGTTATGGGTCGCAGGGTTTACCTGGGGATTCGTTGGAATATTGGCAAACCCGTAAAATCCGAATCACAATGAAGAAATACATTGCATTTCTCATCTTGATGTGGTTTTCTGTTGGTGCCTGCGTTGGTCAGGATACACTAAACATTAAAACCAGTGCACAGTGTGGCACATGCAAGGCGACCCTCGAGCGCGGAATGCGATCTGTGAAAGGGGTAAATGGTGTTGAACTCGACATCGATACCAAGGTGCTTGAGCTCATTTACGATCCGAAAAAAACCAACCCTGAAAAACTGCGTAAGGCCGTTACCCGCATCGGATATGATGCAGACTCACTTTTGGCTGATCCGCGTGCATACAAGCAATTGCCTGATTGTTGTAAAAAGGGCGGTCACGACACGCACTGATTTACTGGTTGCCGGCAAATTGTTTGACATCCCCAGCGGTGATTTCATTCCCGCCCAGGATTACAAGTCGTTCAACCACATTCCTCAACTCCCGGATGTTTCCGGTCCAGGGCATAGCTTCCAAGGCTTTGAGTGCCGCTGCTTCAAAGCGCTTCGGGCCGACTTTGTGTTCAGAGCAAATCCGAATCAGGAAGTGATTTGCGATAAGTGAAACATCACCCTTGCGTTCACGAAGCGGCGGAGCGTGAAGCAGTATAACACTTAGGCGATGGTATAGGTCTTCACGGAAACGATGCTGTTTAATCTCCTCGCGAAGGTCTTTGTTGGTAGCAGCTATAATCCGGACATCAACAGAGATCTCTTTTTCACCACCTACACGGGTGATTTTGTTTTCCTGCAATGCACGAAGCACTTTGGCCTGGGCACCCAAGCTCATATCACCGATTTCATCCAGGAACAAAGTCCCGTTATGGGCCTGTTCGAATTTTCCGATTCGCTGTTTGATAGCAGAGGTAAAGGCGCCTTTTTCATGTCCGAATAACTCGCTTTCAATAAGCTCCGAAGGAATGGCAGCGCAATTCACTTCAATAAGTGGTAACCCGTTGCGTGTACTTTGCCTATGTAATTTCCGGGCAATCAATTCTTTTCCCGTACCGTTTTCTCCAGTAATTAAAACCCGCGCATCCGTGCTGGCTACACGGTCTACCATCTCCTTGATTTTGAGAATGGCATCCGATTGGCCGATTATTTCATCTTCCGTACCCGCCTTCTTACGTAGTTGTTTTGTTTCCTTGATCAGCACATTGCGATCCAGGGCATTCCTCAAAGTCACCAAGAGCCGATTTAGGTCTAGTGGTTTGGCAATAAAATCAAAAGCCCCCTTTTTAATGGCTTCTACTGCCGTCTCGATTGTTCCGTGACCGGAAATCATGACAACCGGTGTGTCGGACTGCAGCTCAAGGCTGCGCTCAAGCAACTCCAGGCCATCAATTTTGGGCATTTTGATGTCTGACAGAATCAGGTCGAACCGTTCAGATTCGATCTTCTTTAAGCCCTCGGCACCATCAGCTGCATCTTGTATTTCGTGTCCCTCAAATTCAAGGATTTCACGCAAGGTATTGCGTATACTTTTTTCGTCGTCGATTACCAGAATCTTCGCCATCGTTACAGGTTGTTTTTGCGTTTTTCCAGAAATTCGAACAACAAGCCCTCCTTCAGCGCAAACGTACTCAAGTGCATGCTTCGTATCGAAAACCGTTTGAGTACAAAATTAATCAGGATAGATGCCGGAACGATCATGTCTGCACGCATTCTCAACATACCCGGCATGCCAATTCTTTGTTTTTTGGTGGAGGAGATCAGCGACTGATGCATTTTCTGGTATTCGCCTTTTTTGAAACGGTAGTGCACGGATTTTCCAAGCGAGTCGTCCTGTTGTCTGAGGATGATTTCTGCCAGCGTGTCGAAAGATCCACTTGAGCCAATCAGCCGCACCGGCCTGAACAGATCGCAGGCTTTGGCGAGTGCGGTGAGCGATGCATCAAGGTAGGATTCAAGATCACGAATTTCTTTGCGTTTGGGTAAATCAGAAAGTGGATGCAGGGCCAGTAGTCGTGCAGCACCCAATTTGAAGCTTTTTTTCCAATGGATTTTACCACGGTCAATCAGGATGAATTCAGTGCTACCTCCTCCGATATCCACAATCAATGAGCATCCTTTTTCCGGCGAAAATGCACCCAGCACGCCTTTTGTAATTAGTGTCGCTTCACGGTTGCCACTGATGGTTTTGATATCGATACCAAGCGTTGTCCTGACAGTTTGAATGAATGATTGACCGTTTGCTGATTCGCGAAGTGCCGCAGTTCCGACAGCTATCACAGTGCTGCAACCAGCCTCTTCAATGATTGATTTGTAGGATGTCAGTGCATTGTAGGCGCGGTTCAGACCATCCTGTGGAATTTCACTTTTGAGGTTCTTGCGCGTACCGATTTTTACAGACCTTCTTTCACGACAATGAAACCGTATTCCGTCATTCGCCTTTTGGGATGCGATTAAAAGGTTAAACGTGTTGGTCCCGCAGTCGACAATTGCGATTTTATCCGGCGAATTCATCCTTTATAAAACAACCACCGATACAATTCTTTGTAGGTTACTTTTTTGCCATAAAGCAGGATGCCCGTACGGTAAATACGGCCAGCAAGTGCGGTGGTTAAAATGAAACCGCCAATGAGCAGTGTGATCGATAGTGCTAGTTCCCATGCCGGAACACCGAATGCAATCCGCACCATCATGATGATCGGTGAAGTCAGCGGAAAAATAGAAAGCCAGAACCCAAGACTGCTTTCGGGATCCTGTATCACCGTTTGGGCTGCGATGAACGATATGATCAGTGGAATCGTGACCGGGAGCATGAATTGCTGCGTTTCAGTTTCATTGTCGACAGCCGATCCGATTGCAGCGAAGAGGGCGCTGTAGAGCAAATACCCTCCTAAAAAATAAATCAGAAAACACACAAGGATTAAACCGAAATTAATTCTGCTGAATTGGTTTAGGATTTTGTTGACCGGATTTTCGGTGGTCTGTTCTATAGTTCCTAGTTCGGCTAGTTTTTCCACCTGACTATTTTGTGGTTGTTGCGATCCTTGTTCTATGTTTTGCTGAAGAACCATCGATCGGATCAAATTGCCTGCACTCCCTGCAATCAATCCGGTGAGGGTGATCCACAAGAGGAATTGTGTTAGCCCGACCAAGGCAATTCCGATGATCTTGCCCATCATCAGTTCGAACGGTTTTACCGATGAAATAATCACTTCGACAATTCGGCTTGTCTTCTCTTCAATTACCCCTCGCATTACCTGGACACCATACAAAAAGATGAAAATGTAAATCAAGGCTCCTGCCATGAGGCCGACAACGGAAGCCAATTCCGCACTGCTTTCTTCACCGCTCAACGATAAGGTTTTAAGATCTACGCTTGTCTTGGCCGATTCAAGCAAGTCTCGATTTATTCCCTGCGACTTCAATTTATCCTCCTCAATCTGGCGCTCAAGAACCGATTCGATTTGGGTGGCGAGGTTTAGGCTCGCTTTTGACTCAGTGAAAAGCATGGCCCCGCCCGGGTTTCGGATAAGATCAGCGGGAAGGAACAGAATGCCATCATACCGATCAGGGTCAAAGGTGTTCTTCGCTGAATCGAGGCTGATTACGCTGTGAATAAAGGTGATTTGGTCGTTTGATGGAAGAACCGAGCGGATGATTTCCGGGTGCTGGTCTATCACTTGCACGCGCATCTCTTGGTCGGAGGAGTAGGCAGCAATCAATGCGGGCGCAAGAATCAGTCCGGCCATCAGAATGGGGCCAACTAAGGTCATTACGATGAACGACTTTTTTCGAACCCGGGTCAGATACTCCCGCTGAAGAATGAGCAGAATCTTATGCATGGGGTCGGTTTTGATTTACATGTTGAATGAAGATCTGCTGCATACTTGGAATTTCCTCTCGTAAAGAAATCAGCGAGTGATTATTGATGACAGTACGTACCGCCGAATTCACGGATAGCTCATCGGGAAGCTTGAGCCGGGCTCGCCTGTGGCCTTCGAATTCGACGTCCGTCAGCAATACTGCATGACTAGGCAAGTCAAATCGAATGGCTTGCTCCGCACCTGAATAATCCAATTCATAGATATGCTGTCGGTATTCCGCTCTGATATCGCGTACAGGACCCTCGAGCAATTTCTTAGAACGATCTATAAGAGCGATATGGCTACACATCGACTCCACGGATTCCATCCGGTGGGTAGAGAGGAGGATGGTGGTTCCTTTTTTCTGCAACGACTCCAGTTCTTTCCGAATCAGCTCTGCATTGATGGGGTCAAAACCGGTAAAAGGTTCATCAAGTACCAGTAGTTCTGGCTCGTGCAGGACGGTGACAATAAACTGCACCTTTTGCTGCATGCCTTTCGATAGCTCTTCAATGCGCTTCTTCCACCATTCGCAACAGCGAAGTTTTTCCCGCACCATTGGGCCCCAGTAGCCCGAATACGCTACCGGCAGGTACCTGCATAGAAACAAGGTCTAGTGCTTTGTGTGTACCATACACCTTCGAAACCTGATGTAATTCCAACAATGTTTGCATACTAAAGGACTGATTGCCGACTGCCTAAAGTACAGTTGCGGGCATTACCGGCGTTCAAACTTGTGAAGAATATGCGATGAGTTTATAGCCAACGGTTCGTTTTTTCAGCGTTACACCGATTGAACATAAAATTATTACATTGAAAATCAATTATATAACTATCATGAACATTATTTCTTTGATAAATACTTGAGAATGGAAATGGAGTCCTTACTTTTGCCCTCCCGTTTTGCGGTGACCTGGGCGGTCGGAGTGAAAAAAGTTCTTAAAAAAACCGCAAAAAAATTTGGTAGGATGTAAAAGGCTCAATACTTTTGCACCCCCGATTTAAGGGAAGAGTGTTGTTCTGAACTGATCTGAATTTAGTTATAGAAATCCCGAAGGGGATTTCAGGGTCAACGTTCTTTGAAGGATTGGAAGGAAATAACAAGCGCAGCACGAGCTAAGTCTCGTGATGAGTAGAACTCTGAGCACAACATGTACCGGTGCGAACCGGTACTCAAACATCAATTACAATGGAGAGTTTGATCCTGGCTCAGGATTAACGCTAGCGGCAGGCCTAATACATGCAAGTCGAACGAGATTTCGGGTAGCAATATCTGAATGAAAGTGGCGCACGGGTGCGTAACGCGTATGCAATCTACCGCTGACTGGGGAATAGCCCTCCGAAAGGAGGATTAATACCGCATAACACTGTGAAGTGGCATCACTTTGCAGTCAAAACTCTGGTGGTCAGCGATGAGCATGCGTCCGATTGATGATCCCCCACACTGGTACTGAGACACGGACCAGACTCCTACGGGAGGCAGCAGTAAGGAATATTGGACAATGGGCGCAAGCCTGATCCAGCCATGCCGCGTGAAGGATGAATGCCCTATGGGTTGTAAACTTCTTTTAGCAGGGAAAAAACCCCTCGATGCGTCGAGGGCTGATGGTACCTGCGGAATAAGGATCGGCTAACTCCGTGCCAGCAGCCGCGGTAATACGGAGGATCCAAGCGTTATCCGGATTTATTGGGTTTAAAGGGTGCGTAGGCGGATAAATAAGTCAGTGGTGAAAGCCTGCAGCTCAACTGCAGAACTGCCATTGATACTGTTTATCTTGAATATGGTTGAGGTGGGCGGAATATGACATGTAGTGGTGAAATACTTAGATATGTCATAGAACACCGATTGCGAAGGCAGCTCACTAAGCCATCATTGACGCTGAGGCACGAAAGCGTGGGTAGCAAACAGGATTAGATACCCTGGTAGTCCACGCCCTAAACTATGATCACTCGATGTTGGCAATACACCGTCAGCGTCTAAGGGAAACCATTAAGTGATCCACCTGGGGAGTACGACCGCAAGGTTGAAACTCAAAGGAATTGACGGGGGCCCGCACAAGCGGAGGAGCATGTGGTTTAATTC
>JAJTFW010000065.1 GCA_021299095.1 Sphingobacteriales bacterium | reverse complement strand
GAAAAACCAAAGACAAATACAGGGATTTATTCATGAGTAGAATGATGGACATGCAGATATCCGGGCTAATTTAGCCGACAGGCATGAATTCTACGCACAGGAAACTGATAAACACCTATGCCGCCAGGCTACTCAGGTCAGAGCGAAGCGGAGGCAGCACCCTTCGTCCGGTGATTCGCATCGCTACAATTGGTGTAGCCCTCGGCACCCTGGCCATGCTACTTTCGACTTTGATCGTCAGAGGTTTTTCGGAATCCATTACCGAGAAAGTCCGTGGCTTCGTAGCCGATTACCGCATCACATCACTGAATCTTCAGGAAGGCTATGAAGAAGAGCCCATAGCACCCGACTCCGCATTGCTTCTGTCCTTAGCCTCTGTACCGGGAGTAGCCCATCTTCAGGCATTTGCACATAAGCCAGCGCTCATGAAAAGCGGAGAAGAGATAAGTGGAATCGTGCTCCGCGGAATTTCAAACGATTTCGACACGGCCTATTTTTCACAACATGTTTCTTCCGGCCGTATGCCCACATTGCCCGACAGTGGAATTGGAAGTGAAGTCCTGATCAGCAAACGGATGGCTGAATCACTCAAGCTACAACCCGGGATGCCAGTATGGCTCTACTTCATACAGGATCAGCGGCGCATTCGTAAAGTCCATGTATCCGGTGTCTACTCCACTGGCCTGGGGGAGGAATTTGATCAGCTGATTGTGTTTTGTGACATCAACTTGATACGAAAAATCAACAACTGGAGCGCGGACCAAGTGGGTGGATATGAAATTCACGCAGCCAGCGGCGATCAACAACGGACTTCGATGGCCCTTCAAAAGCAAGCCGGATTGTTTTTTAAAGTCAGTTCTGCTGAGGAGTTATTTCCGCAACTCTTTCAATGGCTCGAACTGCAGGATCTCAATGTGACTGTCATTTTGGGATTAATTACGCTAGTTGCTGGCATCACTATGTTGTCGACGCTACTGATCATCATCATGGAACATGGACGTGAAATCGGAATCCTTCAAGCCATTGGAGGCGATGAACGTTTGATTGGAAGAATTTTTGGGCGTGTCGTTTTTTTCATCCTCGCCCGAGGACTCATCGTTGGGAATGTGCTTGCAGGAGGGGTCGGTCTCCTACAGTACATGACAGGATGGATGAAACTCGATGAAGAATCCTATTACCTGGACAGGGTACCCATTCATTTTGACCTTGCGGGCTGGTTGCTGACCGACATCCTGATTCTGACCATAGGGCTATTGATGTCCTGGTTGGCAACACGAATCGTAGCCGGAATCCAAACAATCCGAGTACTCAGATTCGAATAAACTTACCAGCGAAACTCCAGCGTCTGCAAGAGCTCGGGGTGTAGACTCAATGCCACTGGACAGGTTTTGGCCGCCCGCTCGAGAATGGTTCGGCCATGCTCGTTTATCTCCAAGCCCTCAAAGTGAAACACGACATTGATTTCACCAACACGACGTGGATCCGAACGCATAATCTTTGTGATTTCCAGCCTCGCTCCATCGATGTTCAGGCCATGGGTACGGGCAGCAATACCCATGATCGTCAGCATACAACTTCCGAGTGCAGTGGCTAATAAATCGGTGGGAGAAAAGGCCTCGCCCCTTCCCTGGTTGTCGACCGGCGCATCTGTAATCAGGCTACTTCCTGAGGCCGTATGCACCGCACGGGTTCTGAGCTCACCCGAATAAACGGTTTCTATAGTTGGCATGGCTACGAATGTACCCATGGAAACCGATTAGCCAAAGTGACTTCCGTATCTTTGTATATGCCTCGGTCGCTTCTGATTCTTTTTCTAATGACCGCACAGTTCGTTGGTCTGGCTCAGGACAAACCTAACCCCAATGAATATGTGGAAGAGAAGCCTGTATTGATGCGGCAGGAAGCGACCGGAGGCCTAAACATTCACTCGGCGGGCTGGGGAATACAATTCAGAAGAGCGCAGAACATCACCGTATCCAGAAAACGTCTGTACGAGGCTGATTTTGTCGGCATCAAACATCCCAAAGAAGTCAAGTCAGTGAACCAGGCATTTGAGCGGGCACGCTCATATGTTTACGGAAAACTGAATACGTTCAGCGTTTTACGGGCAGGAACCGGAATGCAGCATGTCATTTTCAGCAAAGCGGAGCGAAACGGAATAGAAGTACGCTTGAGTTATTCCGGAGGGATTTCTGCAGGAATACTAAAACCGGTTTACCTCAACATCCTGGAACCTACCGGGACCTTCGGTGAATTCAGGGTAATTACTGAACGATATGATCCCGAGCGACACTTTGTCGACAACATCTATGAGCGGGCGCCATTCACAGAAGGGTTGGGCCAAATCCGTTTCCGACCGGGAGCATACGCCAAAATCGGATTCAACTTCGAGTATGCCACGGCCTTTGAAGATGTCAAGGCTCTGGAAATAGGCGCTATCATTGATGCGTTCCCGAAGGAAATCCCGATCATGGCCTACGCGAAAAACGAACCTGTTTTTCTTACCTTTTACATCACATTCATGTACGGCCGTAAATGGTGATGCCGCACAGTATGCGTTAATTATGTCCGACACAAACAGCCCCCATACATCCGAGCGCGCCAGAAAACCCGAATGGCTAAAAGTAAAATTGCCGATCGGCGAAGAGTACCGCAAAGTACGCGAGCTCGTATCTGTGAACAAACTTCATACGATTTGCACCAGTGGCAACTGCCCAAATATGGGAGAGTGCTGGGGAGCTGGCACAGCTACATTCATGATACTGGGGAATATCTGCACACGCTCTTGTGGGTTTTGTGCTGTTGCAACCGGAAGGCCCCTTCCTGCCGATGACCAGGAAGCCGAACGGGTTGCAGAATCGGTACGTATCATGGGCGTTAAACATTGTGTGATCACCTCGGTTGATCGTGACGATCTTAAAGACGGTGGCTCAACGATTTGGGCAGCAACCATTCAGGCCATACGTCTCTCCAGCCCTGGCACAACACTGGAGACACTCGTGCCCGACTTCCAGGGGAAATGGGAGAATCTTGACCGAGTCATAGCTGAACGCCCCGAGGTGATGTCGCACAACCTGGAAACAGTTAGACGACTGACAAGGCACGTGCGGGTTCAGGCGAAATACGACCGGTCCCTTGAAGCCCTAAAACGAATCAGCGATGCGGGTCTGCGCACTAAATCCGGTGTCATGCTTGGCCTCGGTGAAACCGAACCTGAAATCCTGCAGACGATGGACGATTTACTGGAACACGGTGTACACATCCTGACCCTTGGACAATACCTGCAACCTACTCGCTCGCACCTGCCAGTGGCCGAATACATTCATCCTGATGTGTTCGCCAAATACAAAGTGATTGGCAAACAGAAAGGATTCAAATATGTGGAAAGTGGCCCACTTGTTAGATCATCTTACCATGCCGAGCGGCATTTGGAAGATTGATTGTTCAGGCCAGATCGGATAGCAGTCTTGCGATTTTCACATGCACTTCGGGGTCGCTTTTTACGACATATTGCTCGGCTCCTTTGCGTAGCGTTTGCATGGCTGTAGAATAACTATCCTGACCCGAAAGCATAATGACCTGTGTGTCGGGAGAAAATTTCTTTATGGACTGCAGGATGCTCAATCCATTCGACGCGTCCGGATTCACCGAGTTGAGGTTGTAATCCAAAATGACTACATCCGGACTTGATGCATGAACTTGTTGAAGGGCCTCTTCACCGGTAGTGAATTTAAAGAGCGTATGCGGTGTTGACGATTCAAGGTAATCGGCGAGCACAGCTAGCTGCATGGGATCATCTTCAACAAGAAATACTTTCAGCGTTCGTTGGGCAGGCATGAGACGTACAGATTTGAATCGTGAAGATAGCAAAGCGTAAGGTATGGACAATACCTGTATCCAAACCCATTACCTTAGCAAAGACATAATATCCATCACTGCTCAACGCAATTACCTATGATCCGAATCGCTATCAATGGATTTGGTCGGATAGGCAGGACTTTTCTCCGAAAAGCACTGTCGGCCAATGACCTTGAACTGGTTGCCATCAACGACTTGGCCGATACCACGACCCTTGCCCACCTCTTGAAATACGACAGCATCCATAGAGCATTTCCCGGAACTGTAACGGCGGAGAATGATGCAATCGTAGTCAATGGCAAACGCATTCCGGTCACAGCGGAACGGCAGCCGGAAAGCCTGCCTTGGAAGGGCCTTGATGTAGACATCGTAATCGAGTCCACCGGACACTTCACCGAGCCTGAGCGTGCCGCATTACATCTTCAGGCCGGGGCAGGCAAGGTGATTATTTCGGCACCAGCAAAAGGTGAAACGCGCACCATTGTCATCGGGGTCAATGAAGCCTTGCTAAGGCCGGATGACAAAGTTGTGTCCAATGCATCCTGCACTACCAACAATGCAGCTCCAATGATCAAGTTGCTGGATGATGCGTATGGAATTGAGGCTGCCTATGTAACAACCATCCATGCCTATACTGGTGATCAGAATCTGCACGATGCGCCCCATCGTGATCTCAGGCGTGCCAGGGCTGCTGCACAGTCAATCATACCCACAACCACCGGTGCGGCAAAAGCCATTACAGAAGTGTTTCCTCACCTAAAAGGCAAACTGGGAGGGGCTGGAATCAGGGTGCCGGTCATCAATGGATCCATGACCGATATAACTTGCCATGTCAGAAGTAAGGCAGATGTAGAAGGGATCAACCGTATGTTCAAGGATGCAGCCAATAGTTCGCTTAAAGGAATCCTTGAATACACAGAGGATCCGATTGTCTCAACCGACATCATCGGGAATAACCACAGTTGTATTTTGGATGCCCAACTAACCTCCGTATTGGACCACGGCTATATCGTAAAGGTAGTTGGTTGGTATGACAACGAATGCGGCTACTCGGCCAGACTAGTGGACCTTTGCCGCCTAATGGGTAAGACAAACTAACTAAGCAATGAAAAAGCTCCTTAATGTACTCCTTCTGACTGCTCTTGTGTTCATCTGCTCGAAAAGCAGTGCGCAATTTGATACCACAATTGCACTTTACGACTTCGAGTCACTTCCGAATGGCAACCTCAATGGAACAGACAACTGGCAAACAACTCTGTTCAATACAAGCGCTGACTGGAGAATTGCCGACACCTTGTTTTCCAATGTCGGAAAGGGTATTTTCTTCAACCAGGTGGGGCCAAGCGTAGGAGCAAGCGCCTCCAGGCCCTTCGACACCCTTTTCCCAAACGCCCAATTCGATCCTTCCCAATCAGTCTATGTATTCCAATTCGATGTAGTCAGAAATTACTGGGGGCTCGACATCGGCATTTCTGCCGACCTGAACAATGATGGTAAAACATCGAAAGCGGATGTACTTGAAAAAGCACTCACTTTCCGTTCGGGAAGTCTGAATGGAGAGATACTGACCGTCCCAAACGGAACTGCATATACGCTTGGAAACAACCTCAGCAATGCTTGGCACAGTATCCGAATCACCATCCGCCCCTTTACCGGAAATTTCGGCGGAACTGTAGATGTGGAATACCAGCCTCTTTTTGCACCGACTTGGAACAGCCTTGCCACTGGACTTCCCATGTATGCCGACTCACTATCAACTACAAAAACCAACATAACACGCTGGAATACCGTGTTTATACATTCAGAGGGTGCTACCGGCAAAGTTGACGAATTGCGTTTTACCAAAATCAGTCCTCAAGTAAGCACAGGCTTGTCGAATGTGGATCGAGAACCCACATATGTATACGTAAAGGACAATCTGATTTGCGTACAATCCGTAAGCCCAATTCAAACTTTACGGATCTACGACTCAACCGGACGATGTGTGCTGGACAGGTCATGCGGTGATTGTACGTTAACTGATGCAGGGCAACTAATTACGGGCACTTACGTTGTTCAGGGTGTCACAGCTGACAACTGGATGTTTTCGAATAGGGTATTCAAACCCTAGCCTTAATTGTAAAGCAACCAGCGCAAACCGAACTTCAGCGTTCGAGGAGGAACGGGATAATATGCTGCGAGCCTGTTTTCGCCTCCCCACCAACCATCATTGACACGTTGCACTAGCAATGTGAGTGTAGCGCGGCCCATTCCGGCATGAAAAAACAGGTCCAGTACGGGTTCACCGCCGGCGGCCTGGTCGTCTTGGAGGAAAAACAGCCCAGTTGCCGGCATGTATCCCAAGGCTTTGTATGCTGATGTACCATAGGCACTAACCCCGCACTCTGCTTTCAAGGCTCCTTTAAACAGCACACCGGCACGCGACACCCTAAGTCTCGCAGACCATTCCGGCAAGCGCAGCCTAGCATCATCCACCTGATTGTGACGCAGCTCTAATCGGAACCTCCAGTGCTGACGTTCCAGTTTAACGAGTGCATCAGCCGCAAAATTACTCGCTGAATTACCAAGCTGTGCGGGACGCGCGGTTTCATCCGTGTAAATCCAGTTCCTGATGGATTGATGATGAACTGCCAAAGTCAAGCTGTTGCTTAACATACTCAATGCTACTGATCCCTGAATCAATCCTTCCGGCAGAAATGTATTATTCCAAACAAAATGATTTGATCGATAGTTCAGCTTCGTGTATTCAGGCATCAGTTCTGCACCGTAAGCCACAAACTCCAACCGACTGACTAAACCAGAGTCATTCCGCCACACAAATGTGGCGCGAGCCGATTTGTCGCCGTTGTTCAACCAATTGCTATTCACTACAACCGACTTGAAATCAAACTCCCATTGCGCCTTTGAAAGTGAACACACCAACTCGTGGGACAAATACTGGACTTCTTCTCGGATTGTATCGTTACGAATCTCCAATTGATTCACTCGCGAGGACAAACCAAGCATAAAAGATGATTGTTGACGCTTCCAGGAGTACGAGAGATCTGGAGCAGCATATAAGTGTAAGAAAGAAGATGTATCAAACGTAGCATCCTTGGAAATGAACTCGTCGGGATAATAAAGTGAATCGGAAGAACCACGATAGGATGTACCAAAGCGTTCAAGTCCAATATTTACGGAAAGGTCAAGCCCGCTTACCAACGAAGAATCAATGTTAGAAAACAGAGCGAAATCCGTTTTGGATTTCAAGCTTAACGTTCTGACCCGACGAGAATCATCGTTCAGCCGAGTGGGTAATTGCTCATAATCGGAAAAAGACAATCCAACCGATTCCACAGAATCCTCCACGCCGCCGTTTTCATCGGCAGAAAGATTCTGGTACCTGAATTCAAAATGAGACATAAACTTGTCAATTGAATCACCAAAGACAAATCCACTTTCAATTCGCTGGTATCGCGAAAACGAATTCAGGAGAAAACCCGGCGATACGATACTGTTGTAATTGATCCAACCGATTACGTTTCTGCCCATGTGCTGAACATGATCGAGGTACAACAACTGCTCACGCTTGCTACCCAACAAAACATTCAGCATCGACACACCTTTATTGGTATCGAGGGCAGGAATATTCGGCTGCCGACTCAGAAGCCCTTGATAAGGATTCAATCCGAAGCGAACGATACCCGCATCAACAGGAAAAAACCAGTCCGGCGGAAAAGGACTGACAAGTTTATCATAAACGAACGGAGACTTGGACAACAGCGCTTCATTATAAGCGTCATTGGAAACTTTCTGAGCAGAAGCCGAAAGAGAAAACAGGCAATAGGCCGACGCCAGCAAGACGACAGTTCGGGTGAAATGCCTGGCGGTATTCATTGCTCCAAAGGAAATGAAATCCAAGGAATAGGACAGGTGGCGAAACGAGGATTAGAAGTTGGTATAAAAAGAAAATGCCCCGACAAGCGGGGCATTTTCAAGAATACGGCGACGACATACTCTCCCGGATGTTACTCCAGTACCATTTGCGCTAATGGGCTTAACTTCTCTGTTCGGAATGGGAAGAGGTGGACACCATTGCTATAGTCACCATAATTTCGTTTATGGCAAAGCCAATATGTTAAATCATCCATAGATGACTGACAGGGATTGAAAGAAAATACACTTGCGATACGGATATCTGATTCTGAAAGTCTACGGGTAATTAGTACTACTCGACTTTGATGTTACCATCTTTACATCTATAGCCTATCAACGTCATAGTCTTTGACGACCCTTATAAAGAAGACTCATCTTGAGGCAAGTTTCGTGCTTAGATGCTTTCAGCGCTTATCTTAACCGAACATAGCTACCCTGCGCTGCAGCTGGCGCCACAACAGGTA
>JAJTFW010000064.1 GCA_021299095.1 Sphingobacteriales bacterium | reverse complement strand
GAAAGCAAATCCTGCACGAGATCGTAGTTGACTCGGGCTCCATAACGGAAGAGCATATCCTCAACCTTGCGTTCACGGGCAGGTGCCAGCATCCATCCGCCCATACTTTTTAGGCTGTCCATGCCAGCAATCACCGGATCAATCATCCAGACCACACGCCCCCCTCCCATTACAAACTGGTCAATGATGAACTTATCCTTCTCATCAAATGCACTGTCAGGCCCGGCAATGACTAGGGCTCGGAGGCCTTTGAGGGCATCAAGCTGTCCGTTTATGCTTACACGCTTCAGCCGGTAACTGGACTTGAGCGTATTTGCAATATCGGCCACTTCAAGCGTATCGAGCTCGCCATGGCCTTCCAGAAAACCGATTTCAGGTCGAAGCGGATTGGTGGCTTTTCGAATGGCATTGGCAAACTCGAATTCCAGATTCTGGACCGAGTTGTGCAAAAGTTGTTCGCGCGGAACACCCAACTGACTCTTCAGCAATTGGACCGGCATCTCTTCGTTCGCATAGGTGACCAGTGCGCCCGGGAATACGAAACTACGCTCCATACCTTCAGCAGTGCGCTCTTCAAACGTCACGGGCTGAACTCCTTTCTGATACAACTGCCGGTACAAGGCTTTTCGCGTTTCCTCATCCGGGTCTTCGGAAGGATTGATGAAGACGTATTCGAGGTTCCCGCCGGAATAACGACGCATCTCATCCAACAAATCAGCAGTGGCATTTCGAAGCTGGGCGAAGCCGGGATTGAGATCTCCCTCCAGATAAACCTTTACGAAGACTACATCTTTCAGGTCACCCATCAGGTTCCGTGTAGCTTGTGAAAGCGTGTACCGCTTGTCAGCTGTGAGGTCGATTCGGTAAAACAAATACCTTGAAACCACATTCACCAGCAGGATAATACCCAGCAACAAGCCCAGCTTGAACAGAGAGTTGCGGCGTTCTGAGGACATACCGGCCTTGGGCGGAGTTGCAGACTTTACCATTTCCTGCTTTCGAGTAGGGTCCTGGTCAACACAAGGAATAGTGCAATGACCGAAATGAAATATACCACATCACGCGAGTCGATTACCCCACGACTCATGCTCAGGTAATGAGCCTGAATCCCCAAATCAAAGACAATCGAAGAGATGGGGCCTGCACCAAGCATCACGGAAAGCGACTCGAGACCGGTGAAAAGAAACAGACAAAGGAAAAAAGCAACGATGAAGGCTACAACCTGGTTTTCAGATACGCTGGATGCGAACAAGCCAACCGCAACAAAGGCCCCACCCAAAAAAGTCAATCCCAGGTAGGACCCCATTATTGCACCCGAATCGATGTTCCCGGCGGGCAGACTGATGGCCCGAAGGATCAAAACATAGACCAAGGTTGGAAGGAGTGAAATGATCACAAGCAACAGGCCGCTTGTGAATTTGGCAAACACCACCTGGAATTCAGTGAGAGGGCGCGTAAGTAACAACTCAAGGGTGCCGGCACGTCGCTCCTCCGAGAACAGCCGCATGGTAATGGCAGGAATGAGCAATAGGTACACCCAAGGGGTAATGGCAAACAAGGGATCAAGTTGAGCCTGACCAGACTCGAGAATACCGAAGCCCGAATCGGGGAAAATCCAAAGAAAGAGACTGATCGTGAGCAGAAATACGGTTATAACGACCGTGCCGATCAGGGAGTTCAGGAAGGCATTGATTTCCTTGAGGATCAGCGAGCGCATAGCGGAGCCCAAAAGTAAGAAAGTAATCGACGGAATGAAGGACTACATTTGCCGGGCGATGTGTGGAATTCTTGGTTCCTACGTACCCGGCAAGTCCGGACCAGAAAGGCTTGCCGAATTTTCGGCGGCACTTCAGATGCTGGAACGAAGGGGGCCTGACGCGGAGGGCATACTCACGTGTGGAGATCTCTTGATCGGACACAAACGGCTTTCAGTGATTGACCTCGGCGAAGCTGCCCGTCAACCGTTCCAGGATCCGTCGGGTAGGTTCAGCATTTGCTATAACGGAGAACTTTTCAATTATCGAGAAATCAGGCAAAGGTTAACCTCCAAAGGCTACTCGTTCAGAACATCATCCGACACGGAAGTTCTCTTGTATGCATTCATCGAATCGGGTAGCGCCTGCCTGCCTGAATTAAATGGGTTCTTTGCCTTTGCCGTATACGATTCAGAGAACCGCAGCTTGTTCCTCGCACGCGACCGCTTCGGTGTGAAGCCATTGTACTACACCAACAGATCCGATGGCTTTCATTTCGCATCTACGTCAAAGCCCTTGCGTGCGCTTGCAGGAAAAGGGGATATCGACCGGGCATCCCTAGCGCTTTACCTGCAACTCAATTACATCCCAGAGCCCTATAGCATCTACTCGGATTTCAGGCGGCTTCCGCCCGGACACTGCCTCGAAGTAGAACTCGCCGGCCGTGAATCGCTCAAACAACCGGCGCAGCTCTCGAAATGGTACGAATTGGATCACCCGCCCCGAACACCCCTGTTTGAATCCGAATCGTACCCGGAGGCCTGCTCACTCCTTTCGAAAACCCTGGAGAATGCGGTTGGCAGACGACTGATAAGCGATGTACCACTTGGCTCATTCTTGTCTGGCGGAATCGACTCATCCATCGTATCAGCGCTTGCGGCAAAGCACCTATCGAAGCTCGAAACCTTTAGCATAGGCTTTGGAAAGGATCCACGGTATGATGAATCTCCCTTCGCAGAAGAGGTGTCAAAGCACATTGGATCGAAGCATCACACCTTCCAACTGGAAGAGCCGGACCTGCTTAATACCTTACCCGATTTTCTGGACGCGATGGACGAACCTTTTGCAGACTCATCGGCTTTGGCTGTTTATGTTTTGTCTCGCGAAACCAGAAGACACGTAACTGTAGCACTGAGTGGAGATGGAAGTGATGAAGTATTTGCAGGATACAATAAGCACCGTGCCGAATACCTTATCAGAGGGATATCAGGATTAACGGAGAAAGCCTTACGCATTTCTTCCGCACTGCTTTCTCCCATCAAGGGATCGCGAGCATCCGGCATCGGTAACCGAATCAGGCAACTGCATCGCTTTTCGGACGGAATGAAATTTACAGCAGCCGAACGATACTGGTCCTGGTGTGGATGGGCCTCAGTTGAAGAGATACAATCGGTTCTGACACTTCATCACGATCCGGGAACACAACACGAGCTTGAACTCAGAAAAAAGGAATTGACCGAAAGCATCCTACGCGACCAACGTGAATTCAACAATGTCCTGCTGAATGATGTACACCTGGTTTTGCCAGGCGACATGCTAACCAAAGTAGATAGGATGTCGATGGAACATGCACTAGAAGTGCGGTCTCCATTTATGGATGTCGAAGTCATCGAACTTGCCTTTCGTATGCCGGCACCCTTTAAAATCGATGGTTCAGTTCAGAAAAGGATTCTGCGGGATAGCTTCAAACACCTTTTACCAGAATCCGTCTTTACGCGAAAGAAAATGGGCTTTGAAATCCCAGTCGACAACTGGTTACGCGGAACCATTCAACCCATGATCCGCGACCTTTGCAATTCAGCCGCTATCCGCTCAAGCGGTATCTTCGAAATTCATGGAATAGAACGGATGGTCGAAAACAACTTCACACGAACGAACAATGGGCCTGCGCGTGCATGGGGGCTCTTGATCGCTTTATCGTGGCTTGACCATAATCACAGCTGAAATGCCAAGGGTACTTCGAATCATCAACAGGCTGAACCTGGGCGGACCAACTTACAATGCCGCCTACCTCACGGCACACATGGCTCCCGAGTTCGAGACCATGCTGGTTGCAGGCATGCGCGATGAAACCGAAGAGAGCTCGGAATACATCCTTGATGAATTACACCTCAAACCGCGCTACATCCATGCGATGCACCGCGAAATCGATTTGAGGAATGATTACCAGGCATACCGGGACCTTAGCGAACTGATTCGGAAATTCAAGCCCGATATCGTTCACACCCATGCTGCTAAAGCCGGTGCCTTGGGGAGAATCGCCGCATACAGAGCAGGTGTGCCGGTGATACTCCACACCTTCCACGGGCACGTATTTCATGGCTACTTCAACAAACTGAAAACCGGAGGCTTCATCGGCATCGAACGTGCCATGGCCAGAATCAGCACCGGAATCATCGCCATATCTGAGCAGCAGCGCTACGATCTGAGCGCGAGGTACAAGATTTGTCCGGAACACAAAATCAAAACCATCCCCCTGGGCTTCGATTTAAGTCGTTTTGAAACGAACCAGGAACCCAAACGGAGGGAGTTCAGAAATAAATACGGCCTCCGGGACGATCAAATCGCCATTGGAATCATCGGACGCATGGTTGGCATTAAAAACCACCCCTTGTTTCTGCGTGCGTGGAAAGAGCTGACACTGAAATACGGCGATAAAATCCAAGCCTTCATCATCGGTGATGGGGAGGACCGTGACGGCCTGCTTCACCTTTCCAGCGAATTAGGTATTCGATTCCGTACACCCGCTTGGGGAATCCCCAATGCCAACCTCACCTACACGAGTTGGATACACCGCATTGAAGATGCCCTTGCAGGCCTGGATATCGTTGCATTAAGCTCAAACAACGAGGGAACACCTGTTAGCCTAATTGAAGCGCAGGCAGCCGGCAAAGCCATTGTAAGCACGAATGCAGGAGGGGTAAAGGATACAGTTGTCGAAGGTGAGACAGCCCTTCTGGTTCAGCCGCACGATCTTGCCGGATTCACCGCTGCGCTCGATGAACTAATCTCAAACGATGCATTGCGCCACAAATTCATTCGCAACGGACCTGCTTTTGCGCAGAGCAAGTTCAAAGTGGCGAGACTGGTGGGCGACATGTCGGATTACTACCGCGAGCTCTTATCGGCAACGGAAAAATCCGAATCGAAGGTTTCAATAAAACCTACAGGCCCGACGCTGATGCAAGGTGAGGCTCAGCCCAAAAAAGTTCTACAGATTGTAAACCGACTCAACCTTGGTGGCATAACCTATAATGCCGCATGCATCGCTTCCGGGCTCAGGCCGGAATTCGAGACCTTATTGGTGGCGGGACAGAAAGAACCCGACGAAGAAAGCTCTGCATTCATTCTTGAACGTTTGGGCATACGGCCCGTATTGCTCGAGCGAATGATTCGGGAAATATCGCCAGCGAAAGACCTGAAGTCGTTTCGGCAATTGGTTAAAATCATCCGGCAATTCAAACCAGATATCGTACACACCCATGGTGCGAAGGCCGGACTCCTTGGCCGGCTTGCCGCAAAATGGTGTCGAGTCCCTGTCATTCTACACACCTACCACGGTCACGTTTTTCACAGCTACTTCGGCCCACTGAAAACCCGTTTCATTCTGCAGTTGGAAAGAACGCTGGCCGGAATCAGTACACGGCTTATCGCCATAAGTGCAAAACAACAGCAAGAGCTCACACAGCAATACTCCATCTCGTCCGAAAAGCGCTTCGAAATCATAGAACTTGGTTATGACCTCGCACCGTTCAGTGAGAATCAGGAACAAAAAAGATTCGATTTCCGGGCCTCATTTGGAATCGCGCCGGATAAAATACTGGTAGGAATAATCGGACGCCTTGTCCCGATCAAGAATATACCGCTGATGTTGAATGCATGGGCCATGCTTCCACCGGATTATCGATCACGTGCGTGCCTGTTCCTGATTGGTGATGGCGAGGACCGATCGGAACTTGAGTCCTTATGCAAACACCTCGGACTTCTGACCTGGACACCCGAAAAACACAGCGAACATGCAGAGGTGTATTTTACATCCTGGATTCGCGAGGCAGACAAAGCCATGGCCGGTATGGACATCGTAGCATTGAGTTCATTAAACGAAGGAACGCCGGCCAGCCTCATTGAAGCCATGGCTGCGGGTAAACCCATCGTGACTACGAATGTTGGAGGCATCAGTGACATGGTAACGCAAGATGTTAATGCGCTGATTGTTGAGTCCGGAAATCCTACACAGCTCTCATCGGCATTGCAGAGGATTATTTCTGACAAAAACCTCCGCGACCAAATGACTCAGGTGGGTCCACAAACCGCACGTGAACGGTATTCGCCAAATTCTGACCGGACTAATTGTCCTGATGTTGGGCTCCTGCTCGATTAATCCCAGCATTATGTTTAAAAGCGATGAATCGAAAGAAATCGCCTTTGACAGTACTTTGGTTGATTCCGTTTATCGAATCGCGACATCGGATATTATCAGCGTAGAGGTCTTTTCAGAAGGTGGTATCCGACTCGTAGAGCAGCCCAGCCTTATAAACCCATACAATTCCTCGCAGGCTAACTATACAGGTTCTACCAACCCGCAGGAATATTTGGTTGACGAATCCGGAAGCGTTAAGCTCCCCTTGATCAGTTATATCAATTTGAAAGGACTCAGCATACGCGAAGCGGAAAAAGCCATTGAAAAGCGTTACATCGAATTTTACAACGACCCCTTCGTGATCCTAAAAGTGTTGAATAGACGCGTGATGGTTTTTCCCGGAACAGGTGGAGCAGGAAAAGTGGTTGAGTTGAAAAACGAGAAAACCACCCTGATTGAAGTGCTGGCATCGGCAGGTGGATTAACCACAACCGGAAAATCGAATTCCATCAAAATCATCCGTGGTGATTTCAGAAACCCCAAAGTGATTTTGGTTAACCTTGAAACCTTGGATGGAGCCCGTAACAGTGACATACGCATCTGTGCGAACGACATCATTTATGTGAAGCCTGTTCCACGCATTTCACAAGAAGTACTTGTGCAGTTGGCTCCCATTGTTGGAATAGTCACCAGCCTTGCCCTGCTTTATCAAATCGCATTGGGGGTACGATAATCCAATCGACATCAGGAAATGGCGAAGAAGAAAATTACACCCATCAACGAGGAATTTGACTTTAAGCTCCTGGTAACCATCGCCAGGAAAAATTCCATTACGCTTGCCTTGCTGGTGTTGATTTCAATGGTCATCGCTTTTCTAATCATACGCTACACTCCACCTGAGTACGAGTCGAGCAGTGTAATGCAACTCTCCCTTGAAAACGACACGAAACAAATCCTGAATTCACAAAGCGTTCAGCAGTTTCTGGATGAAGACCGTTTATTGGCATCCAGCATCGAGTTGATTCGTTCAAGAGTCATCGCAAACAGGGTCATTAGCAGACTACCCCTCCGTACTTCATGCTACATCAAGGGTGATATTCTCACCAATGAACTATACAAAGGCTCACCATTTCAGATCGATTATAAATTCGCCGATAGCGCCATCTTCGATGTCCCGGTATTGATTGAATTCACCTCGGCAAACCTGTTTCAGGTAAAGTACACGATCGACGGTAAAAATTACGGCACCAGCCGACCCATGCCGGTCGACAGCTGGGTAAGATTGCCGCATGCAACCATCCTGGTCAGCATCAATGACTATTCTACCATCGTTGAGCAACAGCAGGACATCACAACCGATAATTATTTCTTCACGCTCAACAATCCAACCCGGCAAACAGATCAACTGCTATCGCGACTCTCTGTTACGGCACTGAATCCAGAAGCACAGACCATCAAGATATCCATCAAGGATGGAAATCCCTACAAAGCAGCCGATATCGTGAACGGCATCAGTAGCGAATTCAACCGCTATGATTTGGAGAAAAACTCGGAGGCTTCCGACAATATCTTGCAATTTATTGACAGGACCATTTTTGGAATCAATCAGGAGCTGAGAGAAAGTGAAAAGGAAATCGAAAAATTCAAACGCGACAATGCCTTAATCAATGCCGATGTCAAGGCAGATGTGGTCATCAAACGCATCGATGAACTGGAGAGCCAGCTCTACTCCACTAACCTGGAAATTCAACTTTACCAGCGTATTCGAAGCGAGTTCATCAACGATTCCGACATCAGTCAGTTTATCCTCAGCCTCACCGGAAACTACTACCAAAATCCTGAAATCACCGATCAGATCAGAAGCCTGAAAGCGATTGCAGAGGACATTGAACAATTGCGCCTCAACTCGACCGAGCGAAGCGAGGCCTACCGAGGACTTCAGGCAAAACTCAGGTTGCAACAGAAAGCGCTAACAAGTTCCATTCAGCACGAAGAAACCAAACTGCAAAACATCCGGGAGAATATCATCCGTGAATTGGATAAATACAAAGCCGAACTGGGAAGACTTCCCACACAACAGGCTGAAGCAAGCAGACTCCAGCGCATTTTTGGTGTGAATGAAAAGTTTTATGCACTCTTGCTTGAGAAGAAGGCTGAATTCGCCATCATGAAAGCCGGATATGTTCCGCAACACGTCGTACTCGAGAGTGCGAAATCGGATAAGCCTCCTGTTTCACCGAAAAAGGCCCTTATCATCAGTGCCTGCCTTGCCATCGGTTTCGTTTCCGGATTCTTACTAATCCTCATCCGCTACCTACTCTATAACGAAATCAATGCTCTGGAGGAGGTTGGACATTACACAGACGCGGCCTTACTGGGGATTGTCCCAAAATACAAACGGGAAATCCCGATTTCCCAATTGCTTGTAGACAAGAATCCGAAATCAATCATTTCTGAGGCTTTTCGTTCTATTCGTACGAACCTGCAGTTCATTTCAAATTCAGAAGGTGCGAAGCTGGTTGCAGTCACGTCGACCATCTCAGGAGAAGGAAAAACCTTCAACGCGATTAACCTGGCCGGTGTAATCGCCTTTTCCGGCAAAAAGGTCGTGATTCTTGACCTTGACATGCGTAAGCCGAAGATCCACTTGGGCTTCAATGCAGAAAACAACCACGGTATCAGCACCATCCTGATCGGAAAAGACAAAGCTGAAGATTGCATTACTCACAGTACACTTCAAAATCTGCACTTCATTACGGCGGGCCCCATCCCTCCTAATCCGGCCGAGTTGATCATCAGCCCGAAGATGGAAGAGCTTATCAATTGGCTCAAAAACATTTACGAGATCATCATCATCGACTTGCCGCCGGTCGGTATTGTGAGCGATGGTGTGCCGATCATGCAAAAAGCCGACTACCCCCTCTATATCCTCAGGGCAAATTATTCGCGTAAAATGTTCATCGCGCAAATCAATAAACTCATCAGCGAGAACAAGATTTCAAATTTGTCCATCATTTTGAATGGCGTCGAAATGTCGAGATTGAAATACGGTTACGGCTATGGTTATAGTTATGGCTATGGTTACGGCTATGGCTACAGTTATGGCTATGGGTATTATGAGGATGACACCGTACCGCCCCGTTTCGCGGACAAAGTCAAGTCGCTTTTTAGTTTTAAGAAGGGCTAAGCATGGAGTTGGAATTCTTTCCTATCCCCGGGCCCATTCTGATTCGGACTCGCATATTCGAAGACATGCGAGGAGGTTTTACGGAATCCTTCAACCTGGAATCGTTCGCCAAAGCGCAGCTTCCACATGCATTTGTGCAAGACAACCAGTCTATTTCAAAAAAGGGTGTGATTCGGGGTCTGCACTACCAAAAGCCACCCTTTGCACAAGGCAAGTTGGTTCGCGTTGTGAAAGGTAGCGCGCTTGATGTTGCCGTCGATATCCGCACCGGTAGTCCAACATTCGGCCAACACATCCGTGTGTTACTATCGGAACACGAGCCAAGCCAATTGTGGATACCCGAAGGCTTTGCCCATGGGTTTTCCGCGTTAGAGGAAGGGACCTGCTTCCTGTACAAATGCACAAATTACTACTCACCTCAGCATGAAACCGGGATTTGCTGGAATGACCCCGCTCTCGGAATCGACTGGGGAGTAGAAAACCCGATTGTATCAGAAAAAGACATGGCCCTGCCCGAATTGAAGCAGAGCTTGAATGACTTCCATTACGCTCAGTCCTAGGCATGCTTCATCCAACCCTTTCCATAGCAGTTTTGTATCTGGCCTTTTTCATCACCGCCACTGCTTTCTCATTTTTGATAAACAGTCTTTTTCTCCGGTTTTTCAAAACCCTTGGAATCAGAAACAATGAAGATGGCACCATTATCCGTTGGGGTACCCTTTCCAAGCCTGCAATCGGCGGATTGTCCTTCTACATTATGTTCCTACTCTCCCTGGCCAGCTATTCGATTCTTTTCGAACCTTCACACGATGCCTACCAGCTTGGGTTCGTGGGACTGATTCTTTCCTGTGGTGCAGGATTCATCATCGGACTTGCCGATGATGCCTACAATACCCGACCCCGACTCAAATTCGGAGTTCAATTGATGTGCGGAATCATTTTAGTTTTCACAGGAATCACTATTCAGATTTTTGAAGCGCACTGGGCAAACGTCGCACTCACGCTGTTTTGGGTCGTCGGCATCATGAATTCAGTCAACATGCTGGACAATATGGATGGAATCACGACCACCGTAGCCATCGGCATTGTCGCTAACACCATCCTTCGGATTGTTATTCACGATGACTTTCACAGCATGCATCTGCTCGTCTTGATGGGTGTGCTCGCTGCGCTGATCGCCTTCCTGTACTTCAATTGGAATCCATCGAAGATGTACATGGGTGATACAGGCAGTCAGTTCCTCGGTGCATTCCTCGCAGCTATGGGTATCATCTACTTCTGGAATGACCCTTATGCCGGAGAAACCCCTGCAACAGGAGAACTGCTATCTGCAACAGCCATGACCTTCCTGCTCCCTATCCTGGACACAACCGTGGTGGTCGTAAACAGGCTCGCTGCAGGCAAATCACCCTTTATCGGAGGAAAAGACCATACGACTCATAGTCTAGCTATGCTTGGGTTGAGTGACAGAAAAGTCGGAATCGTTTTCGCGACACTTGCAGCTGCCTCTGTTGGAATCAACTACTTCATTGTAAAAATCAGCGAACCCTGGGAGCATATTTACACCGGAGGATTTGCAGTTTACTTCTTCGTACTGCTGGCCTTTTTTTTCTACACAACGCGGAGGAAAAAATCTTCTACCCCTCAAAATTGAATCATTCTTGAATCAGACCGGGACGTCTCTCCCGAGTCCGTTCCAAGGCACGCTCATGGCGCCAATGCTGGATTTTTTCCTCGTGACCAGACAATAAAACATCCGGAACTTTCCATCCTCTGAATTCAGACGGACGTGTGTATACAGGAGGAGCCACCAAACCATCTTGGAATGAATCCGACAACGCAGAAGTTTCGTCGTTTAGCACCCCCGGAATCAACCGGATGACCGCATCGGCAACAACTGCAGCCGCAAGTTCTCCTCCAGAAAGCACGTAATCTCCGACGCTGATTTCCCGTGTCACAAAGTGCTCTCTCACGCGCTCATCCACGCCTTTGTAATGTCCACACAACAGAATCAGATTGCCGGATAGCGAAAGCTGATTAGCGATTTGCTGTGAAAACGGTGTGCCGTCGGGGCTCATATAAATCACCTCGTCGTACTTCCTTTGCGCGTGCAAATCATCGAGGCAATTGGCTATTGGCTCAATCATCATCACCATGCCAGCTCCTCCTCCATAAGCGTAATCATCCGTATTCCTGTGCTTGGAAAACGCATAATCGCGCAGGTTGATCAGATTGACATCGACAATCCCTTTTTCAATGGCACGCTTTAGAATCGAATGCCTGAACGGACTTTCGATCAACTCAGGATGAACCGTAATGATATCTATTCGCATCAGAACCTTGCGTTAAAACTCAGAGATTGCGCTCCATCAAGTAATGTTGAATTTCGCCGTAAAGCAAAAAGGTTTTGGCGATCACAGTATATCCGCATGCCTGATAGAAACCAAGTGCGGGTTCACGAGCCTGAAGCACGATTTTTGATGCGCCAGCCAATGAAGCAACCTCTTCAAGCTCCGATAAAATCAAACGACCATAACCTTTTGACCGAAAGGTTCCCTCTACTGCCATATACCTCACCTGGGCCTCATCTGCCGAATTCATGTGCAGCCGGCCGCAGGCTAAGACGTGACCAGAGTCATCAACCAGCAAACGGTGAACGGACTCATCCTCCTGATCATCTCGTTCAGTTCCTTTAGGCTGCCCCCAGGGTTGTCTCAAAATTCTCCAACGAAGGTCGTAGTATTCAAAAGACTTCCCGGTCTGAACCGGATCGATAATGGTATAGGTCATGACGCTTTGGAGCATGGCATCGGGTTGATTTGAAATACGGCTGTTGATACCCGCTTGGTGGATTTTCCGTTGCGGTTTTCTTCGAGAATCAGTTTACGGGCCTCGGGAATCGAGAATACGCCTGGCAAATCCCGTACAATGCCTGCGGGTATTCCGACGCGAATCAGTTTCTCCATCAATTCAAAACTATTCTCCAGTAAAAAAGCGGAGCCCAGTTCTCCTTGAAGAATCTGACGGTGGACAACACGGGATGGGTTATCCTTAAACCGAGAATCAGTGGTTAAATCGTTTCGATTCAAAACTGAGCACAATGCGACAAACTGCGCATCCGAACCGCAGGCAATCAGCATGTGCTGCCCATCGGCACAATAAAATGTTTCCCCGTAGGGCGCAATAGAAGGATGCAATGACCCTGTACGTCCCGAGGGAACACCTGTGTTGAGGAATACGGAAGCCTGATTGGCGAGAGATGCGATTGCTGAGTCAAACAGCGACACCTTCACATGCGCTCCCTCATTGGATGTAGACCGCCGAAATAAGGCCAGTAGTATGCCTTCCTTCAGTTGATGAGCTGCAAACAAATCGATAAATGCAACTGGTAACTTCATGGGCCCCTGATCTGGTGCGCCATTCAGACTCATCAAGCCGGTCTCAGCCTGCAAGACCGCGTCAAAGGCCACCCTGTTCTCATCGGGAAATCCCGTGATCTGACCAATGATGAGTCTAGGAAACCGGTTACGAAGTGTAGGAACATCCAATTCATAGCGCTCGGCATCACCTGCCTTGAAATTGACCAACAGGATATCCGCCCAATCAATTAGCTGAACCACAGAATCAAGATCATCCGGATCATTCAAATCACGGAACTCGATTTGCTTGCCCCAGTTCACCGCGTGATAATAGGCTGAATCTTTTTCAGCAGGATCCTCGGCCGGAGTTTTCCATGTTCGGGTAACGTCACCGCCCCTACGCTTATTTTCGACCTTGATGACCTCAGCTCCCAATTCGGCAAAAAACATCCCAACGGCAGGACCGGCCAACACACCGGCCAGCTCAACCACGCGAAGTCCTTCCAAGTGTGTATGCTTAGGATGCATGAACTTTAGGTGTGAATAATTCGGCAACCATACAACGGACACTTCCGCCGCCAACACGTTCAATGGTCGGAATTGAACCCTTCAATATATGTCCATAGGATTGCAAAAAGGAACGTTGTTCGGCACTGAAGCTATCCCATGCTACAGACGATAAAAGAATCACATGTTCACCTTGAGTATTTCGAAGTTGAATCATATTGCAGGCAAATTGTTCCATTTGCCCATACGTGACTTCAAGTACTGCGTGACCGGTTTCACTAAGTTGCAATAACACCGATTTCATTTCTTCCGCATCGGGTATGGATTCGGAACAAATCACGGCATATCGATCACCGATGTGCAACACGACATTTGTGTGATACACCGCATGTCCCGTCCGATCGATGCTATCGAAGATGACAGGTGTGTAACCCAAAAGGGAGCATGCCTCCTCGAGCAATGCCGTATCCGTGCGATCAGAACGTGAAGCATAGGCCAGGCGGTGGGTGTGATCGAACACAATGCTGCCCGTTCCTTCTAGGGCTGCACCTGAAGCCTGGTTGGCCCTCAAATCGATGGTATCGCTAAAGTTACCGACCCGACCCAGGTAAGCGATTGAATCCGAATTGCATTCGCGGCGCCGATTGGCAGCCATCATGGGAAACAACACCAATTGACCATCAGGCATGGATGCGAACCAGTTGTTTGGGAAACATGCGTCTGGTGCACCTGAATCCGGAGATTCATACACATCCACCTTCACCCCTGACTCCTCAAGCAATCGCACGAGGCAATTGAACTCCAGTATGGCCGCTTCATGTGAAGCCGATACACCTGCCTGCTGAAACGCATTGCTACCGGCCGTTTCGGGGTTAAATCCAAAAGCAGCGGGACGCACCATGACCACGGTGCTGGCTAGGGGTACAAATGTCCGATCCATACGGACGAAATTAGGGTCAAGGCTCAGGCACTGTAACCCGCCCACAAACAGACTTTACACGGATTTATTAACCCTTTTTCGGGAGTCCGGAAAAATACCTCAGACCAAGTCGGTACCCCTCAAGTCCCAATCCACAGATCAATCCAACACAGCGCGGGGCCAGCAGACTTTTGTGCCTGAACTCCTCCCGTGCATAAATGTTGGAAATGTGAATCTCGATTACCGGACTCGAAATAGCCGCAACGGCATCGGCAAGCGCTACAGATGTATGTGTGTACCCACCGGCATTGAGTAAAATTCCATCGGCCGAAAAGCCTATGGCATGTAGGTGATTGATCAACTCGCCTTCCACATTACTTTGGTAGTAACCGATATTGAGCTCAGGGAAAGATGCACGCAACTCGACCAGG
>JAJTFW010000063.1 GCA_021299095.1 Sphingobacteriales bacterium | reverse complement strand
AGCATTTCGCGGTCGAGGAGGAGGTCGTCGCGGCGGGTGCTGGATGCCACCAGGTCGATGGCCGGGCAGAGGCGCTTGTTGGCCAGCTTGCGGTCGAGCTGCAGTTCCATATTACCGGTGCCTTTGAATTCTTCGAAGATCACTTCGTCCATTTTGGAGCCTGTGTCGATGAGGGCCGTGGCAAGGATGGTGAGCGAGCCGCCGTTTTCAATCTTTCGCGCCGCACCAAAGAAACGCTTGGGCTTCTGCAAGGCGTTGGCTTCCACACCACCCGATAAGACTTTGCCGGATGCCGGTGCTACGGTGTTGTATGCACGTGCAAGTCGGGTGATGGAGTCGAGCAGAATGCACACGTCGTGTCCGCACTCCACAAGGCGCTTGGCTTTTTCCAACACGATGTTGGCGATTTTGACGTGGCGGTCGGCAGGCTCGTCAAAGGTGGATGAAATCACCTCTGCCTTCACACTGCGGGCCATATCGGTCACTTCTTCCGGACGCTCGTCAATCAGCAAAATGATGAGATACACTTCGGGGTGGTTGGTCGCAATGGCATTGGCCACTTCTTTCAGCAACACCGTCTTACCGGTCTTGGGTTGTGCTACAATTAAACCGCGCTGTCCTTTGCCGATCGGCGTAAACATGTCCATCACCCGGGTCGAGTAATTCGACATGCCGTTCACCAGGTTGAATTTTTCGTGGGCGAAGAGCGGAGTCAGGAAGTCGAAGGGCACGCGGTCGCGCACCACTTCGGGGGTGAGTCCGTTGATGGTGTCGATTTTCAGCAGGGGGAAATACTTTTCGCCTTCCTTGGGTGCCCTAACCGAACAGCGGATGGTATCGCCGGCTTTCAGTCCGTATTGTTTGATCTGCACCTGCGTTACCAATACATCATCGGGCGAGGGCAGGTAGTTGTAATCGGATGAGCGCAGGAATCCGATACCTTCCGGCATCACCTCAAGTACACCCTCTGCAATGATGCTGTTTCCGAAATCGTATCCGGGTTCGCTGGTTTGTACGGGTTTGCGTTCCCTGAATTGCTGGTCCCGCGGGTGACCCTGGTTCGGGTTGTTGCCTTGAAATCCTTGTCCATGCTCACGCGCCGGACGCTGAAACTCCTGACGCTCGTGGCGTTCACGGGGCTGTCCCTGGTGTTGTCCCTGGTGCTGAACTTGCGTTTGTCCCTGGGGCTGGTGTTCAGCGGGGGCATTCGGGGTTACTTGTTCCGGGCGGCGTTCGGCTTGCTGTTCACGACGCTGAAAGCGCTCTTGGTGTTGTTGCGGACGCGGTGCCTGTACAGGCTCTGCGGCAGCTGCTACTTGAGCAGGCTCTGATTTGGTCTCGGTCTGTACTTCGTCCGGCTTATTCGGGATGATGCGCATCCGTTTGGGCTTTCCGTCATCTCCGAGGCCCGAATCGGCCGCTGTGGCCTGGGCGACTTTTGCTGGCGATTCCGATTTTTCGGCGGGTTTTTCTTTGCCTTTGGCGGGGCGACCTTTTTTGGCCGGTTCGGGTTTCGCCGCCGTTTCGAGACCCAATTCGGAAAAATTCAGCTCGGGGTGCTGTGACTGGTGGTCGATGATCTTATAAATCAGGTCTTGTTTCTTGAGGTTTTCGAAACTGTCGATGCGCATCTTCTTGGCAATCTCCTTCAGTTCGGGCAACAGCTTCTCGTTTAACTCGATAATGTCAAACATGCAAATAGGTGTGTGGGATTTGGGCTAACCTTCATGGATTCTCCCGAAGGCTTCAGGATGTAATAGTCAGGAATCAGGGTGGATTTGCCAATTCGTGCTTTAAAGCACTTGGTCGTTTCAAAAAGTAGGCGAAACAACCCTTCGGCCACACAAACATACGGCATTTTGGTTAGGCGCACAAACCTGCGGTCCAAGCGTCGGGTTTTTTATCAACAATCTAAGCTCCATCTTTGCTGTATGATTCAGCGCATTCAAACCGTCTATCTGCTGCTGGCTGCCATGGCCGGTGTGTTCATGTTCATCGTTCCGGTACTTACGGTTGCACCCGAAGTGCATCAGGAAGGAAGCCTAACGGTGTATCAGATTTCGGGTCTGCAAGTCAATCAAATCAATCAAAGTGAATCCACCCTATACCTCAGGCCCTGGGCCGTGTTGATCACCAATGCATTGGTGTTGCTGATGAGCGTATTTCTGGTATTCCTCTACAAAAATCGTCCGCTGCAACTCCGGCTCTGCAGGTTGTTGTTTTTACTCATCGTGGTACAGATGGTACTCCTGGTTTTGGGTGCCGATAAGATCAAGGAAATTGCCGGGGTTAATTACGCCATGAGTTTTCCGGTCGGTGCAATCCTGCCGGTTCTTGAACTTGTATTTGTGTATCTGGCGGCCAATGCAATCCGCAGCGACGAGCGTTTGGTGCGCTCAGCCGACCGACTTCGCTGATCGTTTGCCCAGTTGAATCACCTCTGCATTGTGGACTTTGCCTCCGTTGAGTTCGAGGCGGACCATGGTGCGTTCCTGGTGAAAACCGCTAATACCGGCTGCGCCCGGATTGATGTGTAGCATTCCTGATTTCGATTCCCGTTCAATGAGTAAGATGTGGCTGTGTCCGCACACCAGCAAATCAGGCGGATTTCCGCCCAGGTATTCTTTCAGTTTCGGGGTATAACGGCCAGGCCTTCCCGCAATGTGGGTGATCAGGATGCGAAGTCCTGCCAGCTCAAATGCTGTAAATTCCGGAAACTCCAATCTCAGTACATCTCCGTCGATGTTCCCGTACACTGCACGCAGGGTCTTTCCCGTCGATTTCAGGCGGTCGGTAACCGCAGGTGTGCCAATGTCGCCACCGTGCCAGATCTCATCTGCTTCGCGTGCATAGCGCATGATCACATCGTCGATGTATCCATGGGTATCGGAAAGAATAAGTATGCGCGGCATGGATTCCTGAGCAGGCAATCAGATGCGCTCCATCAGGCGCGATTCAATCCAGCCCACGTTCCCGTTTGCAATGCGCACCTTGGTCCATTCCTGAACCGATTCCTCCAGTTCGACCTTGGTGCCCTCGTGCAGGATGAACAATGTAGTGCTTTTACTCTCCGGCGAACTTTTAGCTACCGCTTCGGAAGATAAAATCACCGCTGCATCATTTCCACCAAAGCTGCTGCGCGATGCAACAGTCATTAGAATCAGCGCAAGTGACAATGCAACGGTTCCGCATAGTAGAAAAAAGGCATTTCGTTTCAAGGTTACACGAGGGGCAAACAGATAAGCGACGCCGGCTATACAGGCCATCCATGCGGCAATCACCGAAAACCATGCCCAACGGTCGGGATCCAGTCGGGTCAGCAGCGACCTCCACCAGCGTTCGTGAAAAAGAAGCGGAAGCGGTTCGATTTTATCAACCGTGTGCGCATATACCATACGCAGATTGAAGTTGATGTCTTCGTCGAGGGGGTCAAGTGATTTAGCCCGCTCCAGGTTGAGAATGGCCATTCCTGTTTTTCCCTGTTTGAATGCGGCATTCGACAGGTTGTAATACAGGTATTTCGAGCGGTAACCGGCATTCATCAACTCCAGGTAGGCCTGTTCGGCTGCTGCATAGTCCTTGGCCTTGTACGCGTTGTTCCCTTTCTCAAACAGACCAAGGGCCTGAGCCTCGGTTAGCTCGGCAGACTTTGCTCCTGCCGCCAACAGCAGCAGCACAATGAGCAAGGTGAATTGTTTTAGGTGTGCAGGCATGATTCGATTTCCCGGATGGAGTGTTCGGCTTCGTCGTACACCGCGCGGCAGCTGAGCCCGGATACACTACCGGCATAGCGTGCGAGATCGCAATTATCGATGGTCGACAGGATGCGTTCTGTAGCATTGAATGCAATCCCCTTGCTGCTGAGCGTTTCGCGGACGGTTTCTTTGGATAGGCGTGAGGGTTCAATCGAAAAACGATCGCTAAGGTAGCCCCAGAGTGCGCGTTGTATTTCTTCATACACCGCATTGTCCTGGCCTTTTTCAAGCAATTTTCGGCTGCTACTCAATCTGCGCTTGGCTGCATGGCCTGCATTTCTGATGCGAAACACATCGGCGTTTCCTGCGCGTTTGCGCTCCTCACGTTTCCATACCAGTAATCCAGCGATTAATAGGAATGGGCTGATGAATAGCGCCTTGTACAGTACAGACGTCGAGAAAGAACCTTCGGAGCGGTGGAGTTGTGGATCGCCGGTATGGATATACCGGACGTCACTTCCAATAAGGCGAACATCGTTCTTTGCGGTTGTATTTCCCCCAATGCTGGCACCGGCGCTCACCTGGCCTTCAACGTTCAGAGTGAATGGACCGGCAGTACGTGTGATGTAATTGCGCTTGCCCGGATCGTAATAGGTGAACCGCAATTCCGGAATTTCGAATACACCGCCGTTGCGCGGGATGATCAGGTACTCCGCCGTTTTACTGCCGTTGACTCCCGTAGGTCCTGCTTTGAACTGCTCGGATGTTTTCGGGTCATAGGTTTCGAGGTCGCCAGGTAACTCCGGTTCAGGCAGTTCGGCCAATTTGAGGTTTCCATTACCGCTGACCTTGATTTTGAGTGTGACGGATTCGTTGGCCTTTACCTTGCTGCGATCCAGTTTTGCTTCAAAGTTGAAGGTGCCCACCGCACCGCTGAATCCTGGGCCTGCGCCTTGGGGTAATTCGTCAACACGTATCCGTACCGGCGCACTTTTGAAGCCATGTTTTACGTCGCGCACATTACCGAAAAACGGATCGTCGAACATGCCAAATGGATCGCGGAAGCGGGAGTTGTTTACTTTCACCCTCACCAGGCATTCGACTTCCATCGGATCGATGGTGAGGTTTCCACTCTGCTGCGGAAAGAGCACCAGTTTTTTGATATCCCACACGGTGAAGCGAACACCATCAATCACTTCGGTGGAGCGATCAAGTGTTTGCGGAAGACTGATTTCCTGATTCCAGAAACCATCGAACCCCGGCATTTTGGGAATGGCAAAATCGACCACGCTAAGGGCGCTGTACAGGCGGAATGTTACCGGAATACCTTCGCCTTTCATGCAACTGGTGCGTGCCGGTATGGCCCTTACGAACAGGTTTTTCGAATTGATGACTGATTCTCCGCTTCCGTCGTTTCTGGATTGTGCAGGAGCCGTTCCCTTTGTAACGGTCATCTGGATGACATTGGAGGCAATGCGTTTGCCCTCGGCGTCGATGCTGGCTGGACCGATTTTGTAGGAGCCGGGATTTTTTCCGCTCAGGTAATAGGTGAAGCTGATGGACTGCGAAAAATTCCCGTTGACAATTTGAACGTTATTGCTCTGACTGGGTCCGCCCAGTACATTGAATTCACTCAGGTCAGGGCCTTGAAACGATCGGCCTTGTCCATTGAACGAATAGGTCACTGTAAACTGCTCACCCTGAGCCACGCTGTTTTTGCTGGCTGTTCCCGCCAGGAAAGGTGTTTGGGCCAGACCAGAAATCCCACCCAGAAGGAACATGCCTGTTAGCAGGAGGATGGTGCAAAATGTCTGGCTGCGGATTGTTGCTCCGGTGGGCATACTGGGGTTGATTAGAATTCGGTCACGCAAAATAAAGCTGAAACGGATCATCCGCTCAGGCATTAACATTTCATTAACCGCTATTCGAGATAAACGGCTTCTTGTCCGGCGCTGAACTCCACCCGGATATGCTCCTGGAGGGTCGTGCTCAGGGTCATTCCGACAAAATCGGCCTCAACCGGATATCGCTTGTGATCGCGATCGACCAACAGGGCAGTTCTGATTTTCCGCATATCCGCATCGAGAAATGGACGCAGACTGTACATGAGGGTTTTGCCTGAATTTAACACATCGTCAACCACGATCACGACCTTGTTCCGCAGTACATCTTTCGAAATCTGGGGATCGATTGTGCAACGCGTTGGCTCATCCTTGTCGACGGTTAGTCTGAGTAAATGCGTCTTGATCGGACAGATACGGTTAATGGCTGACTCAAGCCGTTCTGCAACAACAAAACCGCTGTTCGCAATACCTGCAATGAACAACTCCGGTATATCGTAGTTGTCTTCATAAACTTGATAAGCCAAACGGTCGATTCGTTGTTGAATCTGCCGGCTGTCGAGCAACAAAGTGCGTGCGTTGTGCATGGGTCTAATTAATTCCCTCCCGATGAACTGCTGGTTGAGCTGGCAATTCGGCCTGCTCCGGCGAAATACCGTTTGTAGTAGGGTTCGTCGAGACTACTGATAATGGCTCCGCGGGATGTGCTGGCATGTACGAAACGGTTGTTGCCCAGGTACAGACCTACGTGTGAAATCCTTCTGCGGTGTATCCGGAAGAAAAGCAGATCGCCTTCCCTCAGGTCGTCCCGGTCGATGTGGTCGACGCGTTCGTACATGTCGGTTGAACTGCGCGCTCCGGGGTTTACGCCATACACCCTGCTGCAAAGTATGTTTACAAAGCCGGAGCAGTCAATCCCCCGCTCATTGTTCCCGGCAAATCGATAGGGAGTACCCAGCCAGGTCACAACGGTGTCGTAAAGATCCAGTCGTGCCCCCTCCGGAACCGGGAAGCCGATGCTTTGTTCCAGGTAACTGAGGGTGTAGTCGAGTTGTGATTCCCGGTTGGAATCCGGCTGAGCCTTGGCGCTCAGAACCGAAACCAGCATCAAAAGGGTCACCCGCTTCCACATGCTGCAAAGGTAGGTCATCGGGTCAATCCCGCTGACACTCCATCCAGAGCTCCCGTCCGCTCCGGGCCGGAATGGACGCCGTGCAGGGCTCCAGCAAAACCGACGGGAATACGGGCGCAAACAAATTCCGGTATTCTGCTTCGTCCCCACCAAAGGGCGGCCCAGGCGTATCAAAACGCGTTGCGAACAACAACCCAGCCAGCTTTCCCCCGGGTTTCAGCAAATGCTTCATGTGTTGGGCGTAAGGAACTCTGAGTGAAGGGTCAAGGGCGCAAAAAAAGGTTTGCTCCAGAATGAAATCGTAGCTCCCAAGGTGCTGGAAAAAGTCGTCGCAATGGATGTGCTCTTTCGGAAAGTCAGGAATCCTCTGCATAAACTGCTTCAGGGGAAGGGGGGAAATATCCAGCAGGTGAACCTGATCAAACCCTTTTGCATGTAAATACGCCGCTTCGTGGGCATTGCCACAGCCCGGGATCAGTACGGAAACATGCGTATCGGTGATTGAATCCATGAAAGCGCACAAAGCCGGCGAAGGCTGCCCCAGGTCCCAGCCTGTGTTTTGCTCCGCGTAGCGGGAATCCCAGTACTTCCGGTCCAGGTTCATGGTTGAGCGGGGCCAGGTTTTGCAACCAACAAACTGCCCGGTAGCAGGCGTACATCCAGACTATCGGTCGGCGGTAGCGATTCGCCGTCAATGTGCAGGTGAATCGGTCGGTCGGTTTGAATGGAGAGCTGTTTTGTCTGCAGGGTTTCGATCCAGGCATTGTCCTTTAGATTTCCGCGAAACAAGCGGAGCATGATGCCGGGAAGTCGGTGAAGGGGAGGTCGTTTAACGAAGACGATATCCATGAGTCCGTCGCTCAACAGCGCGCGAGGCGCGATAAGTGCCTTATTTCCGAACTCAGGCGAGTTGGCAATTACACACATGTGAGCATTCCGAGTGACTACCTCATCCTGCCCACAACGGATTGTGTAACGGACCGAAGGGTATCTGAAGAACTCCTGTAAGGCGATGCGGGTGTAATTACTCAGCCCACGGTGGCCTTCGTGGTTGAATCTCCAGGCAACATAGCCATCCATTCCGAGCCCCGATACATTCACGCCAAAGCGACCATTCAAAACGAGCGTATCAATTTTTAGTGTTTCGGAGTAGAGCAATTGCTTCAAGGCGATTTCAGGATTAACCGACCAACCCAATTGCCTGGCCAATCCATTGCCCGATCCCAGCGGGATGATTCCAAGTCTGGTAGTGGTGTGAACAAGCCGGGAGGCAACCTCGTTCACGGTTCCATCACCGCCAGCGGCCACCAGGGTATCGACACCTCGGGCCAGAGCTTCGTTCGCGAGTTGGGCGGCATGTCCCGGACCTTCGGTCACCAGCAGTTCCAGTTCAATGTTCGATGCGAGTGGGCTGCTCTGCGCCAGACCCAACAGGTGCAAACCTGTGCCACTCCCTGCAATCGGATTGATGATGACAACGGCTTTCTTCATGGCTTTGTGAGGCTGTTGTCGATCATGGCAGCATTAAATTGCTGAACATATGATTTCAAAATCATCAATTCCGGGCAGTTGGCGCGGCATGACTTCGGTTTACGCAGCAATGTGTCCTTTCGAGAGAAACAACTGGCATCCCGATCTCCGGAAAGTTGAACCACCAGAGAATCGCTGATGAGTTGCCAGCCGGTTTCCGAACGGCTCACCGAAAAACCCGGTTCGGACGCAAAAAGGTTTCTTCCGAATGCGGTGAATGGTTTTGGATAGCCGATGGCATACATGGCACTTGGCAGTATGTCGCTTTGCTGCGCGATTTCAGGGTGCAAGCTTCCTGTTGTGTCTTTTGGCAATAAGAAAACCAGTGGGATGTGGTGTGTTCCTACCCGCGCCGATGAGTAAGGTGAACGGTTGGGGCCGCTGTGATCGGCCGTGACGACGAATACAGTATTCTTAAACCAGGGCTGTTGCTTTGCATCGTTGAAAAATCCTTTCAATGCGAGATCGGCATAGGCGATAGCGCGATCAATGGGGCTT
>JAJTFW010000062.1 GCA_021299095.1 Sphingobacteriales bacterium | reverse complement strand
GGATGGATGAAGGAATTACAGATCCCAATTAACCGAACTACGATAAGATTATTGCCGGAAAAAACGGATTTCTGAATCCCGCGTTCTTTTGGGTACGTGTGATCATCTATTTTGTGATCTGGTCTTATTTCGCTCGCCTGTTCCGCGCCAACTCACTGCGTATGGATGCCGGTGAAGGCACTGCTGCCTATCTGCGAAACAGTAAGATGGCCGCTGTATTCTTAGTGCTTTTTGCAGTTACGGAATCCACCATGTCTTGGGATTTCATCATGTCCATCGAAACGCACTGGTATAGTACCCTGTTCGCCTGGTACACCTTTGCCGGATTTTTTGTGACAAGCATTGCCACACTTGCATTTATCGTTGCCTATTTGAAGCACCGCGGGTATCTCGAGGAGGTGAATGAACACCACCTGCACGATATCGGCAAGTTCATGTTTGCGTTCAGTATTTTCTGGACTTACCTGTGGTTCGCCCAGTTCATGCTGATCTGGTATTCGAATATTCCTGAAGAAGTCACCTATTTCATGCTCCGACAGGATCATTACCGTGGTATTTGGCTGGCTGCGTTCTTCATCAATTTCATCGCCCCCTTCCTTGTGTTGATGACCCGTGATGCCAAGCGTAAGAAGTACCTGCTGATGTTCATGTCGGTAGTTATCTTTTTCGGCCACTGGCTCGACTTCTACATCATGACAGTACCAGGAGCCATGGTGACTGCAGGACACCACGCGGCTGCCGGACATGCGGTTGCCGGACACGAAGCCCACCATGCACTATATGGCTCCATCGGTATGCTCGAAATCGGAACGCTGATTGGTTTTCTCGGCCTCTTCGCATACATCACCCAACATTTCCTCAGTAAGGCACCGCTTGTGGCCAAGAACCATCCTATGATGGAAGAAAGTCTGCATCACGCCATTTGATCATCCTTAAGTAAATCCCATTCAAATACCTCCTTCGACTATGAACCTCTTGTTAACCCTGGCGATTGTACTCGGTGTGCTGGTGCTGGTCCGGATTGCGAACATTGCGCAGCTGGCTTCCGACCTTTCAGGCGAGAATGAAGAAGATGAGCAAGACAAGGCCAATGTCTGGAACAGCTGGGGCTTCCTCCTGTTCATGGTGGTGGGCCTTTTTCTCTCGGTCTATACTGCCATTGAGTGGATGCCTAAAACGCTTCCTGTTGCGGCATCCGAGCACGGTGTTGATGTCGATAAGCTGATGGACATCAACTGGCTGGTGTTGATCATCGTATTTTTCATCACCCAGTTCCTGCTGTTCTGGTTTGCTTTCCGCTACCGCTACAACCGCAACCGTCGCTCTTTCTATTTCCATGATAACAACCGTTTGGAGTTCGTTTGGACGGCTGTACCGACCGTTGTGCTCGCCGGGCTGCTGTATACGGGTCTGGTTGAGTGGAACAAGATAACCGACCGTGCCCTGGCCGATAAAGGAATCAAGGTTCAGGTGTATTCCAAGCAATTTGATTTCTCTACGCGTTATGCCGGTCCGGATAACAAGTTGGGCAAGTCCTTCTACCGCAATATCTCCGATACCAATCCGCTGGGTGTCGACACGGCTGATCAATCTGCTATGGATGACAAGATTGCCAAGGAACTGGTGATGCCGGTGGGTGAAGAAATCGAGCTGGTCATCAATTCCCGCGATGTCATCCACTCGGTCTATCTCCCGCATTTCCGTGCACAGATGAACGCCGTTCCCGGCATGACAACGCGTTTCCACTTCAAACCGACCATCACCACGGCCAAGATGAAGGAGATTACCGGTAACCCCAAATTCGAGTACATCATGCTTTGTAACAAGGTTTGCGGTGTAGCCCACTACAATATGAAAATGCCTGTACGTGTACTTGAACGTGCAGAATACGATGCTTGGCTTAAAGGAGAAAAACTGGTGTTCCAGAAAGACGCGGCAGCACCTGCCGATTCCGCTGCAAAGCCCATGGCAGCGGCAATCTGACATTGAACTGACACACGTTCGATGTATATTCAAAACCGGAAAGAACAAATCAAATGGAAGTGAACCAGCATAGCGCAGTCGATGTCCACGAGGCACACGCGCACGACGAACATCACCACGGTCATCATGACCACGACCACGACCATGATGAAGGGAACTTCTTCTCGAAGTACATCTTCACCACGGATCACAAGATGATCTCGAAGCAATTCCTGATCACCGCCATTTTCATGGCTTTCCTAGCCATGGGAATGTCTTTGATTTTCCGAATGCAGTTGGCCTGGCCCGACACCAAGTTCCCTTTCCTGGAAGACATCATCGGTCGCTGGGGTAAGGATGGAAAGCTTGATCCCGGCTTCTACCTCGCACTCGTTACGCTGCACGGCACCATCATGGTGTTTTTTGTACTAACCGGTGGTTTGTCGGGTACATTCTCCAACCTGTTGATTCCACTGCAGGTCGGTGCCCGCGACATGGCCTCTGGATTCCTCAACGCACTTTCATACTGGTTTTTCTTCGCATCAACTATCGTGATGTGTTCTTCCCTGTTTGTAGAGTCAGGACCTGCTTCCGGTGGGTGGACGGTTTATCCTCCTCTCAGCGCGCTTCCGCAGGCCATACCGGGCTCGGGATTGGGAATGACGCTGTGGCTTGTATCGATGGTGTTGTTCATCGCTTCGTCTCTGCTCGGTGGTATCAACTACGTCACCACCGTTCTCAACCTCCGTACCAAAGGCATGACTATGACCCGCCTTCCACTGACTGTGTGGGCGTTCTTCATCACGGCTATCCTGGGTGTGCTCTCGTTCCCCGTACTGCTGGCCGCGGCCTTACTGCTTGTATTTGATCGAAGTTTCGGAACGAGTTTCTACCTGAGTGAGATTTTCATCGATGGTGCCCCGCTTGATCATATGGGAGGTTCACCTGTACTGTATCAGCACTTGTTCTGGTTCCTGGGTCACCCCGAAGTTTACATCGTTCTGCTACCAGCTCTCGGACTTGCTTCAGAAGTGATTTCTGTAAATGCCCGTAAACCGATCTTCGGTTACAAGGCCATGATTGGATCCATGCTGGTTATCGCATTCCTCTCCTTCATCGTATGGGGTCACCACATGTTTGTGACCGGAATGAATCCCTTCCTCGGTTCTGTGTTCGTATTCACGACGCTGCTGGTGGCGATTCCCTCCGCGGTTAAGGTGTTCAACTACCTAACAACCCTTTGGAAAGGAAATATCCAGTTCACTCCACAAATGATGTTCGCGATGGGATTGGTATCCACGTTCATCACCGGTGGATTGACGGGTATCATTCTGGGTGACTCTACCCTCGACATCAACATTCACGACACGTATTTCGTGGTTGCTCACTTCCACATCGTAATGGGATCATCGGCCATCTTCGGCATGTTTGCCGGAGTATACCACTGGTTCCCGCGCATGTATGGTCGTATGATGAACAAGACCTTGGGATACATCCACTTCTGGTTCACTATCATCGGCGTTTATGGTGTGTTCTTCCCGATGCACTTCTTGGGCCTTGGCGGTGTACCCCGTCGTTATTACTCCAACACGGCTTACGAAGCTTTCGGTACGTTTATCGACATCAACGTTATCATTACTGTGGCAGCTATCGTTGGTGGACTTGCCCAGTTGATTTTCGCTTTCAACTTCTTCTACAGCATTTGGAGAGGAAAGAAAGCGGTGCAGAACCCCTGGAAGTCGAATACCTTGGAGTGGACGGCCCCAGTAGAGCATCTCCATGGCAACTGGCCTGGCGCTGTTCCCGAAGTGCACCGTTGGCCGTACGATTACGGTAAGCCCGGTGCTCCCGATGATTACATTCCCCAAACGGTTTCTTACGCTCAAACACCAGAGAGCAATACAGCCGACGATCTGAAACACTAAGCCATCAACCGATTTCGGGCTCCGCACTGGAGCCCGATTTTTTTTGCAGCAGTTCAATCCTGTACTTTCGCAGCATGTATTCGTTCGATTACAGCCCGGAATGGGCCTCCGCCCGCGATAGAGAAGATGCCCTTCACCGATTCCGAGCTGCTTTTCATGTTCCGCAGCATGGCGGTCGTGAAACGGTTTATTTCTGTGGGAATTCGCTCGGATTAAAGCCTAAGCGGACAACTGAACTCGTAAACGAGGAGTTGAACGATTGGGCAAGGCTTGGTGTAGAAGGGCATTTTAAGCCGCATACAGGATGGTTTGCCTACCACGAGCTCGTGCGCGATGATATGGCAACGGTTGTCGGCGCAATGCCTTCTGAAACCGTGGTGATGAATCACCTTACGGTCAATTTGCATTTGTTGCTCGTTTCCTTTTACAGACCTACGGCCGACCGTTACAAGATCATTTGTGAGGGTGGAGCATTCCCCTCCGATCGCTATGCCTTGCAATCACAAGTAGAATGGCACGGATTCAGTGCAGATGATGCTTTGGTAGAGCTTGAGCCCCGCGAAGGTGAGGAAACATTGCGGCAGGAGGATATTTTAGAGGCGATAGAAGAATGCGGTGATTCCCTCGCTTTGGTCATGCTTGGAGGTGTGCATTATTTCACCGGGCAGGCACTTGATATCGCATCAATCACCGCTGCGGCTCATGCGGAAGGCGCTTATGCGGGGTTTGATCTGGCGCATGCTGCCGGAAATCTTGTGTTGAACCTCCACGACTGGAATGTTGATTTTGCAGCTTGGTGTTCGTATAAATACCTCAATGGCGGTCCCGGGACAGTGGGTGGTGCATTTATACATGAACGTCATGTGCAAAACCTGCATCTGCCCCGATTTGCAGGTTGGTGGGGAAATGATCCCGCCACACGTTTTACCATGCCGCATCGGTTTATTCCGGTTGCAAGTGCCGATGCCTGGCAATTGAGCAATGCTCCTGTTCTAGAGATCGCGGCACTTAGGGCTTCGCTGGAGTTGTTTAAAGAAGCTACTATGCCGGTGTTGGCCCGGAAAAGCCTCGAGCTGACTTCTTACCTGTTGTTTGTGATTAGAACTGTGCTCGCCGCAAAAGGTGATGATAAACTTCTGGAGGTAATCACACCTTTTGAGTCACAGCAACGCGGCTGTCAGCTTTCACTTTCATTCGCTGAGAAGGGTAAGCACATTTTTGACACCCTATCTGCCGCAGGTGTAATTGCAGATTGGCGTGAACCCGACCAGGAAGGCCGTTCCTATGGCGTGATTCGTGTCGCTCCGGTTCCGCTGTACAACAGTTTTTCGGATGTGTACAGATTTGGTGAATTGCTGGGTTCAGCGCTCTGAGGCCTCCGAGTAGGAATCACACAGCGGCATCATATCCACGATGTTGATGCTTTTACGGTCTTTGGAACGTAAGAACAAGTACTGCCCGTTCAATTTGCCTTCGCCGATCAGTTGGCAGGTATCGGTAATCCGACCCGCGGAATCGATGATTGTAAGTCCACCTGCACACTTCAATACGGTGTATTCTCCTCTTATAAAACCCGTGTTGCAGAGATCCGCGGAGACTAGGAATTTCGCTTCATTCGATGATTCTTTCAGTAAGGCGATACTGGGGCCTAATCCTGCAACATATCGCGTTCCCGCCGGTCTTGAATCGAGCCCCTCACAGGTACTGAATCCTTTCGGGCACTGGTAGATTCCTTCCGGATTAAGATAGCCACTGACCGTGCCAACCGGGCTGGGTGTGATTTGGACACGCTTTGTGATACGACGTTCGGGTAAGGAATAGGTCAATTCCTCTTTTTCGGTTAGAAAAAGCAAGTGGTTGCCCTGATGAACAACTTGGATTAATCCGCTGCCCGATATCTCCAATCCGAGGCTATCGGTCATTCGGCCTGTATGCCTGTCGAATATGAATAACCCGGGTTCGCACACGCGGTAGGGTGATCCGCCCAAATACCCGATTCCTTTGTTTACCAGCACTAGGCTGTCGCCATATATAGAAAGCATGCTCGCGCCGGAACGGTGTTTGCCAAGGGAGGTGGACCATTGCGCTTTTAGCGATGTATCGTAGCAAACAAGCTTTTCTGCATAAGCCTGATAGTAATGATCACCCATGTTGAGCACATTCGATGTAAGTCCGCTCACTCTGGAGTCCATGCTGGCTGTTTCCAAGAACAGCGGACCGTATGCTGCGCTGTTGCTAAGTCCGATTACCCCGACACCGACCAACAGACTGGTTGCGTTGCCAAGAATCCTTTTGCCCGATACGTAACTTGTTGTTTCTTTCGAAAAACCTTCAATTTTTAGCTCGGGAGATATAAGCATTAGGCCACCGGCTGAAATCAGGCTTTTTCCGGATTCGAGCGTAATTACTTCGTTGACGCCTTCATTAAGTTGCAATTCCTGTTCCGGAAAGGGTTCCAATCCGGAGATCAGATCAATCAATGTACCGTTTTCGGTTATACCAAAGTTGTACTTGTCATCGACAAAAACCACGTGGCTGTCTTTTTTTTCCCATAGCAATTCACCACTTGAGGCCTGGTAGCATTTACTCGTTTTCGAATCCTGGATAAGTAGCTTGTCATCGTATGTGTTGAGTTTAAATGCCTCCGTATTCAACTTCCAGCGGATGCTATCGCTGTGGTGGTCGTAGCAGACGATTTCGCCACTGCTTGCCCAATTTTGGATGGATTTGATGTATTTCCGCAGCACCAAAAATGTGTAACGACCGCACTTGGAAGGGTGGATTGCATAAAAGTTGCGGTCAGAAATCATATGCACGTACGCAACCCGTTGACCCTTTTCCGATAAGATAGTGTCCCGACTCAAGGTCAATTTCCTGGTCTTCTCGCCCGCCTCGAGATTCCCTGCCGCGAAAAATAAAATCAACAGGATGACCAGGTTCGGTAATCTTATGCTCATAGCGTGAAGGTCAGACAACAGCTCCGTTCTTTTCCTGATCTCTATCATCAAACCAACTGAATTTCCCCGGGATTTGACCAATTACCCGCCTCGTGCTCAACTCGACTTGAATGCCCTATTTTCGCTCTGTTATGTCGCAGAAGAAAGTCACCCTGATTGGCGCCGGACTGGTCGGATCCCTCTTGTCAATTTACCTTGCCCGTAGAGGCTATTCGGTTGATGTGTACGAACGTCGCCCCGATATGCGAACCAACCGTATGAGTGCAGGTCGATCCATTAACCTGGCCTTGAGTGATCGGGGCTGGCGAGGTTTGGAGCGGGTTGGTATCGCCGATGAAATCCGAAAGGTGGCATTGCCCATGTCCGGAAGGATGATGCATGGCGTTGATCGCTCTCTGGTTTATCAGCCGTATGGGAAGGAGGGTCAGGCTATTTATTCTGTTTCCAGAGGCGGTCTGAATTGTGTATTGATGGATCTGGCGGAAGCCAATGGTGTAACCATCCACTACAATCACCGTTGTACAGGAATAGAACTTGCCAATGCAGCTGCCACATTCGAGGATACATCCAGTGGCAACGTTTCGCGCATAGAGGCCGACCGGATTTTCTCCACCGACGGGGCTTTTTCTGCCGGTCGTTTGCAAATGCAGCTTCAAACCGATCGGTTCAATTATTCTCAGCAGTACATCGAGCACGGTTATAAGGAATTGACCATTCCTCCTACAGCATCCGGCGATTATGCAATGGACCCCAACGCCTTGCACATCTGGCCCCGCGGCAGTTTTATGCTGATCGCCCTTCCCAATACGGACCGCTCTTTTACCTGCACCCTGTTTTTTCCGTATGAAGGTGAGGTGTCGTTCAAATCGCTCGATACAACCGAGAAAATGCTTGCATTTTTCCGTGCGACTTTCCCCGATACGCTTGACCTCAACCCGAAACTCAGCGAAGAATATTTCAGCAATCCGACGGCTTCACTGAATATCGTACGGTGTTTCCCCTGGACTTATTCCGATAAATTGTTACTGTTGGGCGATGCTGCACACGCCATTGTTCCATTTTATGGTCAGGGTATGAATTGCGGATTTGAAGATTGCGTTGTACTCGATCAACTGATGGAACAACACGGAGATGATTGGAGTGCGGTTTTTCGTTCTTTTGAATCGCTTCGCAAACCCGATGGCGATGCAATTGCGGAGTTGGCGTTGGCCAATTTCATCGAAATGCGTGATCGTGTGGGGCAACCCGCTTTCTTGCTGCAAAAAAAGATCGAAGCCCGATTCAGCGAGCGCCATCCCGATAAATGGATTCCCTTGTACACCATGGTTACCTTTTCCCCGGACATCCGCTACAGCGAAGCCTGGTTAGAAGGACAGCGTCAGGAATCCATTATGCAAAAGGTGATGGCATTACCAGGCATAGAGTCCCAGTGGGACAGTACAGAAACGGAGCAGTTTATGCTCGGGCAATTGGCCGCATCCAGCTAGATTCCCGACCAGATCAGTTCAGATTGGTAAGTATCGATTTGGTTTCATCGGCGGCACGTCTGCAATGGTTTCGGACCTGAAATACTTTTGAAAGCAGACGGCTGATACGTTCCGTGGAAGATTCCGTTTCCACTTCATCAATCAGTTTTTCGGTACTTGCCATTCCGAATTGGCGCAAGTAATCTTTTACATAAGCGGCCAGCACCTCGGCCTTTATCAGTACGAGTTCAACACCACGGAGTTTTTTAAGGGTGTCCTGATGGATGGTGCCCGCCGGTGGTAAGTTAATATTACGTGAATCGGCAGATTCGTTTTTCGGTTTTTGATCCTGTACCACTGGGATGAAAAGCGGAACGTCGGGATCTGTCGGCGCAAGTGTTGCGCTTTGCGGTGGTGATGCAGGCTTAGGCCTGTTGCCAGAACCGATCGGCGAATTGCCGTTGCCAGACGGGATGTTCGCTTGGGTACTCACCGGTCTGGTTAAATCGCTTGAGCCCGGCGAGTGGGAGGGGGGAGGAGTCTGTTTGCTCTTTCGGTAGTAGAGCAATGTGGTTGCAGCCAGAAGTGCAGAGATGAACATCCAAACGCTTAGGCCTGTTGAAGAATTGCTACTGTTTCCTGTTTCCGATTTATCATCCTCGGCCAGGGCTGTTGGTTGTTGCTCAAACTGTGCAAGGCGTGACTTCAGTGAATCGATTGTGTTCAGTAGGGGAGCCACTTTCAGGCTGTCGTTCAAGTTGGAAAGCAATTCCCTTGAACGATCTGCACCTGACCTGTCACCAATCGATTCACTCACTTGGATTTTCAGACTCAGAACCTTTGCTTGTTCTTCGGTTAGTCCAAAGCGCATTGACCAGTTTAGGGAACTGTCGGCAAACGGCACAGCCGATCGCCCTTTGCGCTGGGCCAGCAAATAGGAGGCTGTCCAATAAGCGGCCAGCACCTCGGCCTTTATCAGTACGAGTTCAACACCACGGAGTTTTTTAAGGGTGTCCTGATGGATGGTGCCCGCCGGTGGTAAGTTAATATTACGTGAATCGGC
>JAJTFW010000015.1 GCA_021299095.1 Sphingobacteriales bacterium | reverse complement strand
TCGAGAGGAGCTACGGGGATGATTATCGTGAGAGATAGTATTGAATCCACACTTGCCTTACCCCGCACCTATGGTACAGACGACTTCCCCTTGATTGTCCAAACAAAGTCATTTGATACGTCCAACCAGATCAGCTTCGACAATCCATTTGATAGCACGGTAGTTGTAAATGGATCAATCGATCCGATTTTGAACGCCCCTGCTCAGGTTATCCGATTGCGTATTTTGAACGCGGCCAGCGAACGCGTATTTAACATTGGTTTTCAAGGCAACTTCAGTTTCAATCTGATCGGCACCGATGGCGGCTTACTGGAAGCTCCAGTTTTGTTAAGCCGATTGAGTCTTTCACCTGGCGAGAGGGCCGAAATATTGTTGGACCTTGGAGGCTTGAATGGTCAGACCTTGGACATGATCCGTTTCGCATCCCATTTACCCAATGCGGTGTACGGTGCTTCCCAACCCGGTATGGGGCCAGGCCAGATCATCCCTGGATACAGCACTAACCCGCTGAATGGCGCTGACTTTCGTCTTTTACGAATACAGGTTCAAGCGGCTGGCAGTAATCCAATAAGCTCAATTCCCAATACACTGGTTCCGTCAAACCCGATTCCTCCTGGATCAGCCAACGCAACCCGAAGTCTGACCTTCATGCCCATGAATATGGGGCCCACAGCGATTCAGGGCCCATTCATGATCAACAACCAGATGTTCGACCAAAATATCATCAACTATACCATTCCATTGGGCAACACTGAAATCTGGACCCTCACCAACCAATCCCCTATTGCCCATCCGTTTCACATTCACAACACCTCATTCACCATCCTGGATATAAATGGCGCTGCCCCTCCCGCTCATTTGGCGGGCAAAAAAGATGTTGTTTTGGTGCCCGCTGGCATGGGAACCGTCCGATTTATCGCACGATTTGAAGATTTCTGCGACAGCATATTTCCATACATGTATCACTGTCATATGCTGCCGCATGAAGACCATGGCATGATGGGGCAGTTCATCGTGGCATGTCCGACGAGTACCGGAGAAATTGAAGAACAGCACCAACCTCGGATTGAAATCCTGCCGAATCCGGCATTCAACAATCTTAACATCACTGGCCTACCGGATGTAGAATTTACTGAATTTTTAATCGTTGACCTACTCGGGAAGTCAGTTAAGTCTGGAAGCTTGTCGGCCAACCAAAATTCCATTCCAGTATCTGATCTCCCCCCTGGCCCCTATTTAATCCGGCTCAGCGGCAAAAATTGGAATCAAACGATTCGTTGGATCCGCGAATAAGGATTCCACCCGCTCCTGAGTTGAAAGTTCAGAAGTAGCCTTATTGAGACCCAGAATGCTTTTCGTTCTCAAGGCGCTATCGGAATGAAGAGCCAAATCAGAAAATTGACCTTGGGGCGTCAATCGTATGTAAGAAATCTGGCCAATTCAGTTTCCCTCGAATACTTCCATCCATTATCTTTGTCCCCGGAGAGATGGCAGAGCGGTCGATTGCGGCGGTCTTGAAAACCGTTGACTGTAAAAGGTCCGGGGGTTCGAATCCCTCTCTCTCCGCCAAATAACAACCAATGCCCCCGCTGGGGGCATTTTCATTTTAGGTAAAAGCCAAGCTTGCTTGGATGTAATACCAGAAATGAACGTTGAAATCGAGTAAGTACGTACGCCCTGTATTTTCCCCTCTGATACTATAGTGCCCCCTCGAGTCGGAAAAGACGTAAAAAAAGATGACCGGAGCTGCTTATGTGCAGGACTTTCCCAAAGGCATCACCAGGAAGTAGAGTGAAGCACGGTATGAGGTAAACCTTACTTGCTATTCAGCTAATGGGGATGAACCATCATTGGTCGATTACCCCTCGCACATGTGAAATGGATAGCACACCGCTTTTGCATTGGCTTTTTAATTGAAGCCCTTTACAACGACCGACTTGGTCGGAAATTCAACTTTAACTCCCTTGTGCTTGGGCAATTTTAACGGATTGTGACTTATCAAAATGGGCACCATAAGACCATAAAAGCCCCCCTTGCGTCAGGGGCCGGCCATCCGCCTCCCTCCACGGCAAAAATCGGAAACAATAGGCAAATAACACCCGAAACAAACTAATGCACCCGACTGCAAACGGCTAATTCCGATGTCTTCAACTCGTCACAACCCCTCAAACATACATCTGAAATTGCTTGACCACTAGCTATCTTTGAAGCATGCTACGGATTGTTACTTGTTTCCTGTTTAGCCTTTGCCTAATCAGCCTTCCCGAATCGGCTTCAGCCCAAGGCAAGGTACTTCAAGCCCGCTTCTCGCATTGCGTGTTTCAAGCGCCGGGCGTCGGTCCATACATTGAAACCTATACGCTAATCGATGGTTTCAGCGTCGGCTATTCAGCTTTAGGCAATGGAAAATTCAGCGCCACGGTCGAAGCCACACTGGTGATTTCGAAAGGCGACAGCGTGCGGTATTTCGACAAGTTCAATCTATTGGGTCCGGAAACGAGCGATACGCTTGCCTCAATCGAAGACTTTAATGATGTACACCGGATTGGTTTGAGTCCGGGCTTGTATAAGCTCGAACTGGAATTAAGGGATTCAAAACGCGCAGAAAACAAGGCTCAAAAAGTCGTGCAGGATATTGAAATCCCCGATTTCAAATCGAAAGACTGCATTTCTGATATCAAATTCATCAGCCGACATTGGACAGATGAAAGTGACAAAAGCCTGAAAACTGAGCCACTGGTTGATGACTTTTTTGATCGTTCAAGAGAGTCCTTGTCGTACTACGCCGAACTCTATCCCGTTTTTGCCGATGGTGGTGATTTACTTATAACCTACAAGATTATTTTGAATGAGGGTAAGCGCGTCATGGATTCCTATACAGGATTCAAGCGTGTGAAATCGGCGGCGGTCATTCCTGTCCTGAACGAAATCGATATTCGTCAACTCTCCTCTGGAAATTACCAGTTATTACTCGAATTAAGGGACAAGGAGAACAAGCTCTTGGCCGAGCAATCGGTGTTTTTTCAACGAAGCAATCCGGTCGCAGCGAGCAGTGAAAATGGTGAATTGGTTTTTTCAAATCGCGATTTAGCAGGAACATTCGTTTTGTTCTTCACCAACAAGGACTCGCTTGCCGAATCAATCCGTAGTCTTTGGCCTATTTCCAATCCGAATGAGAATACGTTTGCAATCAATCAGCTAACTATCGCTGATCTTGTACAAATGCAGCAGTTCTTTTATGATTTCTGGTACAGGCGAAATCCTGCTGCACCTCAGGAGGCTTGGCAGAAATACGCTGCAGAAGTCAAAAAAGTGAACGACAATTATTCCGTTGGCAGAAAGAGAGGATACATGACTGAGAGAGGCCGGGTTTATTTGCGTTACGGAATCCCAAACCAGATCAGTCGCAACTACAATGAGCCCGGGACGTACCCCTACGAAATCTGGCAGTATTATACAATTGGCAATCAAACCAACCGGAAGTTTATTTTTTACTGCCCGGAAATCGGTGGCAATGATTTCAGCTTGTTACATAGCGATGCGCGCGGTGAAATTTTCGACACGCAATGGATGGTCAGGTTGAAGCGGCGAACCGAATCCATGAATGATGTGGATAAAACGAAAGTCCGCACCACGTATGGAGAAAACTTCGAACAGATTTTCCAGAATCCGCGTTGATTCTAATTATAAATCGAGCAAAAGGTGAAGCGCGTTGCTATCGTCATTCTGAATTGGAATGGAGCGTCGTTCCTGAAACGTTTTCTTCCAGGTGTCATTGCCGATTCATCTCATCTTGCCAGAATCATTGTTGCAGATAACGCTTCAACAGATAATTCTGTAGCGCTGCTGATCAGTGATTTCCCGCAAGTTGAAATCATCAAACTGGATCGTAATTTTGGCTTCACCGGTGGGACTACTTTTTGCTGCTGAATTCGGATGTTGAAACTTCAACCGGATGGCTTGGGCCTTTGATCAATTGGATGGACACCCATCCCGAAACCGCAGCGTGCCAGCCCAAAATCCGCTCCTATGAACACCGCAATTTGTTCGAGCATGCCGGGGCCTGCGGCGGATTCATCGATACCTTCGGCTACCCATTTTGCAGAGGGCGAATCATGAATTCACTTGAGGTCGATAAAGGCCAATATGATTCCATCATGCCTGTATTCTGGGCAACCGGTGCCTGTATGATAATCCGCGCCAACCTTTTCAAAAATGAAGGCGGGTTCGATGAGCGATTCTTTGCGCACATGGAAGAAATCGATTTGTGCTGGCGTCTCAGAAAAAAAGGACACAACATCGTGGTCATACCGCAAAGTACCGTATACCATGTCGGAGGCGGAACATTGCCTAAAAAGAATCCCAGAAAAACCTTTTACAACTTCAGAAATAACCTGCTCATGTTAACGAAGAATCTTTCCTGGCCAATCTTGCTGTGGATCATACCGATTCGATTGTTGCTCGATGGAGTGGCCGGACTGAAGTTCCTGCTGGATGGCGATGCGAAAGACACCTGGGCAGTTGTGCGAGCTCATTTCAGCTTTTACAAGTTGTCCATGCAGCCCTCCTCCATTCGGAAAGAATCGCTTCAGTCGTCGATGAACAAGACCGGTATTTACCAAGGTAGTATTCTGTTCGATTTTTACTTCAAACGCATCAAATCCTTCAGCAGTCTGCCGATTCAACGATTTCCTTCTCAGTTATGAAAATTATTTGTGTAGGACGCAATTATGCCGCGCATGCCCGTGAACTCAACAATGCTGTAGAGGAGGAACCGGTTATTTTCATGAAACCGGAAACTGCGTTAATCCCTGCCAGGCAACCGTTTTTCATTCCAGACCACGCGGAAGATTTTCATTTCGAAACCGAACTTGTAGTTCGCATCAATAAAGTTGGAAAACACATCGAAGAGCGTTTTGCCCACCGGTACTACGATGAAGTAAGTCTTGGAATTGACTTCACTGCCCGTGACACGCAAAGCAAATTGAAAAGCAAGGGCTTGCCTTGGGAGTTGTCCAAGGGGTTCGACGGATCGGCGCCCGTTGGAACTTTTATTCCCCTCCAGCGACTTAACAAATCGGTTCAGGATCTGCGCTTCACGCTGCACGTTAACGGCGAAGTAAGGCAGTCCGGTCATACGGCCGATATGATTTTCTCCGTTGACCGCATTATCGCGTTCGTATCGGCCTATTTTACCCTGAAAATCGGCGATTATATCTTCACAGGCACTCCCGAAGGGGTAGGAAAAGTGCAGGCAGGTGATCAACTAATTGCCGAGCTGGAAGGCGAGCGTTTACTAAATCTGGCTGTACGTTAAACCTTCCAACAGGAAGCGGTGGAAATACATTGAAAAAAACACCCGCTTCGGGGCTGTGAATTGCGTATCATTGGGTAATGCAGATGTGGCTACGAAAGCTTCTTTTATTGCTGCTGATGTTTGTTTCATGCGGCTCCCTCAGGGCGACTCACATTGTCGGTGGAGAACTGAATTACCGCTACCTGGGGAATAACGTTTACCGCATCAATTTAACAGTGTACAGAGACTGCTGGAATGGCGTACCGCCTTTCGATAATCCAGCATCGGTCGGAATCTTTAATGCGATAACCAACACACTGGTCAGAGAAAAGCTGTTTACATTCATTGAGCTCGACACCGTTCCACCAACAATCAACGGTCCCTGCTTTGTTCCGCCAACCAATATTTGCTACGAAAGGACTGTATATACCGATACCATATACCTGCCACCTTCCCCTGGAGGATATATTCTTGCGTATCAGCGTTGCTGTCGAAATATGACCATCCTGAACATCGTTACCCCTGATGCAGTCGGCGCAACCTATGAAGCCCGGATTTCAGGAGTTGATGTGTATGCAGCCAACAGTAACCCTGTGTTCACACTTTGGCCTCCACCTTTCATCTGTGCCGGAGTCCCGTTCATCTTTGATCACTCGGCCACGGATTTCGAAGGGGATTCGATCGCTTATGAACTGATAACCCCACATGAAGGCGGTACGGTTGCTAACCCCATTCCCCAACCACCGAATCCCCCACCATACGCACCAGTTGTGTTTCAAGCTCCCTACTCTCAACAGGATATGCTTGGCGGCATCCCTCCCATGAACATTGATGTCAATACCGGACTGCTAACTGCATACCCCAACACACTTGGGCAATTCGTAATCGGTATACGGGCCAAGGAGTTTAGGAACGGTATTCTGATTGGATATACCCGACGTGACTTTCAATTGAATGTGGTTCCTTGTCCTAATCTGGTAGTCGCTGCACTTCAAAATCCTCTCATCAGCTGCGGAAGCAATACGGTTGCTTTTCAAAATTTCAGTTTCAATGCAGGTAGTTACTTCTGGGACTTCGGCGTGTCGGGCATAAACTCAGACACATCCTCAGCCTTCGAACCAAATTACACCTATCCCGATACTGGCGTATACACGGTGACCCTGATTGCTGTATCGCCAACTGATCCGGGCTGTGTGGATACGACCATCGGAAGCGTTACGATTCTTCCTGATTACGCTCCTGGATTCAGATTCACCATCGACCCTTGCAATAATACGGCTCAATTCTTCGACTCAGTCGCTACTGGAGGAACAACCGTAGACTGGAAATGGCAATTTGGAGATGGGTCGACAGCGAACCAATCCAACCCGACCCACACGTATTCTCAACCGGGAATTTATACCGTGACGTTGATAGCCACATCCGACAGGGGTTGTATTGATACACTACGTCGTCCATTGCTTATCGGTCCGGCTCTCCAGGTTCAACCCCAAGTAATTGCCCCTGCCAATTGCTTTGGCGACTGCAACGGATCGGCCACAGTTGGCAGCCAGTTTGGTCAACCACCATTCATTTACCAATGGAATGACCCGCAAAACCAGAATGGCCCTACGGCCAATAACCTGTGCGCCGGCAGCTACTCGGTAACGGTTACCGACAGCCGAAACTGCACTGCATTAGCTACTATTACGATTGGGGAACCAGCACCCTTGGTGATTAATCTGAATACAACACCAGATTACTGCGGCGGAATTTGTGCAGGTAGTGCCACTGTAACCGCAACCGGTGGTAACGGCGCATATACCATTGCATGGAACGACTCTCTCCAGCAAAATGGCTCGTCGGCAACTGGTTTGTGCCCTGGTTTGTATAGTGCTGTTGTTACGGATCCTCTCGGCTGTTTCGCAGTAGATTCGATTGAAGTCCTTTATACAGACTCATTTCCATCGGTGATTGCTACTGCTGACGCGAACATCCTATATTATGGACAAAGCACACAACTATACGCCCTTACGCCGACCGGAAATTTCACATATAGCTGGAGTCCCGGCTCAGGCTTGAATTCAACCAGTGTGCAAAATCCACTTGCAAGCCCTACGGAGGACATTAGTTACATCGTTCAGGTTTTGGATGCCAATGGCTGTCCGGCATCCGATACGATTCAACTAAGTGTCATCCGGGTTATTTGTGACGAGCCCGAACTATTTGTACCCAACGCATTCACACCGAATGCAGACCAGCGCAACGATGGATTCAGGATACGGGGTAATACAATCGAAAAAATGCACCTGATGATTTTCAACCGCTGGGGTCAGAAGGTATTTGAAACCGAAGATCAGCAACGAGGTTGGGACGGTCGGTTCGAAGGTCGTGATGCACCTGCGGATGTTTACGTAGTCGTACTTGAGGCCACATGCTTCAACAAGGCCACATTTCTAAAAAAATCCAATCTGACCCTGATCAGATGAAAACGCGGATACTCACCCTGTACCTTGTGTGGATTTTGACAGGAATAAAACCGGTCAATGCGCAGGATATTCATTTTTCACAGTGGAGCCGTATGGGAATACTATACAACCCCGCAGCGGCAGGTCATTTTGACGGAGACATCCGATCAGGAGGAATATACCGTAGCCAATGGTCGTCGGTCACGGTACCTTACCGAACCGCAGCATTCTTTATAGATGCACCAGTCAGCTCTTTCAAAGAAAAACTACCGAAAAATTTAGGTGCTGGAGTACTGATTCATCACGATGTTGCGGGTGATGGTATACTACGTAGGCTATCGGCCAGGCTATCCGTATCCTACCGTAAGTCATTGAATAGTGATTCAGTTCATTTCTTCAGCGGCGGAGTTTCCTGGGGCTTCGGCCACCGCAACATTGATTTCAGCCGATTGAGATTCGACAACCAGTTTGACGGAGATGCATTTGACCCTGCAGCATTAAGTGGTGAAAACTTCGTATCACCGACCACAACATGGAGTGACCTGGGCTTCGGTTTCAGCTGGGAACGATTGGGCGAATCGACCAACTGGATTTTCGGATTGGGTATGCTGCATCTCAACCGACCCAAGGACCCTTTTGCTGGCGGTAATGAAAGAAGACCCGTTTTAAGTCAATACAACCTGGCCGTGCAACATGACCTAACCGATAACATCCGGTTGATACCTCAAATGAGTGTGATGTTGCAATCGGGTGCAGCAGAGTATTTGATTGGAACCGAAGTACGAATGCTGCAAGGAGAAAATACGCTACAATCCACTGCTGCCGGCTTAGCCATTCATTACAGACTGAAGGACGCCATAGTTCCTGCACTTTACCTCTACAGAGGCAAGTTCAGCTACGCCATCTCGTACGACATAAACGTATCGGACTTACGGAATGCTAGCAATAGCCGAGGCGGACCGGAAATCAGTATCATTTACTCCTCAAGAAAGATTAAACCCGACACACAACGCCGTGTAATATGTCCCGTTTACTGACCCGCAGTGTGTTGCGCGTATTTTCGATTCTGTTCCTGCACCTGATTGTAGCGAATCAACAACCCGTTGTTGCACAATCGAAACAAGCCTATATGAATGCAGCACGGGCCTGCCTTGTAAAACAAGATGCATTCGGTGCAAAATCTTTTTTACAACAGGCGCTGCTTTACGGGGAAGATCCCGTCGTACTTTCAGCCCTTGCAGAAGCTGAATTCAGGTTGTTTAATTACAAGCAGTCACTCGAATTTGCATACCAAGCTATTGCACTGGGCGAGAAAAAAAAGAAATCAGAATTGAGTACCGCCGAAATGGCCCAATTGCTCAGGCTTGTAGTTGAAACAAGTAAGCGTTCTGGCATTTTTGAGCAGGCCGATACCGCAATCAACCAGTTGGCAGCCTTGATTCCCGATAGCAGTATGCAAAACATGCAGCTCCGAATATTTCTGCGTGAGACACAAGCAGCTGTCCAGGATACTTTTCCTGTTGGTCTGTATCCAGTGGGTGGCGATGTGAACACTGCTCAATCGGACTTTGCTCCATGTTTCATCGGTGACAGCTTGCTGTTGTATTCCTCACTTCGGTACCTCACAGGAACGGATGAAAATAAAAAGCAGACATCCCGTTTAGCGATAACGCCATATCCACCTGCTCAGGCGTTGCGCAGAAGCCCTTCCACATTGATTGAAAATACCATCAATCAGCCTTCTTTCAACACAGCCAATGCATCGGTTTCACCGGATGGCAAATGGATGGTCTTTAGCCGTTGCCTGGAAGATGCATATGGCATTTTAAAGTGTGCACTGTATATCAGCTCAAAAAGCGGAAACAACTGGGGTGAAGCTATTCGTCTTGACAACCGGATTAATTCGCCCGATTATACCTCAACACAACCTTGCCTTTCAACCGATGGAGCCGAAGGGTATGTCCTCTTTTATTCGAGTAACCGTCCTGGTGGCCTTGGAGGAACGGACCTTTATAAAGCGCGTATGAATCAGGGACGCTTTTCGGCACCAGAATCCCTCGGCAATTCCATCAATACCGAACATGATGAATGGACGCCATTTTATGATGCGTTCACCGATACGCTTTATTTCAGCAGTGAACGCCCAGGTGGAGTCGGTGGCTTGGATTTATATTCCATCCAACTGTCAAAGGCTACCGAAAAGGCAAACCTTCTCCCGATTCCATACAACAGTTCCTATAACGATCTGTACATGACCCGTTCCTACGGACCTAAACGCCATACGCTGTTAGTCAGCAATCGCCCCCCGGCACAATCGCTGGATGGTTCGGCGTGTTGTTACGATTTATTCAGCATCGAAGCAGATACATCTGTAAATAAAGCCTTAAGAGAAATCACCCTTTCAAGCAACGATTACGCGGATTCGATTTCAGGTTCAGGATTGACAGTCAGCTTACTTTCTGATGGCGATTTCAAGGCACTTACCGGCAACCAGCAGCTCAACTACCTGAACCAAACATTCCCCATCCGATTGTATTTTGACAACGATTATCCGGACCCTCGCAGCAGAAAATCCACTACCCGAAGCCAGGTGGACACCCTTTGCCGCAATTACCTGCTGAGAAAAGATGCCTACATCCGTGAGCAAAGCTCGCACGAGCAGTCCACAGCTATTGATATGTTTTTCAGGGATTCTGTCAAGGGGCACATGGATAAACTGGACTCTTTTACACGCCAGTTAATCCTTCGCTTGCAGGGTTCCGAAAATCGCCTGACGATTACCGTAAAAGGAACCGCCAGTCCTTTGGCTGAAACCCGTTACAACCTAACTTTGTCAGAGCGGAGGATTAACAGCCTGCTGAATTTCTGGAGGTCGTGGGAAGGGGGAATCCTGGAACCATTTCTGACCAATGGGCGCTTGAATATCACGTTCATTCCCTCCGGAGAAGACGCAACCAGCACCGTAAGTGACCGGCTCAACGAACAAGCCCGTTCGGTATACAGCTTGGGCGCGGCGCTGGAAAGAAGAATTGAAATCATCCGCATCGAAGAACTGAAGTGATGAAACGCATTCTGCTTGGTGCAATTTTCCTGTTGATATGGACGTGCGTTGCTGCTCAAAACCTTGTTCCAAATCCTAGTTTTGAACTGGTAACAGGATCACCCATTGGCGAAGGGGACTGGAGTAAGTTGCAAGATTGGGATGGCCTGAACGGAACTCCAGATCTTTATGAGCGCGGCTTCTCTACAGGAAGCGTGAACACCTGCGACTGGGTTGGGATTCCGGCCAATGGAACTGGCGACTGTGACGAGGAAAATGGATTCAACCATTATGTTGGACTTTCATTCCAAATTCCCAATGGAAACCGTGAATACCTCTGTGCAAAGTTGAAGGCACCACTGCTGCCGAATGAAAACTACCGTGTTGAAATGGTGGTTCAGTTGGCCGATAGTGCACAGTATGCCATTAATCTTCTCGGCGCACTCGTTTCAAAGCAGAAGCCGGCTCAAAACTCGCCAGGTGCTCCTATCAATTTGTTCGCCACTGTGAAGGAATTCAATACAGTTACAGACCGGAATTTCTGGATTCCGATCACAGGAAACTTCCAGGCGCAAGGAGGTGAAGAGTACATCACCATCGGGCTGTTTCGAACCAGCGCATCCGCTCCGGCTTTCGCATTTACAAACACAGGAGCGCGAAATTCAGGATGTCAGGCAGTAGAAACCTGTGCCTACTATTTCTTCGATGATATTGTAGTACGCCCACTAAATGTGCGAGTGAATATTGACGGGGACACGATTATTTGCCCAGGTGAAAGCACCATTCTCACAGCAGATTGCAATCTCCCCTATTGGTGGACCATTACCGGAAATCCGACGGATACGTTTAGCATCAACAAAGACGTGGTGGTGCCTCCAGGCGGACCCTACACCTATTACCTACACGCCGAGGGCATCACAGACTCGGTGACCATACAAATCCTGCCTCCACCACCCGTAAATCTGGTCTCCGACACGTTAATTTGTGAAGGAGATTCCATCCAACTGGATGCAACAACTCCTGGTGGCATCGATTATGTGTGGAGTACCGGATCTCTGACACCCGTCGCTCTTCTGAGCGACACAGGTGATTATGTCGTAACGGTGACCAACAGTGCATGCAGCGCCACCGATACAGTTCGCGTACCTGCCTTCAAGTCGAATCCGCCTGTTCCGCTTGGTGATGATTCCCTGTATTGTTTCTTTTATTACGACACCCTGAGGCTTGACGCTGGTCCCGGCCTGATCTGGCAATGGTCTACGGGATCCGCCACCCGTCGGATCACCATTTTGCAACCCGGAACGTACTCTGTGACAGTAAACAGGGCCAACGGATGTGTGCGACGAGCTGAAATGTTCGTTGACGAAAGCTGCGACCCGGCCATTTTCGTACCCAACGCTTTCACTCCGGACGACGACGGCATCAATGACATCTTCAAGCCATACATCAACAATGTACTCCAGTACAACTTCAGGATATACAACCGGAGAGGACAAGAAATATTTTATAGCGAAGACACTGAAAACGGCTGGGATGGCACCTACAAAGGCGAACAGGCTCCGATTGGCGTTTACGGTTACAGGATCAATTTCACCGGGTTAGACAGTGAGGGAATCAAGGTGAAAAAGAAAATTCTGGGAACAGTCACCTTGTTGCGTTAATCCGACTATGAGCAACGAATCCCTCCGATTCATGACCCTCGACGGAAAATCAGCCGAATCCATTCGTGTCTTATTGGTTGATGACAACCGGGTAAACCTGTTTCTGGGTAAGCGGATTTTGAATTCATTGGGTATGCCCAACGTCGTGCTGGCAAGCAGCGGAAAAGAAGCACTTGACCTCTTCAATGCTGAACCATTCGACATTGTACTCACCGATGTTGAAATGCCTGGAATGAACGGATATACCCTTTGTAGCACCATTCGCTCCCTGAACCCTGAATCCGGAAAACGCCCCATTCTGGTTGTCATATCAGCCAATGCAGGAGAGCATGACCGGCAAGATGCTGCAGAAGCCGGTGTGGACGGCTACCTCACAAAGCCGTATAGTCCTCAGGATCTTACCGAACTGCTTTCAACCTTAATGCTAAATGCAGAACCGGTGCAGTTTCCGGGAGTTGAAACTCGGGATGTAAAAGGCATGGAAAAGGTGCACGACTTGTTCAGTTACAATTTGTCCGATGTCAGAGTATTCCTAAGTATGCTTTCGCGGCAAATACCCGAGCTGCATGCAGAGATTCAAAACGGATTGGGAGACCCCTCTCTCGTTGCAGGAATCGAACAGGCATTTCAGGCTGCACATAAATTGAAATCACCCGTATTCCTATTGTGTCCTGAACAGGATGCAGCTCAATTCGGCACTTTTACGGAATTGTTAAGAGAAGGAAAAATACCATCCGACCTCGATCCGATTTCACGAATCATAGAGGCACTTGAGGCCAATATCAATGTCGAACTTACACGAATAGGTTAAAAAAAAGCCCTGCATGTCGCAAGGCTTCTCTGTTTATTCAATCATTCGTCTTATCGTCCAAGGTCATCGAACTCGATGTTGGAGTAGCCTTGGCCAGCCTCGGCATAACCTGGATGTGCAGGAGCAGAATCGTGCTCGCCAGCACGCTTTTCGCGAATGAAATCCAAGGCTTCATGCAAGCCCTCGGTGAACTTTTCGAAATCCTCTTTGTACAGGAATAACTTGTGCTTTTCAAAAAAGGGACGATCCTCACTTTCACCGGGCTTACGCTTACTTTCGGTGATGGTGATGTAGTAGTCGTTCCCACGGGTGGCTTTCACGTCGAAATAATACGTCCGTTTACCGGCTCTGATCCGCTTCGAGAAGTGTGTGTCGCGGTTCTGCTGGGTTTCGAATTCGTTCATCGGGTGGTGTTTTAGGTTGGTTCCCAAGACAAGAATAACAAAAAAATCGACCGAACCAAAATTTTTTACGGAAAGCCAGGGAGTCGGTTCATGCGGCCGACTCTTCCTTGAGTTGGCTTTCTAACAATTGTGCATACAAGCCACCTGCTGCCACCAAATCGGCGTGCGAGCCCTGTTCGGCAATTCGCCCTTTATCCAGCACCACAATGTGATCGCAGGACTGAACCGTATGCACCCTATGGCTAATAAACACGCCAGTTCTACCCTTAAGCATCGAACGCAGATTGCTGAAAATACTTGCCTCGGTAAACGTATCTACTGCTGAAAGGCAGTCATCAAAAATCAGGAGATCGGGGTTCCGAATGATCGCCCGAGCGATCGACACCCGCTGTTTTTGCCCACCCGAGAGGGTTATACCTCGTTCACCGATCCGGGTATCATACTGCTCTGGAAAACCGACAATGTTTTCATGAACGACCGCAAGCCGGGCAGCCTGTTCCACTTGTTCCTGGTTCACACCTCCCTTACAACCAAAGGAGATATTTGCACTGATTGTATCTGAAAACAGAAACGTATCCTGAGGAACATAACCGATTTTGGAGCGGTACATATCCAAATCCAACTTTCTCAAATCCGTTCCATCGACCATGACCATTCCCTGATCGGGGTCCATCATCCGAAGCAACAGTTGAGCGAATGTGGATTTTCCCGAGCCTGTTTTACCGATGACCCCAAGGAGAGTCCCGGCAGGTAAGTTCACGCTGATTCCCTCGAGAGCATACGCACGGTCGGAGCTGTATCGATAGGATACCTGTTCGAAACGGATGTCACCATTGATACGTTGAATTGGCGTTGACCCACTGACGAGTTCAGGTTTTTCCTCCATGAACTCGTTGATGCGCATCTGAGACGCGGCTGCGCGCTGAACCATGGAGATGATCCAGCCTAATGCGGCAACCGGCCAGGTCAACATGTTTACGTACAACACGAACTCGGCGATGTTTCCGATGGTTACCCTGCCGGCCATTGCCTCCCTCCCGCCGATCAGCACCGTCAGAATTGTACTGATTCCAACCAACCAGGCCATGACAGGCATGAATACGGCGTTGATACGCACAAGACGCATGGATTCATTGGAGTAATCTTCGGTGAGGCTAGCGTAAGTCCGTGCATACCGGTCACCAGCAGCAAAAGCCTTTAAAAGTCGGATTCCGGAAAAGGACTCCTGAGCGAATGTGGTGAGCTCGCTTAACTTCCGTTGAACCGTTTCACTTTGACGGTTAATACGTTTGTGCACCCAGTAAATTGAAAAGGTAAGTAAGGGTAAGGGCAGAAGGACGTAGGTCGCCAACCGGGCATTGACACTGAACATGGCCCAAAGGACCAGAATAAACATGACCACCATGTTGATGGCATACATTACGGCAGGCCCGACAACCATTCGAACCCGACCGACGTCTTCACTGATGCGGTTCATGAGGTCACCAGTACTATTCCGGTTATAAAAAGCTGGCCCAAGACGCTGATACTGCGCGTAAATCTCATTTTTCATGTCGTATTCGATATGCCTGGACATGACAATGATGGTCTGGCGCATCAAAAACATAAATACGCCTTTCAAAACGGCCATAATGAGCACCAACAACCCGAACAGGAAGATCGATGACATGAGGTTTTTGTACACGAGGTCGGAAACCACGAAGCCCTTTGCAAGTCGGTATGCACCGAGCTGCTCGGCTACGAGGTCCAGGGCATTGCGGGTAAGCTGAGCCGGAAAAATCCCAAAAAGGTTGGAAATGGTCACAAACAGAATCCCCCCCAAAAGGTGCCAGCGGTAACGGCCAAAATACGTGAGAAGGGGTCGAAGGTGGCGCAAGGGTCGTTTCCTACTTAAACCGGCGCATTCGGTAACACCGGTTCATTACTTTGATTTTCAGTGCGTAAAGATACTCGAAATGCAAGCCGACACCTCCTCATTTTTTTTCCACATGCGTATAAAAAAGCCTACCTTTGCCGCTCTGTAATCGCACCCGATATGATCGATGTGAAAGAAAAGAAGGCCGAGATGCCAGCAGTTGCCAGTTCGGTGTTTGAGTCGCTGTCGTCAAGCCTTCATGAGCAGGTCGTTTTTTGTAACGACCCCGAAACTGGACTAAAAGCCATTATTGCTATCCATAACACCGTATTGGGACCTTCCCTGGGAGGTACGCGCATGTGGTCATATGCCTCAGAAGCTGAAGCGCTCAACGATGTGCTCCGGCTTTCACGTGGAATGACCTACAAGGCTGCCATTTCCGGCCTGAATCTGGGCGGTGGAAAGGCAGTCATCATTGGTGATAGCCGCAAAGACAAAACCGAAGCTTTATTCCGGAAATTCGGGCGATTTGTGAATAATCTGAACGGGAAATACATCACGGCCGAAGATGTGGGAACCAGTACCCGCGACATGGAATACGTTGCCATGGAAACCCGGCATGTCACCGGCCTACCCGAATCAATGGGTGGAGGTGGCGACCCATCTCCTGTCACTGCCTATGGTGTTTACATGGGGATGAAAGCTTCAGCCAAATTCGCATGGGGCAACGATGCGCTGCATGGAAAAAAAGTGATGGTTCAAGGTGATGGCCATGTGGGAGAAAACCTGGTCAAGCACCTGACCGAAGAAGGCGCCCAGGTCTTCATCAGTGATATCAATGCTGAGCAGCTCAACCATGTTTCCGCAACTTATGGCGCTGCAGTCGTAGCTCCAGAGCTGGTATTCGATCTTGAAATGGACATCTACGCACCCTGTGCGCTGGGTGCTACATTAAATACCGAGAACATCAACCGCCTGCGTTGTCAGATTGTAGCCGGCGCCGCGAACAATCAATTGGCTGATGAGGTACTCCACAGCAAAATGCTGAAGGACAGAGGCATCATTTACGCACCTGATTTTGTCATCAACGCCGGGGGACTCATCAACGTTTATTCCGAAAAAATAGGTTACAACCGCCAGCGGGCACTGAACCAGACCGAGGGGATTTACAACGTTACGTTGGATATTCACCGCAAAGCGCAATCAGAAGGAATTTACACCCAGGTGGCCGCAATGGCCATGGCGGAAAAACGCATCTCCGATATCAGTAAGGTGAAATCCACCTATTGATCAGGACTGCGACCAACCATGTTAAGCAGAAGGCATCTTCGAATACGGGTCATGCAGGCTCTGTATTCCTATTTCCAATCCGAGCAGCAAGACATCGCCCGGGCTGAACGGGAACTGGTGAACGGAACCGAAAAAACGCACGAACTGTATCTCACCGTTCTCGGTTTCCTAAGTGAATTGGCGCACCAGGACCGACTGTATTATGAAGACGCGCCTGCGTCGCTCGTAACGGGAAAACGACGCACAGCCGCCAGTAAGTTGAATGATCTCGAATTCATCCGCTGGCTGGAAGAATCCACGGAAGTTTCCGCTGCTTTCAAAAAATCGAAAATGTCCTGGCAACAGGACCTCGATACTGTAAAACAGGTCTTTCAGCATATTCGTCAGCAGGACACCTACCTGCAGTACATATCGGGGGGAAGCCATGGTGCGGAAGGTCAAAGGGCATTCCTGAAATGGCTTATCAAGGAAATTTTTCACGGCACAGAGACCTTCACCCATTTCCTCGAGGAGAAAAGCATTTACTGGGCTGAAAGTCTGGACCTCGTTGAAGGTATGGCGGTCAAAACAACCGAAGTTCAGCGCGAAGGTGGGTTTCGTTTGGTAACCATCCTCAAAGACGAGGAGGACGACCTACAGTTCATGCGAGAACTCATACAGAAAACAATCCGGGATGACGGCTATTTCCACCAACTCATCGCCGACAAAACAAAAAACTGGGATGCCGACCGGATCGCCTTGGTCGACATCATCCTCATGAAAATGGCGCTGTGTGAGATCCTCAACATCGAAAACATTCCCGTTAAGGTCAGCATAAACGAATACATAGACATCTCAAAGGATTACAGCACGCCCAACAGCAAAGGTTTCATCAATGGTGTGATCGATAAATTGGTCATTGAATTGAAAAGCCAGGGTAAAATTCACAAAACCGGGCGGGGACTCGTCGAATAACCTGATTCAGCCATGTCGAATAACCGATTCCAATTTCTAATGCTGCTTGTTTTACTGGGAGCATGTTCACAGTCGTCCAACGATTCGGTTCAGGAGCGCGTGTCGCCCGACATCGTCAGCAATCCGGCGAGTGCGGAAGGAGAAACAGGGAATTCTGCAACACCTGCATTCACATTCGATGAGATGCAATTCGATTTCGGAACCATCAATTCCGGAGAAAAGGTAACCCACGTGTTCAGTTTCACCAACAGCGGTACTGCAGACCTGATCATTTCACAGGTAAAAGCCTCCTGCGGATGTACAACCCCCAGCTACCCCGAAAATCCGATTTCGCCGGGTGAACGCGGAGAAATTAAGGTGGTGTTCAACAGTGAAGGAATCGCAGGGCAAATTGACAAGGATATCACCGTACTCGCCAATACCACGCCGACCACTCGGGTACTTAGGCTTACGGGAGAAGTCATTAAAGTTAACACCAAACCATAATACCATACCCCTATGTTCCTGAACATTCTCCTTCAGTCGCCCTCAGGCGCAGGCCCCATGCAACAGCTCGTAATGATTCTGATGGTCGTCGTGATTTTCTACTTTTTCATGATGAGGCCACAAATGAAAAAAGCCAAACAGGAGCGTGAATTCAAGGACAAAGTGACAAAAGGTGACAAGGTCGTTACCATTGGTGGTGTGCACGGCAAAGTGATCGAGGTTTCTGATTCAACCTTAACCCTAGAGATTGCAGAGGGCGTTCGGGTTAAAATCGAAAAGTCGGCCGTTTCAGCCGAAGCCTCCCGACAATTCGCGCCGCAGGAAGCTAAAAAATAATCCCTCCCAGGGACCGATGCCACTCAATGCACTACCTTAGTGCGGAGTGACTGCGAACCGTTTAATTTCCATTTTCGCCGGCCGCCGCCAGGAGGCGTTCACCTTTGCCTTTTGCGTTCTACTTGCTGCCATCATCTGGACGGTGAATGCCTTGAACAAAACGTATTCCGTTCAGCTAAGTATTCCGGTCGATTACTCATTGCCCCAGCATGCCGTTTCCGGTCTATCGGACAAGCAATCGGTAACCATTGAACTACAAGGCAAAGGCTTTCAACTGCTGGGTGTGCAATCCATGCTCGGTCGCGAAGTGATTCAACCGGGTTCCCTCCCCCATCGCACGACAGACAGCACGATTCATGTACGTGAACACATCGTATCACTTCTGCGAAAGGAACATCCTGACGTAAAAGTGCTTACCCTCCAGCCGGAATTGCTTCCAATTGTTTCAAAGGGATTGTACCAATCACGTACTCCGGTAAAAACAAGTTGGAATCCCAAACCCGACGCTCGTTTCCTTCCTTCTTCTCCAGCCGTACTTGTACCAGACAGCATCACCATTTACTCGTTCAACGCGATTCGAAGTGCCGTTGCTGTCATCGCACCGCCGGACTCCTTGCAATTCAACAGCAACCATACGGGATTTTACCGAATGCAGGTCAAACTCAAGGATTCGGTCCAGACATTTACCTCAAACCAATCGGTGTGGATGTATCAACCATTCGAGCCATCGACCGAGGTTGTGCTGAAAATACCAGTGCGATGCAGCCGACATGAAGCCGTATTGCCATCTACTATTGAACTGAAGTGCCGTGTCCCGATTAGCAGAGTAGCTGCAACTCGACCAGAACTGTTCCTTCTTCATACACATCCGGATAAAACAGTTGATGGATATAGCCTGATAACGATCCTACATCAACCTTTCTGGTGCCAAGAGTCCCGGTTGAATCCTGAATCCGTACTCGTACTGGGCAAACGTTAAGATATGCTGAAGATCGGCCTCACAGGGGGAATTGGAACCGGGAAAAGTGTCGTTGCACGGCTATTCAATCTGCTCGGCATACCGGTATACAACGCCGACTTCCGGGCGCGCTGGCTGATGGAAAACAATCCGAAGCTTGTCGAAAACATCAAAATTCTGTTAGGTAGCGAGGTATTCAATGAAAACAACAAGCCAGACCGCAAGAAAATCGCTGAGGTGGTATTTTCAAATCCAGAGGCACTCAACAGGCTTAATGCATTGATTCATCCTGCCGTGGCAAACGACTTTACCTTGTGGTGCGAGCACCACGTCTCAGCGCCCTACATACTCAAAGAGGCCGCTATATTATTCGAATCCGGCGCTGATGCTGGCCTCGACCATTTCATCCTTGTTGAAGCGCCGGAGGATCTCCGCATTAAGCGCGTGATGAAACGTGACTTACGAAGTGAAACTGAAATACAGGCCATTATGAAGCAACAATGGCCTGAATCGAAAAAGCGTGAACGATGTGCATATCGTATTGTGAATGATGACAAACTAGCAGTTCTTCCTCAAGTGATAGAAATCGATAAAAAGTTGCGCGAGTTAACTATTAAAAACCAACAGGATGCCTGCACCGCTTGAACGACATGCCAAGGGATACCGGATTCCGGGCACAGGCATACATCTTGATCCGCTGGAACCTGTGATGCATGCAGTGATCAGTCACGCCCACGGTGACCATGCAGCTCCGGGCCATGAGCATGCATATTGCAGCGAAGGTACAGCCGCTCTTATCCGTAAGCGATTCACTTACCCTGCAAGGCATTTGCATGCAATCCCATATGGAGAAGTTTTCGAGCTAAATGGTGTGCCTTTCAGTTTTCATCCGGCAGGCCATATACTTGGATCTTCGCAGATCCGTTGGGAGCATGCAGGAAAAATCCACGTTTATACCGGCGACTTCAAACGGGAGGCCGATCCAACCTGCGAAGCATTCGAACCTGTGCGTTGTGATGTATTGATTACGGAAACAACCTTTGCTGCCCGCGACAAAGTGCATCCCGATGCTGCAGGAATCATTGCATCGATTCCCCTTCCCGAAAAAGCCAACCTGATGATCGGTGCCTATTCATTAGGAAAGGCACAACGCATCACAAGACTTCTCAACGACCATATCCCGGGAATTCGAGTCATGATACACCCGAATATGCACGATTATCACAAAGTCTATGAACAAATGGGATTCCAACTCGGCCCTTGGGAGCCTTTCAGACGTGAGTTGTTTCGTCAGGAGCGCGGAATCGCATACCTTGTCCCACCTCCCACCCTACTGAACTATCGCAAGGGAACTCATTTCATCCGCGCATTCGCCACCGGATGGGATGAAAAACACGAGTTGTACGATTTTGCATTACCCGTTAGCGACCACGCCGACTGGCCTTCTTTGATCCGAACGATTCTTGAAAGCGGAGCCAGAGAAATTTATACCATACATGGTGACGGACAGGAATTGCACGATGCCGAAGAACTATCCGGACTTTCCTTTTCGTTTATAGACTGATCAATGATCAAAATACTCAAAAGCGAAACGCTGCGTAACATCGATCAGGAGACCATCCAAAAGCAGGGGCTTCAATCGCATGAACTCATGGAGCGTGCCGCCGATGCTTGCGTCGCATGGATTGATCAGCAGATACCCGCTGGTATCGGCTTCCTGATTATTTGTGGCCCAGGAAATAACGGTGGTGATGGATTGGCCATTGCCCGAAAACTATGGGAGCGTGGAAAAGACGTGCGGGTCCGCCTTGCATCAGCGAACCAAGTCAGCTCTGAGGGCTTTAAGCACAACCTCGGTTTATGGACAGCTAAAACCGGCATTAGTCCCGATGAGCTAAGCTCAGGTCATGATTGGCAGAATCCTGAAACCGAAACATTAATTATTGATGCACTTTTGGGCGCGGGATTAAGTCGCCCACCAGAAGGATTGATGCTGGAGCTTATAGGAGCGATAAACGGCTCTTCCAGCAGAGTCATTTCAATCGATATGCCATCCGGCTTATTCGGAGATCAGGCTACATCAAATCCGGATTCGGTTATAAAAGCCTGGGTAACGCTTTGCCTTGGTGCACCCCGTCAAGCATTGTTCTATCCTGAGTACGAAGTATTTTGTGGCAACTGGCAATTCCTTGACATCGGACTTGACCCTGATTGCCTTGCGGGTGCTCCTGCAATCGGATTTATACCGAGTCATCCGGATATCTCCGCCTTACAACCAGAACGGCCTGTTTTCGGGCACAAGGGAACCTTCGGCCATGCCCTGTTGGTAGCGGGCAGCAGAGGAAAATGTGGAGCATCCTTACTGGCAACGCAGGCTTGTCTACGCAGTGGTGCAGGGCGCGTAACGCTTCGCTGCCCGTCCGATTGCCTTATTCCTGTGCAAACTGCTGCTCCTGAAGCCATGGTCTCACCGGATGAATGCTCGGACCGTTTATCAGAAATCATCAAACCGGAACTTTACTCCGCAATCGGATTTGGTCCCGGTACAGGCACAGACCCGCAAACCGCCAATGTGCTGAAACGTTTGCTCCAGGACTTTTCAGGGCCCATGGTAATCGATGCCGATGGATTGAATATCCTGGCTGAAAATCCTACCTGGTTGCAATTCATGCCCGCAGGAACCATTTTAACACCGCATCCGGGAGAATTTGAGCGGCTTGTAGGCCGCATAGCCAATCCATTTGAGCGTACCGAAGCCCTTCGTTCGTTTGCAAAGCGATATGGTTGCTTTGTCGCTTTGAAGGGACGCTTCACCTGCATCGCCTGCCCCGACGGACAGTTGTATTTCAATCCCACTGGAAACAACGGACTTGCAAAGGGGGGCTCAGGCGATGTATTGACCGGCTTGATTTGTGGCCTGCTGGCATCGGGACATTCGGCGATGCGGGCCGTTTTAACGGGTGTATACGTACACGGACTTGCCGCTGACATTTATGCACGCGAGGAGCATATCCTGACAATGACTCCGGGAACACTTCCCAATTATTTCGGCCAGGCTTACCGAGAGATTGGTGGGGAGTCCTGACTCAAAGCAGTATAGAGCTATCGCCAGCACCCTCTCTGACCAGCACGGGCTCATCACCTGTACAATCAACTACCGTACTTGGAACCAGGTTACCCAGACCACCATCCACCACGAGTTCCACATGGTGATCCCAGCGTTGAACGATTTCATCGGGATCGGTTGGATATTGCATGAGCTCGTCCTCGTCGTGCAACGAGGTCGCTACGAGCGGATTTCCCAACTCGGCAATCAAAGCCATCACAATCGCATGGTCAGGAACCCTAAGCCCTATGGTTTTCCTACGCGATCGAAACAAAGAAGGGACTTCGCTTCCAGCTTCCAAAATGAACGTATAGGGCCCTGGCAGGGCTTTGTTCAGTAGTTTATAGGTGCTTCGGTCAAATGGCTTGGTATACGAACTGATGTTGCCGAGATCAGCGCAGAGGAGTGAAAAATGCGCCTTGTCGGGGCGCACATCCTTTAAGCGACAAATTTTTTCGAATCCACGGTATTGATTCAGATCGCACACAAAGGCATAAATCGTATCCGTAGGAATGACAGCGATCCCGCCTTTCCGTAGCACCTCCACTACCTGAGCGATCTTCCGGACTTCGGGGTTGAGGGGGTGTATTTTCAAGCGCATGAATCTGATTGATTAGTTTTGCAAGTACTACAAATATACAGTCATGTACGAAGGAGAACTTGGAATAGGATCACGAGTCCGACACCCTGAATTCGGAACAGGTGTGGTCATCAATGTCAAGGGAAAAACGTATTCCGTTGTTTTCATGGAAAAAGGCCGGGTGGAAATCTCCCGGAACTACAATGCATTGGAGGTGCTGGATGCAGCCGAACCGGAGACTGATCTCGTGAGTTTATCGGAGGTTGAACGGATCCTCACCAATATCATCAAACGGCACAGCGACCTACAGGAGACGGTTCCGATGGGCGACCGCTGGATTGGTGGAAAACTGATTTTACAACCCGGAAAAGGTGGACTTCAACCCAAGGAAGTACCCATCGATGTGTTTTTCAATAAAATCATCATGCTGCGAGACAGACTTCGGGTGATGGAGCAACGCATCAATGCGCATGAAGGATTGAATGAAGAGGAAAAAATTAATCTTCAGCAATATCTGACCCGCATTTACGGCAGTCTCACCACCTTCAACGTACTGTTTCGCGATGAAAAGGACCACTTCGTTGGAGAAAAAGGGAAATCCTGATCCCTTTCGACGATGAATAATCGTTAACCTGTCTTACTTTTTTTTACCTCGATTTGTCATACCGCATGTCATGAAAAACCTAAGCTTAGGCTTAGGCTTACGATTACTACTTCCACTACTCGTATTAACGCTGATATTCGGTTGCAAAAAAGAGGATGAATCTGAGAACGAACCTCAGCGAACGAAATTCGATTTGCTTACCAGCAATGGGTGGCGCATTACCAACTTTCTCATCAACGGAACAGACAGTACAGCTGCTCTCTTTTCTACATGCGAACTTGACAATATCTTTAACTACAACAGCAATTACACCTATTCGATTGACGAGGGCCCAACTAAATGCCAGGTTGGAAATCCACAAATCATTGAAACAGGTGTTTGGGCTTTTGCTAACAACCAAAATCTGCTCGTTTTGGAGCCAGGCAGCAATTCTGAGGCAACCTATACCATACTCGAACTAACAAACGCCAATCTCAAGTTGGAAGAATCGTTTTATGACTCGACAATCATGTCAACGGTAACGTACACGATTCACTTCGTCAAAAGCTGAACTTCACTTTTGCCTCCCGTCCAATTGAGGCAACTATGTTCCAAAGCCCTGCACTCCTCAGGGATTCACAACGCATATTCGAGCCTGCCTCCTACCTTGCGTTCCGTAAAGTCCTAATAGATAATGACCCGAAGGCAAAATGGATCCATCTATCTGGATTTCATTTCCGTTCATACCGGAGCTGTTTCCAGTTAGAACGATTCGACCCGTAAGATCCGAAAGCATCCAGCGCTCTGCATTAAAGTCTGATGCCAAAACACGAAACAAGCCGCTTCCAGGATTTGGATACACCATTAATTGAGCGGCAGTTGAAGCAGCGTCCGACAATCCCGAAATAGTTGTTCCAAACGGCAACCGTATATTGTCCAGCCAGACCCGGTCATCACCAGCACTGACAATATCATCTTTGGTATAAACGAAGCGCAGGTCGTGCTGTCCGGCAGGGAGAGCGAATGATGCATACTGCCATGGAGCGATGCCACTCCATTGACCTTGTTGAATACCATCAACGAAAAAGCGGAGGAAATCCCAGCCCTGCTCAGTGGAGGTCCGATAATGGAAGGAAACAGAATCATCCGCCAGTGAAAGCAGACTGATGTTCAATTCACTGCTCTCATTGTCGGTGATAACTCCACTCATAGCGCAGGTGGCTCCTTGATATGGTTGCAGATTGGTTGTGACCCAAGGTTGGTTGCCAGCCATATTCCAGGCGAATCGGGTAAAATCATTTGTCTCAAAATCCTCGAGAATCTCTCCGGCACTAAGCGAAAAACTGGCTTGTTGCGGATAGGCAGTGTTCAGGAGAGCAGCATCTACACCAAAGGTTGTTCCAATAGCGACATTTCCAGTGAGCGAAGCCTGACACGTCAATTGCACCGATTGACCGGGCAAAACATCCGGATGCGAAAGGGTTCCGCCGCACAACAAAGTCAGCGATTGAAAAGAAGAACTAATCAATACAGACCCTGCAGGCAGGATACTGTGACCTGCATTCTGTAAGCTGAATTCAAGCGTAGCCGTTTCACCGATTTCCAGCAGCCCATTGGCATTACCACCTTGGGAATCATTAACCGAAATCGGACCAAATACAGGAGCAGGTGCATTAACAATTAAACCGGTTGTACTTGCCCAGGCCAATCCAGCACCATCAATGCAACTGATCTGAAACGTCACAGGATGTTGATCCGGGACACCATTCGCCACATCAAAACCGAATGCTTGAGCCAAAGTAACCGAACTCCCCGCAGCGATTACAGGCAAGGGTTGAATTGAAGCGGAGGTGATGCTGATGTAAGGATCGGTTGTGGTGACGCTTATTGCTACCGCTGTGGCATCGGCCGATCCAAAATTATCCAACACAATGTCCTGGGTAATCGACTCATTGAAGTCGACCTGACCATTTACCTGTGTTCCGGTTTCAATCAGTCCGGATAAATCACCGTCCAAATACGGTACACCGGCCGGAATGACCAAGACATAGCCTACATAAGTTTGGGCGTTGAAAGCGGTAACTGTAATCCAAAGTGTATCAGGCGCGTTCAATCCAGGGCACGAAAAAACAACCGGCCCAACACCAGCGACCGATAAGCCCATGGAACCGGAGGAATGTGTAAGTGAAATCAATGCATCGGGGCGACTGCAGAGAACGGACAAGGAATTCGAACCCGAAATCAATACCGGGGGATGCGATATGGCCATGGCGGTGGGCGCCTCAGTTCGAACCAGCAGGGATGGATCACCGAAACAATGCCAAGTTGTTGTCATATCATCGCCTGCCTGTCCATACTGATCGTTCATGTGCATGCAACCGTTGACCGATATACCGCCGAAAGTGAATTTCTGATGTCCCGGTACAGCCTGTACCAACAGATCCACCATTTCGTCCTGTGCGTCCATGGGCGGATTCCAACTTTGGTTTATGGATGACATCAATGTAGCTACGGCGCCGGTCGCTTGTCCATTGACCTGTGCCCGCAGAAAAGTCTCAGCAAAGCATGGACCCGAGCCAGGACTCGCAAAATCGCCATTGACGCAAGCAACGGACCAAATGAACGGCAGGCGTCCTGTGTTAGTCATATTTTGCACGTCTCCGTTGGAGAGACCGGTCGTAGAGCACGATGTAGAACTGCCATGGCCCGTGTATGTCATCACACCGATTCCCTGCTGAAATAGATTAAAGAGATCCGCAGGGCCCGGATCACCTGCAGAATCGGTGGTGGACGAATGGGTGCCGTCATACAACTCAGCTACATCCGTGTAGGTGAACGCCAGAAGGTCAGTTCGCATATTCACTGCATGCTCCCAATCCATTTCATTATCATCTCCGGGCCCTTGGTCGCTCCCGATCACCACTCCCCTCCCGATTGAAACGTCTGCGGGAGAAGCATCGCGTTCGTAGGCGATAGTGCGTTGCACCTGTGTAATCACATCCGCGTCGCTTTCTGCAGAAAATCGTCCGATAAATACTTCAGCGTAGGCATCTGCACCTACGATAAACCCATAAGAAGGATCAGCCGCATCTCCATTCGGCGTAGGCGTCGGGCAATAGGCAGCATCCCCAACCAGCAAAACAAAGGATATGCTGTCGGATTGATAACGCGATGATATGAACTGACTGATGCCTGCCGCACTAGAACCAGCGGTTGTCACATCTACCAATTCAACCTCCATTCCACGCTGGCGCTTCCAGTTTACGAATGGCTGCATGAGCGGCATCCAAGCGTTATGACAAATCACCAGCATCTTGCTGTTCTCAGGCGAAGGTTGGTACTGAACCCAAGGTAAATTGATGAAGCGACGCTCGTACAATGGCATAAAGTCCGAAGTCAATACCGGCTGAGCTTCTAAACGCATGATTTCATTGACACCTGGAAGGGCTGAATCGTCTGGATACACTTCAATAATCAAACGTTTTGTCACCTCCAGTTCCTTCCGAACCGGATTGTAGCGGAAAGGACTGACCGACATGGCTTGGCCGCGGAGATCCCGAAAGATGTATGGTGTACGCATAGCAACCTGATTGGAAGGATACCAGGCATCGGCAGAATAAGGAGCCCCAAACTGATACGGCACATCGGCAGGATTAATCGTGCGAGGAAGATTTCCCTTGGAAGGCGCAAGATGGATATCCTGCATGAGAACCGTTTCTGACTCAAGGATTCGAAACCGCATATTTCCGAGATCAGGGATCACGAGAGATGCAGAAAACTGCAGCAAATCGGGAGCACCGGCTTCTAACAGCGCTGCTCCACCCCCAGCCTTTATTACAGAAAAACCCTTTAGTCCGGGTGCAGCCATAAGTGAATAAGAGTTCAGCGTAAACTCCATCACCGTTTTACCATCCGCATTGGAAGTTAGAACCTTGAATCCATTGAATCTTTCCGTGTTCCCAAAAGACATAAATCCGGGTAAGCAGAACAGCAGAAACAGGCCAAGGCGAGTGTAGGAGAAATTGCGCATACCAATAGGGCTGATTTATTTAGTTATAAAGGTATGGATAAATCGTGCTTATCGGGTACCTGTTGCCCGCTCAATATGGGCCTCGAACAGGGACTTCAAAGCGTTTCTGATCAAAGAAAATCCAACAGGGCTCATAGGCAAAAACAGGGTCATCGTATTCCTGAGCCTGTGCCCTCTTCAGACGCTCCAGGTCTTGTTCATGCCTTTCCTTGAATTGTGCGAAATCGAACCAACTTCGTGAAAGGCACGATAACAAACGAACGAACAGCCCGTAAAAATCACGAAAGCCTGATTCATGATGATGTCTTTCCGCGTACTTACGCAGCGCTTCAATGCGTGCACTGAGAAAGTCGCACTCGGTCTTGTTCCAATGGATACGTAATTCCATTATTCGGAGGGTAAAATCCTCCATCGGATTTTGAGGTTGATACTTGCGCCACTCCAGCATCAAGACTCTTGACTCCCTAAACTTTCCGCTGAACAGTATGGCAGACACGTGGAAATATAGACTCTGAAACGCGCTTACCCCGGATTGATTCAAGTATGGAATCCAGCGTAGCGCAGTATCAAACTGACCATTCAGTAACAGTTTGTGGACATGCCATTCGGCAAGGAAAGACCAGAGCGGATGGCAAGCCGACCATGTTTGATGAAATCCAAACTCATCCAACCCATGAACATCCCTAACATGTGGCCAGGCAAATGGTACTGCTGTACGGAAAGGAGAGCGTTTAATGTGTCTTATCAGGCCCGGGCGCGACATAATTCGGACCAATTCCTCAAAACCGGAATCTACATCAGGCTCCGAATGCACCCTACTCTTGATAAACCGAACAAGCTGAACCAAAAAATCGAAATAATCCGACTGGATTTCAAATACGAATCGATCATCAGTCCACATGGCCAAATCGGACATGAAGTGCGGATCACCCAAACACCCAAACACACCACGCCCGATTGCTGTAGTGATCAACAACTCAAGTTGACGAGTCGATTTAGTCAGAATAGCAATTTCGCTCTCATAATCAGCGCTGGATTTAGCATCCTCCAACTTGCCCGCACACAAATAGATTCGATATCGGAATCCATGCAGCAACTGGATCTGCTCTAGTAATTGAACAGTTGAGCACCAGTTCAGGAGTAATTCGCTGATTTGTAATAAAGCCTCGGGGCGTGCTTTTCGAAACTCGAGCCGTTCCAGCAATATCCATGCGTATTCAAACATGACCAACCTGTCCACAGCATCTGTCGAATCAGGCTGCTTGCCAGCTTGTATTTGACAAGACGATACGACATACGCAAGTCTGAAAAAACGACCCAGAATGTGCATTTCATCCTTTGCTGCCGGTTTGATTACGGCATGCTCTTGATTAGCAGAGTTAATTCTAACAGGAGTCCCACCGAGTAATGAACGAAAGTCATTCGATTTCAAAACCGGGCTGCTCCGGTCGTTCATGGCGGTGATTTCCGATTGCGTGAGACGCTCAATCACCGCATTGAATAGTGTCGATTCTTGCCTTCTGGTTATCATGCGCTCAAATCAACGAAGCCGAAAATGGAAAACAATGATTGGTTAAAATCTTTTTAGACAACTGAATTCGAAATCCCTTATTTTCAAATCGATACAATGAATTTGCTTGTGACCACGTGAAAAGTTTCAACAGCACACAATCAAACAACTGACTTCGGGCTGACGCTGTCCAATACCAACCATTGAAATTCAATAGTTTATACTAAACCCTGAACCATGCCGGCTTTATTATCTTCCTGAAAGAGTCCGAAACTTGAATGTCACTGTCCATGGCAAAAGGATTACAGCCTGTGTAGTTTGGCAGCATCAGGGTTTTGTCGTTCCGGCCGGAGTGATGCCGGACCCGAAGGGTCGCCAAAAGCGGCCCTCGGGCATTTTAGCCTAAGCTCATATACCTTCGCTACGTGCAAACACCGGAGCAACTTCGAACTTTCTTAGATGAACAGGCTGACCGTTTCAACAGGCCAGAGTTCATTGAGGATGATCCGATTTCCATCCCCCATCGGTTTTCGAAAAAGGAGGATATTGAAATCGCCGGGTTTCTCACCGCAACGATTGCCTGGGGACAACGGCCAGTCATATTGAAGAACGCACTTGAACTCGTTGAGCGAATGGACATGGCTCCATTTTCGTTCATTCTGGAGCACTCCAGCCAGGAGAGAAAGCGCTTCAACAGCTACGTACATCGCACTTTCAATGGCGTAGACCTTTGCTATTTCATGAAGGCCTTGCAGCAGCTCTACAACACTGAGAAGGGATTGGAAGGCTGTTTCAGTACGTCTTTTCAGGAATCCGATGCTGATATGGGAGCAACCATATCAAGCGTAAGGCAAAAATTCATGCGCTACAGGCCACAAGTCCGGACGGGAAAACACTTCGCAGACCCCTCGCGAAACAGTTCTGCCAAACGGATCAATATGTTTCTGCGCTGGATGGTGCGGAAAGACAATCGTGGAGTCGATTTTGGAATTTGGAACAAAATTCCACCATCAGCCTTGTACATTCCGTTGGATCTGCACTCGGGTACTGTGGCGCGCGAACTGGGCCTGTTAAATAGGAAACAGGATGACTGGAAAGCTGTAACCGAACTTACCCACAGGTTACGGAAATTGGACTCGACAGATCCAATCAGGTATGACTTCGCATTGTATGGCACCGGTGTATTCAACCGGTATCAACGCATCAAAAATGCTTAGTCGGAAAACGATTCGTTGATTTCCTCATCTGTAGGAAAAACGTACTGTAAATCATCCGGCCTCTTCACCCAATAGAGGTATTTACCAGTCCCCTTACAGGCATATGCTACGAGGCTGTCGCCCGGTTGCACTTCACGGAACGTATAGGTTTTCCAGCGGCGGTCTTTTTCCTGAGCAGCCAGTTTCACCTCCAACACTTCTTCACATACATTTCGGAAATAGGCACGGTAACTTTTCGAATAATCCTTGCATTGAAGGCATGGCCTTGACCATTCGGACTTGTACTTGAACAAACACTTATTCAGGTCATATTCATCAGGCTTGATTTGCGAGCCGATCGACAAAAAGAAACCAAGAGCTAAAAGCAACGAAACACCCCAGAACCTGAATCTGCGCATACGGGTCATTTGCAGTAATTGTTTTTTAAAATGACTTTAGCTTCGGGATTCCCGAGTTTTCGAGAAGAATTCCAATCCTGACAAGCCTGCTCCATATTTCCCTGTGCCTTATAGACGAATCCTCTGTTGTTGTAGGCTTCCTGATTTTCAGGATCTATTTCCAAGGCCCGGTTAAAATCAGACATGGCCTGCGATAGGTTACCGAGCCGCCTAAAGGCACTACCTCGGGAAATGTATGCATGCACATGCGAGGGGTCTTTTGCAATAACGAATGTGTAGTCTGAAATCTCACCACTGAAATCTTCCAATGCTCCGCGTGTAAAGCCACGTTTGATCCACGCATCATAATTGGTCGAGTCGGCGTCAATCGCCATCTGGAAGTACTTCAAAGCATCCTTCTTATTTCCCTGACCAAAATAAATCATTCCCCGCTTCAATGATTCATTGGAAAGAACGGGATCAGGGATCTGAGCGAAGGCGCTGCAGAACATGAACACACAGAAAAGTTCAGTTAAAAATAACCGTCTCACGGTACCCCCCTACAGTTAAGATTTTAAACAAATGATCGAATGCCTTTCGAAGGGGTTCGTACTCCTCTGGGCCAGACAATGGAATGCTGAAACGATCGTAGCCGCGTCTAACCTTTTGAAGCACGAGCTCGCGGGTAACACATCCAGGAATGTACTTGCTGCAGGGAATACACAACAATCCAGACTCGTATTCAAATTCGATGACTTCGCCGAAATCGGGGATTTCCACTCGGTCCTTTCGAATCACCTGCCCCGTTGAATCACGAAATTCAGCGAACAAAGTTCCTTGATCCAGGTCAACGTATGTATCCGGTGAAAGCATTTGGTTGATGAACTCAATCGTGCCCCGCCGATCCGGCTCCTGCCCCATTGCATTCAATGAAAGTCCGATAAACAATGTCATCAGAGGTATAATGGCGAAGAATGGTTGAAACATGGCTCGCATAAATCCTATCCTTTTACCTAATCAATCGACATGCGGTGAAAAGGAATCCGGGAACAGTAAAAAGCATGCCAAATTTAACAATTATGGCTCAGGAAGTCGGATTCCCACTGCCCTTTATCCACAAAAAAAGGGGGCCAGAAAGGCCCCCAGTGTTGATCATCTGAATCAATGATTACTTGTCGATCGAAAGTAGTTCCACCTCAAATACGAGGACTGCATTTGGACCTATCTTTCCTCCAGCACCACGCTCACCGTAGGCGAGATTTGATGGCAGAAACAGCTTCCACTTGGAACCTACACTCATCAATTGAAGGGCTTCTGTCCAACCGGGAATAACGCCACTAACAGGGAAACTGGCAGGCTGACCACGCTCAACAGAGCTGTCGAAAACTGTTCCGTCGGTCAATGTTCCGTGGTAATGGGTGGTAACCTTATCGTTCAGACCTGGCTTAGCTCCGTTTCCTTCCTTCATAACGATGTACTGAAGGCCACTGGCAGTTACTTTCACGCCAGACTTGCTCTTGTTCTCCTCCAGGAATGCCTGTCCTTTGTTCAGATTCTCGGAGCCCTTGGCGCGCTCTTTCTCCATCATAAATCCCTGGATGATACGATCAGCATCCTCCTGCTTCATGGTAGCGTTGCCGGCGTACACATCCGTCAAAGCCTGAGCAAGAATTTCGATTTTAAGTGAATCGAAACCACTGCCCTTCAAGTTGTTTCCAATGGCTACGCCAAGTCCGTAGCTGACCGAATCGATTGTGCTGCTCATTTTGGTGTTTGATGATTTGTTGTCCTGTGCGTTGCAAGAAGCCACGACCACGAGGGCTGCGGCGAAGACAGGAATGATGCTTTTCTTGAGGTTCATTTCCGTGAGTTATTGAGCCGCGAAGGTACCGAATTATCCCAAGCCAGAGTCTTTCTGTAAACGATTCCTGAAACCGTAGGCTAATTGCCAAATACACCAAACAAGCATCAAGAACCAACCCGCCAATGAAATGCGGAAAGCCCACAATACCAAAGGGTTATCATAGGTAAAGTCGACTATATGCTGACCCAGCCCCGGCCGGACTCCAAGAAACAACCCATCCACAGGAACTTGAGGCACTGGATTGCCATCCACCTCAGCTCTCCACCAGGGGGCACCCTGCTGAAGTACAACCAGTAGAGATGAGTCTGATCCGGCATTAACCCGAACCGAAATTCGACCAGGCTCAAACCGCTCTACATCAGTGACTGATCCTGATACCAGATTCTGCTTCAACCGATTGATAAAAACCCAATTGGTCGGTAACGAGTCGCAGCACTGAACCGAATCGGAAATGGGAAAACAACCTTCAGCGAAAAACACCCACGCAGAAGGTTTGCGCTTCCCGTACAAAGTAGGATTATCGGTAAAAGAGACGTAATTCCGAGTCTGAAACGAATTGTAACCATCTCCAGCAGGCCATTTCTTCAACAAACACAGGTTCCTCCACAAGGGTGCCGGTGCTGCGATAGAATCATTGAATGAACCGGAAGCTCTGACTGGAGGCACCGGATACCCTTTAACCTGAAAGTCGTTTAGCGCTTCCTGGGTCTGGATCCCGCGGAATGACGAAACAATTGTAACAGGGGCATTCAACTGTACAGACAACAGCAGCTCGATCAAAAGTAAAACGGTCAGAGCGTGTCGCCGCATGCCCTGAGGGTACCCCCTTTTGAAGCACCATAAAACTGCAGAAAGAACCAGGAACACTAAAACCCCTTGCACGATGACCGCCTCCTGCGTGCTTAAGCCGTTGATGAACCGGTCTGGATTTACAAAAGCGGAATTGAACACAGCGGGTCCAAATGAGGCGAAAACGAAAACCAATACGATTATCCGTAAGAAAGAAAAAGCCAGGATTTGCTCCTGACTGCCCGATCGAGTCAGCACGGGTCCTGCACATAAAAAAACACCGATGATGAAAAACATCCTGAATACGCTCGGAAACCTGAACAAATCGAACAGGGGAACAAAGTCTACCAATACTCTGTGCACAGGGGTATATGCTCCGAATGATGCCAACAGAAAGAGTGTGACCAAAGACAAATTCACCCAATCCGTTCGGCTTTTAACGGACCAGATGTACATCACAAATCCAGCCAAGGCAAACAGACCACAATACACAGACGCCATGCTGATGTCAGTGTTGATGAAATCGATGCTTCGCGTGGTTGAAAGTGGAACCAGCAATGAAATCAGGCTTTGAGGAGAAAACGGCCCCCAGGAAGCAATCCGATAATCAAGGCCTTGCGTGCGCGAAACGAATTCCAGGCTTTGAAAAATGCTAACCGCAAATCCTCCACATAGAATCAAAATTCCCACGAGTGAAAAGGCCAGTTGAATTAAATAGGATCGAACCTTAAGTACCGAACCTTGCCGATGAAACAATTGCCAACTAGCATAACCAGCCAATAGATAGGCCAGAACAATGGTAAATGCCGGATATCCGCCAGAAAGTAACAGAGCAGTGCAGATTACAAATCCGGGTATCTCCCGAAATACAGAATCCGCATGCGACAAGCGTTGAAACCGATACACTACATGAGGAATCCATGCTGCAGAAATGACATAGGTGAGATGTTGCGCATTTGCAACAAAGATCCCGCAGCAGAGGTAGGCACAACCCAAAAGAAATGCTTCGCGTCTACCGGTACCGTTGTAACTCAACAACCTGAACATACCCCAACCTCCAACCAAAACATGCAGCATGAACTCCAAGTGCAATGCAGGGAGGTTGTAATCACCCACAAGGGAGACCAACCACAGGAAAGGATACCAACACCCGCTTTGAGGATCGGCATGGATTGGGTAGCCGAATTGCTCGTAGGGATTCCAAAGCGGTAGGATTCCGCTGCGTAGGGACTCAACCACAAAACGCCGCCACGGATAATACTGGTCCATGGTATCCCATTTCAGGCAATAAGAGAACGTTGAGAC
>JAJTFW010000061.1 GCA_021299095.1 Sphingobacteriales bacterium | reverse complement strand
CCAAGCTTCCAGTTGCCCGGCCGTATCGATCGGCCGCTCCAAGAGGTCCGTGAAAAAAGGCTCTACCGCCGACCAATCGTTCACATCGAGCCGTGTGGGAAGAAAACGACGTACGGGTGTAAGTTCGAGGCTAGGAGTTGTCATGGCTTGGATGGATTTTGGACGCATTATTTCAGGCCCTTGAAGATAGGGCTACATGACAGAGTACGTGTATGGATGCAATCAGGCTTTTGCCTTCGCCGTTGTTTTGCGGGCCTTTTTGGGCTCAGCCCCCTCGGCTTCACCCTCGGTCTCGGCCTTTTTCTTGCGGGCAGCGGGCTTTTTCACGGGTTCCTCAGCAACGACTTCGGCTGCTTCTACTCCCGCTTCGCCCAAAAGCTCCTGCATGGCTTTTTCGGATTCTTCGGAACCGATCAACTCCTTCACCAGGTTATACCAGGTAAACATCTTGCGGATATCAGAGGCATGAACACGTTCCTGATCAAACTCGGGCAGGATTTTTTTCATGGCCGAAAGCAGATCAGCAGGTTCGGACTTGGGAGAAACACCCGAGGCGAACCCATCCTGTTCCTTCATCCGCTTGAAGACAAGGTACAAGGGCATTTCATCCTCCATGGTGTAGACCGCAATGTCCTTGAGCATGATGATACGCTGGGTAGATGAAACCGGAATACGGCGTGCGTCGAGCAGGGATTCGACAATAAAACCGCCATTGCGCATTTGCGCCACCATTTTAAAGAGACCGCTCAGGCCGGGTACTGAAATGATTTTTTCGAAGCTCATGGATAATGCTGGATGAAGGGCAAAAATAGTCGGAATTCCCTTGCCCCGCTGTGTTGATAATTCCACAGCGGCCTGGATAGTGCACTTCCTCCCAGGTTTTAAGTTTGAGTGCACCACCATTTCTCACGTTCACACCATGTATAGGATTCAACAGGTTGCCGTTTTGGGCTCAGGAATCATGGGCTCCCGCATCGCCTGCCACTTTGCCAATGCCGGATACCGGGTACTGCTGCTCGATATCGTTCCACCGCATTGTACAGCCGAGGAAACGGCCCGAGGGCTCGACACCAGCAGCCCACAGGTTCGAAACCGCCTGGTGAACGATGCCTTGAAGGCAGCAGTCGGCTCAAAACCTTCTCCCCTTTTCCGCCAGTCCTACGCATCCCGCATCAGCACGGGCAACTTCGACGATGACCTGCACCGGATCGCATCCTGTGATTGGATCATTGAAGCTGTGGTAGAACGGCTCGACGTCAAACAAAGCCTGTTCGAGCGCGTGGAGATGCACCGCAAAGCCGGAACCCCTGTCACCAGCAACACCTCCGGAATTCCCATCACGATGATGGCAGCCGGGCGCTCCGAAGACTTCCGCAAGCACTTCTGCGGTGCACACTTCTTCAATCCCCCACGGTACCTGCGCCTACTCGAGCTGATCCCCGGACCGGAAACCGATCCCGGCTTGATTTCATTCCTCAGCAGTTTTGGCGATAAGCACCTTGGAAAAACAACCGTCCTGTGCAAGGACACACCGGCATTCATCGCCAACCGCATCGGGGTATTCGGAATTCAGTCAATTTTTCATCGTGTTGCCGATGGCTCTTTTACGGTGGAGGAAGTAGACAAACTGACGGGTCCGGTATTGGGCCGACCCAAATCAGCAACCTTCCGAACCTGCGACGTAGTGGGCCTCGACACACTGCTGCACGTTGCAAAAGGCCTGTATGAGAACCTCCCGCAGGACGAATCACGCGAACTGTTTCGCATACCCGAAGCCATAGCGGGTATGGCAGGTGCCGGCCGCTTGGGCGACAAAACCAAGGGTGGCTTTTACAAGAAGACCAAAACGGAGTCGGGCAAGACTGAAATACTGGCCCTCAACCTGCAAACCGGCGAATACGAACCTTCTAAAAAGGTCAAATTCGAGACCCTCGAACAGACCAAGTCCATTGATGACCTTCGACAACGCTTACCGGTACTCGTATCAGGTAAAGACAAGGCGGGAGCATTTTACCGGGACACATTCTACCGTCTGTTTCAATACGTATCCAACCGCATTCCGGAAATAGCAGACCAGCCCTATCGCATCGACCAAGCCATGCAGGCCGGCTTCGGATGGGAACTGGGGCCATTTGAATCCTGGGACGCGCTTGGCGTTCAACCAACGCTCACAGCCATGGAGCAAGCCGGATTTCCGCCGGCCAGGTGGGTGTATGATATGCTTTCTTCCGGCGCAAGTTCATTCTATGCCTATTCGGGCGGAAAACGCACTTGCTTCGACCCTAAGAATGGCAAACACGGAACCATCGAAGGCCGCGAGAACATGCTTTCGCTCGTTCCGCTACGGCGCGAATCCACTATCTGGAAAAACAGCGGAACCGAATTGATCGACATGGGCGACGGAGTATTGTGCTGTGCCTTCAAAACCAAAATGAACACCATCGGCGGGGAAGTCGTTGAGGGCTTGAACAAAGCCCTCGACCTTGCTGCAGAAGATTTTCGTGGGCTGGTGATCGGCAACGAAGGGGCCAACTTCAGTGCAGGCGCCAACCTCGGATTGGTGTTCATGTTCGCCGTGGAACAGGAATGGGATGAAATCGACCTGGCGGTCCGGATGTTTCAAAAAATCAACATGCGGGTGCGATACAGTCCCGTTCCGGTAGTGGTTGCCCCTTTTGGCCTGAGTCTGGGTGGTGGCTGTGAAATGCTGATGCATGCCGATGCGGTTCAAGCGCATGCGGAGCTCTATACCGGACTCGTTGAATTCGGCGTGGGCCTCATTCCAGGCGGTGGAGGAACCAAGGAGTTCGCACTACGGCTTTCGGACGAACTGCGTGAAGGGGACATCGCATTCAACCGACTGCGCGAGCGCTTCCTGACCATCGGACAAGCCAAGGTAAGCACCTCTGCCGACGAAGCCTTCGACCTGGGATTCCTCCGGGAAGGCAAAGACCACATCAGCATGAACCGCGACCGACTACTATCCGACGCGAAGCAACGAGTCATCACCCTTGCCGAGGAAGGGTATGTACAGCCCCTGCCTAGAAAAGACATCCTCGTTCAAGGCAAGGCTGGAATCGGGGTCATTTGGGGCGGTGCTGCCAACATGCGCGCAGCCAACTTCATCTCCGGGCACGATGAGCTGATCAGCAGAAAACTAGCCCACGTGTTGTGCGGTGGGGAACTCAGCAGTCCGACCCTGGTTTCCGAAAATTACCTACTCGACCTCGAACGCGAAGCCTTCCTTTCATTGTGCGGAGAGAAAAAGACCCTCGAACGCATTCAGTCCATCCTCACCACCGGCAAAGTGCTCCGCAATTGAATTTTTACCTATCTTTATCCTCAGAATCAATCCGTATGAAGTCCTGGTGTAAACTGCTCCTGATCCTGCTGGCCGCGCCGCTTTTCCTGCACGCCCAGACGGAAGAAAAGCCCAAGTACGCTCCCGGTGGTGAAAAGCACCGAAACAAGACAGACGAACTCGGCCAGAAGCAAGGCGTGTGGCGCACTTACAATTCGCTGGGCGATCTGATCAACGAAGTTGAGTACATTAACAACAAACGTCATGGTATGAGCCGTAGGTTTTACCCCTACGGAAAAATCATGGAGGAACAGGAATATCAGAACGGAATCAAGGACGGCGTGTATAAGCGCTATTACTACTCCGGCACTGTGAAGATGGAAGGTGAATATTCGGCCAACAAAAAAGAAGCACGTTGGGTGAAGTACTTCGAGGATGGTGAGATCAACAGTGAGGGCGGATACAAAAACAACAAACGCGACGGTGAGTGGAGGACTTTCAACCGGAAGGGACAGCTCATCAGTGCTGTAACCTTCAAGGATGGTATCGATACCAAGGCTGCCGCTGAGGAAGCCAAAAAAGCGGCAGATGCAAAGAAGGCGGCAGATGCAAAGAAGAATGCCGGAAAGAAAGGTGGTGCTCCTGCTGATTCCCTGAAGACCCCAGCTCCGCCTGCTCCAAGTCCAGCACCTGCTCCAGCAGACAAAAAATAAGTTTGTGAATAACTGATCCGCTTCGCGGACAGAATGTAAACGGGAGCCCACGGCTCCCGTTTACATTTGCAGTAAAGCCCATCTGCATGGTACAGGACGCCTACATCGTAACCGGTTTCAGAAGTGCCGTCGGCAAAGCCCCGCGCGGAATGTTCAGGACAACCCGTCCGGATGACCTGGGCGCCCACATACTGAGGCACCTCACCGAAAGCCTCCCCGATTTTGACAAGACCTGCATCGAAGACGTCATCGTAGGCAATGCCACACCCGAAGCCGAGCAGGGACTCAATATGGGGCGCATGATTTCGCTGATGGGACTCGACACCTGGAAAGTACCTGGCATGACGGTGAACCGCTATTGTGCATCGGGGCTGGAGACCATCGCCCTTGCAGCAGACAGGATCCGATCGGGGATGGCCGACTGCATTGTCGCCGGGGGCGTAGAGTGCATGAGTCCGATTCCTTTTGGTGGCTGGCGCATTGCACTCAATGCGGAAGTGGCAAAACACCATTCTGATTACTACTGGGGCATGGGGCTCACAGCCGAGGAGGTTGCCAAGGAATACAAAGTGAGCCGTGAAGACCAGGACGCATTCGCGCTGGCATCCCATCAAAAAGCCTTACAGGCCATCCAGACTGGCCGATTTAAAGAACAGATTGTCCCCTACCCCGTTCGCGAAACCTACCTCGACCAAAACGAGAAGACGCGAACCCGTGAAACCATTGCAGACACCGACGAAGGGCCGCGTGCCGACACCAGCCTTGATAAACTCTCAGGACTAAAGCCGGTATTCGCAGCGGGCGGAAGCGTGACAGCCGGCAACAGCTCACAAACCAGTGATGGAGCAGCTTTTGTCTTGGTTGTATCAGAAAGCATCCTCAAGCGCTTTGGATTGAAGCCCAGGATGCGCTTCGTAGGCTATGCTGTGGCCGGCGTCGAACCCCGGGTGATGGGAATCGGCCCTCTTGCAGCCATTCCGAAAGTCCTCCATCGCAGCGGGCTCAAACAACAGGACATCGACTTGATCGAACTCAATGAGGCGTTTGCATCGCAAAGCCTTGCCGTCATTCGGGAACTTTCGCTCAACCCGGATCTCGTGAATGTAAATGGAGGAGCCATCGCCCTTGGACATCCCTTGGGATGCTCAGGAGCCAAACTGAGTGTGCAACTCATGCATGAACTCGAAAGCAGGCAGAAGCGCTATGGCATGGTCACCATGTGTGTAGGTACCGGTCAGGGTGCGGCAGGTATTTTCGAGCGCATCTGAAATCATCCGCTTTGCCCCTTTAAACGGATCGAAGTTCCGTTACCCGAATGTTACCAAAACATTAAGGAGATAGCCTTTTCATTAAGATATGGTTATGATTGATTTTCGTTAAGGAATACTTAAATCAATGTTAAGTTCTTTGTTCTGCGATTTATTTGGACCAAAAGCAAGAATCAGAGAAGCTACAGCGAGTCTATCAGAGATGAAACTGATCTTCTGTCTCAACATTGGAATATCCTTACCTAATCACATCATAACAATTCCATAAAATGACATCACAGCCAAGAATCAAAAGTCTAGCGCTGGTAGCGCTACTGCTGATTACCTCGATGGTGACGAACGCTCAGACAACTACCGACACCATCAAAAAGGAAACCCCAAAAAAGTGGTATGAATCGATGAGTCTACGCGGCTATGTTCAGGCCCGTTACAACCGCCTGCTCGAAACCAATCCTGACTTGCGCTGCGAACAATGTGACCGCAGCTGGGGCGACAACGGCGGATTCTTCCTGCGTCGGGTGCGTATCATTTGGTTCGGACAACTATCAAAACAGGTCTATTTCTACATTCAGCCCGATTTTGCAAGTTCAGTAAGTTCTACCAGCCTGCACTTCACACAGCTGCGCGATGCATACTTCGACATTGGTGTTGATCCGAAAAATGAATTCAGGTTCCGCATTGGTCAAAGTAAGATACCATTCGGATTTGAAAACTTGCAAAGCTCCCAGAACCGCCTTCCGCTTGACCGTGCAGATGCCTTGAATAGTGCACTGAGCAACGAACGCGACCTGGGTGTGATTTTCTATTATGCTCCAGAGCGAATTCGCAAACTGTATTCGAGCTTGGTAGCTGAAGGTTTGAAAGGATCGGGGGATTATGGCATCTTCGGCATCGGCGTCTACAATGGTCAAACTGCCAACAAACCCGAACTGAACAACAACCAACACATTGTTACCCGTGTGACCTACCCCATTGCCATAGGCAGCCAATTGATAGAGCCGGGGGCACAGGCATATACAGGGCGATTTGTCATTCCGAAAGATCAAATCAGTACCGGAACCAAGGTCGCAAGCGACTACCAATACCTCGATGAACGTGCCGCTGCAACTTTCGTTTTGTATCCGAAACCATTCGGTATCATGGCCGAGTACAACATCGGTAAAGGTCCTGAGTTCAACACGGCCACCGACTCCATCGAAACTAGGAACCTAAAGGGCGGGTACGTGATGATCAATTACAAAACAAACATTGGAAAACATGTTGTTTTTCCCTTTGCCCGTTGGCAAACCTACGATGGCGGAAAGAAACACGAACTGGATGCCAGAAGTTATCGTGTGGAGGAGACTGAAATAGGTGTCGAATGGCAACCTTCCAAAAACTTCGAGTTCGTAGCCATGTACACCATTTCATCCCGCCGCTTCGAAGACTTTAAAATCCAGGACAACTTTCAAAAAGGCCAACTCCTTCGTTTGCAGGCACAATTGAATTTTTAAGTAACCACACACCCATGCAAGGGGCGGGAGCAATCCCGCCCTTTTTGTTATCATTGCGTGACATTATTAAGCCAATGAAAAGCCTACGTATAACTTACATCGCTCTACTTCTATTCACCCTGACCGCAAGTGCACAACAGGTGCCTGTTTTCGATATAAAAGGACGCATTGCCGGTTCCGGAACCGACTACGCGGATTTGATTGAAACCGATGCCTCCGGAAATCTCTATGTTTCGGGGCGCTTTACAGGAATTTGCGATTTTGATCCGGGCACGACCGTATTCAACCTCACGGCTACAGGAACATCCAGCGATATCTTTCTAGCGAAATATTCGAACCAAGGTGCTTTGGTTTGGGCTAAATCCCTGAGCGGCATAGGAAGCAAAAACGTGCGTGCGATGCGCATCGATGTAGCAGGTAATCTCTATCTGGCAGGTGATTTTACTCAGACCATGGACCTTGATCCGGGTCCCGATTCGACCAATGTAAGTTCAGTGGCGGGCATTGACGGATTCCTCGCGAAATACACTTCGGATGGAAACTTCCTGCACGGCTACACCGCAGCTGGAGCCAATACCGACTACATTGAAGGCTTGGCTTTCGACAGCCAAAGCAATGTATACCTCAGTGGTGAATTCGGAAGTCCATCAGTCGACATCGGAGCTGGCCTGATATTGTACAACAGCGTCGGTAGTGGGTTCACGTATGAACCCTTCATTCTGAAACTCGATAGTACTTGTTCCATCCTATGGGGGAAGAGCCTACAGGGACCAAATTCGGATTACATGCGTAGTATCGCCATCGACGCGCAGGACAGGATTGTAGTAGGCGGGAACTTCAGCGGATCACTCATTACAGACTCGATCACCGGGACATCGCTAACAACGGCCGGGACGCAGACCGATTGTTTCATTGCTCGATACGCGAACGATGGCACCTATCAGGCCTCCTGGTCATTCGGAGGAAATGGCACCGACAATTTAAACTCGCTGACAACGGTTGGTACAACAACCTATGCCATGGGCATCTTCAACGGAAATGCCGATTCCATGCAGGATAACGGCCTACTAAACTGGGCGACCACAGTGGGCGGTACAGGCGTTGATAACGCCCGCGGAGTACGGGCCAATGCTGCCGGTGAGCCTTACCTGTTGGGCGAATTCCTCGACTCGGCTGACTTCACCCCATCCATCCAGGACCCTTGGTTGCGTTCCTACGGCAACCGCGACGGATTTGCCTCTAAATACAACCCCGTGAATGGGCAGCTCATCTGGGCTTATAAAATCGGATCCGTGCAACTCGATTACATGCGTGGCATCGCATTCGATAGTAGTGGCGATTTCTGCTTAGCGGGATACTATGGTGGTTCGATTTGTTATTTCGAGCCCTTGAATCCTGCCAACAACCTCGCGCAGGTTAGTGGTACGGATGCCTTTTTCTGCCGATACGGAGAGTGTACCTATCCCCAACTCACCGGTCAGCCTGCCAGCGGAGGTACTTGCCCCGGCGGTAACACGAGCTTTACGGTGCAAGCCAGCGGACAAAACCCCAGTTTCCAATGGCAGGAAGGCACCAATGGCGGCATCGTGTGGACCAACATCAGTGACGGAGGTGTGTATAGTGGCGCTACCAGCCCAACCCTAAGTCTAACAGGATTGAGTACAACCTTCAACAACCGCTTCTACCGCTGCATCGTATCCGTTGACTGTGGTCTAAGTCTGACCTCCGGTGTTGGAATCCTCTTTGTAGGCACACCCGACACCAGCGTTTCTCTGAACGGAACCACATTGAGTGGCGTCAATGTAGTTGGCGCAAGTTACCAATGGCTCAACTGCAACAACAACTTCGCCCAAATCAGCGGTGCAACAGCTGCATCTTTCACGCCGACCTCGAACGGCAACTATGCGCTTCAAGTTACCCGTAACGGATGCACCGATACTTCTGCCTGCTATACCGTTTCGGCGGTGGGACTGGACGAACTGCAGCCCGGAAACACCATCCGAGCCTACCCCAACCCGACAGGTGGAGAGCTAAGCATAGACCTGCTCAGAGCGGGAGATTATACCTTGCAGGTGATGGATTTAAGCGGAAAACTGGTCGTTGCGCCGCTTCGCTTCAACCGGGATGCCAGGCTGGAAATGAAATCGCTCGAAGCGGGCACCTATTTGCTTGAGATTCGCGACGAGTCCGGCAACAGCCGCACACTGCGAATTGTCCGCGACTAAGGACTGAAAGGAGTGGTTGCCAGTTGACATCCCATTGTTCAGGACGAAACCACTTTAAATTCGAAACTAGGGAATTGAGCTGTCTGGCAATACCTACGGCAGATTGACCAGTTGTGCACTGTTGTGTATTGGGCGATTGTTGTTTTCCGGAAAACACGCCGGACAGGCTAAACCAAAAAGCAGCTATCCAATTGAAATACAGTCTATTGCTGAAAATCGCTAAGGGGGCCGCCACTCCTCCTCCCCAGTCGCAAAGTTATCGGACAACTCAACACAACCCAATACCCTAACCGTTTACACACGACTAATTTCCCCTCACCGATTCCTTAATTCATCAAGGACAATTACCCGACCCTTCAGCCTCACTACGATGAACTCGCCCGCCTCAGGCGATCATTCACCGCGCGACCCACACCCACCTCGGGAATCAGCTCGGCATAAATCCGTTCCGCAGCCGAAGCATCAAGTCGTCGAAGGGCTGCAAAAAGATTCGTGGCAGCTTCCTGTACATCGGCAGCTGGCGACAAAACCTCCGCATGCACTACACCGTGCACTCCGGTCCAGTTTGTGTTGAAAGACAATATACCAACGCGATCTTCAATGGGCAACGGAAGCAATTTTGAAAGCTTGGCCAACACCAGAGGTTTTCGGGGAGCGTAATGGCTCTCCAACATTCCAGGTGCCTTGGGATCGGAGCTTTGGCTGATTTTAAGATTAAGATTAGGGATTACGTCTTGAAGTTTTTCAATCGGCAATCCGCCTAACCGATAAATACAGGGCTGGCCCCCTTCGAATCCGACAATGGTAGATTCCACACCGACCAAACACGCACCTCCATCAAGTATATAGGGGATTTTCCCGCCTAGCTGGCCAGAGTCAATGGCCCAGGCCAGAAAGCCTCTGCCAATCGGTATGCGGATTCAGGAACGGAGTGGGCGTAGCGATCAAGCTCGGCTCTACCGCTGATATGGACAATCAGCGGATCAAAGGAAGGCCGTTGCTTGACGTCGAATATCTGAACGACCGCCTCGGCCGATTCAGCGTTTGCAGCAAGGCCATAAACGGTCTCAGTGGGAATCGCTACCAGCCCACCTTCACGCAAGATAGACGCTGCACGATTGATGTCAGCCGAAACAATGGTTTGCATAGCTGCAAAGGTAATCGCTCCTGCAGCGTTGGAAACTATCTGATGGGAACAACCGGTTCGGGATCGACTGCACGTACTTTCGTAACGAAGGGCGTTTGATTTTCGTAGAACGCCACGAAGTCAATTAAACGATGGGCACCACCACCACACATTCCGCTATGAAAGGCGGTCAATTTCTGATCCGCGAAAGCGATTTTTCCGCACTGTTCACCCCTGAACACTTCTCCGAAGAGCACCGAATGATGGCCGATATGGCACGCGAGTTCCTCGAGCAGGAAGTGTATCCACAACTCGACCGTATCGACGCACTCGAACCCGGACTCATGCCATCCTTGATTGATAAGGCCGGAGAGTTGGGCATTCTGAGCGTTTCGATTCCGGAGTCGTACGGCGGCTTTGGAAAGGACTTTCTGACCGGCATGCTAATGACAGAAGTGCTTGGTGCAGGTCATTCGTTCTCGGTGGCTATGGCAGCACACACCGGCATCGGAACTTTGCCCATTCTCTACTTCGGCAACGAAGCACAAAAGCAAAAGTACCTGCCCAAGCTGGCTACCGGCGAGTGGAAAGGTTCGTACTGTTTGACAGAGCCTGGTTCAGGATCGGATGCCTTGGCCGCAAAAACCAAAGCGGTTCTTTCGGATGATGGGCAGCATTACATCCTTAACGGACAAAAGATGTGGATTACAAACGCTGGCTTCGCCGATGTATTCACCGTGTTTGCACAAGTTGATGGTGACAAGTTTACCGGTTTCATTGTGGACAGAAATACGGAAGGTCTCAGTCTCGGAGAAGAAGAACATAAAATGGGCATCAAAGGCTCCTCCACCAGGCAGGTGTTTTTCTCCGATTGCAAAGTACCAGTCGAAAATGTACTCGGCGAAATCGGCAAAGGACACCTAATCGCATTCAACATTCTAAATATCGGACGGGCGAAACTCGCAGCTGCAGCACTCGGTGCCGCCAAGCAGGTCTCGAGTCGCTCGGTTGAATATGCAAACACGCGCGAACAATTCAAGTTGCCCATCGCTCGCTTCGGTGCGATACGACACAAACTTGCGGAACAGACCATCCGGATTTTTGCACTGGAATCGGCTATCTATCGCGTCAGTCAGCTCATTGAAGAGAAGGAAGAAGCCCTGTTGGCTTCTGGTAGTGATTTTGGCACAGCCTTGTTGGGTGCCGCCGAAGAGTACGCAGTGGAATGTGCCATTCTGAAAGTAGCAGGTTCGGAAGTGCTCGATTATGTTGTAGACGAAGGCGTCCAGATATTTGGAGGGTACGGCTACTCGGCCGATTTTCCAATGGATCGCGCTTATCGTGATTCACGTATCAACCGGATTTTTGAAGGCACCAATGAAATCAATCGACTGCTCACTGTCGACATGTTGCTAAAGCGTGCCATGAAAGGGGAACTGGACCTGATGGGACCTGCTACAGCAATTCAAGCCGAACTGGCTTCCATACCGGATTTCTCAAACTCCGACGACAGTGCATTTGCAGCCGAACGAAAGACAATCGCTAACATGAAAAAAGCGATTCTGATGGTTGCCGGCACTGCAGTGCAAACGTATATGATGAAGCTCGCCAAGGAGCAGGAAATCCTGATGCGAATTGCCGATATGATTATCGACGCCTTCATGTCCGAATCAATCTTGATGCGCGCCATGAAGTCCTCTGCTGAAGGTGCCGCACAGGCCGAACTACACTCCGCAATGGCCCGGGTGTATATCCAGGATTCTATGGATAGAATGCAGGTGAATGGCAAGCATGCCATCATTGCCATGAGCCAGGGGGATCAGCAGCGAATGCTGCTCATGGGTCTCAAGCGTTTCACCAAAGCGGAAGCGTTCAACGCAGTACTTGCCCGTCGTGCCGTATCCGATGCCTTGACTTCGGCGAACCGCTATTGCTTCTGACAGGTCAAAACAAAGTCCTTGTTATTTACCCGCATCCACAGGCTGTGCATGGATATCGGCAGCTGAAGAAATCCATGTATCAGGCAGGAAATTTACCACACCGGTATCCAAATGGTGAATGCCGCCGATAATGGCGATTTCTCCGCTCTCAATCATCTTTTCAAGAATGTAGGATCGGTTCACCAGGGAGCGAACGGTCCGCTTCACATTCAACTCAGTCACATTGTACACGAATTCGGGATTTGATCCATTGCGTTTTCCAGGATCCGCTGTAGCGCGCTCCTCGTAAACCGCAGGCTGAATTTTCGATAAAAGCTCAGTCAGGTTTCCCATCTCAATGTGATCACAGGCACCTTTTATTGCGCCACACCCGGTGTGCCCCAGCACAACAATAAGCTTGGATCCGGCCACTTTGCAGGCAAACTCCAGGCTTCCGATGATATCGGTGTTGACAACATTCCCGGCAATGCGGATAGAAAACACGTCCCCCAGGCCCTGATCAAAAATCAGCTCGGCCGATGTACGCGAATCAATACAACTCAGAATAGCGGCAAAGGGCCATTGGCCATCGCGGGTTTCGTTGGCTTGCTTAAGCAGGTTTCTGTTTACACGAAGGTTGTTGACAAATCGCTCATTCCCTTCTTTGAGAATAGTCAGGGCTTTGTCAGGGGAGATGGTCTTTTGGGTTTCGGATGTATGCACTTTCATGGAGGTTTTTCTGATTTGAAATTATTGAATTGTGACATGCGGCAGGGATTGCGCAATGGAATAATGCTCCCTGAAACCGGTGAGGGTTACACTGATTTCTTTTTCAACTGAGGTAGATGAAACGAAATCACGGATAAGATTGAGTACGTCGTGGTCGATGTAGGCGGTCTCGCTGGCATCGATTTCGATGGCGGCACCACGGGGAATCTCCCGCAAGGTTTTTTTGATGGCCGCCTTGTTCAGGAAGGAAACTTCCTGGGCTAAACGCATCACTATTTTTTCTCCAGCATTGTATTGCTCACGCGAAAAGAAATAGGAAAGTCGCATGTTGGCCCGGAGGATGTAGAATACGCTCACAACCAGACCAACGGCTACACCGCGAAGCAGATCGGTAAACACGACAGCGATTACAGTCACGAAGAATGGAATGAACTGCAATCGTCCGTTAGACCACATGTGTCGGAACACGCGAGGACTGGCCAACTTGAAGCCGGTTTGAAGGAGTACCGCAGCAAGACATGCAAGAGGAATCTGATTCAATACGAAGGGAATCGTCACCACGGCCAACAACAGGAATAGACCATGGGCAATGGTGCTGGTCTTGGTTTGAGCGCCTGCATTGATATTGGCAGATGTTCGTACGATGACAGAAGTCATGGGTAAGCCACCAATCAATCCACTGATCAGGTTGCCTGCACCTTGTGCATACAGTTCCCTGTCTGTATTCGTGAATCGTTTTTGAGTATCCAACTTGTCCGCCGCCTCGACACACAACAAGGTCTCAATGCTGGCTACAACGGCCAGTGTTGCACCAACAATCCATACCTCAGGTCGCAGGAAAGCCGAAACCTCCGGCGTGGTGAATTGTGCAAAAAACGCGTTGAAATCGGCTGGAACAGGAAGGTTTACGAGGTGGTCCCGACCGATAGCAAGGCTTGACCCACTGGCACTCCACCAGGTATTGAGAGCGACACCGGAGATGACGGCCACGAGGGCTCCCGGCACTACCTTGATTCGCTTCAGGAGGGGGACTTTGATAAAGGCGATGAGGATGGTAAGCGATACAACCGTCACGATGATGGCTCCTGGGTGGGAATAGTTCACAGCATCAATGAGGGCCGAAAAGGTGTTGTGACCGGTTCCCTTTTCAATGAAGAAAAAATCGCCTTCATTATCGACATCATATCCCACCGCATGAGGCAGCTGCTTCAGAATGATAATAACCCCGATCGCCGTAAGCATGCCCTCGATTACGTTGGAGGGAAAATAATTGGAGATGGCACCGGCACGCGCAACACCGAGAAGGATCTGAAACAAGCCACCAATGACAACTGCAGCGAGGAAGGCCTCGTAGGAACCCAGGCTAGTGATAGCTGCCAGCACGATGGCTGTCAGTCCCGCCGCAGGGCCACTCACACTAAGCTGCGAGTCACTCAGGAGCCCAATAACGATGCCGCCCACTACGCCGGCAATGATCCCGGCAAACAATGGAGCACCGCTAGCAAGTGCAATTCCCAGGCAAAGGGGCAACGCTACCAGGAAAACAACGAGCCCGGATTGGATATCGGTTTTAAACGATGATGAGGTGTTTTTCACAAATGATGTAGGTTGAAATCGACAAACAAGTGCAAGGCAAGGCCTTGCCTGGAAGGAACAAATCGGGTATTGAAAAGTTAAACCTCCGGTGGCTCGTCGATAGCGGACCTATGATAATCGGCAATAAAAAAGTCGATGAGAGCAGATTGCCTTATACTGGTTGACGCTGTTTCGCGCTCAAGTCCGAAAACCGACCCCGTCATGACATCCGCTTCCTTCTCTTTCACCTTGGTTTCCGTTTCGCAGGACTCCTCCGTCTCGCCAGAGGCCATGTCAGCAGCCTGTAGCGCAAACGCATCGACCAGGCCACCACCAAGGCTGCTTACCGGCACTGCTGTTTCGAAGGCAAAAACGAACAACAGGATGAAACTGATTACATGAGGCATGGTTCAACAAATATATCTTGCCTTGGGCACAATCGAGACATTACTACACAAAAAGATGCAATCCATTCCCGCAAGTATCTTCGCATGAACAAAGACCCAGCATGAATACCGCACGGCTACGCAACTTGATCCGGTGTGTCATTTTCGGACTTGTCCTGACCATTCCTCTCCTGAATGCGCCGTCTGGTAGTTTGGGATTCGCCGATGCCGCCGAATTCGCCCTCTGTGTCGAGCTCGGCAGCGTTGCACACCCGCCTGGATTTCCAGGCTATATCCTGCTTGCTCATGGTTTCGTTGCGTTGATGAGTCAGCTCATGGGGACGATTGATGCGTTGGTGGTTTTCAGCGCCCTGTGCATGGCACTGGCTTCCCTCCTACTCTTTCGAATTACCGAATCAATCTGCACAACGGTTTTTCCGGGCGAGAGCTCCACACGGCGGATACTTGTGGCCACTGCTTCATCCTTGGCGCCAATTACCGGTGCCACACTCTGGCACTGGTCGCACGCTGTTGAAGTGTACACCCTGCAGGTTTTGTTCAGCTGCATGCTGCTTCATGGAATTGTGTTAAGACAGGAAGGAAATGTTCGGAGCGGAAGTCTTTGGGCAGGACTGGCAATCGGTCTGGGACTCGCGAACCACCACCTCAGCATGGTCTTTTTATTGCCCTTTACCCTGCTGCTTTGGCCTGTGGGTTGGTTAAGGACTCCGTTCACCGCACCAACACGCAACAACAAGCAGCCGGTTCAGGGAATACTTGAGTCCCTTCGAAGCCGTGAAACAGTATATGCGGCAGGGCTTACGCTGGCCGTGCTGTTGCTGTTTTATGGATGGATGATGATCATCAGCACGGGTAATCAGGCTTTTGCTTTTGGTAGTGCCGACACGATTTCACGGTTGGTATATCATCTAAGTGGTGGGGCATGGATCAAGAATACCCAATCGGTGGTCAAAGGAATCGCTGGCTTGCGCCTGCCCTATTTCATGAACCTGATTGCCTATCAGTTTCTGCTGATGAGTGCATTCATACTTGCTGGTTTCATTGTGCTCTCACGTAGTTCGGCGAAACGATTGGCCTGGGCCCTGTTCGGTTTTTTTGTACTGCTTTTAATGTACCAGTTGCGCATAGACCAAACCGCAGATACGGATGCGTATTTGTGCGTTCCCTTTGTGTTACTATCGGTATTGATCGGCCCTGGCATTTTGCAATTAGCGCACATACGCCCCTGGATGCCTGCCACGGCACTGGCACTCATTCCGATTCAATGTATGCTGAACTTTCCGCGGACTGATTTACGGGATTTCAACTTGGGTCCTGCGTTGATGAATGACCTCAGTGATGCAACACCAAAAGGAAGTGTGGTGCTGATTGCAGACTGGACCACCAGCATCATGGCGCAACAGGCTCGCATCAGCCGGGATTTCCGAACAGACCTTTGCGTACTGAATTACGATGTAAAGTTCACACACCGTGATCTTCTGCAACGCAACCACCCGGAGGTTTATGCAGCCATTGCTCCCGAATATGAACGCCTAATGGATCTCCTTGGCCAGTTTCATCCGGAAGAGCTATACAACACCGGTTGTACGCTTGATCAACCAGCATTGATTGCCGCATATAAATCCACCATCGAAGCACTTCAGCGTTATTGCCGGAAAAAGGGAGTCGCTTTCCTGGCCGACCCCAAAGCGTATGTCTTTTTATCTCAACAAGGGATGTTCCCGATTGCCCACATGAGCGGCTCGATGATCTCTAATACAGCAGGCAACGAGAAAGGCAACGATGCCTTCCTGAACAAAAAGCATGCGTGGATCGACAATACCTGTGTGCTCAACGATCCGTCTTCATCCGACAAGCTGGTCGACCTGGAGGCCGCATATGACATGCACCGCCGCTATTGGAGCGCTACTGGCGACACCATCCGACTGGCTAAAGCGGAAACCCGCTATGCAGAAATCAAGGAGCGACAAAAGCACATGAAGGAACGCATGCCTTTCCTCTTTCGCCGATGATGGCACGCGCCTTCAAGCTGTTTCTGCTTACGCTGGGAATCAGCACAGTAATTTGGCTGGCATTCAATTACCAGCTCCTGTCCTATGGGCTGATGCAACTGCAAGGCCAGGTGCACATAATCCGCGAAGCACGGCCGGTTGAAGATGTACTGAACGACCCTGAATTCCCAGATAGCCTAAAACACAACCTACGGCGATTGGAATCGGTCCGCCGTTTCGCCATCGAAAACCTGGGATTGAACGACCATGGGCAGTACAAAACGCTGTACAATCAGGGCGGAAAGCCTGTGCTGTGGGTCCTGACGGCCTCGGATGCTTTTCGACTTGATGCCTACACCTGGTCTTTCCCCTTCCTGGGTGACTTGGAATACAAGGGATTCTTTGATGAACATACGGCACGGAAGGAACGGGAGGAATTGCTTCGGAAGGGCCTCGACGTTGGGTGGGGAAGTGTTGGGGCATGGAGTACCTTGGGGTGGTTTGATGACCCGCTGCTGTCCGGAATGCTTGATCGCAGCGAAGGCGCATTCGCAGAACTGATTATCCACGAAATGAGTCACGGCACCGTTTTTATCCCCGGCGATACGGAAGCGAGTGAAAACCTGGCCACCTTTATAGGTGAAGAAGGGGCATTGCGCTACCTGCGATCTGTACACGGAAGCGGATCCAGGCAGGAAGAACTTTACACTGAGGAACGAGAAGATGAAGAGCAGGTTGGTTTATTCATGCAACAGTGTGCAGTTCAGCTGGACAGCCTTTACAGACAACTTCCGGATGAGGCTGGCATTGCCGAAAAACGTGAAGCAAAGCGACAGGCTTACCACAGGATCCTTGCCGGGTTCGATGCCCTCAAGCTGAATCAACCGGAGCGTTACGCCCGGCTGCGCCAAAAATTGGCCGAAGCCAATAACACCGTCGTGCTATCGTATGTCCGTTACCGCTCGAGCCAAATTGGCCATAGGCAGGACCTGGAACGCAGGGGTGGAAACCTGAGGGAAGTGATAGACAGTCTGGTTAAATCCAATTAACAGCGTCTGTAACAAGCTGATAACCTGTTCTTTTCATTGAAAATGCTTGGGTTCAAATAATCCCTATTTTTGTCGGCTATCAACGAAAAAAACGCATGGCCATCACCAAGATTTCGAAGAAGACGAAGGCTGCCAAAGTGCAGAAAGCGCAACCCCTGATTTTCGTTATTGAAGACGACAAGCTCCAGCTGGAGTTGTTGAAGGATCACCTCGAATCCACAACCACCGGATGTGAAATCCGCACCTTCTCTACCGGAGAGGAGTGCATCGCCAAAATGGGAAAAACACAACCCGTCATGGCCTTTGTCGATTATTACCTGAATTCAAAAGTAAAAACCGCCATGAATGGCGATAAGGTGGCCTCCCGTTTGAGAAAGGCCGCTCCCAAGTGCGAAGTCATCATCATGTCCGACGACGACCGGGTTGGCATCATCAATAAGACCTTATTGGCCAAACCCGACAAATTCATCCGCAAGGGTGCACAGAGTCTGGCACTCGCCAGTGCCAAAGTGCAGGAAACACTCAACCCATTCGATGCCATGATTAGCCGCCTCGATCAGGCAGCGAAAATCATGAGCCTCGATAAGGATGTGTACCAGATCGTGAAAACCCCGAGTAAGCTGGTTGAAGTGAGTCTGCCGATCAAAATGGATGATGGCAGTATCCGCGTGTTTGAAGGCTACCGTGTAATCCACTCCACTGCACTCGGACCGAGCAAAGGCGGAATCCGCTACCATCCTCAGGTCGACGAGCATGAGGTTAAAGCGTTGGCTGCATGGATGACGTTCAAGTGCGCCATCGCCGACATCCCTTACGGTGGAGCAAAAGGCGGTATCACCTGCGATCCGAAAACGATGAGTGTCGGCGAAATCGAGCGACTCACCCGTGCATATACGGCCGCCATGGCCGATATTTTCGGCGTTGACAAAGACATTCCCGCACCCGATGTGAACACCAGCGGACGCGAAATGGCCTGGATCGTGGACGAATACTCCAAAGTTAACGGAGGATTCACTCCCGGTGTTGTAACCGGAAAGCCCCTGCACCTGGCTTTGACCAAACTCAAGCTCAACCCGAAGAAAATGAAGGCGGCTGTACAGGGATTCGGCAACGTTGGATCAATTACAGCCAAGCACTTCGAAACAAACGGCATCACAGTGGTTGCAGTATCTGACCACACCGGCGCGTTTTTCAATCCCAAAGGAATCGATATCGCCAAGGCCATGGAGTATTGTGCCAAGAATGGTGGCGTCCTGAAGGGCTTTAAAGGTGCAAGCCCGATTAAGCCCGAAGAATTGCTCGAGCTGAATGTCGACATCCTTGCCCCCTGTGCACTGGAGAACCAGATCACGATGGAGAATGCATCCCGCATCAAGGCCAAGTTGATTGTAGAGGGCGCCAACGGACCGACTTCTGCGGGAGCGGATGAGGTATTGAACAAGAAGGGTGTTGTCATCATACCGGACATTCTTGCTAACGGAGGCGGTGTGACTGTTTCCTATTTCGCGTGGGTACAGAACCGCACCGGCTACTACTACAGCGAAGAGGAAATCAACCGCCGTGCCGACCGCTGGATGCGCCAGGCTTTCCAGAATGTTTGGAACGTTGCGCAGAAACACAAGGTCTCCATGCGTATCGCTGCCTACATCTTCGCACTTGGCAAAGTGGCCACAGCGATTCATTCACGCGGTCACTATTGATTCGCGGTAACCGATAAAACGCCACCATGCGCCTCCACAAGGAAGGGACTCCCTCCATTGCCATCGTTCTCACCGTTGCGGCGGTGATGAATTTAGCAGCCTTTTATTTCGCGCCCGACTTGCTCTGGCTGCGTATTGCCGTTGGTGTACTGAGCGCGGCCTTGGTCTATCTGATTCTGCAGTTTTTCCGCGTTCCGGCTCGAACCCAAACCCTCGACGAGCGCCTGATTGTTGCGCCCTGCGACGGCAAAGTGGTTGTTATTGAAAACACCGTCGAGAACGAATACTTCAAAGACAAGCGCCTGCAGGTATCAATTTTCATGTCCCCCCTCAATGTGCACGTAAACTGGTATCCCATATCAGGCAAGGTGAACTACCTGCGCTACCACGAGGGCAAATACCTGGTAGCCTGGCATCCCAAGGCCTCGAGCGAAAACGAGCGCACCACAGTGGTGATTGGAAAGGAAAACCGCTTTGAGATTCTGGTTCGTCAAATTGCCGGGGCACTGGCCCGCCGCATCGTGTACTATCCGCACCAGGGAGATATGATCCGTCAGGGCTCAGAACTCGGATTCATCAAGTTCGGGTCGCGCGTGGACTTGTTTTTACCGGTGGGTACAAAACTGCATGTCCAAATCGGTCAAAAGACCACCGGTGGCGTGACTGTGCTTGGGGAAGTACCTGCCTGATGTTCAGGGATTGACCTGACGAATTCCAAGGTCAGCAAACAGAATACCGAGGATACATCTGTATAGGACGAAATTCTCGCCTACCCCATTGCTGAGTATGGCTTTGTTGTCTTCTTGGATGGACGCCGTGGTCAGCTCACCAGGTGCCGATTCAAACCCGACCGCTGATTGTTCGGCAGGTGCTGAGAGCACAGACTCATCGAATTCGGCAGCAACCAGGTTGTTTTTTGCAGAAACCGTCATCGCAGAAGTCATTGCACGATAATACAGACGCTGAGCCCGGCTTTCCATGGTGGTGCCACGCAGTAGGATTTCCAGATTCTTATCTGCTGCCGGGAATTCCGCTTCCAGACTAAACAGACGTTCCTCCGTGCAGGTGGGCCAGGTGAGCAGCGAGTCCGGCTCATTGACCCGAAACTCCATTGCTTGTCCACCCGAAATTCCCGCAATGCGTTTCCAGCCTGGATATTCCTTGAAGAATCCATGCTGCCGCCGGGCATACAGCGAGTGCACACGGATATCGCGAACCCGGGCCATATCGCTGTAGCGTGTAAAATCATATCCATCGGCACTAACCATTCCATTACCGATCAGGAAGACCATGCGGTCTGCCAGGGGGTCATCGGTCCACTCGAGGCTTTGGATGCAGGCTTTGAGCGCTGTACTCACATACTGGTCGCCTTTTTCGACGTAGGGTTTGAGCCGCATCAGTTCAAGCATGGCTTTGTCGAGATCGTTGCTGATGGGTGCCAGAACACGCACATAGCCATTCTCTTTACCGAAACTTGGGCGCGAAAACCCCACGATGCCTATGCGCAATTCCCGACCGGGTTGAGCCAGCCGGGTATGATTCACCAGAGTCCAATAGCGCTCACGCAAATCGTTGAGTACGCCATTCGTGCTTCCGCTCAGGTCGAGGCAAAAGACCAGTTCGAGGGGGGCACGGGTGCTATCCCCGCTCGCTTTGCGCGAACCGGCACGCTCACCAGCCGCAGCAGGAGCCACAAACTGAACCAATATTACCGTCAGAATCAGTGTAAAAATCCTCTTCATGCCGTACAGGTGTAAAGTTCCTTGTACGGCAGTGGCGTCTTGGGGTTGCCCAACAGGAGTTATCAACCCGTCGCTGTTTACCCGGCAATGCGTAAATCAGGTCCGGAAAATGAGCTCCCTGTTCTCGGCAACAAAACGCCCGAGGGCATCAAGGGCTTCCGGGATTTTCCAATTCTCGCGGCGACGGGGTTCAACCCAATTCGAAACCGCCCTGAACTGCCGGCAGGGCACACCGCTAAGCATACAAGCATAGAAAAAGGCCGCTCCTTCCATGCTTTCCAACGCCACTTGCTGCCGTTCGGCAAAGCGCCTGATCTGTTCAGCCTCACCATGCGCAGTTTGCACCGTAGTGGCCGAAACGCAGGGCCAACTGGCGTCCTTGCCGGCATACGCTGGACAAAGCAGGCCAGCCTGAAACGGAAACCCATCCGGATCGGCCAGATGCAGATCGAACACACTTAAAAACCGACCATGGTCATCGGCACCCAGGTCACCAAAACCATCCGACACCACCTCGGCCACTGTTCCGGGAGGCAAAGCAGGATCAAAACTGCCGGCCAGCCCGAGGTGAATAGCCAGGCGATAGCGATTGGTTGACAGTATGCGCCCAACGTGATAGGCTGTTGCTGTACATCCTACTCCGGTCACCAACGTATCGATCCCAGGACCGGCATTGGGCCTGTATCCATCCTCGGCCGAGGACAGGCAGGACTTCAATTCAGGCAATGTGGCAGCAACCAGCAATACATCCTGTGCAGACATGCCTGCAAAGGTAGCCCACAGCTCCACCGGAAATGCTTGAAAGCTCAGGGAAAAGCCCTAGCTTTGTAGCGGGTTATTTATTATCTTAACTCATTGACACACATGGTATTCATTACCCGAAGAGAACGATTTAACTCAGCACATAAGCTGGCCCGACCCGATTGGGATGATCAGCGGAACGCTGAGGTATTCGGAAAATGCGCCAATCCGAACTGGCATGGGCACAATTACGAGCTGTTTGTCACCGTGAAGGGCGAGCTGAACCCCGACACCGGCTTCGTCATCGACTTGAAATTCCTGAGCAACTTGATTAAGGACAAGGTGGTGGAAAAGCTCGACCACCGCAACATCAACCTGGAAGTGGATTTCATGCAAGGCAAACTGGCATCGACAGAAATCCTGGCCATTGCCATCTGGGATCAGTTGGCTGATGCCATCCGGGAAAAAGGTTGTGAACTGCATTGCGTGAAATTGTACGAAACTGAAAACAATTACGCCGAGTACTTCGGCTAGGCCATGGCGGAACACGGCAAGGACATATCGCACGATGAAGAGCTTGATGGCTACCAAAAGCTCGACCTCTACAATCCAGAGCGGGTGGGGCGTATTGCAGCCCTCTACGCCGGAATTTTGAAGGAAATCGGCGAATCGACCGAGCGTGAAGGCTTACTCAAAACACCCGAACGGGCAGCTAAAGCCATCCAGTTTCTCACCCACGGCAACGACCTCGATCCGGTGGGAATCCTCAACTCGGCCAAGTTCCGTGAGGATTACCAGCAAATGGTCATCGTGAAGGACATCGAGCTCTACAGCCTGTGCGAACATCACCTGCTGCCTTTTTTCGGTAAGGTCCATGTAGCGTATATCCCCAGCCGATACATCGTTGGACTGAGCAAGATTCCCCGTGTGGTGGATGCCTTTTCCCGCCGACTACAGGTACAAGAGCGGCTTACCACCCAAATTCGCGACTGCATTCAGGAAACCCTTGATCCGCTCGGAGTGGCTGTTGTCATCGAGGCACAACACCTTTGCATGCAGATGCGTGGTGTTCAAAAACAAAACTCCGTTACCACTACATCGGCATTCACCGGCGAATTCGAAAACGATCGCACACGGAGTGAATTCATCTCCCTCATCCGCAAACACGAACGATAATCCCCTCTGGAAACGCGTAGAATTTTCATCTCTATAGAACTAGAACTACAGACCGACAGAACCAAACGCACCAATTCCGCAACGCTATGCACGCTTACCTCTTTCCCGGACAAGGTTCACAGTTCCCCGGCATGGGCAAGGACCTGTATGAATCGAACGCGCTAGCCAAAGCGCTGTTTGAAGAAGCCAATGCCATCATGGGCTTCCGGATTTCGGACCTGATGTTTGAAGGCAGCGAAGAAGACCTGCGCCAAACGAAGGTTACTCAGCCCGCCATCTTCTTGCACTCAGTTATCCATGCCCGGGTATTGGGTAATGATTTCAAACCAACTATGGTTGCGGGGCACAGCCTGGGCGAATTTTCGGCCCTGGTGGCCTGTGGTGTATTGCAGTTCGACGACGGACTCCGCCTCGTAATGGAACGTGCCTATGCCATGCAATCGGCCTGCGAAGCGGTTCCCGGTACCATGGCGGCAATACTTGCGCTGGACGATGCCCGTGTAGAAGAGATCTGCGCTGCAGCAACGGGAATAGTTGTTGCTGCAAATTACAACTGCCCCGGGCAATTGGTCATTTCCGGAGAAGTGGAAGCCGTGAAAGCCGCCTGCGTAGCGATGACTGAGGCAGGTGCCAAGCGCGCCTTGTTGTTACCGGTCGGAGGTGCCTTCCACAGCCCACTCATGGAACCGGCCCGCGAGCGTCTGGCGGCAGCCATAGAAGCAACGACTTTCAGCACACCAACCTGCCCCATTTATCAGAACGTAACGGCTCAGGCGCACACAGACACTGCTGAAATACGAAGCAATCTGATTGCACAACTTACCGCACCTGTCCGCTGGACACAGAGCGTAGAGCGCATGGTTGCCGACGGAGCCACCACCTTCACAGAACTCGGTCCGGGTAAGGTTTTGCAAGGACTCGTGAAAAAAATCTGGAAAGAAGCCGCAATCGCCTAAGTCCTGATCATCGCCAAAAGCTATTCAAACATCTGACACCACCAGCCATGCCTTTGCATCCCTTGAACGCCATATCGCCTGTCGACGGCCGCTACCGGATGCAGAGCGAAGAGCTTGGATTGTACTTTTCGGAAGAGGCACTGATCCGGTATCGTGTACTCGTAGAGGTTGAATACTTCATCGAGTTGTGTGAATTACCCCTGCCCCAGCTCAAGAACTTCGACACCTCACTGTACAAATCCCTGCGGGCAATTTACCTCGGCTTTAGCCACCAAGATGCACTCCACATCAAAACCATCGAGAAGACCACCAACCACGACGTGAAAGCGGTGGAGTACTTCCTGAAGGAACGCTTTACAGAGCTTGGCCTGGGCGATTACCAAGAATTCATCCATTTCGGACTCACCTCCCAGGACATCAACAATACCGCGATCCCGCTGAGCCTGCGCGAGGCCAATACCCTGAGCTACTTACCCGCATTGAAGGCCGTGATGGAACGCCTGCTTCAAATGGCCAAGGCCTGGGCTGATGTACCCATGCTGGCGCGAACGCACGGACAACCCGCCTCGCCGACCCGATTGGGCAAGGAGTTGTACGTATTTTACCACCGGCTCCAAACTCAGCTCGAGCTGCTGAACACCATCGCCTACTCGGCCAAATTCGGCGGCGCCACCGGAAACCTAAATGCCCACGCGGTAGCCTACCCCGATACCGACTGGATTGCCTTCAGCGAACGCTTCATTACCCGGCTCGGACTTCAGCGCAGCGCCTACACGACGCAAATTGAGCATTATGACAACATGGCGGCCTTGTTCGATGCCCTAAAACGCATCAACACCATCCTGATTGATTTGTCGCGCGACATGTGGACCTATATCTCTATGAACTACTTCACCCAAAAAGTGGTAGCCAACGAAGTAGGCTCATCGGCCATGCCCCACAAAGTAAATCCCATCGATTTCGAAAACGCCGAGGGCAACTTCGGCATAGCCAATGCCCTGTATGAGCATTTTTCGGCCAAACTACCCATCTCCCGTCTGCAGCGCGACCTGAGCGACTCCACTGTACTGCGAAACATTGGTGTACCCTACGCCCACACCCTCATCGCCTTCAAATCCCTGCTCAAAGGATTGGGCAAAGTGGAGATCAACCGGGAGGCCATTGCATCCGACCTCGGAGACAATTGGGCTGTAGTGGCCGAGGCCTTACAAACCATCCTGCGCCGGGAGGGCTTCCCAAAGCCTTACGAAGCCCTTAAGGCCCTAACGCGTACCGGTGAACGTATCAGCGCCGAACACATCAGCCGGTTTATCGACACCCTGGAGGTTGAGGAGCGGGTCCGCGCCGAATTGCGGGCCGTAAGCCCCTACAATTACACCGGTGTTGTGAAGGAATTTTAAGTATTTTCCGGTTTTTACGACACAAAAACCGAACACAGTCATTCCGCACAACTGACATACGTTTTTTATTCTGAAAACAAGCATAAAAACCCTAACCATTTCCAGTAATTAAATATCAGGTTGTGACACCCAATGTCAACCACAAGGGTCACCCCGAAATTCCTACACAACAAGGGGTTACTTTTGCCAGGATGAAAGTCCAGCGGATTTTACTGATTGAGCAGCTTTTGCGCCTGGGACCTGAGACTATCGAATCCATATGGGTCAAGCTCAAACAAAAGGGTGTGGCCTGCAGTAAACGCTCGGTATACCGCGATTTACTCTCACTAGAGGAACACTTCAGCGACTTACGTACCGAATTACAGGTACTTGACGGCGAGTTCAACCGCAAGCAGTGGGTGATTGTAGCCCGTAAGCAGGGTGGTCACGAACGTGAGGACACCTATTTCAAGACGTTCGTGACTGAGCAATTGAAGCCCGACTGGATGCGGAAGCTGACGGGGAACTCGCTCAAAATATTGCTGAAAAACAACTATGTGATTCAGCAGAACGAATTCCGCGATATTGCTTCCCACCTCCCACCCGATGCCATGATGCATACCGGATGGGGCGAATACAATGCCCATTACCTCGACCCCGTTCACCTGCGAAACGTGTTGTGGGGAATTACCAACAAACGCATGGTGCGTATTTCGCAGAAATACCACAGCAAGCAAGTCACTTACCTGTTTTCGCCCTACCGCATCATATACCACAGGGGCACCCTGCATGCAGCAGGTTGGATAAACGGGCGCACCAACCGAGATCGGGAATTCGGTATCCGCGAAATTGATTTGTTTGACAAGGTGGAGTGCACCAACGAGCGCTTTTATCCCCGGCAGAGCGGCCGTGTAGCCGATCGCCTCCTGAAATGCCGCTTCGGCATCCACGACACCGTAGAAGCCAAACCGGAAAAAATCCGCATCGAATTGGGCGATGGTCCTGCCCATTTTCTCAGCCGAAGACAGTGGCACCACAGTCAGCGCTTCACCAAATCAACCAAAGGCACCTGGTACCTCGAAATGGAATGCGCTGTAAACATCGAGCTGGTGGGTTGGATTTTCAGTTGGATGGAGCATGCCAAGGTGATTAGACCGGCTTCCCTACGCAAGCTCATGCAGGAACGAGCTGAGCACATTGCCGCCATGTACCGCGATGATCTGCCACCGGTAGACCCCACGGACACCAACGATGCGCACCGTATCGGTCGCTAACTTCGCGGAGTGAGCGCCGTCATACTCCTTTTCGCCGGCATGACCTGCTTCGGCATCAGCAATTGCCTGTGGAAACCCCTCCAGGAAAACGCTTCCACCTCAACCCTGTTGATGTACCGAAGCCTGTGGACTGTTGCTACACTGGGCCTGATTGTTTTGATCTGGGGAGGCCATGAAACACCAACACTGTCCTCGGTATTGCGCTGTATTCCTTGGATTTTACTGAGCCTGCTTGGATTGTGGTGCTTTGTGCGCTCCACCCGGTACCAGCCCTCGGGCATTTCAGGAACCCTGATACTTTCCCTCGGATTTTTCGGTGCATTGGTTGCCTGGTAGGGAGCGGGTGATTCCTTACCACGCAATCTGTTCGGGCTGATTCTCATATACGGAACCGGGGTGCTGCTGATTGATCCTGCTCCGCTTCGCTTGAGGGCTCCTCACAAAGGCACCTTGCTCGTGTTGGCCGCAGCGCTTTGCTGGGCCCTGGGCAACATGGGCTTCAAACAGTGTGTTTCCGAAACCGGAGACACAATACAGGACCATGGGCCAAACCCCTCATGGCCTTGCTCCCGCTTGCCGGCTTGACCCTGGGCGGAGTTCTGGCTTGCAATGCGGCCATCAGTCAACTCAGCGCAATGCAATTTGCGTGGATTTCGACCGTTCAGCCCGTCACCACCCTATTTGTCGCGGCACTTTTCTTTGGCGAACGGCTCACTATCAGGCAGATAACCGGAGGAATCCTTCTTATGACCGGAGCCATTCTGAGCACGGCCTGGACGCAACCGGCCTAACGCAACCCAACAAGAACTGACATCAACATGGACTTACGCAATATGGCTGTCAACACCTATTTTTGTTCCATTGCTAACACACAGCAAGCGTTCCCGAATCGGGTAGTATATCATCCCATCCCACAGGCGGCCAAATTGGTCGCCTGTTTTGCTTTAGTGGGATATCAGCATAGGCTTCAACGAATGGAATAGCCCGCAATGACATCCACAAGCACCTACATCCGCTAAGCTTAAAAGCGCATTTCATCCGGTTTCGGGTAATAAGCACACACGCCAAAGTGATTGCTCTTTTTACCAACGGCCTAACCCGATTACGATTCAGGTTGAATTTCAGTGACTCATTGATTGATTTGAAAATAAAAAATCAAATTGACTGATTATCAATGTTTTTTTCAATTAACAACCCAATGGTGATTGTCATTTATTGACACGTGAGAAATTATTTTCACAGAAATTTTAAAACCAACCAAATGCGCAAGCTCTATTCAACTTTGTTCTTTGCGATAGTTGTCTGCCTAACCACCACGCAATTGATCGCACAATCAGGACCTGGCAACTGCCCGGATGCCAATGCCGATGCCGGCCCTGATAAGGCATTAGCCTGCGGCGCCCTACAAGTAAACCTTGATGGTGCAACAACGACTGCCAATGCCATCATTGAATGGTCTGTCCTGCCTGATTCGGGCGGCTGTATCCTTTCCGGCGCCAACACCCTTACTCCGGTAGTTGGTTGTGCAGGATGCTACATTTTGAAGGTGACCAATCCGGCAATTCCCGCCTGCGAAGCAACCGACACCGTATGTGTTGCCGGCCCACCGGAAACCGATCCACCGGTTGTGGCCTGCCTACCGCCTGCCACAGCATTATGCCTGAACAGCGTCGCACCCGCTATCCTCAATGTGTTGGATTATGAAACTGCAAGCGGAAGCCCAATCCTTGATGCCAACGGTCCTGTCACCATCACTGCTGTTGATTCAGTAGCGATTGGTAATTCCTGCGCAGGAGATCTCTATCGAACCTATACGTTCACGGATGCCTGTGGTAACAGCACAACCTGTCAACAGATCATTGCCGTTGCCGATGCCGTAATTCCAGTCATCAGCCTCGTTGGCCCTGCCGGCCCGATCGAGTTAGGATGCAACCCGACTCAGCAGGACATCTTGCTTGCCTTGGGTGCAGCCACCGTAACCGATGCCTGCGACAACACCCTTTTGGCCACAATCGTTGACGACACCACCAGTACTGGTTGCAATTACACGGTGACCCGTACGTGGAGCGTGTCCGACCAATGTGGACAGCCTGCCCAATCGGTATCGCGTAGTGTGAACCTTCGCATGGACACATCTGCCCCATTTGTTACCTGCGGCGCTGCGTCAACCAACATCATCTTCTGCGACAACGGAAGCAACACGATCAGTTTCAACCCCACTGCAAACGACGGATGCGATGGAAACCTTTCACCGGTGATCACCCGCAGTGACACCCTTCCAATCAATGCACCATTCCCCATCGGAACAACCACCGTGATTGCGAGTGCAACCGACCAGTGCAACAGCACGGCCACATGCATCACCACGGTAACCGTCAATTCGACTACGGATTGCGCTATCGCACCACCGCTCACTACTCCGGTTTGCGGATCTGCAGGCAACACCCTTACTGCAATTACGTGTGCCTCAGGGACGTATTCCTGGTCTGTATCCACCCTATCGCCAGGCGACAGTGCATGGGTGATCACAAGTGGTGCAAACACGTCCTCCATCACCTACACGGCCGGTACCGGTGCAGCTACCTTCGTCCTCACCCTTACAACCCCTACCGATACGACTCCGGTGACCAGTCAGTGTGAAGTGACGGTGAGTTGCGCCAGCAGCAATGGCAACCCCTGCATCCGCAGCTACACCAGCGACGAAGATTTTAACGAAGGCTTCCTGTTGAGTGTCAATACGAGCGTTTCGGGATCACTCCGACTGGATCAACCCGGGCAACCTCTTCCCTACGTAAACATTGCCTGTAGTGGCAAAGGAACCGTAGTGCGTATTGATGCCATTACCGGACAAATTATCGGAGAGTACCTCACCGCACCAGCAGGAATGGCCCGAAACCCATCAAGAACCACGGTTGACAAAGACGGTAATTGCTGGGTCACCAACCGGGATGAAACCAGCCCCATAGGTGGAATTCCAAAAGGGTCCGTAGCGCGAATCGGCGTGATCATCGGTGGTACCCGTTGCAATGCATCGGGCATACCGGATCCGAATGGACAATACATCAAAGACCCGGCATACAATACGTGCATTGACCGTGATGGTGATGGATTGATCAAGACCTCGTTCGGTCTGGGCAACGTACTCCCATGGGGTAATTTCTTTGGAGTAGACAGCGATGGTGGTGTTCAAACAGCCGAAGACGAGGCCATCACTGTATATACCCGCGTGTTTGCCACAGGAGCGCGCACCATCGCCGTTGACCCATTCAACTTCGTGTGGGTTGGCGGTAGCTCGAATACAAACCACGAAAAACTGGACCGTACAACCGGCAATCCGATTCCGGGATCGCGGTTCAATTACGGCGTCGGTGGCTACGGCGGATTGATTGATGGCAATGGCAGATTGTGGTCGGCAAGCAACGGACTTCTGCGCTTTGAGACCAATCCCGACAGTACCAATGCATATACCGTGATTAATGGTGTGGGCAATTATGGACTTGGCATTGACCCGAACACCGGAGAAATCTGGCACACATTCGTCAGCGGCGGTATTGTAGGTAAAATCAGCCCATCAGGTAGTCTGATCGGCACCTATAGTCATGGTAGTTTCCATGCACAAGGTGTTGCCGTCGATGCCGATAGCAACGTGTGGGTTGCTCACTCCTTGATAGGACCTGCTACAACGGTAGGCCACTTAAGGACCGACGGAACCTTTGTTGGAAATATTCCATTAACAGGTTCAGGCCCAACCGGTGTTGCCGTGGATGCGTTCGGCAAGGTTTGGGTGTCATGTTACAACTCCAGTGTTGCCTGTCGCATCGATCCCAATGCCGGCCCGATTGGGGGAGGTGGCTATCCGGTGGGTGCTGTTGACTTAACAGTAAACCTGGGCGCCAACGCGACTCCCTACAATTACAGTGACATGACCGGATTCGTGGTTATCAACAGTACGGTACCATCCGGCACCTGGACAGTCATTCACGATGGATTGGCCTCCGGAAGGAAGTGGGGACAGATCGACTGGACTGATAGCATTCCTGCCAACACCGGTATCATCGTTGAAGCACGTGCATCCAACACTGAGCTTACCCTTGCATCAAAACCATGGGTACAGGTAGAGAAAGGCGAGTCCTTCTGCTGCTCTGGTGTGACCGGCCGATTCATCGAAGTCCGTGCAACCCTGTTCCGCCAGGCCACTGTGAATGTATCACCAGTACTGTTCGATCTCACCGTACAGTGCTGCGATATATACCCGAACGTTCCTCCCGTCATCACTTCATCGAAAGGCTGCGGTACGCAAGACACCCTGAAGGTTCCTGCAGGACAGGTACGCACCTTCACCATCAACGGTACCGATGCGGATACAGCACAAGCCGTAACACTGGATGTCATCAATTTGCCTCCTGGTGCATTTATGAATCCGACTACACCCACCAGCGGCAACCCGGTCAGTACGGTATTCAACTGGTCGCCTACATTCGATCAACTTGGAATTTACAACGTCACCTTCACAGCCAACGATATCTATTGCTACGAAGACCGCTGTGACAAGGTCATCGAAGTAGTACCCTGCCCATCCATCAGTTGTGATGGTGCCGGCATCAGCTGTGCGGGACTCTGTAATGGACAGGTGCATGTAGCATTATCGGGCAACCCCGTTGGATTCACCTTCTTGTGGAATACAACACCGCCAAAGACCACTGCTGACGTATACAACTTGTGCCCCGGTACATACAAGGTATATTCAACCGACGGTTTCGCTTGCCAGGACAGCTGCATCATTACCATTCCCAGCACGCCCTGTGATGGATACGTGACCTATACACAGGGTGGTTACGGCTACAAACCCTCAGGGAAAAATCCGGCGATGTATGTAAAAAACAACTTCAACGCAGTATTCCCATCGGGGCTAACCATCGGCTGTACCAACACAATTAAATTAACCAATTGGCAGTCGGTATTGCGATTCCTCCCCAGCAGCGGAACACCGGCAGCATTGCCAACTGGAAACCTTGTAAATCCGACAGGATACAAAAACACCCTCGCCGGTCAACTGGTTACCGCGATTCTCAACGTGGGATTCGATTCGGCCAATGCGGCTTTTGCACCCGCTGCGGGACAACTCGCCGACCTCGTACTGAACGTCGGACCCTTCCGCGGACTCACCGTACGCGAACTCATTGAAGTTGCAAACCGACACATCGGAGGATGTGAAAACACCTACACGTATTCGCAACTGAATTACAGCCTCACCAAAATCAATGAGAACTACCACGAAGGAACTGTCAACAACTGCTTCCTAAGTTGTCCGATCAATGGCGTTGGAAGCTTGCGTGGCCTGACCATACCACAAGATGAATCGTTCGACCTGACCTGGAGCCTTGTGCCGAATCCGGCCAGCGAGTTTGTGAGGGTTACCTTGCAGGCGGACAGTGACACCCGCTTGGTGCTTGAATTGTTAGATGCATCGGGACGTCGTTTGGACATCATGTACCGCAGCGAATTCAGTGCGCAGCAACCGCAGAGCTTCGACTATACTGTGAGCGGAATTCCCGATGGAACCTACTTCGTAAAGGTGACCGGCGATCGCTACAACGACATCAAGCGATTGGTGATTGTAAAATAAGGTAATAGCGAATGGCGTATGCACGATTGAACCGATAACGCCAGGTCTGTCCGAAATAATAGCGCAGTGAAGCATGCTAAAGCGTGTTTTCACTGCGCTTTATCTTGTGATATAACATTGATATTGTTAACTTGCGTCACAACCTATTCAATCACGTTTAACGTAAAATAAGTATGAACAAAAGACTCGTCATCCTGGTTTTATTCGCAGCATTTGGCTCGGCAAAGGCACAATATGCCCCATCGGCAGTAGCTCGCGGTGCTGAAGCGAACCGCAGCGAAGAACCTGACACCAACCTGCTGAAAGAAGTGCAGGTATCGGCACAGGCTTATCCGCAAACACAACTGGTGGGCGAATACCAGCAACCGGCCTGGACCTTGGTACGTAAATTTCCTGCAACGCGTGTTTACCTCATGACACCACCGGGCACCAACATGTACGAGAAATGGGTAGATGCACGCGAGCCACGAAAAGGAACCACGGAAATCCGCTTCCGTGACGAATTCGCCTTTGGGTTAGGACGGAGACTTGAACTCGATTTGTATCTGCACACCGTACTCAAAGGCAAACCCGGAACCTATGCCATCACCCTACGCGGATTCAGTTGGGAAGTACGCTATGCCCTGGCCGACTGGGGAAAGATCTGGGGCAACCCAACGCTTTACTTCGAACACAAATTCCTGAACGGTTACATGGGCATAGAGCCTAAAATCCTGCTGGGCGACCAAATCGGTGCACGCGGCATTTGGGGCGTTAACCTGATTTACGAAGCCAACATCGCACGCAAGCGCATCGACCAGGAGCGTGAATGGGCCAGCACCGCATCGTACGGCTACATGATCAACGACGACCTGACGGTTGGCGCCAGCAGCATGTACCGCTACAACGACCCCGACTATAGCGACGAGCTCTACTTCGGCCCGCTCCTGCAGTACAGATTCAACGGCAAGGCCTATGTCAGTGTCGAAAGCCTTCTGGGCACCACCGATGCCTCCAAAAAATCGCGCAACACCCTGATTTTTGGTTGGAGGTTTTAAGTAATACCCATACCTTACTGATTGCAAACCAGACTTACCAACCCGATTAAAAAAACTGTTTCAATGAATTCAACGTTCGCTTTGTTTGTTCGCACATGTATGCTGACACTTGCCGCAGCTATTCTTTTCAACATACACGCTGCGAAAGCCCAAAGCGTACCCTCGTACGTCCCCACCAACGGATTGGTCGGCTGGTGGCCCTTTAATGGAAATGCGAATGATGAAAGTGGGAATGGGAATCATGGGGTGGTAAATGGAGCAGTATTAACCCCAGATCGATTTGGATTTTCAGCAAAAGCATACAGTTTCAACGGCACAAGCAATTTCATCAGCATTCCATACT
>JAJTFW010000060.1 GCA_021299095.1 Sphingobacteriales bacterium | reverse complement strand
AAATCCGTTTTTTCCGGCAATAATCTTATCGTAGTTCGGTGAATTGGGATCTGTAATTCCTTCATCCATCCAGTGGTACAACGAGTGCCCGCCGAATGCAACGATGAGAACCATGATGATTCCTGCAACAGGAATGCTCTGGCCCATGGCCTCGAGCGGACGCTTGATGACTGCGCTCCATCCTACTTCGGCTACATACTGAACCGCAAGGAAGAAAGTGGCGCCAAGTGCCATTCCGAGGAAAATGAAATTGTTCCACAACAGGTTGGCCCAGGTCTGCTCGTGGTGTGTCGCAAACTGAACGATAACGGATAGGAGTCCGATGGCAATCATCACCATCGCCACCAATTTATTTCGTGAGGTGAATTCGTAGGGGCTGGTACTCGTTACTTCGATAGGTCCGTGGTGTCCCATGTCTCTGCTTTGATGAATTGATTAAATGTTTGCCTTAACTGAATCAGCTGAGGCGATTGCCAAGGTCTGTCCCTGAAGTTTGTGTACGAACATCACAATTTTCCAACGCTCTTCGGGATTGATCTGCGAAGCATGCGCTCCCATCAGGTTGATACCGTAGGTGATGGTGTGATAGATTTTTCCGTCGGTGAGATCTTTCATTGCACCACCGCCGCTCCCCTTCAGCGAGGTTTGCTTCAGTTAAAGACAAAGGATTGCGAACATCGCGTCCTGCTGCTTCATAGCCTTCGTTTCCGTCGGGATAGGCGAAGAAGGTATACCCACGCGGAATACTCCCTTTCACAGGAGCCTGCAAGGTGAGGCTGTCGGAGAAATTGGGGTTTTTGGAATAGACCTCATACGAAGGGGAGCGATACATGTCGGGCATGTACTCGAGTCCCGGGTCATTGGGATCCTTGCCGCAGGAGGCCATCAGGAAGAGGCCGGTTCCGCACAATGCGGCGAGAATCAGTCGGGGCGTATTCATGGGCAGTGGTTTCTTCAGAATCATTTCTTGGTTTCAAGTGCACCGGCAGCGAGAAGTTCCTTCTCAACATTTCCTGCCTCGGAATCATCGTTAATCTGTACGGCCATCACGAAATGATCGTCGGCCATACGGGGATGAATCACGTTGGGTTCAACACCAGGTAACAGTTTGCTGCGCAGGAGGAAAGTGATGACCATGCCGTGAGCAGCGCAGAGAACTGTGCTTTCGAAGGTCACCGGAATGAATGCAGGAAGGTTTTTGTAAAATGCGAAACTGGGCTTGCCGCCAATATCCATGGGCCAGTCGAAGATGTTCATGTAGTACATCATCAGCAATGCAAGACTGCAGCCGGTCATCCCGAAGAGGAAACAAGTGATGGAAATCCGCGTACGCGCAAGACCAAGTGCATGATCCAATCCGTGGATCGGAAATGGCGAAATGACGTCTTTCACTCGAAGCCCCTTCTTACGCAAAACGGGAATGGCGTTCATGACCACATCGTCATCGTTGAAGATGCCGTAAACGAACTTTTTAGGGTGTGCACTCATAGTGTTGGTGTGCGGTTGAATCAGTGTTGTTGTTTCTTCTTCGCGCCTTCTGAAGAGGATTTGATGATAGTCTTCAATTCGCTCATCGCGATTACAGGGAACACCCTGGCGAAAATGAGGAAGCAGGTGAAGAACAGTCCGAGAGAGCCGATGAAGATGCCGGCTTCGACCCAGGTTGGTGAATACATGGTCCAGCTTGAGGGCAGGTAATCACGGTGCAGCGAAGTCACGATAATTACAAAGCGCTCGAACCACATTCCGATATTCACGAAGATGGAGATGATGAAGGTGGCGAATACACTTTCGCGCAAGGTCTTCGACCAAAACAGCTGAGGCGTGATTACGTTACAAGTCATCATACTCCAGTATGCCCACCAATATGGTCCGGTTGCACGGTTGATGAAGGCGTACTGTTCGTATTCTACGCCAGAGTACCAGGCGATGAAGAACTCAGTGATGTATGCAATACCTACAATCGATCCGGTGATCAGAATGACCCGGTTCATCATGTCGATGTGGTAAATGGTGATATAGTCCTCAAGGTTCAGGACTTTGCGTACAATGATCAGCAGCGTTTGCACCATGGCAAAACCCGAGAAGATTGCACCCGCTACGAAGTAGGGAGGGAAAATGGTGGTGTGCCAGCCCGGTACGACCGACGTGGCGAAGTCCATCGATACAACGGAGTGTACTGACAATACGAGGGGTGTAGAAAGTCCGGCGAGTACGAGTGATACTTCCTCAAAACGCTGCCAGTTCTTGGCGGTTCCTACCCAACCGAAAGAAAGAATCGTATAAATCCGTTTCCTCCACTTGGTATTGGCACGATCACGGATTACCGCAAAATCGGGGATAAGTCCGGAATACCAGAACACCAATGAAACAGTGAAATAAGTCGAAATCGCAAATACGTCCCAAACGAGCGGTGAATTGAAGTTGACCCAAAGCGATCCGAACTGGTTGGGTAACGGAAGCGGCCAATAGGCTACCCAAGGGCGACCCATGTGTGAAACAATAAAGCTAGCTGCGCAGATTACAGCAAAAATGGTCATGGCCTCCGCAGAGCGGTTGATGGACAGGCGCCACTTCTGACGGAACAGCAACAAGATGGCCGAAATCAGTGTTCCGGCGTGTCCGATACCAACCCACCAAACGAAGTTGGTGATGTCCCATGCCCAACCAACTGTTTTATTCAGTCCCCAGACACCAAGTCCGGTACCGATGGTGTAGGATACGGCAATGACCCACCACAAAAAAGCGGCGAGGGATACGGAGAAGGCGAGCCACCACCATTTGTTGGCTTTCGATTCCACGGGCCTGCAGACATCTTCGGTGATGTCGTGCCAGGTCTTGTCTCCCAGGATCAGTGGCGGGCGGAGTTCCGATTCTTTATGCATAGGGTTGCTGATGCTAAGTTGAAATTGAAATTAATCAGGCGTGTGAGTGTCCTGCCTCCCCTTCACGGTTCCATACCTTGGTCTGGTAGAATACAGAAGGCTTGGTGTTAATTGAAGCCAACAGGTGGTAACTGCGGCCGTCGTTGAACAATGCGTTGATCTCACTCTTGGTATCGTTGAAGTCACCAAACACAATGGCATTGGTGGGACAACCTTGCTGACAAGCGGTTTTGATTTCACCATCTGCAGGACGACGTCCGGCTTTCTTGGCTTCCAGTCGTCCGTACTGGATGCGCTGTACGCACATCGAACATTTCTCCATAACACCACGGGAACGGACGGTCACATCAGGATTGAGGACCATTTTACCCAGATTATCCTGCATGTTGTAGGGAAACTGCTCGTTGTCGCTGTACTTAAACCAGTTGTATCGACGCACTTTATACGGACAGTTATTGGCGCAGTAACGGGTACCCACACAACGGTTGTACGCCATCATGTTAAGGCCATCGGAGCTGTGAGTAGTCGCAGCAACCGGACACACCGTTTCGCAGGGGGCATGGTTGCAATGCTGGCACATCACAGGCTGGAACATCACCTGAGGATTGTCGGCGGCAGGCACTTCCATTTCACCATACATATCGAGCTTACCAAGGCCTTTCGCCTCAGCATTCTCCTTGGTGGTATCGGAAGTGTAATAGCGGTCGATACGAATCCAATGCATTTCGCGGGCGCGGCCTATTTCGTCTTTTCCGACAACCGGAACGTTGTTCTCCGCATTGCAGGCTACAACACAGGCACCACAACCGATACAGGCATTGAGATCGATACCGAGACCCCAGCTGTGATTAGGACGCTCAAATCCGGGTTCTTTCTCAGTCGCCCAGAGATCGAGTTCGGCAGGTGTTTTGGGTCCATCGTGTGAAGCAATCAACTCGGGGTGATTGCCCGCCTTGGGATCTTTCAACCAAGCTGCCAACGTGGTTTCCTTCACGATTTCACGCCCCATCATGGTGTGGTGGGTTTGCGTGGAGGCCAGTTTATAATCGTCCTCGACCGTTTTGGTGATTTTCACTCCCGATGCATGGTAAACAAGGCTACCACCTTTGAGTGATACGAAGGGGTAGGCATTAAATCCTACCTGGTTGCCTGCTTTACCTGCCTTGGTACGACCGTAACCTACAGCAGCAGCGATGGTTTCATCGGCCATAGCAGGCTGCAGGAGAACCGGTCCCTTAACTGTCGCGTTACCGACACTTACCTGAATCACATTGCCCTGTCTCCAGCCCATCTTCTCAGCATACGAAGGAAGAACAGCAAAGTAATTGTCCCAGCACACCTTGGTGATCGGGTCGGGAAGTTCATGCAACCAGGGGTTGTTACCCTGATTACCATTGGCAAGTCCAGTCTTTTCGTACAACACGATTTCAGGTCCGGAGGCAGGCTTGGTAAGTGCTGCAGCAGCGGCCGATACATCGCCTATGAAGGTCGATGATCCACCCATGAAGAATGAAGCTTGGAATACGCCATCGCGTAACGACTGGTTCCAGAATGCTTCGGAAGAAGAGATTCCGCTCTGCTGACCGAAGAAAGAAGACTTCCAGTTATCGGTCAGGTAGGAATAATAGTCGGTAGAGAACCCGGCCCAACGAAGCAGGCTTTCGGGAGCCTGACGCGTATTGAAAAGCGGACGAATGGTGGGTTGCATCAAACTATAGCTGCCTTTGTAAGGCTCAGCATCGCCCCATGACTCGAGGTAGTGGTGATCGGGACATACGTAATCGCATTGGGATGCGGTTTCATCCTCGCGATCTGAAAGGGAGATTTTCACCGGCACTTTACCCAATGATGACTTGAACGCCGCATCGCCCATGGTATAGGCGGGATTGGAATTCCAAAACACGATTGCACCGACTGTTCCTGCAGTAGCATCGTTCATGAGCTGGGCAACAGCAGCATCGTCGCTCGACTTGAGCAGACAAGGACGCTCGAGGCTTATCGTGTTACCGTAATTACCTAGGAGTTGATTGATCGCATTCACCAACACCTGCTCGTTTGAATCGTTCGATCCGCTGACGACAAGGCTTTTTCCTTTTGCCGCGATGAGTTCTGAAGCAACTGTCTCCAGGGTCTTATCGAAAGGTGTTGCAGCAGCATCGATTGCTTTTCCACCTGTAGCGGCTGCAATCTTGTTGTACAATGACGCTACAACAGCAGACTGCTGACTTGGCTTGATCTTATGTCGCTTATCAGCGTTTGCTCCGCTTAGCGAAAGCATCGACTCGAACTGGTGGTGTCGGCTGAGCGCACGCTTTCCATTGCGAAGCCTGCGGGTTTCTGCATATTGGCGCGAAAACTCGATTGGTGATAACCAGTTGGCCAGGAAATCAGCGCCAAAACTCACAATCACCTCTGCCTTGTCGAATTGGTATGTCGGGATTACAGACAAGCCGAACGAGCTGTTATTTCCTTTGATTAATCCTGAGTAAGAAACCGCATCGTACACAACATGCCTCGAGCCGGCGTGTGCTGCAAGAAATGCAGCCAAGGCTTTCTTGGCCGTCGGACTGACCAGAGAAGAACTCACCACGGCTATTTGCTTACCGGCAGCAGCCTGCTCTTTCAGTGCAGCGATGATTTGACCATCAACCTGTGCCCACTCGGCTGATTTTCCTTTTGCAAGCGGTTGCTTGAGTCGGGCACTATCGTACAGGCTGAGTACAGAGGCCTGAACCCGTGCATTGCTGACACCCTTGGTCACCGATGACATTTCGTTGCCTTCGATTTTGATCGGACGGCCCTCGCGGGTTTTCACGACAACACTGCAATAGTCGTTACCGTCGGCAAACGTAGATGCGTAATAGTTTGGAACACCCAGCGTAATTTCCTCGGGTTTGACCACGTAGGGAATCGCCTTCTTGACTGGAGCTTCACAGGCAGCCAACGAGGCGGCCGCTACACTGAATCCGACAAACTTGAGAAAGTCACGGCGTGATGTAGAGTCAGTGGAATCAGCCTTCTTCTGAAGGACTTCATCGACCGGTAGATGCTCATAGAATTCGTTGTCGCGAAGACGAGCGAATTCCGGGTCGTTGTTGAGCTCTTCTACACCTTTCCAATATCGTTTTTCCATAACGGAGGAGTGATTTTTATTGCGGGTTGGACGCGGACAATGTTTGAAACAGCATTAATAGTGGCAACGGGCGCACTCGGTTCCGCCGAGCTTCTCAACGGTGAGTTTGGCATCTGCGCCGTATTGCTTCTTCAGCTTTTCGTGATAATCTTCTGAATAGTAACCGTTGCCTTCCATTTTCACTTGGGTGTCGCGGTGACACTGGATGCACCAGCCCATGGTGAGCGGAGAAAACTGCTTCATGGTTTCCATTTCCTCAACAGGACCATGGCAGGTCTGGCACTCCACTCCACCAACTTTTACGTGCTGGCTGTGGTTGAAATATGCGTGATCAGGGAGATTGTGGATCCGGGTCCACTCAATGGCCTTCTGCTTGCCGGTGTACTGTTGCTTGTCAACATCCCAGCCAACTGCAGCATAAATTTTCGAAATCTCTTCGGTTCCATACTGAGGACCCTTCTTCACATACTTATGGCAGTTCATGCACAGATTCGGCGAGGGAATTCCAGCATTCTTCGACTTTTCAGCACCGCTATGGCAATAGCGACAATCGATTTTATTTTGTCCAACGTGCAGCTTGTGCGAGAACTTGATAGGCTGGTCTGGAGCGTAGTCCTGCTGGACACCGATAGCCTTTAGGGTATTCCACCCCTGAACACTACCGATTACCGTAGCGATAATCACGAGCAATGCGATAATCTTTTTGTTGCCCCTCACCCACTGCTTGATTCCCGCCTTTCCCTCGAGGACAACCGGCTCAGGAATACCATCACGTTGGTTAATGACCTTACGCAGACCTTTTTGAACGCGGTTCAAAATCAGGAAAAGAGCCAACAAAACGACTGCTGCCAGCACAAGTGTTAATGGGAATGCATCTTTATCCTCGGCTGTTACTCCGCCATCCGCTCCCGGTCCACCAGCTGCTGGCGCGGCTGGAGCCTTGGCACTTTCATCCTTGATGTAGGCAATTACCGCCTTTACCTCGTCGTCGCTGAAATTGAAGGCCGGCATGGCGACTTTGTTGTACTGCTCGTACACCTTAACGGCCTGCGCATCACCCGCCTTCACAAGCGACTGGCTGTTTTTGATCCACTTGATCAGCCAGTCCTCCTTGTACTTGGTGTGGACATTTTTGAGGCCGGGACCCACAACAACATCCTCACCAACCACGTGACATGCCGTACAGTTGGCTTTGAACAAGGCCTCCCCGTTGGGCTGGGCAAAGGATGTGAACGGTAGAACAGCTAAGAGAACACCAGCTAACAAACTGGTTTTCAAAGATCTTAGGACGAATTGACGCATATGCTTCACGTGTTTTATCCTGGCAAAGCTGACCTTTTCTGACATTTTCCTGACGAAACAGGCCACTTTTTACCGCGGCCAAATTTAATGGAAACTGATATCCAAAAGACATGGAAACCGATTTTGTGAGAAATTCATTTCACGGCGGGAATCTTCATTTTTACCCATTGAATTTCAAGATTTTGTAAGCACAACGGCGAGGGCTTGCCGCAGACCGTTTTGAACAAGTAGCCAACGGAACCGGTTCGACGCCCTTTTTTGTTGCCCGGGAAGGTGGTTTTTGTCGAATTTTGTACTCGAAATGCACAAAAAAACAGTGATAGGATTGATTGCCCTGGGCTTCGCGCTAAGCCCTACGGAGGTTACCGCTCAATTGGAGGCTGACCGACTGGTAGATCACCACCGGAAAATCGGTGCATTGAAAAACAGTATGCCGGGGTTCAGAATTCAGGTCTTTTTTGGTCCTGAAAGGCAAAAAGCCCAGGAGACAAAAACCCAGTTGACGGCATTATATGCTGAAAATCAGACCTATCTGGTGTATCAGCAGCCGAATTTCAAGGTAAGGCTGGGTGACTTCAAAACCCGTCTGGAAGCAAGCCGTTTTCTGCAACAGGTCCAAAGCAGTTACCCAGGAGCCTTTATTGTTCCGGACGAAGTGCGGTTGCCGGAACTTTGAATTCAAATGGCCTGGTGATTAAAGGGCTGAAGCACCAGCTCACTAACCACTCCGCTTTCGGGTTGCTGGCATAAAAACCAGATAGCCTTCGCCACTTCATCCGGACGGATCATTTTATCGCGCTGAACCCGGAGATCGATGTTATCCCAAAATCCAGAATCGACACCTCCGAGGAATACCTGTGTGATCCGAATTTCCGTACGCTTTAGTTCTTCCCGCAAGGATTTCATGAACCCGTTGAGTGCATATTTGGAGGCGGCGTAAACACTTGCCCCGGCCATTGGAGTTTTTCCCAGCACACCGGGCAGGTGGATGATGAGTCCCTTGCCCTGAGCTTTCATCGCCGGTAAACAGGCCTTTAACAGATAAAACGTGCTGTAAAAGTTAACTGCCATACTGGTATGCAGGTCTTCCGAAACAAGTTGTTCAAACGGCTTGATAATGCCTACACCTGAGGCTTGAATGAGGATATCGAAAGGAACTGTTGTTGCCGAAAAGGCCGTTGCCAACGCATTGACCTGCGATTCCACACTCAAATCGGCAACGAATACCTGCTCTGCCGGTAGCGCCAGTTCATGAGCAAGATGATCGAGTACAGTTTGATCACGACCAGTCACAAACACCTGCGCACCACTTTGAGCCAGTTGACGTGCAGTAGCCGAACCGATGTCGCCTGAAGCACCAGCGATTAGCACGCGTTTTCCTTTCAGTTTTTCCATGCCAGTTAAACAAGGTCCCCGAAAGAAAGTTCACGCACAGCACCCGAAAAGACCCTTCCCCACCAAAAAATCGCCGGGGGCCAAATCACCGAATCGGCTTTTCAACAATTCCATGGACCGTTTTTGAGCTGATGGAAGAACAACATAATCCCAAGGGCTTCAACAGCCCAAAACAACCTAATACTTATCCCAAACTTTTTTATAGGTTGACCCAAAATAAAATCAGCTTGGCGGATAAAAACCGGACTGTTGTGCATACACATAACTGTTAAAAACAAAGCTGACTTTTTGGTCAACGATTTAAGATGACCGTGGTGTGCAATTACTATTGTGCGTACCATAATCCAAACGCCATTCGCCACAAAAGCCATTGCATAAATACGCATTGGAGTCGCTTTTTTAACCACAACTTCGAACCATTCTTCATTAAAAACCCTTACAATTCCATGAAAACAACCTTTTCCAAAACCGCCGGCAATCAACCGGCCCGCATGTTCCGCGCTTTGGCAGTTTTATGCCTGGTCTGTTTATTGAATATGACACATGTTTTTGCACAACCGCTTAGATTTTACAATGGCGCACCGGGAAATCCGGTTAACTTTGAAATCGACGGAAATTACTTTCCGGCAACCACAAGCACCACCTCTACCGATTGGTCGGACCTTGGAAATTCCGGTCGTGGCATACTCGCCAAAGATGCATCGGGCAACACGATCCAGGGAATCAATTTCATCGATGACAACCAGGTTGCACGATATATCCAGGATGCGAACTGGGGTTGCGCCGGCTGCATCGATTATTCGCAATTTGATGGTTCATCCAACAAAAATTCAGATGATATCGGGCCTGGCACCAACAACTGGACCTACAGCTCGAATGGCCAGGGTCCACAGAAGAATGACATCACCAATGCCATGCTGTTCCTGAAGAAGCAGGGTGCAGACACCTGGCTGATCGGCGGAGTGGAAACACGCTCCGTCAACGGCGACTCACACATTGACTTCGAATACAACCAGGCAGGTGTTTTTACAACGGGCACCCTCAATCTTGGAAATATCAAGGGAAGCGGGCCGAACAAAG
>JAJTFW010000014.1 GCA_021299095.1 Sphingobacteriales bacterium | reverse complement strand
AGTCGTGATTCCTTCTTTGATACGCTGAAACCAATTGCTGCTCATGGATGAAGACTTAACGAGATGAACGTGTCGGTAAATTTAAACGATAACTATAGTTAAAGTTTTTAATTTATTATATATCAGGCTATTGTAATTGAACTGTCCAGGTATACATCTTGAATTGCATGGAGCAGTTCAATGCCTTCTTGAATCGGTTTCTGAAAGGCTTTCCTTCCGGAAATCAAGCCGTGTCCACCAGCCCTCTTGTTGATGACTGCTGTAGTGATAGCTTCGGCCATATCACCAGTGCCCTTGCTTTCACCGCCCGAATTGATGAGCCCCATACGTCCCATGAAGCAGTTGGCGATCTGGTATCTGCACAGATCAATCGGATGAGCAGTTGTCAGTTCATCGTATACTTTCTTGTGGGTCTTGCCGAAATTCAAGGCCGTGTAACCACCATTGGTTGTGGGCAGTTTTTGCTTGATGATGTCGGCCTGTATGGTAACTCCCAGGTGGTTAGCTTGGCCCGTCAAATCTGCCGAAGTATGGTAGTCCACACCGTCTTTTTTGAAGGCACTGTTTCGGGTATAGCACCAAAGGATGGTCGCCATGCCTAGTTCGTGTGCACGCTCGAATGCTTCAGCGACTTCGACCAACTGACGTCCGGATTCCTCTGATCCGAAATAAATGGTGGCACCGACTGCTACCGCTCCCATGTTCCACGCCTCTTCCACATTTCCGAACATGATCTGGTCGAATTTATTGGGGTAGGATAGGAATTCATTGTGATTGATTTTGACAATGAAAGGAATGCGATGAGCATACTTTCTTGAAACGGCTGCCAGTACACCGAATGTTGAGGCGACGGCATTGCATCCTCCCTCAATGGCAAGTCGTACGATTTGCTCGGGATCGAAATAAGCTGGATTGGGTGCGAAAGAGGCCCCTGCACTGTGTTCAATCCCTTGGTCTACAGGGAGAATACTGACATACCCACTGCCACCTAATCTTCCGTGACCATATATGGCTTCCAAACTACGAAGTACCTGGTTGCTGCGGTTGGTTGGAGCGAAAATCCGGTCGGTAAAATCGGCGCCCGGAAGATGGATTTTCTCACGTGGGATAGTGGTGCAGGTGTGGTTGAGCAAATGGTCTGCTTCTGGGCCCAACAGCTCGCGTACAGAGGGATTCGGCATTGTGAAATCGACAGGGTTTTGGACGCAAAACTACTTAAAAAGTGCATGGCCGTTCAGCGCCCTCGGAGTCGACCAATGCATGAAATCAGGTCAACGCCGCACAATCCGCCCGTAAATCCATGTTTGTGGGCGAAGGGTTGAGCATAGGGTGATAATGAAGGAAGCAGGGCGATGTCATCGTGTCCGAGTGTGTTAAGCTCAGCTGGAACCGGAATTTCTGTTGAATTAGCAAGGACTTTAATTCCGGCGGATCGAAACAATGCCTGGTTGACCCGATGGTTGAGTTCGTACAGAAATTCAGGCTTTTCCCGGATGGCGGAAAAGAGTTCGTCGCGGAACATTGGAAAAAATGGGCTGCTGTTGTATGCCGCTTCAAGGGCTCCGATATGCACACGAATCCAATCATCTGCATAACTTATCCGAACCTGGTACAACGGAACTCGCAACCTCGATTTGATCACCGGAACAATCAATTCTTGTGGGCCGTTGGGACCGACAATGCGGGCTCGATTGCTGAGCTTACCCCTCAACCAAAGTGCAGTTTCATCTACAAAAACCAACTGCCCACACAGACTGCTAAGCAGCTCTCCGGGTGGTAAATACAGGCTCGGTATGACGAAAACCGGATTCAGTCGTTGTTCCAGTGAATGATGTTGAACAGCCTTGACCAGCGGATCTTTCCGAGGAAACTCGCGTTACTGTCCCATGACATCCAGATGAAGACAGCTTTTCCTACGATGTGGTCCTCGGGAACAAATCCCCAAAAGCGAGAGTCGGCGGAGTTGTGGCGGTTGTCACCCATCATGAAAAAGTAGTCCTGGCCAAAGGTGTATTGGTTGGTCGTTTTACCATCGATTGTAAAAACACCATTTCGTTCTTCCAATGTATGCCCCTCATAAACTGAGATGATGCGCCGGTATATGGCGATATTGCTCTGGTTAAGTGTAACTGAAGCGCCTTTTTTAGGAATCACCAGGGGGCCGTAATTATCCATGTTCCAGCGCATAACCGGGTCAAATGGGAAAATGTAGTCTTCGTATTGACCTTTGGGCATCGTCATGGCTTGAATGCCCGTTACATTGGGCAACTTCTTCAGCGCGGCCGCTGCTTCAGGGGTAAGGCAATACCGGTATTCACCCGGAGAATAGGCCGGACCTCCATCTGTGATGTCGTATTTGTTCAATACACGCTCACTCAGGCCGCTGCCAATCGTTTTGATATCGTATACGTATTGGCTTTTGCGGGGCTGCAAGGCCTTTTCGTGGTTGATAAAGAGTGCTCTGTCAACTACCTGTAGGGTGTCGCCGGGTAAACCAACACATCGTTTGATGTAGTGTGTCTGTTTGTCGATCGGTCGATCGTCTTCCAGCGGGTAGTTAAATACTACAATATCATTGCGCTCCACATCTGCAAATCCGGGCAGCCGGTAATAGGGGAGTTTCCAGGCTTCTGAATAGGACTTGCCGCCGAACAAAGGGATTTCCTGGTGCATAAAGGGAATCGACAGGGGGGTCATGGGTGTCCTTGCCCCGTAATTCACCTTGCTTACAAATAGGAAATCGCCTACCATCAAGGTCTTTTCCATAGATGGTGTTGGGATAGTGAATGCCTCAATCAGAAAACTGCGGATGATGGTCGCAGCAATTACCGCAAAAACAATTGCGTCAATCCACTCCCGGGTTTTGCTTTTCGGGCGGTCGCTTTTCCAGAATTTCCAATTCATTGGGTGAGTATTAAAGGCCGAAATTAGAGAATCGGTGCTTGAGCGCCTTTCTTGCCGAATAGCACATCCGCCATACCGAATACGCCCTTGCGGTTCTGGAGCCACTCCGCTGCCAGTAGTGCACCGATCACGAAACCGTCCCGGTTGTGCGCTTCATGACGAATGCTAATGCTGTCGATGGGCGAGTTCCATACCACTTCGTGTACTCCGATCACATCCCCCATCCGCTCAGAGTGAATGGGCAACACATAATCGGCCGGCTTTTCTGCTTTATCACTTAATGCCCATGCACAGTATTCGGGCCGGTTCGACATGAGGTCTGATGCCAAAGTGACCGCGGTTCCACTGGGCTTGTCCAGCTTACGGGTATGGTGTATCTCGTGAAGAGCAGGCTTGTATTCCGTGTATCCTTTGAGCCAATGTGCAAGTTGCTGGTTCAGCTGGAACAGAATGTTGACTCCGATACTGAAATTGGTAGCGGTCAATAATGAACCATCCGCTTCTATGAATCTCCGGCGAACTTCTTCGTAATCATCCTGCCACCCGGTAGTTCCGCAAACCACAGGCACACCTGCTTCCAGGCATCGGTAGAGGTTCTCCACTGCAGCATCAGGGCGGGTGAATTCGATCACCACATCGCCCTCGCGGAGTAGTGCGGTATTGATCTGGTGACGGTTTTCATGATTGATTCGGTGGATGACCCGATGTCCTGATGCGATTGCTTTATCAGCAACCGCGTTCCCCATTTTTCCAGTACCCAACAGGATGATGTTCATGGCTCAGAATTGAAGCGATAGAGTCAATGAGGGCGTAAGTTGTCCCGCTGGGCTAGCCCTCAAATCAGGTGCGCAGGTAATCGCAAGGTTGTCATCAGTATTGAAGCGAAACAAGTGTGCGTCGACGTGTGCATCGATGATGTTCAGTACGTAAAGCAACGTGATTCCCATAAAGGATAGGTCCCGGTTTCGCCTGTAAAAATCACTAAGTGTCCTCAAGTTGTCCTCGGAATAGATGTCGACATACGGGTCGATAGTAGTCGGGTCATCATCATAACGGGCTAACAAGGCATCCTCATAGGCCGTATAGTTTTTTTGGTTTTGCCGGAAGAGGTAGCCCAAGCCGGCAAATCCTGCATAAATGATGGGGACTTTCCAGGCCTTTCGGTTGTAAACCTGCCCGGCTCCGGGTAAAAGGGCTGAGAGGACTGTTGCTTTTCGGACCGAATGCGTGGTATCGCGCATTGGGATTTTCTTTGAGGTAAGAGTATCCTGTGCAACAACCGTTCCCTCCGAGACCAACAAGATGAAAATGCTAAGAAGGATGCGTTGTAGCATGCCTAAAGGTTTCTGTAGCGTTATCTGGATCAATCGAAATCCAGCATGTCCATCAGTCGGTTCAAATCGTCATTGCTGAAGTAGTGGATGGTGATTTTTCCGACTCCGTTATCAGCATGCTTGACTTCCACCTTGGTTTCATAACGGTGTTCAAGCCGATCCTCCAGATTCCTGATTTCTGTTGCCCAGGCCGATTTCTTTTGCTCCTTTCCGTTCTTCTTTTTGGGAGCAGCCTGCCTAACAAGATCTTCGGTTTTGCGTACCGACAAATCTCCAGTGAGGATATCATTGAACAGTTTCAGCTGTAGACCGATATCCTCGACTCCGAGTATGGCCCTGGCGTGACCCATGGTGATTTTTCCGTCGCGGATGGCGAATTGCACCTGAGGAGGCAATTTGAGCAGTCGCAGGTAATTGGTTACCGTGCTGCGTTCTTTCCCTACACGTTCACCAAGCGATTCTTGGGTGAGTTTACACTCCTCAATAAGGCGCTGGTATGAAATCGCGATTTCGATGGCATTGAGGTTTTCCCGCTGGATATTTTCTACCAGTGCCATCTCAAGCATGGACTGATCGTTGGCCGTACGGATGTAGGCGGGAATCAGTTCTAGTCCGGCGAGCTTGGAGGCTTTGTATCGGCGTTCACCGCTGATAATCTGATACCGGTCGGGGCCCATGCGACGAACAGTGATCGGTTGGATGATGCCTTGGGTCTGAATGGACTCTGCCAATTCTTTCAGAGCCGATTCATCGAATTCCGTTCTCGGCTGAAAGGGGTTCGCTTCAATCTGATTGAGGGGTATCTGCGTAACGGAGCCGGCAACCGCGTTCAACGGATTCGCAGGCTGTTCAATGGCCGAACGAACGGAATTCTCAGTAGATCCTGTATCTAGCAGTGCACCCAGGCCTTTGCCCAGGGCGGATTTTTTAATGGTCATGGTATTCGAGAAGGGATTGGGAATGCAATCAGTTATCGGAAACTTTCAATTTATCAATCACACGTTCGGTCAGCACTTTTTCTTCTGCAGGCATTCCGGTCATGTTGTTCTTCTGGAGAATTTCGCGCGCAAGGTTCAGGTAGTTGATGGCGCCCTTGCTGGTCGCATCGTGCATAATGATACTTTCTCCGAAACTGGGAGCTTCCCCAAGTTTGGTGTTGCGTTGAATGATGGTGTCGAATACCATGTTCTGGAAATGGGTTTTTACTTCTTCCACCACCTGATTGCTAAGGCGCAGTCGTACATCGTACATAGTCAGAAGAATCCCCTCCAACTGGAGTTCGGGGTTGAGGCGGCTGCGTACAATGTTGATGGTATTGAGCAATTTGCCCAAACCTTCAAGAGCGAAATATTCGCATTGTACGGGGATGATGACCGAATCAGATCCTGTCAGGGCGTTGATGGTAATCAAGCCGAGTGATGGGGAGCAGTCGATGATAATGAAATCGAATTCGGATGAGACGCTGTCGAGTACATGTTTCATCATATGCTCTCTGTTCGGCATCTGAATCATTTCGATTTCAGCACCTACCAGGTCGATGTGTGAAGGAAGCAGGTAAAGATGAGGCGTCTTCGTTTCCAGAATGATGTCCTTTGGACTGACCTCATTAATGATGCACTCGTAAATGGAGGTCTTTACCGTGCGGGGATCGAAACCGACACCGGATGTGGCATTGGCTTGTGGGTCTGCATCCACCAGCAGGGTTTTGTATTCCAATACGGCCAGGCTGGCGGCCAGATTAATGGCGGTGGTTGTCTTTCCGACTCCTCCTTTTTGATTGGCGATGGAGATGATTTTGGCCATTGGATGTGTTAAAACGCGTGTCTGAATTTAACGATTGAAGGTGAAGGTGCCGCCGATGGACAGCAGGATAAGTTCTTTTCCGGCGGCAGCAAACTTTCCGAAGGCTTCGTCCTGGTCTATTTTGATCTGTTCCACGGTATCGTAATGCATGCCGATGATGCGGTCGCATCGAACGAAATCCGAAGCGATAACAGCATTGTCAATTCCCATGGTGTAATTATTCCCGATTGGCAGGAAGGCAAGATCTATTCGTTTGTACTCACCGATTAGTTTCATGTCGGTTGTCAAGGCAGTATCGCCGGCAAAATACAGATTCGCGGCATCGGATTCCAACAGGAATCCCATGGGATTGCCACCGTATGATCCATCGGGCATAGACGAACTATGCACGGCATTTACACATTTTACTTTACCGAAATCGAAATACCAATGTCCGCCTATATTCATGGCATGCGTGCGCTGAACACCTTTGCTCTCTAGCCAACGACAGATTTCGAAGTTGGAGATGACCATTGCATTGCTTTGATTGGCAATCTCAACAGCGTCTTCGATGTGGTCTGCATGACCATGAGTTATCAGGATGTAATCAGGCTGTATCGTACTGATTTCAACTTCGGTAGCCAATGCATTTCCGCGGATGAAGGGGTCGAACAGGATACGTTTCCCGCCGACTTCCAGTTCAAAGCACGAATGACCGAAATAGTTGATTTTCATTAGCTTATGCGAAACAGTTCGGATTTCTGCGAGCAGAGATTCCTCCGTTCTCAAAGATACTCAACGGCACGACCCCGTCCCACTAAAATTACCAACGGAGGCCTAAAGGCTTGAATTGCCCATCCTTTAACTTATCAACAGGAAATTTATGGGGTAAAATGGTCAGCGGAGCAGAAGAAACGTTCCTCGCTTTTTCTCCTTGATAAGCCGCCCGTTATCGTAGCCAGAATACTTGAGTACATGAATGTATACCCCTTCTGTACATTCTTTTCCTTGATAGGTGCCATCCCATGTTTCCTCCGGCATATTTGAACTAAACAAAAGGGCGCCGAATCGATCGTAAATCTCAAAGGTTCCGTTAAAATCGGTGCAATTCACCTCGTAGCCATAGGTCTCGTTCCGGTTATCACGGTTTGGTGTAAACGCACTGGGCAGGTAAACAAGGCAGTTACAGGTAACGAAAGTGACCAGAATACTGTCACCAGCTATTCCGCACTTATTGGTCGCTGTGACCCAATAGTTACCGGAAACTTCCGGTCGAAAACTTGAGGAGTTGGAGCCATCCTGCCACGAATACACAGCACCGTAATTGAAGGCGTTGAGTTCGATTGGCTGACCAGAACAAAGGAGACTATCCTCACCCAAAAAAACCACAGGTTCTTCCTGTTGGTCAATCAAAATGGTATCAGAGGCTGTGCAACTTCCAACAGTCACAATAACAGCATATGCACCTGGATCTTCTGCGAAAATGAAGGGGTCAGTCGATCCGTTTTGCCAAATGTAGCTTGCCCCCGGGTTGGTTGCGTCCAGAAAAAGGGGGAATCCTTTACAAATAGTCGTATCGTTGCCAAAAAACACGACCGGACCAGGGATTTCCTGAATAATAATTTCGTCCGTGAAGCTACAGTTGTTTTCGGTGACAGTGGCAGAGTAGGTGCCGCCTGCGGTGATTGTCAGGTAAGGGAGGGTTGACCCATCCTGCCAAACAACTGATGCTTGCGCTGAGTTTGTAGCAGTTAATGTAATCGACTCACCAGTGCAAATGGACTGGTCTGTTCCAAAACTGAAAACAGGAATAGGATAAAACAGAACACTGATCGTATCCCTGCCGATACATCCTCCGCGGTTGATGGTGACACTGTAATCGCCTGCGTTGGTAACTGTCAAAGTGGGTCCAGTACTTCCGTCTGACCAGTCATAAAGTGCTCCTGCGAATGAACCCGGATCGAGCAATACCGGGTTGCCGGCACATGAACTACTATCCGGTCCGAAGTCTGGTTCAGGGGTATCGATGATTTCAAGTGTGTATTGAACCGTGTCGCTAAGTAGACCTTCCCAGGCTATCAGTGTGACAGTGTATGTTCCGGCAGAGCTGAACACATGTGTCGGATTATTCAGAGAACTGGTGTTGTTTGAAGCTCCGCTTAAGGGGTCTCCAAAATCCCAGCGCATAGAGTCGGCAACAGCTACGAGTGATGTGAAAGCTGTCGCTGATCCGGAGCAGGTATCTGCGTAGGTGAAATCGGCTACAATAAAAAATTGCTGCAGGAAATTTGGTAAACCATAGCCGGAACTGCGTCCGCCGAGGCTGAGAGACGCGGGGTTGAATCCGCAGGCGATGCCAGGTAAGTTCGGTTGGCTAATCACACCAAGGGATGTACCCAGATAATGGCATACGTAAATCCGTTGGTCGATTCCCGCCTGAAGCGCACCAAGCAGCCCGTTGTGAGATCCAACAACCTGAGTGGAGCCTGCTACTGCCGCCGGGTTTCCAGCCAATAAATCGGTTTGGAATACCTCTCCCGGAATGTTCATTCCTGTTACGTACAGATACCTGCCATCTGGGGAAAACTCTGCACCATAAACCTGGGGAGTATATGAGATGGTGAGCGGGTTGCTGATCTGCCCCGAAGCATTATTGAAATCAAACACCTCAACGACCCGTGGACCCCGAATAACACACGCAAGTTTGCTTGCGTCGGGTGAGGATTTCAGGTATCCATGCGAATTGATGAAATTCCCACCATGAACTGAACCGATGTTGGATTGCACTGCCGTATTTCCGACTCCAGCTGCAGTGATTGGGTAGGCCATGAATGTGCTGTTGTTCCAGCCGTGAACCACAACCCAAGCGTCGACACCATTGGCGTGTCGGACTGCAGTCAGTTTTTCGGTTACAGGCGTGGCTAGTAGATTGTTTTTGCTTGTTACTTCGCCGAAGCCATTGTTCAGATTCATGTCAACCACACTGTAGCATAAACCGCGTGGGCCTCCATTGGTATCAACGGTGAATACGTAGTATAGTGCAGTGTTTGCAGGTGCGGGGACGATGATGGTAGCCTGAGTCGCCAAACCATCTCCGTTAAGTCCGGTGCCGTTGGGCATCACCTGATGTGTACGATCCCAGACCTGGTTCCCGTTTGTGTAGAATTGAAGGTTTCCGTTGATATCCGAAATACTAGCGCATCCTTCAAATGCAGTCAACGCCCCATTGGTCAATGGTGTCGGAGGATTCGTTCCGAAATCGAGCCCGGCCTGCGTCCCGAAATACCAGAAACGTGCCTGTCCGGGTTGGGCTATACTGGTGCCATGAACCAAGAACAAGAGGAATAAACAAATAAAACGAAGCATATAGAGCAAAGTTCGTGAATGGGTAACTCAAACGAAAAAAAAAGACTGGGCGAAATGCACACTCTTTTGAACAGATACAGGTTATTTTTACAGGCATGAGACCAAAGCCCTTGATTGCCCTAACCATTCGGTATGTTGTATCAATCCTCTTGATTTTCTTTTCTGCCATCTCAAATGCACAGGATTCAATGCCTTTTGATCCTGCGGTCTTTGACACGGTTGCCGGAGACCCCTTGAGGGCCCGGCTGTATACGCTTCCAAACGGTCTGAAAGTGTTCCTTTCAGTTTACAAGGATGAACCCCGGTTCCAGTCCATGATCGGTGTCAAGGCCGGCTCAAAGCACGACCCGGCTGAGCATACGGGTCTAGCGCACTACCTCGAGCATATGTTGTTTAAGGGTACGGATAAATACGGCACGCTCGACTACAACACGGAAAAGCCGCTTATCGACACGATTTTCTCGCTGTATGACCGGTATGGTTCAGAACGTGATAGTTTGAAGCGGGCAATGCTTTACAAGCAAATCGATTCGGTTTCGGGGGTTGCTGCGCGCTACGCCATTCCGAATGAGTTTGATAAGATGACCGCCGGCTTGGGTGTTAGCGGTGTCAATGCCTTCACTTCAAATGAACAAACGGTTTACATCAATAATGTCCCTTCACATCAACTGGAAGCGTTCCTGGATATTGAGGCCGAGCGGTTCAGGATGCCTGTCATGAGGTTGTTTCATACAGAGCTTGAGGCCGTTTACGAAGAGAAGAACAGATCGCTTGATAACGACAGGTCGAAGGTGTTTGAAGCCTTGTATGCGGGTTTATTCCCCAATCACCCCTACGGAACCCAAACCACCATCGGAACAATCGAACACCTCAAAAATCCATCACTCAAGGCGATCAGCAATTATTTCAACACATATTACGTGCCCAACAATATGGTCATTTCACTCAGTGGTGATTTCGACCCGGATCAGGCTATTCGCCTGATTCATGCACGGTTCGGTGGAATGAAATCTTCAGTCATCCCTGCATTTAAATTCACACCAGAAAAGCTGATCAAGGTTCCAGTGGTGAGGGAAGTTTACGGACCAGATGCAGAGTCTGTTGTAATGGGATTCCGCTTCCGCGGAGCCTCTAGTGAAGATGCTGATGTGTTGACCATGGTCGATTATATTTTGTCGAATGGTCAGGCCGGTTTGCTTGACCTTAATCTAAATAAGAAACAACAGGTTCTCGGAGCCGGTTCAACGGTTCGGATTATGCGCGATTATAGCGTCCATCAATTGTCGGCGCGGGCTAGGGAGGGTCAAAGCCTTGAGCAGGTACGCGATTTGCTTTTGGGTCAGATTATGGAAATCAAACTGGGTAATTTTCCCGATTGGATCTTGCCTGCCATCGTAAATCAAATCAGGCTTGAAGAGCAAAAAGCGTATGAAAGCAATATGTCCAGGGCGACAGCCATGCTCGATGCCGAAGTCCTCGGAATACCGTATTCATCAGTTGTTCGACGCTCCGAGCGACTTTCCCGAATAAACAAGCAGCAAATTATCGATTTCGTTAGAACTTGGTATGGTGAAAATTATGTGATTGTTTTTAAGCGCAACGGAGTGGATCAGCAAGTGGTCAAGGTTGTAAAACCTGCCATTACGCCCGTAAAATTGAATAATGAGGTGAAAAGTCCTTTTTTGCAAGATGTGCTTGCCCGGCAGGGTAAGTCCGGTAATCCTGTTTTTCTTGATTTCGATAAGGATATCGTAAAGGCACGCCTAAACCGTACGATTCCGGTGTACATGAGTCCGAACCGTGAAAACGATTTGTTCTATTTGACCTTTACTATAGATTCGAAGGGTCAATTGAATCCCCGCTGGAATATTGCCTCCCAGGCCTTGGGATATTGCGGAACCGAACGCTATGACCTGGTTCGTATCCAAGAAGAATTCTACAAATTGGGCTGCGAATTTTCAAGCGGTACCAGTGAGGATTCCTGGTCACTTTCTCTTAGTGGATTGAATGAAAATTTGCCCAGTGCACTTTCTCTGTTTGAATCCTTGTTGGATGGCCCGATTTTGACTCAAACTTCACTGGATAACCTGGTTTCTGACTTACTGAAAAGACGTGCCGACGCAAAACTCAACAAGCAGGAAGTTTTGGCCAGGTTAACCGCCTATGCCCGATATGGCGCCGATAATCCATACACTTCACAGTTATCGGAGCAAGAACTGAAAAGTCTATCGGTAAAGGACATGACATCGGCCATCCGTAATTTCAAGGGAATGGTTCACCGCATTGATTATTATGGGCCAGCTGATAGTACAATCGTCATGAACTTGCTTGGGAAATATCACCGCACACCCCGAGGGCTTCAAGAAGTACCAGCTGGCAAAGGCTTCGTGGAGGTGTCAACCACCGACAAGCAGATCTTTTTTGTGCACTATCCGATGAAGCAGGCAGAAGTGAATTTCCTGTCGAAAGGGTTGCCTTGGAATCCGTCACTTGCCCCTGAAGTTCAATTGTACAACCGTTATTTCGGCGGCGGGATGTCATCGCCCGTTTTTCAAACAATGCGTGAAAGCAAAGCCCTTGCATATGCCGTAAACAGCCGGTATTCTACACCCGGGAACAGCAACAGGTCTTTTTACAACACGGCCTATATTGGTACGCAAGTCGATAAAATACCGGAGGCCCTTTCAGGGATGTTTGCGCTGTTAAAGGATATGCCTGTTAATCAGGCAACATTTATCCAGGCCCGCGATGGGGCACTTCAGGCAATCCGGTCTGAACGAATCACCCGCGATGAAGTTCTGCCCACCTATCATGGAATGAAGCGCATGGGATTTATGCAGGATTCACGCATTGCCGTTTTCAATTACATCGAAAAGGCCTCGCTTGAGGATGTTGTTTCTTTTCAACAGAAAACACTTCGTGAAGCACCCTTTCGTTTGGCCTTGATTGCCGATCGTGAACGGATTGACAAAGCAGCCATTTCACAATATGGCGAGCTGAAAGAGCTAGAACTCGAGACCGTGTTCGGCTACTGAAGAATTTACCAAACAGGAAAAATCAAGCGCAGTCGTTCAGGATACCAATCAATTGGTTTGCCTGAACGACTCCGGACTGGCGCCATTTGATGTTTCCACCCTGGAAAAGAATCAGGGTTGGAACACCTTGAATTCCGAACGTTGCGGCTGCCTGCGGGTTGCGGTCCACATCAATTTTTAGAATGTGTACACGATCCCCCAATTGCTGCTTGACCTGACTCAGTATCGGCCCCATCATTTTACAAGGGCCACACCAGGTTGCAAAAAAATCCACCAGAACCGGTTTGCCCGAACTGATTATTTCCTGAAAAGAAGAAGACGAGTTCACAGAATCCATAGTGCAAAGTAAATAGCTCGCCACAGGAATGCTGGTGATAAAAGTCACACAGCAGTATCTCAGGGGGTCTTATCCTTCTCTTTCTCTTTCTCTTTTTTTCTGAAGTACTTTCTGAATAGAAAACTACTCTGCATCGCCTTTAGGTTGTCATTCAGGAGCGTGGTGCTGGTTTCGAGGTTTTCGAAGGCCACAACCATCGTTTTTCCCATCACCGTATCGCGTGCAAGTATACCCAGTGGACCCGGAGTGATATTCAGATCTTCCATGAATTCATGCATATGGTGTAGTGCCAGCTTTGCCGTGTCTGACGAAGCCTTCAGGTTGGAGAGCATATTTTCAAAATCTAGCGCAGTTTTTTCATCGTTTAGGAGTTTGCCAGCAAGGCCACGTCCTTGTTCTACGCCTGAAATCAGATTTTCCGCCTCCTTTGTCAAACGACCTGCAGCGGTAGATGCCGTTTCAATATTCCTCAATGTACGGCGGACATTCTCAGCTGCTGCTGAATCAGCGATCAAGTCCCAAAAAGCCGAGCTTTCTTGAATTCGACGTGTGATCTTTCGCAAATCTGAACTGATCACCAACACATTTTCGTTGGTGGTGTTTAGTGTTCGCATCATCTCGTCCGTTGCAATAACGACTGCGGAGCGAAGCGTGTCGCCGGCTTCTACAAATGGCGTACTGGCATCCGGCGTAGAAAGGTTGATCAGTTTATTACCCATCAGCCCGTCGGAACCTATATCGGCCAGCGAATTTTTCCGAACATAACGCATCGCGTCTTCACGAATGATCATCTCAACCACCACCATAGAGTCATTCACTATGCTGACTTCCTTGACAGTCCCGATTGCGATTCCTGCAAACCGCACATTATTGCCCTGAAGCAGACCGTTTACATGGTTAAACGTGACATAGACTGAAATGGTCTTATTGAATAGGTTCTTCTTGCTGCCAATGACGTAAAGGGTCGCTATTAATAAAGCTGTTCCCAAAACAACAAAAGCACCCAGTTTAATGTGATTAGAAGTCTGCTTCATATTGAATGAAAGAAAGGGTGAACAACGAGGTCCTCTGATGACGATAAAGCCTGGTAGTTGCCTTGCGCATGACAGATACCATCTGAAAGCACAAGAATACGATCAGCGACAATCCGTGTGCAATACATGTCGTGTGTGATGATAATGGATGACGTACCATATTGTTGGCGGATATCGACAATCAGCTTGCTGATTTCACGACCGGTTACGGGATCAAGGCCAGTGGTCGGTTCGTCGTATAAAATAATGTCCGGTTTCAGAATCAAGGTTCGGGCGAGGCCGATACGTTTACGCATTCCGCCTGAAAGTTCAGACGGCATCAGATCAACGGCATGACGCAATCCAACACTTTCAAGAACTTCAATGACGAGTCGGTCAATTTCCTCACGGCTCATTCCTTTTCCGTGACGACGTAAAGGGAATTCGAGGTTTTCTCGAACTGTCATTGAATCATAAAGCGCCGAGCTCTGAAAGAGAAATCCGATTTTGACGCGTATGGCATCAAGGCCAGCTTGATCCAATTCAGAGACCTCTTTTCCAAATACGGTAATACTTCCCGAATCAATGGATATCAGGCCTACAATGCATTTAATCAAAACTGATTTTCCGGAGCCTGATTTGCCCAATACGACCAGGTTTTCACCTTTGTGTAATTCAAGATTGAACCCGCGCAAGACCGTGTTTTTTCCAAATGATTTGTACAGGTCATGAGTTCGGATGACAACAGGTCCGGCGGAATGGTCGATTGGCTGTATTCCGGTCATGTCAATCCAAGTATGTCGGCGATTTGTACTGCCACGAGGTCGATGATAAAGACCAACAAGGAGGAAACGACAACTGCAGAGTTTGCGGCAATTCCAACTCCTTCTGTTCCTTTGTCTGAATGGTATCCTTTGAAGCAACCTACAATTCCAATGGCAAATCCGAAAAAATAGGTTTTGACGAAAGCCGGTAACACATCGCCATACACCAGTGAATTGAATACGTTGTTGTAATACAATTCGAGGCTAACCACATCCTTGATGTTGACACCCACGTAGGAGGCGTACAGGCTGATGAAGTCTGCAACAACGACCAAAACCGGAAGCATGAGTGTACAGGCCATTACGCGCGTGACAACCAGGAATTTGAACGGATTCGTTCCTGAAACTTCCATGGCATCAATTTGCTCAGTAACCCGCATCGATCCAAGTTCTGCCCCAATACTTGATCCCACTTTACCAGCACAGATCAGTGCTGTTATAACCGGACCGATTTCACGGATGACGGATAGGGCCACCATGGAAGGTAGATAAGACTCTGCTCCGAATTCTTCCAGCGTCGGCCTGGACTGAACCGTCAGTACCAATCCCATGATAAAAGCTGTAATACCGACCAGTGGCAAAGTCCGGTAGCCGATCACGTAACACTGACGGAGTAATTCGGCCCATTCGTAGCGCGGACGAAATCCTTCAGCAAAAAACCGACCGGTAAAGGACGAAATACGGCCTACTTCATCCAAAAAACGAAAAATCGGTTGCTTGCTCCCGCTTGACATGGTTTTTAACATCACGCTAACAAAGGTAGTTCAACAATTCGATAGCCTGTGAATGGCTGCAGGTGAGTCAGATGACACATCTCATGCTCTGACATGAGGTGTGATCTAAATCCAAGGGTGTTAATGGGTCTACTTTCGAACAAAATTCACAACCATGGACACGCCCGTAAACCAACAGGAAAAATCAGAAGCTCAAAAGAAAACTTTCGCGCGAATCGCCGAGCGCGTGGGTAAGGTGATTGATGAAGAGTGGACGGAGATTGGCAAAGGTGAAAAGCAAGCTGAGGTCTGGATGGCAAAACGTTTTAACGAGCTGAAATCGAAATTTTTGCACACACTAGACCTTTTGGATAAGGAAGTGCATGGTTGGAAAGAAGATGCAAATGGAGAGGTGAAGGAGATAAAGTCCCGTTTGTTATCCATGCGAAAATTGGTATCGGTAGCTGCAGCTGAAACGACCCATGTCGTGCATACGCAGCAAGAGCAAATCACGGAGGCATGGATGGATTTGAGGAAACGGATTGAAGCCCGACCCGAGTATCATCAATTTCGTGAGAGCATGAAGGAGGAGTGGATGGACTGGAAGATCCGCTTTGACCTGTTAAAAGTCAGAACACATCTTGCGGGGATGGAAGCAGAGGATGCGTTGAACAAGTTTCGCAAGCGCTATGAAAAGGAAAAAAACACTATCCGCCATTCCATAGAAGAAGGAGCCGGTATTGTTCAGGAAAAACTGGAGTCTTTTGAGGCTGAAATGTCCAAGATTATCGAAAAGGTACGTCAAGGAAACTGAGGCTGCAATTACAAGTCGGCTGCTTCAGCAAGTAGCTCGGCAATGTCCTTGACAGAGACTTCCTGCTCCTTGTTGTTCATTTTTACACCATCAGACAGCATGGTCATGCAAAAGGGACAAGCAACAGCGATGACCTCGGGTTTAAGGGCAAGTGCTTCCTCGGCGCGTTCCATGTTGATGTCTTTGTTGCCTTGTTCCGGTTCCTTGAACATTTGAGCACCACCCGCACCACAGCAAAGTCCTTTGGAGCGGCTACGTTTCATTTCAACCATCAGGCTGTCGAGGCGCATGAGAACACGTCGTGGAGCCTCGTACACTGAATTAGCACGTCCAAGATAGCAAGGGTCATGGTAGGTGATTCGTTTCCCCTTATAGGCTCCACCTTGTACCCGTAATTTGCCTGTATCAATCAGCTCTTGCAGCAACTCACTGTGGTGGATTACTTCGTAATTACCTCCAAGTCCTGGATATTCATTTTTCAGGGTATTGAAGCAATGCGGGCACGCGGTCACTATCTTTTTAACGGAGTACCCATTCAAGGTTGCTACGTTGTTGCTAGCCTGCATTTGAAAAAGGAATTCATTTCCGGCACGTTTTGCAGGATCGCCTGTGCAGCTTTCTTCCGTTCCCAAAACAGCGAATGTGATACCACAATGGTTCAGTATACGTGCGACAGCTTTGGTGACTTTACGTGCGCGATCATCGAAGCTTCCGGCACAACCAACCCAAAAAACGATTTCTGGTGTAACACCAGCCGTAGCCAATTCGGAAAGCGTAGGTACTTTGAATGTTTCCATGCGTTGTTTCGTTGATCAGGATTGTGTCCAGTTCATGCGGTCGGATGGTGAGAATTGCCAAGGTGCACCATTGTTTTCAATGCGCGTGAACATGCCATTGAGCTCTTGTGGTGCGGCACTCTCTTCCAAGACCAGGTTGCGCCTCAAATCAATGATAATCGACAAAGGATCAATGAGTACTGGACATTCTTCCACACAGGCGTTACAGCTGGTGCATGCCCACAATTCTTCGGGTGTGATGTAGTCATGCAGAAGAGATTTACCATCATCTGATTCGGCGTTATTCTTTAAGCGGTTCCGTCCAATCTCTTCGAGCCTATCACGGGTATCCATCATGATTTTTCTCGGAGATAGTTTCTTTCCTGTCAGATTTGCAGGGCAGGATGAAGTGCAACGACCGCATTCTGTACACGAGTACGCATCCATCAGTTGCTTCCAACTTAGGTCGGTCACGTCGCGTGCGCCGAACCGATTTGGCGCAGATGCTTCTTCCGGAGTAATGGTAGCCGATGGGTCGAACGCCAGTTTTACCTCGCGCGTCACATTGAGCAAATTGTCCAGTTTTCCGGATGGATCCAGTTTTGCATAGAAAGTATTGGGAAAGGCCAGCAGGATGTGAAAATGCTTAGAGTACGGTACATAATTCAAAAACGCCAGGATGCCCAGAATGTGAAACCACCAGAGGCCGCGCTCAGCCAGTACCAGGGACTCAGTAGTCCATCCCGACAGAATAGGAGTCAACATGGAACTGATTGGAAACAAACCAGCACTTATGTAGTGCCCGTGACCAGCAGCTTGGAGTAGTTGATCAGCTGCGTTCATCAACAGGAATGCACTCATCAGGAAAATCTCAATCACCAAAATGATATTGGCATCCTGCCGTGGCCAGGCCTTCAATTCATCCATGTTGAATCTCCGAATTCGGTACAGGTTGCGCCGCGAGAGAAAAACGACACAGGCCACTAGTACAAGAAAAGCAAGAACCTCAAAGGATGCAATCAAGTAATCATACACCAATCCAAGTGGAGCAAAAAGACGGTGCGTACCGAACAAACCATCAGCTATGATCTCAAGGACTTCAATATTGATGATAATGAAACCGAGGTAAATGATGAGATGAAAAAAGGCCGCTACCGGTCGGCTGGTCATCTTTGATTGACCCATTGCTACACGAAACATGGTCTTCCAGCGCTCGGATATCCGGTCTTTCCGATCAAGCGGTTGACCAAGGGCAATGAGTTTGTTGACTTCCCGAATTTTTCGAGCGAAAAAATAGATGCCGACACCAAGAAACAGGGCAAAGATGATTTGCGCGATCATAGGCTAAATTGAAGTTTCTAAAATAACTGAAACGTTCGAATCAACGCTTCCTTCCAAAGAGTGAAAAATGCACATACCGGCTGGGGTGGGAGCGAAGGTCAATGAGCAGGCTGTCAAGGCTTTTCGAGGATTGATTAAGATTGACATACAATGAGTCGCTTTTGATCAACATACCTAGTGTCCCTTGACCTAGTTCAAGGCCAGCCAATGTGCGGTCGAGCCGGGATGTTATACTGGCTGCGTTCCGAAGTGTTGCAGGCAATTCAGATGCTGTGAGGCTATCACTCACATTCGCAAGGTTGTTCAGCGTGCGCGTGATTTGAGATTGGTTTGATGAAAGGGTATTGCTGAGTATTCTTAGATTGGCCAATGTCCGATTCAAATCGCTGTTTTCGGAACCGAGTAAATGGTCGAGTGAACTGGCGGATGATTCAATATGTGCCAAACTTCCCTTGATATGCCCTTGTGTTTGGGGATCCAAAAGGCGATGCATAATGCCGGCCAGGGAATCGATCGACTCAATTAGCCGTTCCGTTTTGTCTTTAATCGGTCCAACCTGCTGTCCCACTTGTTGGGCAAAGCTGAACTCCAATTCGGCCTGCAGTGTATCCTCATCGGAATGCGCTGTTGGTGAAGTGCCAAGATCGATCCGGAGCGCCTTTGTTCCGATAAGATCTGAACTAAAAATGCGCGCTACCGAGTTGTCTGAAACGAAAACATCCCGGTCGATGAGTAGTGTAACAACCAATTTGCCGGAACGATCGGGGGCAAAGTCAATGTCGTTTACAATCCCGATCCGGTATCCATTCATGAATACCGGATTCGAGGTTACGAGCCCATCTACATTTGAATAAACAGCATAGAATCGATTTCTTGATGTGAATACATCTTTACCCTTGAGGTAATTAAGTCCCCAGAGCAGAGCGGCCAGGGCAGCAGTGATGAGTATTCCAGTTTTTGCTTCCGGTGAAAGTTTCACGGTTGATTCAGGGGGTTAATTTTGAGAGCGCTTCAGCTACTGGAATTCTTCTTTTTCCATCAATCGCAGTCAGAAATGCATCGGGTAAGCCTCCTGATTTGACTTGGGAAAGCTTTTTTCGTGCTTCTTGTTCGTCGGTAAACCGACCTATTAAGTAACGTGTGTATCCGTCATCGCAACGGACAGCCGACACGTCTTTGCGCTTAAGGTATTTTGCATCGTCATTGGCTGGATCCTTACTGGCTCCAATTTGTACGGCAATGAACACTGCAGGAGAGGCAGGTGACGGTGAGCTGCTAGAAGAGGGGAGAACTGCGGTCTGTTTGTTTGCCGAATCGACCAATGCGGGTGTTAGTTTCTGGTTATCCGTTTTTTTGACCGGATCAGAAGGTGCGGTAGATAAAGGGTTTGCATTTGCTGTTCCCGGATTGGATGCTTTATCGGTGAGCGGTGCTGTCTGGGTTGCGGCTACGGGAGGTCCGGGTTGTGTTTTCGGAGTCGCTTGGGGCTGCACAGGAGCCTCGCTTTCGGGAATTTGCTTTCCCGACTCCATGTCGATCTTATAAGCTTTGAAGGCCCTATAGATAGCTGTGGCCATCAGATTCTGTCCCTTGTCGGAAGCCAGGAATTTCTCCTCTTTATCATGCGTCAAGAAACCGCATTCAATCAATACACTGGGCATAGCCGTCTTATACAGTACAAGAAAACCAGCCTGCTTTACACCGCGGTCGTGCCGACCCGCGTAAACGCTGAATTCATCCTGTACATTGCTGGCGAACATCAAGCTTTGAGCCATAAAACGACTTTGGTATAGGGTGAAAATGATGTCTGCTTCAGGTGAATTCGGGTCGAAGCCATCGTACTTTTTCAGGTAATCATCTTCAAGTTGCACCACATCATTTTCGCGTTTTGCTACCAATAGATTGTCGGCGGATTTGTGGTTCCCCATTACGTAGGTTTCTGCACCAAATGCAGGTTTACCTCCGGAATTCAAGTGAATACAAATAAAAAGTTCGGCATTGGCCTTATTAGCAATCTGTGCCCGTTCGTGAAGTGGAATAAAAACATCCGTTTTTCGGGTGTATACGACCTTGATATCAGGGTAATTGTTCTCAATCTGTTTCCCGAGCTTCAGTGCAATGTCGAGCGCAACGTGCTTTTCTTGAGATGATGCCCCCAGACATCCGGCATCATGTCCACCATGTCCGGCGTCGATTACAACGGTTCGGATCTTATACGGCTCGGAAGCTGAGCAGGGAATTACCTGCACGGCAACGCCGATCAGTGCAAGAGCGATAGTGCAAAGGCCTCTCATGTCGGGGTTTTGTAGCTTTACGCCTTCAAAATTAGGTGGATAGATTGGCGATACCTATGTTCGGAATGTGCAGAGTGCACTACTTATTAACGTCATTTTGTTGGTCGCCGGTATGCAGCAGGGTTAAAAGCTACCTGGGTACCATTGGGTTATTGCTGCTGCTTTTTTCATCCGCGTCTGGACAAGATAGCCTGTCCACAGATACCATTACTGTACCTGACTCACTTTTACTTGCGGACGAGTTTGAATCTCCGGTCAAGTACAAGGCTCGTGACTCTGTGGTATATGATTTGAATTCAGGGATGGTGTTCTTGTATGGTGAGGCCTTCATGGAGTACGAAGACATTCAGCTTGAGGCCGATTATATCCACCTTGATATTGAAACAAAAACCTTGTTTTCCAGTGCTTGGCCCGATAGCAACGGAGTGCTTCGAGGTGCCCCGAAATTTAAGCAGGGTGAGGACAAGTTCGATGCAGAGACGATTCGGTACAATTTCGAAACCAAACGAGGGAAAATTACAGAGGTAACTACCCGTGATGGTGAAAGTCTCATTCACGGCCAATCCGTCCGAAAGGAACCCGACAATTCGACGTTTGTCAGCAAGGGGTACTTCACTACATGCGATGCACCTCAACCTCACTACTGCCTAAAGTCAGATAAGATCAAAGTAATTCCGAATGACAAGGTTGTTACCGGTCCTGCCGATCTTTTTGTGATGGGCGTTCCTACTCCGGTTGCCATTCCTTTCGGATTTTTCCCGAATGTCAAAGGACGATCATCCGGAATCCTGTTTCCGCAGTATGGTGATTCGCGTCAGCTTGGCTTTTTTCTGAAAAACGGCGGCTATTACCTGGGCCTGAGCGACCATTTTGATCTGGCGCTAACCGGTGATATCTACAGCAAAGGAAGCTGGAGAGTCAATGCCTTCTCCAATTACAATTGGCGTTACCGTTTCAGTGGCAACTTTTCTGTGAATTACTCCAATACGCGAACCAGCAGACCTGAATTCCCAGACTATAGTCTTGAAAAGGCCTTTTTTGTTCGGTGGAACCATACGCAGGATTCCAAAGCCAGGCCGGGGACAAGTTTTACAGCAAACGTGAATGCCGGATCAAACACGTTCTATCGGTACAACCTAACCAATGCAAACAATTTTCTAACGAACACTTTTACATCATCCGTTGCTTGGTCCAAAGCCTGGATAGGAAAGCCCATCAACCTGAGCATTGCTGCAACGCATACCCAGAATACGCAGACCGGTGATATTTCCATCTCGTTACCTAGCGCAACCTTTAACGTGGCACGTCAAAGCCCCTTCAAACGAAAACAGCAAGTGGGATCCATCCGATGGTATGAACGAATCGGAGTCGGGTATACCTCATCGTTTATCAATTCGATCACAACCAAGGATAGTCTGCTTTTTACTGAATCTAGCTTAAGCCAGTTCCGCAACGGCATGCAACATTCTGTGCCAATCAATACCAATCTGAGTATCGGCAAGTTTTTCACACTTACACCATCCATTGCCTACACGGAAAAGTGGTACCTCAGAACGATTCAAAAGCGTTGGGATGCGGATAAAGCCCTTGTTGATGTGGATACAGTAGATGGTTTCAAGGCAGCCCGTGAGTTCAGTTTTTCAGCATCATTAAACACCAGGGTCTATGGTTTGGTACAATTTAAACGCGGAAGGCTTGCAGCGGTAAGGCACGTGATGACACCAACGCTTGCGTATACGTTTAAGCCGGACTTCAGTGATCCAGCGTTGGGCTACTACAAGCAGGTGCAGGTAGATACAACGGGACGCATGCAGCAATACTCGATTTTTGAAGGGAGTATTTTCGGAGGACCTGGTGTTGGTAAGGCGTCACTGCTTGCATTTTCCCTCGACAATAACCTGGAGATGAAACTTCGCAAGCAAACGGATACGGCCGAGGTATTGAAAAAGGTCAAGTTATTTGAAAGCTTATCGCTCAATACGGCCTATAATTTCGCTGCGGATTCATTGAGGTTATCCCCCATGAGCATAACGGGTAGAGCAACTATCGTTGATCGCGTCAGCCTGAATATGTTCGCAACGATTGATCCATATGTTACCACTTCCAATGGAACCCGCATCAACACATTGGAATGGAATCAAAACGGAAGGATAGGTCGCTTGACCAATGCGAACTTCAGTCTAAACTTCAGTGTAACCAAGCGACAGCAGTCAAAGCAAGACACGCAAGCCGATGAACGCAAAGCGGAAATGAGCAAACGACCTGGGGATTACTTCGATCCGGAGGTGCCGTTTTCACTGAGCTTCGCATATAACGTCTTTTACCAGAATTCGGTTGTCACCGGTGATGACGTAACGCAAACCATTAGCATGAACGGGGATTTGCAGTTGACTCCTTCCTGGAAAGTCAATTACAACACCGGCTATGATTTCAGATCCGGTGAAATAAGTTACACCTCGTTGGGTATCTACCGTGATTTACACTGCTGGGAAATGAGCTTGAACTGGGTGCCATTCGGATTCCAGCAGAATTTCTTCTTTCAAATCAACGTCAAATCATCGATGCTTCAAGATTTGAAGCTGACACGTAAAAACGACCGATTCGACAATCGATGATTGACGGCTAAGAAGCCTTATCGAAGGTCTACGATTTCTGCGCCCGGAAACTTCGCTTTGTTAAAGCTGAATACATCCGCAGCAAGACTGGTGTTCGGTGAAAACTTGACGATCGAATACGTAGTAATGCTGCCACTTTTCTCGAAAATGCGAGCCTCGCGTACGTATTTTCCGGACTTGTCAATCGTCAGTAGAATCTTGAAAAAGGATTTTCGGGAATCCTCCGGCGTGAGCTCGATTTGTTGAACCGTAGACTTCCCAGCGGTTTTCTCACCCATAAACTTCGACTTGAAGCCCTTTTCATATAAGGTGAAAATGTTGGTCGGTGTAATGGCTCCTTCAGCAGGCTTGTTGTCGCTGATCTGTACTTCGTTGGCTTCTTTCAGATAGGTCCAGGTTGTTTTCCCATCACAAATGACCGTCTGGTCGGCCATGCTGAACTGATAACGAATCCCGCTGAGGCTGATACTCCCCTCGTACTTTTCACTTTTTTGTGTTTTTTGATCAAGTCGGTTCAAGGTGAAACTCGCCTGTAATGACGTGTATGACTTGTATTTGGCACTGACCGATTTTAAAATTTCATTGGCACGTTGATCAACCTGGGCTGAGCAATGAAGGGAGAAGAAGAAAGACAGTGCAAGGCTAAGAAGCCGATGGAGGTTCATTTTCATGGGAGTGCAAATATAAGATGCCCGATATCAGACACCATGAGGCGAGCGGATGTCCTTCAACAATTGTTCCAAACCGGCCAGGTCCTTGCAGCGAACCTCCCGTGCTTTAGAGCCTTCGAATGGCCCGATAATCCCTGCGGCTTCTAATTGGTCGATGAGGCGACCAGCCCGATTATACCCCAGTTTTAAGCGACGTTGCAGTAAGGAAGCAGATCCCTGCTGGAATTGCACGACCATGTGTGCAGCTTCATCAAAAAGAGGATCAAAGTCCTCAGCCCCCATGTCGTTGCCGCCACCCGCCGAATCACCCTCTCCTATGTATGGTAGGCACGTTGGTTGCCAATGAACTCTGTTATTGCCTCAACTTCCGGCGTGTCCACAAAAGCACATTGTACACGGACGAGGTCTGAGCCGGTTGACAGCAACATATCACCCCGACCGATGAGTTGGTCTGCTCCACCGGTATCGAGGATGGTACGAGAATCGATTTTTGAAGTCACCCGGAAGGCAAGACGTGCAGGAAAATTGGCTTTAATGGTACCTGTGATGATATTAACTGACGGTCGTTGAGTGGCGATGATCAGGTGGATTCCGATGGCACGCGCTAACTGTGCCAAACGCGCAATCGGGGTTTCAACTTCCTTGCCGGCAGTCATGATCAAATCGGCAAATTCGTCTACCACCAGAACGATATAGGGTAGAAAACGGTGTCCGTTATTGGGGTTCAGTTTGCGTGACACAAACTTGGCGTTGTATTCGCGGATGTTACGTACTTGGGCGTCTTTCAACAACTCATAGCGGTTGTCCATTTCAATGCACAACGAGTTGAGCGTATTCACCACCTTCTTGGTATCCGTAATGATCGCTTCTTCATCGCCGGGCAGTTTCGCCAGGAAATGACGCTCAATGGTCTTGAACAGGGTCAGTTCCACTTTCTTCGGATCGACCAACACGAACTTGACCTGAGCAGGATGTTTTTTATACAGCAGCGATACAAGGATCGCGTTCAGACCAACCGATTTACCCTGACCTGTCGCTCCGGCCATCAGCAAGTGTGGCATCTTGGCTAGGTCAGTCACAAAGATTTCGTTGGATATGGTTTTGCCAAGTCCGATGGGCAATTCAAAATCGGTATTTTGGAATTTCTCCGATCCGATGACTGAGCGCATACTCACGATGTCGGCCTGCTGGTTCGGAACTTCGATTCCAATTGTCCCTTTACCGGGAATCGGTGCGATGATTCGAATACCCAAGGCTGCAAGACTGAGTGCGATATCGTCCTCCAGGTTTTTGATTTTGGATATGCGAATACCTGCCTTGGGGACAATTTCAAATAAGGTGACCGTTGGCCCGACGGTGGCCTTGATCTTGTCGATTTCAATTTGGTAATGACCAAGCGTTTCAATGATCCTATTCTTGTTTTCCTCCAACTCCGCCAATAATTGTTCACGGCTCATTTGGGACCGACTGCTTTGGTAATTCTCCAGTAACTCCAGGGTAGGATGCTGATACTGGCTGAGGTCAAGTTTGGGGTCGTATTCACCAAGCTGCTCTACCAGGTCGGTATCTGATGGACTTGCAACCTGAAGTTCACCATTGGGATTGTTTTCGTCTGGTGGGGCTATATCGGCGATTTCAAGCTTTAGGTCATCGGCAGCTGGTAATTCAAGTTCGAGGTGTGCCGGGATTTCGGCAGGTAAATCGAATTCATCACCCAAAACGGTTTCGGAAATCGGGGGGGCAAGTAACACCTCCAATTCATCTCTGTGGGTGTATTCGTCTGGGACTTCCAAAACAGGCTCGTCCTGTATGATCATTCTATTGCCTGAACTCAAACTTGAATCATAATCCAATTCCGGATCTTCCTCCTGAACTGGAGTTGATGTTTTCTTCTCGGGAATACGGAAGGAGGGATTGAATACGGCTACTGCATAACTCAGACCGGTAAAACCCAGCAATAAGCCGGTTCCAAGCGTACCAATGGATAGGGTCAGCCACAGGTTGAGTTGAAAGCCTAGTCCACCTCCAAGTAATTGCAGGTCCGGATTACCGGACGCGACAAAGCCAAGGGTTGCCGGTATGTAACACAGGGCAAAAAAGGTGTGGCGTAAACACGTCTTAAACGGCAAAAGGTCTGTCTGGAACAGCACTCTAAATCCAGCCAGAAAACTGATAAAGGCTATACCGAATGCAGCCAGGCCGAACCAGGTGTGAATGAATTGATGTGCAACAATAGCACCAAACTTCCCCAACCAGTTTTCGACCTGCTTATCTGAGTATCTGAATAAATCAAACCAGGATCCGCTTACCAAACTATGGTCTGCGCGCCAGGTAAAAAAATACGATGTAAAAGCCATAACCAAGATGACTGACATCAACATGAGGAATAGTCCTGTTATTTTCCTGCTGCGTTCGTCACGCAACATGGTTAAAACAGGCAGGTTCACCTGCTTGGTTGCTTTTGCTTTTTTCGACTTTGACTTACGTGCGCTCTTCTCCTCCTCCGCGAAGGGTGCCTGAAGGTTGTCGGCCGGGTTCTCCGGTTCCATGGGTGCTTGCTTCAAGCGGTTTCCTTTTCCTGCCATCTTCTGTAGTAACTCTTCAATCGCATAAAAGTACCCAGCTATACCATGCTTGTCCAGTAGCCCTGCTTTAGTCCTTTGAACAGCACTGTGTGTAAAACCACCAGGTCTAATTCTGTTCTGTTTTTCCTCAATTTTGACCCGTAGTAACCAACGCATGAACAATCAAGAATCGTATGTCCAGGATCAACTCCGCTCGCATTACCCTGAGCTTGAGCCTGATTTAAGAAATGAAATTGCCCACCATGCCCTTGTTCGGGAAGTCAAAGCAGGAGAAGTTCTGATGAAAACTGGTCAATTCATTCGATCTACCATGCTGCTGACCCGAGGAAGAATTAAGGTTTACAAGGAAAGTGGCGATGGTGCCGAGTTCTTCATGTATTACATCGAACCCGGAAAAGCTTGCGCGTTTTCCATGATATGTGCCAGCAAGCAGGAGCAGAGCGAGATCATGGCTGTTGCAGCAGAAGATTCGGAACTCATCTTGATACCGCTCAGTTTAATGGAAGGGCTAATGAGCGGTTATCAGTCCTGGTATCGGTTCGTTGTAGAAACCTACAGGTCCAGGTTTGATGAATTGCTTAATCTGATAGACAATACGGTCTTCAAAGGCCTGGATGAGCGACTTGAGTTTTATTTAAATAATCAATCCAAGTCGTTTAAAACCAGAACGTTAAAAATAACCCACGAAGAAATTGCCAAAGACCTCGGGACTTCTAGGGTGGTTGTTTCCCGCTTACTCAAAAACATGGAGCAACGTGGACTGGTCACCCTGCACCGCAATCAAATTGACCTTGAATTTACGGGCATGTGATTTTTGTTACCGTGATTGAGGAAATCGTGACACACCTTTGTGACATCATTTCAGAAGGTATTTATGGAAACAATCGGATTCTTGGCATCTGCAGTCATCGGACTCTCCCTGGGGTTGATCGGTGGCGGTGGCAGTATTCTGACCGTTCCTGTGTTGGTGTATCTCTTCGGTCAGGATCCGCTGATCTCAACATCTTATTCTCTTTTTATTGTTGGTGTCACCAGTCTGATTGGTAGCGTCCCGAAATTCAAGGCTGGAGAAGTTGATCTATCGACGGCGGTATTGTTCGGGTTGCCATCTATTGTTTCGGTTTATTTGACTCGCGCATTCCTTTTGCCCGCGATACCTGATGTGCTTATCTCCTTCGGTACATGGGATCTTTCCAAGTCAATGTTTCTGCTTGTTCTTTTTGCCTTGCTCATGTTGGCGGCTTCGATCAGTATGATTCGTGAACCCCGGGTGGCGATTACAACACCTCCAATCTCATCCCCTAAGCGTTCATACGCACTCGTATTGGCTGAAGGCGCTGTGGTGGGCGTATTGACTGGTCTTGTAGGCGCAGGTGGTGGTTTCCTGATCATACCCGCACTGGTTGTCCTGTCGGGCTTGCCAATGAAAAAAGCGATTGGCACCTCATTGCTCATCATTGCTGCAAAATCGTTGATTGGTTTTTCAGGCGATTTGGGTAAATATCCACTCGACTGGAATCTCCTTTTGCCGATTACTGGCATAGCCATTCTAGGGATTTTTGCTGGAGGAATGGTGGGGAAAAAGATTGAAGGTGCGAGACTCAAAAAGGGCTTCGGCTGGTTCGTGCTCATTACCGGTTTCTATATCCTGGTTAAAGAACTTTCAGCATCACTTGCCTGATGTAAATTTTTACTCTTAATATAAAACACAACAATCATCGCATGAAAATCGAACAAATCTACACAGGATGTCTAGCCCAGGGCGCTTATTACATTACTTCAGAAAATGAAGCCGTAGTGATAGATCCCTTGCGCGAAATCCAGCCTTACCTGGATCGGGCACAGAAGGATGGAGTAAAGATCAAATATGTACTGGAAACCCATTTTCACGCTGATTTTGTTTCTGGCCATGTTGATCTTGCGGCTGCGACGGGCGCTAAAATCATTTATGGTCCGATGGCGACTCCCGACTTTGATGCACATATCGCAAAAGACGGTGAGGAGCTTCATGTCGGCAACATCCGTTTCCGTGTTTTGCATACGCCGGGCCATACCATGGAATCGACTTGCTACCTGCTTCTTGATGACGAGAGAAAAGAGCATGCTGTTTTTACTGGCGACACCTTGTTTATCGGAGATGTGGGCAGGCCTGACCTAGCTCAGAAAGCTAGCGTCACACAAGATGATCTTGCTGGTTTCCTCTTTGATTCGTTGCGAACTAAAATTTTGACCTTGCCGGAGGATGTCATAGTATATCCAGCTCATGGCGCCGGTTCAGCCTGTGGCAAGAACATGAGTAAGGAAACCTTTGACACCCTCAAGCATCAGAAAGAGGTGAATTATGCCTTGAGAGCGAACATGACCAAGGAAGAATTCATCCGTGAGGTTACCGATGGATTGATGCCTCCACCAGCATATTTTCCTCAAAACGTGATGATGAACAAGCAAGGATATGACAGCATCACGGAAGTTGTTGGCCGAGGAACCCGCCCCTTGAATCCCGAAGCTTTTGAAATTGCTGCGAATGAGACAGGTGCTTTGATATTGGATACCCGCGATCCCCAAACCTTTGCGAATGGCTTCGTACCCAATAGCATAAACATCGGTATTGATGGGAGTTTCGCCCCCTGGGTTGGTGCAATGATTCCCGATGTAAAACAACAAATCCTGGTTGTTGCTGCCCAAGGTAGAGAGACGGAAGTGGTGACAAGACTGGCACGGGTAGGGTATGACTTTTGTCTGGGCTACCTGGAAGGGGGTTATGAGAACTGGAAGGCATCAGGAAGAGAGACAGATCAAATCCGCTCCATTTCTGCCGATGAGCTTGCTACGATCGTTCAATCGGAACCGGATTCCTATGTTGCTGATGTACGCAAGCAAAGCGAATACTATGCAGAGCACATTCGAATCGCTGTTAATACGCCTTTGGATACTGTTAACGACTCTATGGTGCGAATTCCGAAAGATAAGCCGGTCTATGTGCATTGCGCAGGAGGCTATCGTTCAATGGTGTTTGCGTCTATTTTACGTGCCCGCGGTTACGACAATCTAATAGATGTAAGAGGAGGTTTTAAGTCGATTAAAGACACCGGAAAATTCGATGTAACAGATTATGTCTGTCCATCAACCATGCTTTAAAAATGGTTCTAAAAAAGAAAGGGGGCAATCGCCCCCTTTCTTTTTTTAGTGTGAATGTCCACCCGGACCATGTGAATGTCCGTGCTCAATCTCTTCTTCTGTCGCGTTTCGAACAGACAAGATTGACCCGCTGAAGTGCAAGTCGTGACCTGCCAGGGGATGATTAAAGTCGAGCAACACTTCCGTACCATCAATTCCGGCTACTCGAGCCACCAATTGATTGCCATCCCGATCGAGCAATGGAACCATGTTTCCTATTCGTAGGATTTCCAGGTCTAGTATGCCATCTTGCTTAAACATCTCATCAGGTACGCGAACAAGTGCTTCTTGATCAAGATTTCCATACGCTTCATCACAGGCAAGACTGAAACTGAATGAGTCGCCGATAGTCAATCCTAGCATGTTTCGTTCAAAACCCGGTATCAGCTGGCCTGAACCGACCAAAAAAGTGAGTGGATTCTCTTCATTGGATTCTTCAACCAGAGTTCGGTCTTGGTCCATTCCTTGGCTGCTGTGAAGGATGTAGCGGACAGATACGACCGCGTTGGCTTGGATTATCATGAGAGCGTTGATTTGTGTCCGTAACGTATTAAAAACGCCGGATAAGTAGGTTTATCCTCCGAAAGTAAATAAATCCCACATGAGGTGGAATAAAAGCCTCAAATTGAGGATGAATTTGCAGAGGAAACGAGATTGAACGTATAGGATGAAATGCGCCGAATTAGCTCGATTTGGCTTTCACGATTATCACCCTTCGTCATAATGGTAATTAAATAGGGATTACCACTCAAGTAAACAATGGCAGTCTCATGAACCTCTACTACAGAGGAGTCTTGGTATCCTCGTTCTCCAAACTTATGCGCTACCGTGACTTCACGAGGAACACCTGATCGAATACCGGATTCGAACCTTGACCTGGTCAATAAATCCAGAGCCCACTCAGAATCCCGTTCATTTAAATAGGCGGAATTGTAGAGCGACCTTAGGAAACGGCTCAGTTCCGAAGCTGACATAGGGAATGTAGCCGCATTCTTGTCGGGCGATCTGAGCCCCAGATCGGAAAAAACCGACAGGGCATATTGGGGTGGAAGCTGCCAGTTCAGGATAGCGTTCGCTTGATTGTCAGATTCCAGAATCATGTATTCAATCAATTCCCGAACGGAGTAGGTTTTGCCAATTTGCAGTGATTTACCTTGAATGTTCTGAAAAGGAAGATTCGGAATGGGCTTATCGAATTTGACCAGACTATTTAAAATACCAGGTTGTGCTTCGGACCACCTTAAATACCCGATTAATATGGAAAGCTTTAGAATGCTACCGGGGTCAAATTCAAGGTTTTCATTCATGCCAATCCATGAGCCATCACTCAGGTTTCTGAAATAGAATGAAGATTCAATTAGGTGACCCGCCGCTTTAGCTGAGTCAATGACATTCTTTCCCTTTTCAAGGATTGCTGCATAGTTTTGATTGGGTAAATCAATGTCAGCCAGCAAGAGTGGTGCAATCAGTTTGAACCGGGTGTCCCTCACGAGATTCATATGAGGGTTGCAATTGCTGGATTTAGATTGTAAATCAGAATTCTCCCTATGCTGAAAACAATCGGTCACAGAGTAGGTCACTATGCCAGTACACAAACAAAGTACGCTAGTAAGAATCCAATGGTTTTTAATAGTCATTTAGTCTAACGATACAAGTATACGACATAAGTCAAGGGAATCAGTACTTTTCAACTAGTCTCACAATTATAAGTTGAATACGTTCATTCCAGCAGTAGCCTCAATTCAGCCGCTGGCCTGGGCAAGTGTGCGGATTAAGCTTTTTGGAACCGTTATGATTTAAAAAGAAGGGCAAGGTTTAATTAAAAGCCCTAAGTGCTTGCACTCAAAATTGTTTTTACCACAACAGGAGTTTTAATCACTAATACCTTGCTGCAAATTCCATGTTTCGTTTGCAATTCAAACGCATGAATTTGTCAACTTAAACTCATCCGGATGCGCCAAGGCATGGGATAATGGTTGTTCCATCGACTGCCAACCCATTTAGCCCAGCCAAGTCCAAGTCCGCCCTGAGTTATAAGGTGCCAACCGGAGGCCGTTCCTGTTGTAAAACGCGTATCGCCCGATAAAAAATGCAATGATTGCGTCTTTGTTAGCTGAGTTATATTGATGTTTGATGACAATACGTCTGATAATGCCAATTCGGCTGATGGAATAGCCGAATCACCCTTGATTAGACCAAGCGGAGTACCATATTGCCGGATATGAACTTGGCCTGCAAGTGAATCCAGCAGGTTATTCATCATTGCCGGAAACATCACAGTTCCAATTTTTTCCTCCCTGTAGTTCATGTTTGGAGATTCGCCAACAAACATTGTCCCATGCCGATGAAGTGCTTTTATGGATCGTCCGAAATCAAGGTCATTCTCGTGCCAATCGCCCTCTTTTTGAAGTAATGCGCAATAAAAACCCTCTCCGTTAATCCGGTGGGGAAATGCCTGCCAGCCATAACGGGTCTGTTCTACGTTGATGGGGGCATTGACAACAAGGGGCTGAACCGGGTATTTCGCAATGAATTCATCCAGGCATTCATCGTTTTCTGCGGGATTGTACGTGCAAGTTGAATAGATGAGGTACCCACCCGGCTTGAGCGCTGGAAAAATATCCGAGAGGATTTGTTGTTGCCTAAGCGAACACTGCTGCGCCCTCTCTGGTGTCCACTCGCTTCTAGCTGCATGATCCTTCCTAAATAATCCCTCTCCACTACAAGGAGCATCGATTAGAATTACATCAAATCGTTGTTCTTTGGCAAAATGTCGGGCCTCAGACTGCGTTACAATCACATTTGATCGTCCCCACCGTTCAAGGTTGTGACGGAGTGCATCATTGCGTGATGAAACAGGTTCGTTTGCGACCAAAATCCCATTACTGGCAATAGAATCCAGCAAACCGAGTGATTTGCCTCCTGGTGCCGCACATAAATCAAGTACGCATAACGGTTTGTCACCTAAGGGAATTGAACGAATAAGTTCATCGATTAGCATACTGCCAGCTTCCTGAACGTAGTAGGCTCCGGCATGAAACAAGGGGTCGAGTGTGAAGATTGGACGCTCGGGCAAATACCGGCCATGGGGCGACCATGCGATTGGCAACATCGCATCAAAGCTTAGGGAAGCCGACTTGTTCGGATTCAATCGGATCGAAACTGGTGAAGTAGAAGCCTGCGTTTCAAAAAAGGCTTTGGCCTCAGCCCCAAGCGAATTTTCCATGCGCGAGCACCAGGCACTCGGAAGCGGTATTTCACGTTTCATGGTAATCGAGGTCTTTTCCGAAGGTGTCCTTCAAAAGCAACGTAGAAATTATGGCAAATCCCCACACAAGGATGCCCGTCAACATCAGGCTTTGAATCAGATCAAGAGCAAGCCAATGGCTTAGCATGGAACGGAGCGGAATCATCACAGTGACGGCACCCCGCATGAAATTGGTGACGGTTGAAGTGACCAGTACGCGCAGGTTCGTCCCGAACTGCTCGGCTGTTGTCGTTACAAAAACAGATAGGTAACCACAGCCCAAACCCATCAGGAGAGAGCTTGGATAAAGGTTTCCAGACTGTCCAATCAGCATGAAATGGAAAATGGTGGATGCAATTGCGAGAGCCATGTAGGCCAAAATCACTTTTTTACGGGTTTCGAACAGTTGACTAAGGACTCCACTTGACAGATCACCCACTGTAACACCCACCTGGAACAAAATGAAACAGGTGCCGAGTACAACCCCATCAATTCCCTTCAAAGTCGCAATTTCCGGGGTGAAGGTGATCAAGAGACCAACGGTGTACCAAATCGGAACACCCATGGCAATGCATGCCAGGTATTTTAATATCCTTTCCTTCTTCGATACGAGAAGACGAAAAGACCCATTGAGCGTATTTTCCAAAGACTTGCCTCGCTGAAACATCGCTGATTCGAGCGATTTCATCCGCAAAAACAGCAGCAGAAGACCCGCAATACCAGCCACAAAGAACGCAGTTCGCCAGGGGATGAACTCACCGGAAAGTCCGGCACAAACAGCACCTAGCCCTCCAAGGGTAGCCACCAATATGGTACCATAACCTCGTCGTTCAATGGTCATGCTTTCACTAACCAGCGTAATGCCAGCTCCTAATTCACCCGCCAGTCCAACTCCAGCCAAAAAGCGAACTAAGGCATAGGTTTCAGGGTCGGACACAAACGCATTGCAGATATTGGCCAGGGAGTACAGTAAAATTGAGCCGAAAAGGACCGAAACCCGTCCGCGTTTATCTCCAAAGACACCTGAAATAATACCACCGACCATCATTCCGGCCATTTGCACTGCCAGCAAAAATTCGCCGGTTCGGCTCAACTCTTCTCCTTGAAGCCCCAACTCTTTCAGGCTTGGGATTCGGTAAATATTGAATAAGAAGAGATCGAATGGGCCCCGCTAACATCGATTTTTCCGAATTTTGAACAATAATGCACTAATCGTGTTTAACCTGTATTAAAATCAAACCATGAAACCCATCTCTACCATCTTGGCCACCGCGATTCTTATCGCAATGCTGCCTGGTCCGGCTTCGGCTCAAAGTCTGAAAATACCGGCTCCATCTCCTGCTCAGACGATAAAGCAAGATTTTGCGCTTTCAAACATCGAGGTGTCTTATTCAAGACCCGGTGTAAAAGGCCGTACAATTTTCGGGGATATTGTTCCCTTTGGTGCTGTGTGGCGAACCGGTGCCAACTCGGCCACTACAATCACCTTTGGTGATACTGTTATAATCGCCGACACGAAAGTCAATCCCGGTAAATACGGTTTGCTGACGATACCCGGTAAAGACAGTTGGACACTCATCATTAGCAAGAGTACTTCCACCACAGGACCTGAAAGCTACAAGCAGGACGATGATGTTGTTCGTGTAACGGCTAAGCCACAGTCGACAAGTTCATCCGTTGAAACATTTACCATGCAGTTTGCCGATATAAAGCCGACTTCCTGTAAGGTGCAGTTGATGTGGGAAAAGACCCTGGTTGAAATGACGGTCAAGGTAGATATTGATGCACGCATTATGAAGGATATTCAGCGCTATGTAGTCACTGATAACAGGCCCTATTCCGCCGCTGCCAATTACTACATGGAAAACGACAAGGATTTGAAGCAGGCTCTTGCCTGGTTCGACAGGGCCATTTCTAATAATCCCTCAGCGTATTGGACCATCCATCAAAAAGCAAACTGTCAGGCCAAACTCGGTATGAAGGCTGAGGCGGTAGAAACAGCCAAGTCATCGATGAAGCTTGCACAGGAAGACCAGGACGATCATTACGTTCGCCTAAACCAAAAGCTGATTGAATCGCTGAAATAAGAACCTAACACGCATTCTACTAGGCTCTGGCATCTGCCGGAGCCTTTTTTTGTTTAAGCAAGTGGAGCAGGCTAGCTCCCAACAGCACTCCGAAACAACCGATTACATTCAGCCATAAAAAAGAAATGCTGTCGGATAGAAAAACAAATATTACTGCAAATTCTGTGATTAAAGCTGCAATAAAGACAGCATTGCCGCGGATAAACGGCATGAACAAAGCCACGCAGAATATCCCCAATATGGTTCCGTAAAATAAGGAACCAAGAATGTTTACTGCCTCAATTAGCGAACCCAGTTGCCCGGCTAAAAATGCGACAGCAATAGAAAAAACGCCCCAGGCTAAGGTGTACAATCTGCTCAGCATGAGTTCTCGTTCAGCAGACCTGGCTTTCGAACGTAAGGGCATATGCCAATCAACCATGCAGGTAGATGCCAGCGAGTTTAGTGCAGCAGCGATACTGCCCCATGCGGCTAAAAAAATGACCGCAATCAGCAAACCGACTAGCCCTTCAGGCAAGGTATTGATCACGAAATGCAAAAAGATATAATTGGTATCATTTACATCGGAACCAGGTACACCGGAAGCCATTAACGACTGAGCTGCTTTTCGACATGACTCCACAGAATCATTGCTGATGCGCAGTTCATCTTTGAGCTCTTGCGGTATCGTCTTGCCAGAATTCAGGTAAGTAGTCAGTAATTCAGCCTTCTCGGTTCGTTTTGCGGCCCAGGCTTCATGACGAACCTCGAGTTCGCCTAGCTCGGCTCCAACCGTAGATTTTTGGGCTTTTTCAAGCAAGGCCGTATTAAAATGAATCGGTGGGTTTTGAGAACTGTGAAGGGTGAGTAGCAGTGCTCCAATAAGTAAGATGAGAAACTGCATCGGGATTTTAACAAATCCATTCATCAGCAAACTACGTCGGCTTTCTTTCAAACTGGAAGCCGTTAAGTAGCGGCCAACCTGGCTTTGGTCTGTTCCGAAATAGGAGAGTGCAAGGAAAAAGCCTCCGATGATACCGCTAAACAAGTTGTACTTGTCCTTCCAGTTGAATCCATCGGAATTAATTCCGGTTGTGATTGCATTGAGTTTGCCCGTAGCCCCTGAAATATGAAGCGCGTCCGAAAAACTCCAGCTCTCCGGCAATCCTTCAACCGCCAGATAACCTGCAATTCCCATCCCAGAGAAAATAATCAGCAATTGTTGGGTTTGCGTATAGGTGATGGCCTTCGAGCCGCCACTGACCGCATACAGGATGAGTAATCCACCCATACACAGATTTGTGATGGCAATGTCCCAGCCCATCAAAGCCGATAAGATGAGCGATGGAGCATAAATGCTGATGCCGGTTGATAACCCTCGTTGCAACAAAAACAAGAAGGATGTAAGCAGTCTCGTTTTCCGGTCGAAGCGATGCTCGAGGTACTCATAGGCCGTGTAAAACCCGCTGCTTCTGTATGCAGGCAGAAAAAAGGCCGCAATGACAACCATGGCCAGGGGAAGTCCGAAATAGTATTGCACAAACCTCAGTCCGTCGGTATAAGCTTGTCCTGGAGCTGAGAGAAAGGTGATGGCACTGGCTTGTGTTCCCATTATGGCGAACAAGACAAGATACCAGGGCATACTTTGGTTACTGAGGAAAAAGCTATTTAAGTCGCGTTGTCCTCTGCTTTTGTAGACCCCGTAACCAATGACAATGGCGAAGGTGAACAGTAAAACAAGCCAATCAACGATACTCATGAGAAATAAGCGCCAAACCAGGTGTAAAATAGAATCTGGATAATCAGGAAGCTAATCACTGGACCGTATTCTTTGAGCAGGAATTTGAAGTGGCCGTGTGTCATTTCATCAGTGGCCGATGAGGTTAGAAAACAACCGTATGGCTCCCGGATTTCCATTGGGCAATTGACGAAAAAAGGCAAGGCCGGTATAAATGAACATGCCCTTGCCGAGTTCCGTGTAAATCAAACTACCACCTACAGGCTCCTCTCCGGTATCAGCCATCCGCAGCAAATCCGTGTAGTTTGATCCGATTTCGCCGGCAAAATACAAGCCGCGTTCCTGTATCCATCCCCTAAAATCGTTTGGTCCGATGCGGTTCGGGTGATTGAACAAAGTGTGCGATGTATCGGACATAGTGACTGGCGCATCTTCTTCGGTGACCCGATTCCGTGTGATGATGAAGGGAGATGGAGCCATTACACTGCCCGGACTAAGATTGGAGTTGGTATTGTATTGAACAATCAGTCGTCCACCATTTCGGACAAACTGCATCATCTTTTCGCGTGCTTCAGGTAACTTCTTGTCGGTATTATAGGCTCGAATCCCCGTAACGATTGCTGTAACATCTCTAAGATCCGTTTTCATCAGGCCCTCAGCATCGGTTACAATGACTTCGTAACCGATTTGCTTCAGAACTCCGGCAACCTCATCACCTGCACCCTCGATATACACGATTTTACAGGGCTTCACATCCAAATTCACAGTGGTCATTTTTAAACCGCATTCGGGAAACCACGTGATTTTCGGGATGTGCGCGTATTCGATTTCGCGCATTCGATGCAATTGCCTGGTACGCCCTTGGCTGTCTACATAGCGTATCAACAGACTACCAGAACCTGAATTATTGAAATCACTTGGTCTGATCAGAAGCGAAACTTGCTTCCTCCTTGATTCCTTATCAAACGCAATCAACGTGTCGGTAGAACAAATCCAACCATTCCCTGCATTCATAATTAGCTGAAAGGAATCTTTTACATTTCCGTGGTAAGTCAGGTTCAATTGCATTGTTTTGGCTGATCCGGAACTGAACACGACGGTTTTGTATTCAAAATCTCCGGTCAAAATTGGAGTAATTGAAATTTCATGCACCAATTCCCCCTTAACTGGGTCTGTCCGTTTGTATTCGACCGGAATTTCGAGAAGCAGCGTTTGATCACCCAAGCTGATTAAAACCGGAATAGTGACGGGTGGACGGCTCCAGGGTTCGATGCTCATTCCGCCAGAATGTCTTCCGAAGCAACCGTCCTCGCCGGCTCCTTCGAGCCAATAGGGTTGACTTGGTTCATTTGGTGCACGCAGAACGAGCTGAAGAGATGAAATCTGCTGAGGAATCAAATCCATTTTTTTCATGGTATCCCCTTGAGCTAAGGGAGAGAATCGACAGCTTGCAGACACATTGTTGCGTATCAATACCTGCACATCAACAGAAAAGGTATCGCCAACAACCACATGCTCGCGAAGTGAGTAGGCCGAGGTCCAAAGTCCCATGCAACCGCCAATCAGCAATTCCACTTCATTGATTTTGTACTGAATCCAAGGGTCTTGTGCCTGCTCAAGCATCATGCTCCGTAATCGGAGTAGTTCCGGAAGACTTGCATCCGGATGTAGAAAATCAAATTGATCGATCAGTTTTTCGATTTGCCTGGCCAAAACACCTCCATTCGGATAGGTGTCCCACCGATCCTGAAGGTGTTCAAACGGGTCGCTAAAAACGGTATCGCCGGATACGGCGGTGAAATACTCTTTTAAGATTCCTCGCTGCAAGGCAACACCAAATCCTTGGCTTTTATGTTGTGACCTGCTCATGGCAGCCAATTCGCCATTTGAATATCCACTGATGGGATCGAAGCCGCCTGCATCAATCCAGGGTTGATTTGCTGTAATGGTGTTGTTGCTTCCGAAACGAAACGTATTCCATACAATCCTTCGCGCTTGCCAAGGACTTGGAAAACCTGGATTTTGGCTGTACGCGGCGGAGTCGCCTGCTATCCTAAAGGCCTCTTCCGCCAGGATGGCACTGGCCGCATGGTGTCCGTGTCCAGCTCGCTTATCGGGCGGGAACCGGCAGATAATAACATCCGGCTGAACTGTCCGAATGACCCGGACAAGGTCTTCAAGGACTCGGTCGTGATTCCATTTCCTTAGTGTTTCATCGGACGTTTTCGAATACCCAAAATCGACGGCGCTGGTGAAATACTGCGTTCCACCATCTATTTCACGTGCCGACATCAGTTCGCGGGTGCGGATCAATCCCAATTCCACTCCCAGCTCAGAACCGATCAGGTTTTGGCCACCATCGCCCCGTGTTAATGAAACATAGGAGGTACGGTAGGCTTTTTCCTTCGACATCCAGGTGATTAACCTTGTATTTTCGTCATCAGGATGCGCTGCTACATACAGCACACTGATGGTTTGACGCAGACGCCTCATCCTGTGGTGCAAATCGGCGGAGGAAGTTGGATTGGAACCTTGGGCCTCAGTACAGAAAAAAAGCAGCAGGAGTAGGAGGAGACGTAGCATCGAATTCATATCCTTCAAAGATAAGACCCACGTTGAACCCTGCTTTCTATTTATGATATTCGCAGTGATGAAAAAGACCTTTTCGAACCTGGCTGCAGCCTTGTTGTTTTACCTGTTCATCAAGCCGCTATCCTTATTCCCGATGCGGCTTTTATATATGTTGTCCGATGTGCTGTTTCTGGTGTTTTTTTACCTGACACCCTACCGGAAGAAAGTCGTCCGGGAGAACATTGATCGGTCTTTTCCCGAAAAGTCCAATCAAGAAAAACGCAGGATCATGAAGGCTTTTTACAGGCATTTCTGTGATTTGATCGTGGAGAGTGTCAAGATCTTCTCCATCAGCGAACAGGAAGCTAAAAACCGCATGCGCTTCCGCAACCCCGAAATCGTAAATCGATTCGCAGCAGAAGGCAAAAGTGTGATACTGGCCGGTGGTCACTTCAATAACTGGGAATTGTTTGCGGTGGCCATTGCCGGTGCAGTGAAACACCATTGTGTTGCACTTTATAAACCCTTGACCAATGCGTTTTTCGACCAGAAAATGCGGGCCACGCGTGGTATGTTCGGGCTTGAAATGGTTTCAATCAAAGAAGTGCAGCAGTCATTTGAGCGACAACTAGATCGACCAACACTCTCCATTTTTGCATCAGACCAAAGTCCGTCCCGCTCGGGTAAGGCTTACTGGATGGAATTTCTGAACCAAGACACGGCAGTGCTATTTGGGACTGAACGGTACGCGTTGCGCTACGATCAACCGGTCCTTTTCGGATGCATCCATAAGGTGGCCCGAGGGAAGTACGAATGTGAATTCCGGCTGATCACAAATAGCCCAACGGAAGTTAGGCACGGTGAAATTACTGAGACGCACACCCGCATGCTTGAAAGGGATATCTGTGCTAATCCGGAATTTTGGCTTTGGACGCACCGGCGTTGGAAACGAAAAAGGGAGGCAATCGAAGCATGAATTCGATAGAGGGTGCTCCACCTTTCCTCATTGATAAATTTGGGCGAAAGCACAATTACCTGCGCATATCGCTCACGGACAATTGCAATTTCAGATGCAGCTATTGCATGCCTGCCGATGTGTTCGGCCAGGATTATTTTGCCGGTAAAAAATGGATGAGCAGCAGCGAAATAATAGGGTTGGCCGCTGCATTCGTTTCGCTAGGAGTAAACAAGATACGCCTCACAGGAGGTGAGCCGCTCATACGAAGAGACTTCGCTGAAATCGTTAATGGCCTGAGTGATTTAGGTGTTGAGTTAACCTTGACAACCAATGCATACTTTCTTCAGCAACAGTTGGAATTATTGAAGCGATCGAACGTCCGCTCAATCAATATTTCACTGGATAGCCTGGACGCAGGAACATTTCAAAAAATCACGGGTCGGGAGGGATTTGATATCGTAATGAATGCAATCCATGAGGCCTTAAACATGGGTTTCAGGATCAAGTTGAATATGGTGGTTATGCGTGGAGTAAATGACCACGAATTACCAGCCTTTGTTGAATTGACGCGACGGAATGATCTGCATGTACGTTTTATAGAATTCATGCCTTTTAAACACAACCGATGGTCGGCTTCTCAGGTCGTATCTGAGCAAGAAATTTTGGATAGGGTATCGGTGTTTCATCCTGTCAAACTGGAGGATCTTCCGAATGATACGGCGCGAGCGTATCGCTCGAAAGGGTATACAGGCACATTTGCCCTCATCAGTACCATGAGTCATCCATTTTGTTCGGGTTGTAACCGTTTGCGTCTCACAGCGGATGGCAAACTGAAAAACTGCCTGTTTGGACGTGATGAATTTGACGTCCTGGCTGCTTACAAAAGGGGGGAGGATATTGCAAAGCAAATCGGTGAAGCACTTTTCGCAAAGCATGCGGAAAGTGGAGGTCAACTTGTTCAAGACTTTAAATCGATTGCACCGGAGTCCATTCAAAACAGGAGCATGATTGCGATTGGCGGATGAAAAGCAGCATGGTCTCGTATAGCGAAGCGCTTGACCTGGTGCTCAAGCATGCAAGACCGATCGGTATTGAGCGCGTGGAACTTGAATTCGCTCATGGACGGGTGCTGGCTGCTGCGGTCAAAGCCCCTTCAGACCAGCCCGGATTCAATCAGGCTGCGATGGACGGGTATGCCTTTCGTTATGTTGATTTGTCTGGTTCGGGCGAACTTCACGTTTCTGGAGTCCGAAAAGCGGGTGCAATTGATACAATTAAAATAAGCGCAAACCAGGCCGTACGCATCTTTACCGGCGCAGCAGTACCAAACGGCCTTGATACAGTCGTTGCCCAAGAATTGGTCGATGCACGCAATTCAACGATTCGTTCTCTTGACAATCAGATTTTCAAAGGAAAAAACATCCGCCTACGCGGTTCGCACATTCAAAAAGGTGCCGTTTTGTTCGATTGTGGGCAGTTTTTAAATGCCGGTGCAATTTCCTCCCTTGCTTCTGCTGGTATCACTGCGGTCAGGGTTCGGAAGCAACCCCGAATCAGTATTCTGGTTACGGGTGATGAACTGCGACAACCCGGCGAAAAAATTCAACCAGGGGAAGTATTCGAATCGAATGGGATTGCATTGACTTGTTTACTTCGGGAATCAGGACTAAATCCCGTGCGGATCATTCGTTGTGGCGATAAGCTAGGCGAACTAGAGAAAACAATACGCGCAGCGTTAAAGCAGTGCGATCTCCTGTTGGTTACGGGTGGCGTATCAGTGGGAGATTATGATTTTGTACCTGAGGCAGTAAAGCGCAATGGACTGAAAACGATTTTTCACAAAGTCCGTCAAAAGCCGGCCAAGCCATTGCTGTTTGCTGCCGGCTCCGGAAAGCATGTCTTTGGGTTGCCCGGTAATCCCGGTTCAGTCATTACGGCTTTCCATACCCTCGTAAAACCCTTTTTGGAATCGGTTTGCGGGTTGAAAGTTCGATCTGCGCGGGGAATGACTTCGGGTTTTTCCTATACCAAGAAGGCCGGGCTTACACACCTGCTCAAAGCCCGAATCGAGGCTGGACGGGTTGTTCTGTTGGATCAGCAGGAAAGCTATAAAGTCAGTGGATTTGCGCAAATTGAGGGCTTTGCTTTGATCGAGGAACAAACCACAATTTTGAATCCAGGCGAAACGGTTAGCTTTCTCCCTACTTCTTCCAATCACCAATGGTCGACTTAGATTGGCTTATTCCAGTACTGATAGCCCTAGCTGCAATCTTGTACGCATCGGTCGGTCATGGCGGTGCAAGCGCCTACCTTGCCATTTTGGTCTTGAGCGGAAGCCCTGTCCTCCTTGTCAAGTCATCAGCACTTTGGCTGAACATGCTTGTATCTTGCATTGCATTCATTCGGTTTTGGAGTAAGGGGCACTTTAGTTCAAACGTTTTTCTTCCATTGGCATTGTGTTCGGTTCCTGCCGCATTTTTTTCTGCAGGCATTCGGATTGAGGAAACGCTTTACAAGTCAATGCTTGGCTTAACGCTGATTATTATTTGCATTCCTTTGTATTATATCTCCGGAAACGAAAACGTCAATACCAAGCCACCTTCGACCAGTGTTCTTGCAATCACGGGATTGTTACTTGGTGGTTTGAGCGGAATGCTGGGTATCGGAGGCGGTATTCTTTTGAGTCCCTTATTGATCCTATCCGGGTGGTCCGGAGCAAAAGAAGCAGCGGGTATTTCAGCCCTTTTCATTCTGCTCAATTCAACAGCCGGCCTATTGGGATCCCATACCCAGGCCATGGAATCCATACAGCAGCCGCATTTGGTGATTTATCTGGTATTCGCTTTGGTCGGTGGATTCGTCGGTTCTTGGCTAGGAGCTCAACGTTTCAACGCAGCATGGCTGAAAAAGACCTTGGCTTTTGTGCTTTTCACTGCAGGATTGAAGCTTATCTTCGGAGAAAGCTAAAAAAAGTGAATGCATACATCATGGCTGGCGGAAGGAGTTCGCGCATGGGGTCCGATAAAACGGAACTGATGTGGAAGGGAAAGCGCATGTTAACTCACATGGTTGATATCGCCGCTCAGTTGTGCAGCAGGGTTGTCGTTGTTGGAAAGCCGGATGTTGATGGTGTAGCCGCCATTCCTGACAGCATTCAGGCTGTAGGCCCTGCAGGTGGAATTCTTGCTGCAATGAAGGATGCAGGTAAGGGGTCGTTTTTAGTGCTAGCCTGCGATATGCCTCTGATGACTGAGGAATGGCTTCGCGAATTGATTGCAAGGTCCGCCAGCCATCGTGTTACGCTAACAAAAGGTGAAAATGGACTGGAACCCTTATGTGCTGTGTACAGTGCCGAACTCGCTGATGCATGGCAAATTGGATTAGCCAAGGGGATTCGGAAGCTCACGGATCTAATTTCGTTTTGTGAAACCGATTTTGGAGTAGCCGAATTGACACTGACAATCAATAAGGATATCCTATTAAACCTAAATAGGCCTGAAGATTTCACCCGGTTAAAACAAGCATTCGGCTCATGAAAATTTTGGCATTCGGACGACTGAATGAACTCGTTGGTTCGTCGCAGATCGAAATCGACACAGTTAATTCGGTTCAGGAACTCCGGCATGAATTGAACAGACTATTTCCACAACTTGAACGCGAGGTGTTCGCCATCGCTGTAAATAAGGTTGTGGTAACGGATGAGCTCAATCTTGATAACAATTCAGAGGTTGCTCTGCTTCCTCCTTTTTCAGGAGGATGAGATACCATCGACAGGAAATCCTGCACTTTGTTGGTGCAGCCGGTCAAGACCGATTAAAAAACGGGCGTGTTTTGGTAATCGGGGCTGGCGGACTTGGTTGTCCGTTATTGCTATACCTTGCCGCTGCTGGGGTAGGTACGATTGCTATAGCGGATGGCGATTTTGTAGATATCACCAACTTGCATAGGCAAGTGCTTTTTACGGAAGATAGTGTCGGAAAAAATAAAGCGATCGAAGCTGTACGAATACTTAAAGAGCGTAACACCGAAATCGTTTTGGAGGCGATATCAGAGCACCTTTCCGAATCGACAGTGGACATGTTGAAGTCCGATTGGAACGTGATTGTGGATTGTACCGATCGCTTGTCAACACGGTACTTGATTGATCAACAATGCGCTGGACTGGGACTTCCCTGGGTGCATGCAGCGGTCGAGGGACAAGAGATACAGGTAGCGGTATTTGGATTGAGCTTAGAAGGTGAGTTGCCGCTGCGTTATCGGGATGTTTTTCCGCCTGAATCGGGAAATATTCCTGAACGTTTTTCTTGCAGCATTCATGGCGTAATTGGAACCGATCCCGGTGTTGCCGCTTTGATACAAGCTCGAGAAACCATCAATATTCTACTTGGTAGAGGTAGCGCATTGGCAGCTAAAATGCTGATACTAAATCTTGAAACATACCAACAATACACGATAAGCCTAAAGGCAAACCCGGTTCAACCTCTATGAGTACCAAGAAATCACAAAACCCATTTGTACAAGGCGCTATTAGTCCCAATTTCATTGCGGATTCCATCGCTGCTCACCAAGCCAAAATCAGTATTGGTGGACACAGCATTTTTCTCGGGCAGGTAAGAGCAGATCAGACAACATCAGGTCAAACCGTTGCCTCAATTTCCTATACGGCCTATGAAGAGATGGCTACGGCTGAGATTACCCGGATCCGTGAAGAGGTTTTCGGAAAACACCCCATTACCTGCATGCATATACACCACAGCCTTGGACGAGTGTTGGTGGGAGAAATTTGCCTCTTTGTGTTCACCTCTGCTACTCACCGAAAAGAAGCCATTGAGGCCTGTTCGGAAATCGTTGAACGGATTAAGCGGGAAGTGCCCATTTGGGGGCAGGAAGAATTGAGTGATCAAAGCTATCTTTGGAAGGAGAACCGTTGAATTACATCTATGCTAACGACAGAACACCTGAGCGACCTTGAAATCGCCACCCGCGCTGCAATTCGTCCAATTCGTCAAATCGCAGAGCGCCTCGGAATTGATGCCGAACTGATTGAACAATATGGTCGATTCAAAGCGAAGTTACCGTTAGACCTCATCGACGAAGAGAAGATTGCAAAGGGCAATCTGATTCTCGTTTCAGCCATCAATCCTACGCCTGCTGGCGAGGGAAAGACAACGGTATCGATTGGCCTCTCCGACGGACTAAATAAGATCGGAAAAGACGCTGCGGTCGTGTTGCGAGAGCCTTCCCTGGGTCCGGTTTTTGGTGTCAAAGGCGGTGCCGCAGGGGGAGGATATTCCCAAGTCATTCCTATGATTGACATAAATCTCCATTTTACCGGCGATTTTTCCGCAATTGAAAAAGCGAACAACTTGCTTGCTGCATTAATTGATAACAATCTCCAAAGCAAAACCCGAAGCCTCAATATCGATCCCCGCACAATTAGCTGGAAACGTGTGATGGACATGAATGACCGTGCGCTTCGCCAGATTATTATCGGTATTGGAGGAAGTGCCAATGGCATTCCACGAGAAGATGGGTTCAATATTACGGCAGCGTCTGAGGTAATGGCCATCGTATGCCTGTCGAAAGACATGGAAGACCTAAAAAAACGCCTGGGTAACATATTCATTGGTTACACCTTCGACAAGAAGCCGGTCTATGCAAGAGATCTGAAGGCTGAAGGAGCCATGGCTATCCTGCTGAGGGATGCCATTAAACCGAATCTCGTGCAAACACTTGAAGGAAATCCTGCCATCATTCATGGCGGACCCTTTGCAAACATTGCTCAAGGAACCAATACCATTCTGGCAACAAAAATGGGATTGAGTTTATGCGACTATGTTGTCACTGAAGCTGGTTTTGGCGCCGACTTGGGAGCAGAGAAGTTTTTGGATATCAAATGTCCTATGGCCGGCTTGAAACCCAAAGCCATGGTACTTGTGGCAACGTTACGCGCATTACGACATCACGGCGGTGCGAAAAAAGCCGAATACAACACGCCCAATCCTGATTTCTTGGAGAAGGGTTTTCAGAATCTTGCGAAACACATTGAGAACTGCAGGAAGTTCGGACTAAATCCGGTTGTCGCCATCAATCATTTCTATACCGATACAGAAGTTGAATTGAATTCCGTTGTGAATTGGTGTACTGCTATGGGCGTGCGTGCGGTTGTTTCAAAAGGTTGGGAGTTTGGAGGCGAAGGAACATGCGAGCTTGCCCGTGCTGTTGTGGAATCCATAGAAAGCGGTGAAAACAACTACAATGCTCTTTACGATTACAGTTTGCCAATAGAACAGAAAATCGAACGCATCGCGAAAGAGATTTATGGTGCGGATGCGGTAACGTACACGGGTAAAGCGCGAACTCAATTGAAAGAATACATCGAGCTCGGATACAATAACCTTCCCGTATGCATGGCGAAAACGCAAATGTCATTTTCCGATGATGAAAAGAAAATAGGGCGTCCAAGCGGATTCACTGTGAATGTCAGGGAATTCGAACTCGCAGCCGGAGCGGGGTTTGTCGTACCTGTTTTAGGACAGATCATGCGGATGCCCGGACTACCACCTGTTCCCGCATCTGAGGGTATGGACATCGATAACAATGGTCAAATTGTAGGACTATCCTGATTGCCGAACCCATGGGATGCGGAGAGGGTTGGTGTTACAAAGATGGTGGCTGGGCGCAGGTTCGGGATACGCTCGCATCCGAAATCGCTTTTCGGATTTCCATTTCTGATCAACCCTTCACCATTACCATGCACTCGCCCGGGAATGAAGTTGAATTGGTGCATGGACTACTATTCACCGAGGGATTGATTACTCCAGCGGATATTCCCCTTAGATTCGAAACTGAACCTAAAGATGCTACGGGATGTTTGACAGGGATTAATGTGCTTTCTGTATCAGGACTGCGCGATAATCCACTTTCCTCCATGCGTAATCTCAGTTCGGTTTCGTCTTGTGGATTGTGTGGAAAAACAGAGCTGGGAGACTTTCCGTCAGCACCTTTTCATCAACAAGGTGTTGAGATTGATCCCGATGTGATTCCCGGTTTGTTTAGTACAATGCAGCAGCATCAGCGCGACTTTGCAGCAAGCGGAGGAACCCATGCTGCTGCTGCATTTGATCAGAACGGCAAGTTACTTTCCCTAAAAGAAGATATTGGTCGACACAATGCCGTCGACAAAGTAGTTGGACATCTCTTGCTAGCCGGCGAAATTGAACGTGCAGTTATCCTGTGTGTCAGCGGACGTATCAGCTATGAAATTGTCAGCAAAACAGCTGCAGCAGGCATTCCAGTTTTGGCATCCGTATCGGCACCATCGGACCTTGCTGTTTCAACCGCAATGGAGCATGGCATGACAGTTCTGGCCTTTTGCAGGCAGAATAAATTCACTGTATACGCAAATCCCGGACGCCTAAAAGGGCTAACTGCCCAAACGATAAACTAGACTTAAATATGTCAAAAAATATAAGTTACCTCACAGGCAGAAAAGGACTAGAGGAAAACCTATTTGAAAAAATGGGTCAGGCTGCTGAAGCGATTGGAACCCCTGAATTAAGCGATCTTGATAGTCTTAGGGATGAATTTCTCGTTGGAAAATCAACCGTATACGGCGCAACCACGTTTTATGATTTCTTACGGCCCGAAAACAAGGGAAAAAAAGTTTACATATGCAATGGAACAGCCTGCATGACTGCAGGTACCCAATCAAAAGTTAAACACACGCTAAGGAACCACTTCAGTGCTAACGAAATTGGTGAAATGTGCTGCCTTGGACGATGTCACGAAAATGCAGCATTTCACTTGAACGGTAAGAATTTTTCCGGCCATGACCTGGAAGAACTGCCTGCAATACTGGATTGCAAGGCTGAGACGCAGGAGCAATGGCGTGTTGGAGCTCATGGTACTGCAATTCTGACTGCGAATCCGAAATCACTGGATGAATTGTATGAATCAATGAAGAAGTGGTTCAGTACAGATCCAACTAGTCTACTGAATGAATTTAAAATTGCATCCCTGCGAGGCAGGGGAGGTGCCGGTTTTCCTATCGGATTCAAATTGGAAGCCTGTAGGAATGAATCGTCTGAAGTCAAATTTATTGTTTGCAATGCGGATGAGGGAGATCCCGGCGCTTTTTCCGATCGTTATATTCTTGAGCAAAGACCGTACATGCTTTTGGCAGGGATGATGCTGGCTGGATATGTAACCGGAGCAAATCGTGGTGTGGTTTACATTCGAGGCGAATATCCCGAATCCGTATTACGTATTGAATCTGCTGTGGGCCTATATCTGTGGCGAAGAAACCGCTTTGTTGTCATCGATCGAAGGCCAGCGCCCTGAAGTCAGGGTACGTCCGCCGTATCCCACGCAAATGGGATTGTTCAATATGCCAACTGTCGTCAACAATGTGGAGACATTGGCCAATCTGCCTTTTATCGCAGATTCTGGAGGTCAGGCCTACGCGGCAATTGGTACAGATCGATCAAAAGGAACTAAGCTAGTTTGCCTCGACGGGCACTTTAATCAGCCCGGATTGGTTGAAGTGGAAATGGGTACACCCTTACGAACTGTTATTGATGAGCTAGGTAGGGGATTTCGAAAACCAATAAAGGCGATGCATATCGGCGGCCCCCTTGGTGGGCTTGTGCCTGTTTCTAAAATCGATGAGCTTACAATTGATTTTGATAGCTTTTCAAAAGCAGGCTTTTTACTTGGACATGCCTCTATCGTTTGCATTCCCGAGGAGTATCCCTTAATTGAATACCTCGGTCATCTTTTTGAATTCACCGCACATGAAAGTTGTGGTAAGTGTTTTCCCTGCCGTTTGGGATCCACACGTGGAAAGGAAATGATTCAAAAGGCGAAAGATGGAAACTATAAAATGCCAAAAGAATTGTTCTCTGACCTTCTTGAGGCATTGGAAATCGGTTCGTTGTGTGCATTGGGCGGAGGTTTACCACTCCCTGTGCGGAATGCATTGCTGTATTTTAAAGAAGAATTAGGCCCTTATTTTGAATAAGTCATCCATGGAACAAACAGCATACATCAATGGGAAATCATACCCTGTAATCCAGGGCGAAACTATCCTGTCATTTGTTCGACGTCATCTGGGTAAAGACCTTGTCCCTACACTGTGCGATGCTCCGAATCTGGAGCCCTACGGTGCCTGTAGAGTTTGTAGTGTAGACGTATCACTTTCGTTGGGAGGTCCCGCAAAATCACAGGCCTCATGCCACACTCCAGTAATTCCGAATTCCCATATCCAAACGGATTCAGAACGCGTTCAACGTTTGCGCCGCAACATCGTTGAATTGGTTCTTACAGACCATCCACTCGATTGTTTGACTTGTGAGGTGAACAACAATTGTGAATTGCAAAGTGTTGCTGCCCGGGTGGGAATTCGTTCAGTTCGATATCCGGAAGGCGCAAACCACCTCGACCGCAAAAAAGATTTAAGTCATCCCTATATGACCTCTGATCTTTCAAAATGCATCAACTGTGCTAGGTGTGTTCGGGCCTGTGACGAAGTTCAAGGGGAAATGGTGTTGAGCATGGCTGGTCGTGGATTTGATGCGCGAATTATAAAAGGTTTCGACAACTCATTTGCCGAATCGGACTGTGTAAGCTGTGGTGCCTGTGCTCAGGCGTGTCCGACATCTGCCATCAGTGATATTTTCGAGTCAAAATCCGTTAGTGCCGATAAAAAAATACGGACGGTATGCACCTATTGTGGTGTGGGCTGTAACCTGGAAGTTGCGGTCAGTCACAATGCTGTGAAATCCATTCAGGCTCCGTACGATGCAGCAGTAAATCAGGGGCACACCTGCCTGAAGGGGCGATTTGCTTTCTCGTTTTACAATCACCCGGATCGTTTACGAACACCGCTGATTCGTAAAAACGGAACGCTGACCCCTGCAAGCTGGGATGAAGCCTACGAGTACATCGCCAATGAACTGACCCGAATCAAATCCGAATATGGAGCCGATAGTATCGGTGCTATTTCATCTGCTCGGTGTACGAATGAGGAAAATTATTTGATGCAGAAATTTGTTCGTGCCGTGATTGGTACGAACAATGTTGATTCATGTGCTCGTGTGTGTCACTCACCAACTGCACTAGGAATGCAACGCAGCTTTGGAACTGGAGCGGCTACCAATTCAATAGTCGATTTGAAGTACACGGATTGCATCATGGTGATTGGAGCAAACCCGACCGATGCACACCCTGTTACTGGCGCAAAGATGAAGCAGTTTGCGATGAAGGGGAAAACTACCATCGTTATTGATCCCCGACGCACAGAGCTTGCACGTTATGCAACTTACCACCTTCAACTACGACCCGGAACGAATGTCGCGTTGTTGGACATGCTTTTATATTATATCGTCGCAGATGGTTTGGAGAACAGCGAGTTCATCAAGCAAAGAACCGAGGGATACGAGGATTTCAAGAAACACATTCTGGGATTGAATGTGGCAGATCTAGAGCAAGTGACCGGAGTAGACCGTAATCTTGTTCGTGCAGCAGCACAAGCCTACGCCAAAGCACCCAATGCCATGTCCTTTCACGGGCTCGGAGTTACAGAGCATAGCCAAGGTTCATACACGGTGATGCTCATCGCTGACCTTGCCATGATTACAGGAAACATTGGCAGACGCGGAGTTGGAGTAAATCCGCTTCGTGGTCAAAACAATGTTCAGGGGGCTGCAGACATGGGATGTCAGCCACATCAGGGAGCAGGTTACCTTGATGCGTATGACCCGGAAATCAACAAAGTATATTCGGCCCATTACGGAGTTCCAATTCCAATACGTAAAGGATTGAAGATCCCTGAAATGTACGATGCCAGTCAACAAGGCAAATTCAAGGCCCTGTGGTTGATGGGAGAGGATATTGTGCAGACTGATCCCAATACCAATCTGGTCATATCAGCACTGAAAGAAATGCAACTCGTGGTACTTCAGGAGATTTTTTTCACCGAAACCTGTAAATATGCTCATGTCGTTCTGCCTGCCGCCTCCTTCCTTGAAAAAAGCGGAACATTTACCAACGGTGAACGCAGAATTCAACGGGTTCAACAGGTTGTGAGTCCTCTAGAAGGAACGCGTTCTGATGGTCAGATAATGGTCGACATCATGAATAAAATGGGTTTTGCACAACCTGATTATGACCCCTCAATTGTGTTGGAGGAAATATCACGCGTTGTTCCGTTTTTTGCTGGAGTACGATGGGAAGAACTCGGTGAAAACGGAAAACAATGGCCAGTAAATGCAGAGGGGCAGGATACAGAAATTCTCCATACCGACACATTCAAACGAGGACTTGGCAAGTTTCATTTCTTTGATTGGAAGGAAACCCAAGAAATACTGAAGCACGGAAAAACATATCCCTACATCATCACAACGAACCGTGAGCTTGAGCACTACAACAACGGGACAATGACAAGGCGAACAAACAACGCCAAGATCCTGTCAGAAGATTATTTGCTGATTCATCCGGATGATGCATCCAGGCACTTCATCGCTGAAGGCGACCTTGTATGCGTTGAGTCGGCTCGAGGAAAAGTCGATGTTAAGGCACGGATTACAGATGAAGTGAAGCCGGGTGTATTGAGTACGACCTTCCACTTTCCCGAGGTGTTGATGAATACAATTACGAGTAGCGAGAAAGACAGTGAGGCTATGTGTCCTGAGTATAAAGTGGTTGCCGTCAATATCCGTAAGAGCAAGGGGAAACACCTCACCACGGCATGATTGACATCTCGCACAAATCAAGCACCAGCCGCACGGCGACTGCTCTTGCTGTCGTGAAGTTTTCCCAGAGTCAATCCCGCGACGCAGTTGTGCATGGTCAAGTGCCCAAAGGAAATGTGCTGGAAAGTGCACGTGTGGCAGCACTATTCGGTGTGAAAAAAACTTCCGAACTCATACCCGACTGTCATCCCTTGCCGGTTGAATATACCCGAGTCGATTTTGAATGGAACGAATTGGAACTGCATATCCGTGTAACCGTATCGACTGTTTACAAAACAGGGGTTGAAGTAGAAGCCATGCATGGTGCATCTGTGGCCGCACTTACCGTTTACGATATGCTGAAGCCAATCGACAAAGCGATTGAAATTACCGGTATTCGATTATTGGAAAAATCCGGCGGTAAAAGCCAATATGCTGAGAAATTACCAATTATCTCATGCGCTGTTTTAGTTTGCTCGGATTCTGTTGCTAATGGTAAAAAGGAAGATTCAGCGGGACGCATGCTTGTTGATCGATTAGAGCATCTTGGACTTGATGTGCCGTTTTATACAATTATTCCGGATGAGCCAGAGGCCATAAAGCATGAAGTAAAAAAATCCTCCTTGAATGGAATCCGCTTGTTAATGATAACCGGTGGAACTGGGCTTTCACCTCGGGACATCACACCTGAAACAATTTCGCCTCTTTTGGATCGTGAAATACCAGGTGTAATGGAAGCTGCACGATCCTATGGCCAAGCACGAATGCCATATGCTATGCTATCGAGAGGAGTATGTGGATTTATCGGTGAAATGCTCGTGATTACCTTGCCGGGATCACAAAGAGGAGCACAGGAAACCTTTGATGCCTTGTTCCCGCAGTTGTTGCATGTATTTAAGATCGCTCGCGGGGCACGGCATGATACGAATGCGCAGAATTGAATCCATCGTATGCAAATAATTTCATGTCACCTTTCGGCGAAGGTTCAATGCAATTCAAATGAAGGCTATCTTTTACAATAGTAATCGATGGCTTATTCAAGCATAGCTATAAATCTATAATGCTTATCTCTCGGAGTAATTTTCGGGAGCAGGTATAGTCGATGCTCAGTCACTTTACGCCTTTATCAATAACGCAGGGACTTGTTTACGACGCATTTGCAACCGGATGGTGGTAAGTTGATTACCATGTCTGGGATAAATTTTCTAATCCATGAAGTTCCTTCGGAATGATCCGAGCACAAAAAAAGGCGGTAATCCGCCTTAATGGTTTATGGAGCCAACTATCGGATTCGAACCGATGACCCTTTCATTACGAATGAAATGCTCTACCAGCTGAGCTAAGTCGGCAATCGAATTCTTATACTGAGTTAAAATTAAGAAGGTTTCATCTGAACAAAAAAAAGCCACTATGGGCTTAGAAGTGGCAGCTCGCCAATGCGTTTTGTAACTGCCATACGCATAAACATCTCTTCGCCGAACCAATTGTACAACCTGGTTTTTTTGACCATAGGTGCATGCTCTTTGCTTCTGTAGGCGAATTGTTGCAAATCCGCTTCCGACTTCCAAAGTGAAACTGTAGCTAGCTCAAGAAGGGGCGTTTCGCCAATCCCTTTAGAAAATAACATTCCTGCATGGGACTGAATGTTCTTTTGCGAAGCAGGTACATTCCACCAGAACCGCGCAGCCTGACTCCATTTGATCGTGGCTCGAGTAATCACTCCGATTTCCCCGTTCCAATTACCAGGATTTTGGCTATAGTGAAACGGTTGTTTTCCATTCCATGTGCCATGTCCTTTAATTGGTACGGCATCCCAACCAAAAATTTCTGTTGTTGATTGTTGTAGTACAGTCCAATCGGTATTTGATGTGAAGAATCGATTTGCATCCTCTTCATCATGCCATGCTCCTAAAAAAACATATGTATTAAAATTCGGTAAAATCGAAAAACCACTACCGGCTCCACTGCCAAAATGTTTGGAGAATAACAAACCGTCGGCAATCCATGGTTTACGTAGTTTTCGGCCCATTTCAGCGAACGCATTCCAACAGGCCTTTGCACCATTAAAACGTAGAAAACGGATTGTTATCAGATTAGCCTTGGCGGTATCAATTGGAGTATCCACAGTGGCGTCAGTTTGCTAAGCATTAACACGTAAAACCCTGAATTGTTCGACGAGATTTACAAGGTTTTACTTTCCTTGTCAATCAAGTTGAGCAAATCACTGCTAGATTTATCCTTAAAAATCCAATTCATTTCGGCATCCGGTGCTCCTGCTGTGCCAATCAGACTGAATCGATACATGCCCTGCATGTTGCGTTCATAGCTAACTTCAGGAATCCAAGGCCCGAGCGCCTGCCCATTCTTCATTGATTTCCCCTGTAGAATCAACGTCAAACGCCCTTTGTCAGGGGTGCTTCCTTGTTTTAGCTCATAATAACCTGTAAACAAATAGCGCTGTTTGTTAGATACCTGAATGCCGTAAACGTTTCCGTGATCCAATTGAATATAATTCACTGTGGCCGGTACAATGACGGGGGTGTTGTTGTTAAGAATCGAATTGCCTTTGTCGTCTAACAAGGTAGATTCCGGTGTCAGTGATTTGTAGAAACCAAAAACAGACTCCGGGAAAAAGCCGGTCGTGTCCGACTGCGAAATCGTTTCAGTCGAAATGACTTTCTTTGGTTCTACAGCGGTTTCGTTAATGGAAGAATCTTTGGATTCTTTAGAAACGGGTTGTTCATTGCCTTGTTGACAGGCGGTCAAAAGAAGGAATGAAGCTAGCAGTAGCTGGAGCGGATAAGGGTTCACCATAAAGACTAAAATAGAAAAACAACATCAATGATCTGCTGCCAATTTCATCAAATCATTTCCGCTCTGATCGTACTCGGAGGGCAATAAAATGGTAAATGTTGACCCTTTGCCAGGAATCGAGTTGACATTTATTTTACCACCAAGCCGATTTATGATTTCCCGGCATATATACAAGCCCAATCCCGTACCGGTAACTGTGATATTCGCACGGAAAAACATATCGAAAACCTTTCCTACGTTTTTCTCCGAAATTCCACTGCCGTTATCAATCACCTGAATACTGATATACTCATCAACGCGTTCAAGGACTACCTCGACATGGGGGTCAGCTATAGTATCACGCCTATACTTAACGGCATTCCCGATAATGTTTTTAAGTAAAGTGGCAACACGATAATTGTCTGTAAGTACCTTTTCCTTAATACGATCCTCCAAGCGAAACATGAATCCCTCGGGTGCTGCATAGCGCAGATCACTGAAAACGTTTTTAACAATATCAGCTAAGAAAACCTCACTCAATCGAAGTTCGGTTCTTGAGTTACGGGAGTAGTCGAGTATTTCCTGAATAGTTCCATCCAGGCGATCTGTGGAATCCAAAGCCATACTCATCAACTGCCTGTTTTGATCATCAAAAGTTGTTTCTTCCGAGACCATACCTAAAATTCCTTTAATTGAAAGCAATGGACTACGTAAATCATGCGAAATACTGTAAACGAAGTTGTCCAACTCAGCATTGATTTTTTTCAACTCTTCGTTCTTGTCGATTACGTCTTGCTGTATACGCTTTAGCGGACTGATATCCGTTCCAGATATGATTACATACTCGAGACCGCCTGCTTTATTTTTATAGGGAAGGATGCTTCTCAAAATGGTTTGCCGCTGGTTATTTGAATCTTCCCGAGTCTCTTCGAACTGCATCAATTGTTGAAGTTGCATGCTCAATTGAACTTTTTCGAATAACACCTTCAGCCGTTCATCATTCGTTACCACATCGCTTAATTTGAGCCCAACATATAAATCTAACATCCGTCCAATCAGGGGTTCATTTTCCCGCATTAACTGGTTGGCATAAAGCAATTTCATACTGGAATCCAATACCAGCATTTCTGACGGGGACTGATTCAGGATACTTTCATAAAAATGCTTTGTGGTGTTCACTTTCCTCAAAAACTCATCACGTTCCTGAAGTGCTGTTTCCAAATTTTTACGAAGGAGTTTTGTCGATGTAATATCGACATACAAGCAGATATACCCGGATTTTGAACCATTCTCGTCTAAAACCGGTGCGGAACTAAGCAGCAGACTGATCAACGACCCGTCTTTTCTTCGCAAATCAACTTCGAATACAGAATCTTCCACACGGGTATAAGAAAGAATAGTGCCGTCAGAAACCCGACTTGAAAGCACCAATTCGGGCATCTCATTTAATACCAACAATGCAGGAACTGTAATTTGCGTGAGGCTTATGAACTGCTTGTTGTAGTAAACTGCATTTCCGTTGAGATCACTCTCAACCAATCCCAAGCTAACGCTCTCAATAAGACCACGGTATTTCGCTTCACCTGCCCTAAGTCGTTCTTCTACTGTCCGCTCTTCTGTAATATCTAAGGAGGATCCAAGCACCCTAACTACCTCACCCAAACCATTTCGTTCGCTAAGGAATGTTCCATAAATGATACGGGTCATTCCATCGGAAGGTCTACGTATTCTGAATTCAAGTTCTGCATCATCAATTTCCCCTGACCTTAAACGGATCATGGTTTCATCAAGCAAGGGGCGATCATCGGCATTTATACATGCTGATGCCAATGTCCTGAAATCGTTGGCCGTTGAGCCAGGAGGAATCGCGTAAAGTTGAGCAAGAACTTTGTTCCAAATCAAAGCACCAGTTTCAAGAGTGGATTCCCAAACCCCGATACCCGACTTGTTTGCAATGCGTTCAAATCGTGAGTTAGCCCTGATAATTTCCTCTTTTATGATTGTTTCTTCGGTGATGTCTTTTTGCACTGCAATGAAATTGATGTGATTTCCCGCATCATCAAAAACAGGAGTTATCTCCAGCAAATTATAATAAAGCCTACCGGATTTATCGTAGTTTACCAAGGTGATTTCAATGCCCTCCTTATTTCTAAGCGCTTCGCTCAGCTTTTTCCTTGCCTCATCGTCTGTATGTGGTCCTTGAAGAAAATCGCGTGGTTTCTTCCCGAGTACTTCTATTAATGTATATCCGGTCGTTTGCTCAAAGCTCTGATTCACCCATTCGATTCTGCCCTGGTTATCGGTAATGATAACACCATTTTTAGTCTTGGTAGCAATAAGGGAGAGTTTACGGAGTTCCCGTTCAGATTCCTGAATTACTGCAATCTGTTGGGTAATCTGTTTCCTTTTTTGCCGGTTGGCAAGAATGGCGGATGCGTGCTGTGCAAACACGCCAAATATCGTTTGGTGTCTCGGTAGTAGGGAAGGGTAGAGGGGCGCATTCCCTTGTGAGATTAGGGCAATCAGGTGAAGGGAAAAATCGCCTTCTTCATCGTAGTACGCTAGATACAAGCCCTGGGAGAATTCTGCTAGCTTGAACTCGGTCTGAATATGCTCAGACGAGAGCAATTGAACTCCAGTTTTTGCATGTTTCCGTACATCTGTGTTCAACGTTGTACACAATACTGAAGTGTTCTCTGAAGTGAGGTGTCCCTCGTGAACCAACAGCGGTTCCGGATTTTCTACACTTCGAAAAAGAATAGCTGCCGCACTCTCAACCTCTAGTAGCTCAATCATCGCTTCGGCGACAAGCTGCAGGAATCGACTGGTACTCATTTCGGCCAGAGAATCCTGGCTGAAACGATTCAGACGTTTATACAGCTCGAGTTCCTGATCGAGGCGATCGCGTGTATTGATCAGCTCCTGCTGAGTAGCTGAAAAGCGCGTCACCCTGAGTTGTAACTCACGGTACTGCTCTAGCAAGCTCTTATAGTCGGGCTGGTCCATCACCCTTACTGATCCTAAAAATGTCGTTAACGGTAAATCACATACAATGCTGACGTGTAATTGTGGTAGGTATTGAGGCCGCCTAGGCGGGCAAATTCACCAAAACCGTACATACCCAACCAGGGTGGACACTCTCCATTCGTATAAAACGGAGTTTGCATGATACCGACCAATTCCTCTTTGATGATCCGGTTGAACAGAAATCGTCCACGCGCTAGGCAGTCGGCGTGAAATACGGCCACGGGAGTCTTGCCCTGCATCCGATCCTTCATTTTCATGACCATTTGCGCCATTTCGCGGAAGATGAGGTCCTCGTCACGGGTAGTAAGCCAAAGTTTCGTTCCTTCCGGACAGTCTGTGGCATAATACATATCATCACCCGTGTGGCTGGTAACAACCCGTAAAATATGCCTGTTTCCGTACTCAGCAGCTAAGGCATCGTTCAGTTCCTCGCCGAGGGCTCCAACTGGAATTGTATCACCACAAGTGGCAGAAGCAGCAAGTCCTAATCGATTGAGGTATTCTGTCCAGGCTGGTTTGTTGTTTAATTCATGGATAATATGGCCTGTCGACTTGGTCACAACGAGGGGTTCGCCAATTGCCACAAATCCATGGGTGGCCTGAGTATCCACTTTGAGGGACTTATCAGTAAATCCAATAGCAAATGCTCCGTGCTGTGTCACCTGCTCATCGACTACCTGGTAACTGATGAAGCCCTTCATGTTGTCGGAAGATGTTGCTCCGAAAATTGTCACATCAGAACCCAGGACTTCCTCAAATGCCGCAATACATCGGTCATTTGCGATATCAATACCGGAAGCCATGAAGTAAACCATGTTGATGTCGGCCGATTCAGCTTTCATCCTTCGTGCCATCTCCAGGCATTTCTCATAACTATTTGAACCATAAATTCCATCGGTATGCTCCAGAACGAAGTCTTTGCCGGTGATAGCCATTACGGCAATATCTTTCATGGATTCACTCACACCCTCACGGCCAACTACACCGCAGCAGGATGCACCAACTAGACGGGCATTGGGTGCAAGTTGCTTGGCTGTACGAGCAAGTTCTGCAAAATCATGGCCAATGGATGCGTGGAAAACGATCAAATCAGCCTCTTGAATCGAATTGCCCATGGCTACTTCGAGGCATTCGGTCATAGCTCGACCTGAGTTAACAACACGGGCACTGGCAGAGTGAAATGTGAGCATATTTATCTTTTTACAATCATAACGAAATAACACCTGTAAAGTTGCATGACATAAATCAGTCTTGAGAGTCCAAGAGACTGATCCCAGGAAAAAATCAAAACTCGTGGAAGGAAACTACTTTCCGATACAAAATATATTCAGTAATGATATTTAGTTAAATATGATTTCGGGCTACAAATAGGGTACGATTAATGGCATAAATTCTATTATCCGTTTTTGATAAAATCCCTTTTTTGCCCGATTCTAAATTTACACTATCATCGTACTACAAACCCGCTTTTGATGTGTCTTCTACATTTTGAACTCTAAAAAAACAAAACCTTGTTCAGAAATCTCCTTACCCTTGCCATTCTGGTGTCCTTAGCCATTGTCGCATGCAAAAAAGACGATACGGAAGATCCCGCACCGGCGCCTCCACCCAGCAGCGATTTGTGGGGACAAGGGGTGAATGCTTCGGTTTATGGAACGGTAAGTGATGAGAACGGCGATGCGGTTGCTGGCGCCACGGTGAACGCAGGTGGTAGCACGGCCACCACCGATGTCCAAGGGGTTTTTCGTATCAATGACTTCAACGCTTATCAGAACCTGGGCTATGTTACAGTGGACAAGGCAGGCTACTTCCCCGGCTCACGCAGCTTTGTTCCTTTGAGTGGTGGCAACAGGGTGAACATAAGATTGCTCTCCAACACACCCGATGGAAGCGTAAGCTCCTCGAGTGGCGCCACCATTAACGATGGAAACTCAGCGGTAGAGATAACCCTTCCCGCCAACGGCATCGTTAAAAACAACGCGCCTTACAACGGCACGGTACGGGTAGCCATCCGACACATCGATACCCAGAGCGACAACTTCTCTGAGGAAATGCCAGGCAATTTGGTTGGTGTGCAAAACAACCAAAGCCGCGGATTGCTATCCTACGGCATGATCGCGGCGGAGCTTACCGACAACGCCGGACAACCCTTGCAGCTGGCCTCGGGACAAACCGCCACCGTCCGTTTCCCCATTGCAGCGCAACAATTGGCCACGGCACCTGCCAGCATCGACCTGTGGTCGTTTGACGAGCAGAACGGGTATTGGATACACGAGGGTGTGGCCACCAAACAGGGTAGTGCATATGTAGCACAGGTGAACCATTTTTCGTTCTGGAACTGCGACATCCCTGGCAACTGGATTACGCTGCAAGGCACCATTACCAACACCACAGGCCAGCCCATAGCCGGCGCTACAGTAACCCTCAACAGCCAAACAAACGGCACGGCATCGGATTACACCAATGCGCAAGGGCAATTCAGCGGATGGGTGGCTTCAGGCCAATCATTCGCCATGACCGTGCAGGTGCCTTGCGGTGCATCTAACACTACGGTGCTCACCCAAAGTGTTGGGCCCTACAGCACCAACACCGCCCTCAATCCCATTGTGGTAACCGTCGTCCCAGGAGCCACGCAAGTAACAGGTACGCTGGTATGCAATGGTAATCCGGTAACGGGTGGATATGTAGTAACAAACGGCCAAGTGCATTTTGCAGACACCTCAGGCCAGTTCTCGTTCTCCACTTGCGGTAGTGGATTAATGCTTTCCCCGTATAGCACCAACCCTTTCACGGCGGGCACGCCTGTGCAGATACCTGCCAATGGCAATATGGGTAATGTAACGGTTTGCAGTGGTGGAGGTGGAGGTGGAACAGGTACGGTAACGGACATCGACGGCAACACCTACAATACGGTACAGATAGGTACGCAGGAGTGGATGCAGGAAAACCTGAAGACCACCAAATACAAAAACGGCGATACGATACCCAAAGGCTTGAACAACACCCAATGGCAAAGCACCACCCAAGGCGCCTGTGCCTACTACAAAGACAGTAGCCAGTACAACAACATCTATGGCAAGTTGTACAACTGGTATGCGGTGGCCGATGCCAGGGGTCTATGTCCTACAGGCTGGCATTTGCCAACGGACAGCGAATGGAATGTATTGGTGAAACAGCTCGACCCGCAGGCGGATACATCGGTAAGCAGCTTCACTCAAAGCCCAATCGCCGGAGGCTTTATGAAGGAGGTAGGCGATTTACAATCGGGCACAGGTCTCTGGCAAGCTCCCAACCAAGGGGCCACCAACGGCAGTGGGTTCTCAGGTTTGCCAGGCGGTTACCGCATCTTCAGTGGTTTTTACGACGCCATCAACAGCCAAGGCTACTGGTGGAGTGCTTCAGAGGCCAATACCGGCAACGCCTGGGTCCGGGCCAACAATTACACTAATGCGACTGTGTACCGTGACGACTACAATAAGCACTTCGGCTTCTCTGTTCGGTGTCTCAGGGATTAACCCACAGGGTTAAGTAATTCATTGTATTCATTTGAAAATTTGATTTTTTCGATTTTCAAATGCCGTTTTCAAAATGGCTTCAATGCGCGTTGAAAATGAAAAATGCTCAGTAAGTAAGGGCTTTATGGTTTTATTCAATATGTTTTGTGTTTGTTTGTTTTGCTCGATTACTTTCCGATACAAAACTTGCTAAAGATGTTACCAAGCAGATCATCAGTGTAAACTTCTCCGGTTATCTCACCAAGGTTTCTGATGGCATCTTTGAGTTCAAAAGCCAACAGGTCTGTGCTTAATTGAAGTCGCATTCCATGAAGAACTTTTTCGAGGGCCATTGCAGCTTTTCGTAACGATTCTGCATGTCGTGCGTTTGTAACAAGTAATTCAGACTCAGATCCGGTAAGCAATAGGGCGGTAGAAACCAATTCGGATTTCAGTTCGTCTAATTTGAATCCGGTACGTGCCGAAATTAAGACGACATTATTCACACTCTGGTAGCGGTAATGGAGTTCTGTTTCGTTGTAGCAATCGCTTTTATTGATGACTGGAATCAAAGGCGCATCGTGGTTGTTACTGGATTTGCGTATGTGCTCCAATTCAACCGCTAGTGAGTCCGCATCACTTTGGTCGGGGTCGCAGAGGTAAACGATTATCGATGCCTTTGAGGCATAGTGCATTGTTCGCTCCACTCCGATACGCTCAATGGTATCATCCGTTTGTCGAATACCTGCGGTGTCCATGAAGCGGAACCGTAGTCCGTCGATGACCAAATGATCCTCGATTACATCCCGTGTTGTACCGGCAATTTCACTTACGATGGCTTTATCCTCATTCAGCAAAGCATTCAGTAAAGTACTTTTCCCGACATTGGGTTTTCCGGCAATTAAGACTGGGATTCCATTTTTTAGGACATTTCCTGCATTGAATCCCATCTGAAGCTGGCGTATTTCGCCCAATAGTACCTCTACGAGGTTTAGAAGCTTTTCGCGGTTGGCGAACTCCACATCTTCCTCGGCAAAATCCAGTTCCAATTCGAGTAGGGATGCAAAATCAATCAATTGTTGCCTTAAATGCTGAATCGTGAGCGTGTATCCGCCACGAAGCTGTTGAATTGCTGCCTGGTGTGCCCGACCATGTTCTGCGGCAATCAAATCACCAACAGCCTCAGCCTGACTCAAGTCTAGCTTGCCATTCAGAAACGCACGCATGGTGAATTCACCTGGACCTGCCAACCGAAGCCCTCTCCGTTGTAAAATCGCTAATACCTGCTGTTGAATGAAAACCGAACCATGACAAGAAATCTCTACTGTATCCTCCCCGGTATACGAGTGAGGGCCTTTGAAAATGGAAACTAAAACTTCATCGATCAACTGTTTTTGGTCTACCAGATTACCCAAAAGAATTTTCCGGGGTTTGGATGAGAATAGGTCAATCGATTTCCCTTTTGAATCAAAAAAGAAATCCTCGAGAGAAGCAAAGGCCATTGTCCCAGAAATACGGATAACTGCAATCGCGCCAGCTCCTGGAGCAGTAGCCAAGGCACAAATCGTATCTGATTGCTCTGCATGTATCATAATGACAAAGATAAGACGGCGGAAGGCAGCGCCGACGCCTATAGCTTAATCCAAATCACCCGAATAGGGGATGATTTGAACTTGATGAGCGCACAAAATCGAAGCTCCTTTGCAAACATGAACACTACCTACACTTCCGCCGCAACGACAGAACAATACCTTGATCAGATCCTCGAGCTCGAACGAATGAGCAAACAAGGGGAGAGCTATTCCGACAGCCATGGGAGATATGGTTGGAGAAATCCAGTCAGAGGAGACACAGGTCCAATTTTAACAAAGCTTGTACGCGACTCTGATCCCAGCCGGATCCTTGAAATCGGCACGGGTCATGGATTATCGACACTCTACCTTGCTCAGGGATTAACTGCCCAGGGAGCTCGTATTCATACGCTTGAATTTGACCCTGAAGTAGCAAAATCCACGCAAGAAAGAATGGATCGTTGTGCCGCACCTGTCGAGGTGATTTGGGGAGACGCAAATCAAACCATACCCCGTCTTAGTGGTTCATTCGACTTGGTTTTTTTCGATGCACAGAAGAACCAATACTATAACCAATTGATGTTGCTCATTCATCACGGACTAATTGGAAAGGGAGCAATGTTAGTAGCTGACAATGTAACAGATCGGAAAATTGAATGCCAAGATTTTCTGGACTGGTTTGATCAAGAAGCTATCCCACATGAAATCATAGAAACAGAATGTGGTCTTCTCGTTGCTCATCTCTAAATACAAGTCAGTAGTTAAATAACTTCAAAATAACACTGCCATGAAACCTACCAATAAACCTCACTTCAAAATTCTTGGGCCTGAAGGTGCGATACTTCCCAATGGAATGATCTGCAATTATTCATCCGACAGGGTCATTCCACCTTTCATTAACAGCCAAAGTATAGAGCTATTGCGAGCGGTATGGGACACGGATGAAAACGATATTTTCATTTGTACCCACCAAAAAGTAGGAACACATTTAACCAAAAAGTTTGTTGTTGAAATTCTTCGACAAGCAAATACATATCCGAGCCAGAGCGGAATGGACGCTGGCGATATCGGACATGCCACCGTTCCATGGCCAGAAGTCATGGTATCACAATTTGGATTGAAAGCCTTTGAAGATCATTTAGCGGCCACAAAGGGACAGCCCAGAGTTTGGTACACACACTGTGATCCCAGGGATCTTCCATTTCGGAGTATACATCCTAAAACAAAATTCATTTTCACTTTCCGTGATCCCAAAGGTGCAGCTGTCTCTCAATTTTACTTCTACAAATCCCATCCCTTGTTGGGCTTTCCAGACAACATTGATATAAATACATTTGTAGACCTATTCCTTTCAGGGAACTTGTACTTTGGAGATTATCACCAACACACCAGCGAATGGATGATGGGATGCATGGGGTTAATAGAGCCCGGACAGTTGCTCACATTGCATTATGAGGATCTTGTTCAGGACAAATTCAGAAAAGCCGTTGCAATCAATTCCTTTCTTTCAGGGAACCGCATGCTCAGTCGGTCGCAGATAGAAAATGTGGTGTCAAGTACTGAATTCAATACCATGAAACAAGGTATAATGGAAAATCCAGGATCATTCCACTTCAATCCGAACACCTTTTTTCGCGCAGGTAAAACCAACGATTGGGAGACACAATTGTCCGACGAATCCATCCGGAAGATTGATGCCAAAACAGAAGCAGTTTGGTCAGAAAGCCTTTATTTACTTGATGCAACTCGCGCATGAACCCAAAAAGCATTGTCAGGAAAGAAGAAGTCGGTTTCATAACCGATGTGAAGCACATCATACTCCGTGATGTGGGGGTCCTAATTGATGAATTGGATCAAATTCCTGAAGAACAACTCTGGAAAACATTGCCTGGAATAACGAACAGTGCAGGTACATTGATTGTTCACCTTTGTGGGAACCTGCGTCATTTCATCGGAGCAATTTTGGGACAAGACGGTTACAAGCGTGACAGGGACAGGGAATTTTCGGGGGAACCCATCAGTAAAAAAGAAGTGTACCACATGGTAAGGGTCACTCTACTTGCGTTGGAGCAAGCGTTTGACAAACTGAGTCCAGAAATGCTTGAATTGGAAATGCCAGGTACACCACCACATCACAAGGGGAGACCTGTTGGTTTTTTTCTAATGCAACTGTCGACACATTTATCAAGACACACGGGGCAGTTAAACTATCTGCGACGGATTTTAGGGTTTGAGGGTAGGGTGGGCTGAATGGTAAACAGGGTCCAAGATGCGAAGCGTTTGTAGACGGATAATGAGGGGTGGGGTCTTGGAGTGAATAAGTTCAATCGATAAGTTTGCCTCGGGGAGGAGGAGTGGCGGCCCCCTGCTAAATCAGGCAATCATTCGTTGGACAGCAGTTGGTTATTCGTCTCTGTTCTCTCTTGCGCGGGCCTAATGAACCCGCATACTGAATGAAGGCTTAATGCCCCCCAGCAGCCAGCCAACGCTCTGCGTCAAGAGCTGCCATGCAGCCAGTACCCGCAGCTGTAACCGCTTGTCTGTAGACATGATCTTGAACATCGCCAGCAGCAAAAACACCTTGAGCGCTCGTGTAGGTTGATCCAGGTTTTGTTTTAATGTACCCATTTTCATCAAACTCAAGTTGTCCACGGAAAATAGCCGTGTTGGGGTCGTGACCTATGGCAACAAAAAAACCAGTCACATCTAGCACTTTCTCGGTCTGGTCTGTGTTGTTGCGAACCTTAACGCCCGTAACACCTTTTTCACCAAGAATTTCGACCGTTTCATGGTTGAACAGTACCTCAATGTTCGCTGTGTTCAAGACCCTATGCTGCATTGCCTTACTGGCGCGCATTTCACCTTTCCTGACCAGCATGTAAACTTTACGGCAAAGCTTAGCCAAGTAGCTCGCTTCCTCAGCCGCAGTGTCACCTGCGCCTACGATGGCTACATCCTGACCCCTAAAAAAGAAACCATCACACACTGCGCAGGCACTGACTCCGAAGCCATTCAGTCGTTTCTCAGAGTCAAGGCCAAGCCATTTGGCACTTGCACCGGTAGCTATAATGACCGCATCAGCTTCAATGGTATGGTTTTCATCGATGATAACCTTCTTTTTGAGGCCTGAAAAATCGACCGATGTGGCATATCCGAAACGGATGTCTGCTCCGAATCGCTTGGCTTGTTTTTCAAAATCAATCATCATTTCAGGGCCTTGAACACCTTCGGGATACCCGGGATAATTCTCGACTTCTGTTGTTATGGTGAGTTGTCCGCCGGGTTGTAGGCCTTGGTATAACACAGGCTTCAAATCTGCTCGGGCAGCATATATGGCAGCTGTATAACCGGCAGGACCGGATCCGATGATGAGAAGGTGTACGTGTTCAGTGGTCATGGTATGAAAGAATGTAGGAAGCAAAAATAAGCCTAAATGGAATCAGCTCCCGCAACCAAAGTCACAGGAGCTGATTTTGATAATACTCTAGAAAATTAAGCGTTTAAAAGCTCACGAATGATGTTTTCCACACTCATCCCTTCAGCCTCTGCCTTGAAATTCTTAACGATTCTGTGTCGAAGGATAGCAGGCGCAATCGCCTTGACATCTTCAATATCAGGTGAATATTTGCCACTCAAAACGGCATGACACTTTGCACCAACAACAAGAAACTGGCTTGCTCTTGGACCTGCACCCCAGCTGAGGTACTCATTGGTGATTGAGGCTGCTCCCTCTGTCTGTGGTCTGGTACGAGCACTAAGTGTCACAGCATAGCGTAACACATTATCGGGGACTGGAATCCTACGAATCAATTGTTGGTAGTACAGGATTTCCTCAGCCGTGATAACGGTCTTCAGTGAGGCTGAATAATCAGATGTGGTGTTTCGAACGACCTGCAATTCTTCCTCTAGGCTTGGATAGTCAAGGGTCACATTGAACATAAAACGATCCAGCTGTGCTTCAGGAAGTGGATAGGTACCCTCCTGTTCAATTGGGTTCTGGGTTGCCAGTACAAAAAATGGTGCGGGAAGTTCATAGCGTTTACCAGCTGCGGTTACAGCACGTTCCTGCATGGCTTCAAGCAGCGCAGATTGCGTCTTTGGAGGTGTCCGGTTGATTTCATCAGCCAGAATGATATTTGCAAAAAGTGGTCCTTTCACGAATCGAAACTGCCTGGTCTCATCAAGTATCTCTGTACCGATGATATCGCTTGGCATCAGATCGGGGGTGAACTGAATGCGGTTGTAACTGAGGCCTAATACTCTCGCGATGGTATTCACCAGAAGTGTCTTTGCGAGACCTGGAACACCGACAAGCAGACAGTGACCATTGGAGAATATGGAAATCAGGGAGTCTTTAACGACTTGGTCCTGGCCAATAATGACCTTTGAAATCTCGGCGCGAAGATCCTGGTAAGTGGTTCTTAATCCATTGGCCGCTTCAACGTCGTTCGAAAAGTTCTTGTTCATAGTTTGAATCAGTCTTTATCAGGGTGTTTTTGGAAGCCAGTCTTTGAGGTTTTCGCAAGACCGGATTTCATCGGCAATCCGTATGTACGTTATTCCCTTCTTTTTGTTCCGCCATTGCTCCAGTGTGCGATTCTGCTTATCGGCCTGTGCCAATTCCTGCAGCCGCTGATAGTCATCGCGTATGTTCAAGCGGTGAGGCAAGGTGCGACTTTTTAACTTGATGATACGATAAATTTGGTCACCTTCACGAGTAGTTGCATAGATGGGATTCGTGATCTCTCCGACCTGGAGCTTGTCTAGTTGAAACAGAACCAGGGGTTCCATCATCTCAGATTCGAAGCGAGTTGATCCTGTAGCAGGGTTCATGACAAGTCCTCCATTGTTTTTGGTGTCCTTATCATCCGAGTATTTCAAGGAAGCATCCTCAAAAGAGAGGTTTCCGGACCGAATCGCTGTGGCAATGCTATCCGCCTTCGTTTGTGTGTTGGTTACATCCTCAGGTTGAACCTGGGCCCTGATTAGGATGTGGCGACAATTAATACGTTCACCACGACGTTCGATCAATTGAATGATATGGAACCCGAACGGAGATTCGACAATAGGGGAGACATCCGTTGTGTTGCTCAGCTTGAAGGCTACTGCTTCAAATTCCGGAACAAGGTCACCACGGTTTACAAATCCGAGTTCGCCGCCCTGCTTGGCGCTTTCCTTATCTTGAGAATACAGGATTGCTAAGGTGTTGAAATCCTCCCCATTTACAATTCGTTGACGCAGTGCATCGAGTTGCTCTCGGGCAGCGCGTTTCGAGTCGTTGCTGAAGGGAACTTTAAGAAGAACTTGTGCATATTCCATTTCAGCGTTAATCAAGGGTAGACTGTCCTCGGGAATTGCGTCAAAGAAATGCTTCACATCCGCAGGAGAAGCTGTAATGGATGAAGTTAGCTTTGACTGCATTTGCTGAATCAGTAGTTGATCCCGGATGATGGGCTTGAATTCATCCTTCAATTCAGCCAGTGTCTTACCATAGTATTGCTCAAGTTTCTCGACCGATCCGACCTGCTGAATATAGTAGGCCATGTTTTGATTGATTTTCTGTTCGACCTGATCCTCACTGACCGTCACACTGTCCACTTCGGCATGATGAAGCAGTAGTTTATTTAACAAGAGCTGATCAATCACCCTGCACCTGAGTTCATCTCCGCGCAGGTTTGTTTGCGACATCATTTGCTGTGTTTGAGCCTCAAGGTCAGAGAGAAGAACGACTTCATTACCTACAACTGCTATTACCTGGTCAACGACATTGGCTGGGACAGAGGTAGGTTGTGCCCAAACGGAAAGGTTCAGGAACAGAAAGAAGAGGAGCCAATTAAGGCTTTGGTAACCAGGTTTCAATTTCCTGAAGTCGTAGTGCATCTTGGTAGGCATCGTTTTCCATGGCGCTGATCAATTCAAGTTTTCGCTTGTTCAAGATCAGGTTCCGGATATTGTCCTGTTCGAAGGTAAGGGGAGAAGGGCTTTCTTTTATTTTGAATCCCTTGATGTTTACAAAATAGATCCCGGCTGAATCGGGAATTTCGATAAATCGGTTGTTTCGCAGAAACTGTTCCTGGTTATAGGTTTGTAATGGAACCTTCTTGACCAAGTCTTCAAACAAAAGCCATTCCTCGTCATTGAAGTAATATTCGGTTGCAAACTGGTAGCAATACTCTTCCAAACTTTTCAGGTCACGGGCCTGAGAACTCCTGTACAAGGTGCGGACTTTTTGAAGCTTAGGAGCATTGTTTGGCAATTTGAAATAATTGACCTGAACAATGTTGTTCTTCAACATGAAGTTGCCAGGGTTGGCCTCATAAAAAGTCTTGATTTCTGATTCACTGACAGTCGTATCCAGCTTTTGACGAATCAGTTCACTTTCATATGCATAGGTTATGAGTGAATTTCGGTACTCTTCAAGTCTGGCTTCCACATCTTCCATTTCATCCTGAAGATTCTCTTCTGCCTTGTGCAAAACCGCCTGTTGACGGGTCCAGTTCTGTACAAACTGTCGTACCAGGGCGAGAGAATCGGCAGGGGTAGATCCCGGAGGGACCAAGTTTTTCAGATCGGCCGCGTACAACACTTGATCGTAAACCCTTGCAATAACACGCTCATCGGCAGCTGATTTTGAGTCGCCCGACTTACAGGCCTGAAGGAAAACGATAAGACACAAAAACAGAAACATCACCCCGAAAGCAGGGGTGATGTATCCGTATGATTTCTTTAATAAGCGGTTAAACAAGTCCTCAGATTATTTCCACATCTTGGAGAGCACGTTCTGATCAACTGAAACAGCATACTTTGCCTTCAAGGAGCTGATCCAATTTTTCTCCAGGTAGTTTTGATAGTCAGCCGTGATCAAGCCCCTGGCTTCATCAACTGATTTTGGTCCAACCGGAATAGCTTGTTTCACATCCACCAGATACCAAACGTCGTTTCGTTGAATCAGTTCGCCCGCACCTGTTTTGCCCATAGAGGCGTCTACCATTTCGTTTTCACCTTTTGCAAATCGTGCTTCTTTCTGAACGATTGGGTCTGTTGCTGATTTATTGACAGATAGCAAGATGTCAGGCACGGGTTTTTTTCCTCTAACCAGTTGTTTTTTAAGCTCAGTCAGTGCTTTATTATCCTTGGATGAATAAACGACAGCATCGTAACGCTCGCCCCACAAGTAGTTGTTCTTGTTCTGGTCATAGTAGGCCTCAAGTCCTGAAGTGTCTTTCACTGCCTTACTCCAAACCATTTTGTCTGTCAGGTCGAACAACAGGATTCCATCGCGGTACTCTTTCATCAGGTTGCGGAAATCAGGGAATAGGTTGTCGAGGCGGGCTTCATAAAATGAAAGGCAGGTTTCGCCTACCCACTGATCGTACATGCTGTAACCAACAGCCTGAGGAGTAGAGCCGCTACGCTTGGTTTGATGTGAGGCGATGTATTTGGCAAAGTCCTGCTGGGTATACAGTTGAGGAGCAGCGCCTGAGTCCGTAAGGGTAAACAAGTATTTGGAGAATTTGGATACACGGGTAAGTTCCCATTCACCTGCTAGCAGGGATGTATCCAGTGCGTTGACGAATTCATCCAAATTGGCGCGTATGTCTTTGAACGTATAGCGCTTTTTAATTTTGGCTATCATGCTCGACTTACTGGCCTCATTGCGGCTGTCTCGGGCTATCATTTGCTTGAGTTCAGCTTTCTTTTCATCAAAAGAAGGTACACCGCGTTTTTCAAGAAGTTTAATCAGATGATAACCATAAGTTGTCTTGACTACATCACTCATATCACCGATGTTCTTCAATTGAAAAGCAGCTTTCTCGAATTCGGGAACCATGCGGCCTGTTCCAAACCAGGGAAGCTCTCCACCTTTACGAGCAGAACCTTTGTCTTCACTGTATTTACTCACGGCCGAATCCCAGGGCATACCGCCGGCAAGGGCTTTCTTAACATCTAAAATACGTGCGTTGGCAGCAGCCATGGCACTATCACCTGCATCCTTGGCCGCACGGATCATGATGTGTGCGACACGGAGTTCGCCCTGTGCAGCACGTACGTCAACCACCTTTATGATATGAAATCCAAAACGAGTGCGCACAGGCATTGATACACTTCCGGGCTTGGTTGAATAGGCTACCGTCTCAAACGGATATACCATTTGCATTCCAGTAAAATAACCCAGATCGCCACTGTTATCCTTTGCAGATGGATCCTCAGAGGAGTCTCGGGCGACTTTCGCGAAGTCCGCACCCTTCATGACCATATCACGGATTTTCATGATGCGATTGTACACATTGAGCGTGTCTTTTGGAAGGGCCTCCGCATCGAGGCGAATCAAGATATGGCTGGCACGCACGTCTTTATTCAGTCGATCGTAGGCCTCCCGAATCAGTTGCTCACCAACCTCCTTGTCATTCAGGTAGGGCTGCGCAAGTTGCTTACGGTAGCCAGCAAGTTCCGACTTGAAGGTTTCACTCGTATCCATTTGAAGTGTTTCAGCCTCCCGGACCTTGAGCTTGTAGTTGATATATAGGTCCATGTATTCACGAACTGATTTTTCAGTGAATACGGTATCCCGGTTGTTTTTTCTGAATACCCGATCGAATTCGGAAATGGTTACGTTCTCACCAGAGATAGTCATGAGAACAGGGTCGGAGGGTGTGAATACCGCCTTTGGTACAGGGGCCATGCCGCTGTTCTGGGTTTTGCTGGCTGTACCCTGAGCCAAAGCCATGCTACTCAGGGTTAAACAAGAAAGAAACGTACTGATGAGGGTCTTATTCATGTTCGTGATAAAGGGTATGATAAGGGAGACAAATGTAGTAAAGTACCCTCCTGCAGGAGCGTTAAATCGGGTTAAAATCTGCGGCAGGGTTCCCGCCAAAAGGATCCAGGCTATCGTGTGTAATTGGGAGCTTCCCGGATGATGGTCACATCGTGGGGGTGGCTCTCGCGAATACCGGAGGATGTAATCCGGATGAACCGGGCCTGTTGAAGATCCTTTATCGTTGCCGCACCACAATAACCCATGGATGCACGTAAGCCGCCGTTCAGCTGGTAGATTTCCTCGGAAACAAGTCCTTTGTAGGGTACGCGACCTACAATTCCTTCTGGAACCAGTTTCTTGACATCATCTTCGGCATCCTGAAAATACCGGTCTTTCGAGCCCTCTTTCATCGCCTCAATGGAGCCCATTCCACGGTAAACCTTGAATTTGCGGCCTTCATAGATCATAGTTTCACCGGGCGACTCCTCTGTGCCTGCAAAAAGGGAACCGATCATCACGGTACTGGCACCTGCAGCAATGGCTTTGGGTACATCTCCTGTAAACCGGATTCCACCATCTGCGATGATTGGGATCCCGGTTCCTTTCAAGGCTTTCGATACTTCGAGTACTGCCCACAATTGAGGCACACCTACACCAGCTATAATCCGCGTTGTACAAATGGATCCCGGACCGATTCCCACTTTAATACCATCCGCACCGGCCTTGGCCAGTAGTTTTGCCGCATCGGCTGTAGCGATGTTTCCGACAACGACTTGAAGTTTTGGGTAAGCTTTCTTTACGCGCTTTAAGGTCTCGACTACGCCCTTGGAATGTCCGTGGGCAGTATCAATCACGATGGCATCCACACCTGCATGAACCAAGGCCTCAACCCGTGCGAGGGTATCCTGGGTTACCCCAACGGCAGCTGCTACGCGCAAGCGACCGAGCTCATCCTTGTTCGAATTAGGCCTGGATTTGAATTTTAAAATGTCCTTGTAGGTTATCAGGCCCATCAGCTTACCCGATTTATCTACGACAGGCAGCTTTTCGATTTTATGTTGCTGAAGAATCAATTCAGCTTTTTGGAGACTGGTTACGCCCTGAGCCACAATCAGGTTCTCGCTGGTCATCACCTGCGACACCTTTTTCTTAAGGTCTTTTTCAAAACGCAAATCGCGGTTGGTCAGGATTCCCTTGAGCTTTCCTTGCCCGTTGATGATGGGAATTCCGCCAATCTTGTTTTCTTTCATGATGCGCAGCGCCTCGGCAATGGATGCATTCTCCAGCATGGTAACCGGATCTTGAATCATACCGCTTTCACTGCGCTTTACTTTACGGACCTCAGCTGCCTGCTGTTCAATAGACATGTTTTTGTGAAGAACACCGATGCCACCTTCTTGGGCCATGGATATGGCCATTGCAGATTCCGTAACGGTATCCATGGCAGCGGAAACAAAAGGGATGCGAATGGTGATTCCGCGCGTGAACTGGGTGGTGGTGTCGGTCTCACGAGGCATTACCTCGGAGTAGGAGGGCACCAATAAGACATCGTCGTAGGTGAGGCCCTCGCCAATAAACTTCTGATCAGGTTTCATGCGCGATCCGCTATATTGGCAAGCAAAAGTAGGTGTTTCCGATGGACAAGGACTTAAAAAATGAAGGCCGCCCATCCCTGAGCGGCCTTACCACGCGTTACCGGAAAACTACCGCAACAGAGTTACGGTTCCGATCTTCTCAATCTCCTGTCCATTCGTTCCGAAAATGCGAATGGTATAGGCATAAGTGCCCTCAGGGGCGATTGATCCATTGTAGGTGCCATCCCAACCTTCACCCGGAGTACGGGTTTCATACACTTTTTGACCCCAGCGGTTCAGTACGGCGAAATAGTAATTCTTGATGTCTACATAGATGAATTCAGGCCTGAAGACCGAATTCTTTCCACCGGGTGTAAATCCATTGGGGACAAATACATGGGGCTCTTGAATCAGACAGAATTCGTTTGATACGCTTGTATCGGTGAATCCATAGGTGTTTCCAGGTCCTTCATAGGCTTCGATACGGTAGCAGAATTTCCCCTTGTAGGTTGGGAATTTGTACAAAGCAGAAACATCGTCATTGTACTCAAGCACCCCATCGTTCAGGGTGGCCAGTGGCGCTGGATCCCAAACACCGTCAACACTGCGGAACAAGGCATAATTACCAACTCCACCCAGCCAGTCTTCATAGAAGTTCCAGCTAAGTTCGTTTACAAGGTTGAATTCAGGCTGTCCGGTCAGCAATATGGTGCGACCCAGATTGCTAATGAGTACTTCATTACCGCAGGAGTCGATGGTGATGACCCGATAGTAATAGCTGTACTGGTTCGTTTTTGCTCCATTGTCGATGAAGGTAACCAGTGGCAAGCCGGTGTAGGTAGCTGCATTCACGGTAACGTACGGACCATTGGGATCGAATGCGCGCTGGAGTTTGTATCTGGAAACATCCGGATTGTTGGCGACATCAACCCAGCATTCCACTAAAACCCGACGTGAATCCAAGACCGTTGCCCTTTTTAGGTAGCTGAAGGTGGGCAGTTCAAGGAGGTCAGCGTATACGCATACAATGTTTGAACGCGATGTTCTGGTAGTTGTATTGCCAACCGCCTGGATGTAGTAACAGTAATTTGTCTCATCGTTCAGTCCTGTATGACTATAACTGACATTGCTACCGGGAACTGTGGCCAACAGGTTGTAGGGGCCACCGTTCTCACTCATGAAAATCTGATACTGCGCAATTCCGTTCACCATGTTGATGTACGGATTCCAACGCAGATCAATCGCACCACGACAAACATCCAGTTTGCCAGTGGAGAAGAGGGTGTTGTGACTCACACCGATATTGCTGACGTTGCCACAGCTATCGTAGGCCGCTATGCTGTAACGCTGGCTGGCAAATTCAGCTGCCGGGTTGTTGTGCAGGAAGTACGAACCGTTAATCCCCTGAATCGCTCCGATGGAATCCCATGAAGCACCATTGAACTGATAAATGATGTAACCGACAACATCACCGGAAGGACTGGGCAACCAACTCACACTGACATTAGCTGGATTGAAAGGGTCAAGGCTAACCGAATCCAGGGACGATACAGTGGGGCGGGTCACATCTCTGAATAAATCGCCATCGGTAGATGAAACGCTGGTACAGCCGGACTGATCGCCTGTCTCTACGCGGTAGTTGATGATGGCTTCACACAAGTTGATGGTATCCGTCCACTGATAAACAGGTGCGATGGTGGTTCCAATTTGGTTCCAGATACCTGCGGGATACTCTTTGAGTACGCGATAGCTCTGTGTAGCGGTGGTCAATTCAGGATTGTGAATCGGATTCCATGTAATAATGGCTACGCCATTGTTGTTGGCCACATTGACTTTGATCGTTTGTAACGTATCAGAGTTAAGCGATTCCTCTCCACCACAGGCAGTTTTGGTCGTGATTACATACGAATACGATGCTGCTTGTGCATTTACGGTATTGTCAATGGTACTTAAGGTGTTGTAGTTATTGATGGTTGTCACAGGGAGGAAAGGTCCTCCGGGCGAATTACCACGATACAATGTGTACATGCCAAAACGCTGTCCGGTATCGGCAGGTGCAATCCAGTTCACAGTCACCTGACCGTTGGGCTGAACACTAACACATCGAGGGGAGGGGGCATCCGGAATGGTATGATCCACAAATTCGTCCGTGTCAACATTCGAAAGTGAAGTACAACCTGCTGCATCAGCAATACTAACCCGGTATCGTACGGAATCGATGCAGAGCACGAGATTCTCCTGCCAAGTGGTGGCGGCCACGTTCGAGGCTGCAATTGTCCATGTACCTGTATTGGCTGGCTGCTTACGCTCAATGGTATATACTGCTGTGGAAGTGGGAAGCAAAGGTGCTGATACCGCATTCCAGTTCAGTACAGCAGTAGTCGTGTTGCCGCCACTAAGATTCAGGAATATAGTCTGCAGTGTATTTCCGTTTACAGCACCTCCGGTTGCTGAAGGATCAATTTGACCACTACAGCCCGATTTGGTCTGGAGATAATACTGAATCGAGCTCGCGTTGGCATTGACAAGTGCGTCAGTGAATGTGCTGATGGCATTGTTTTCAATGGAATCGAGAAGTACAAATCCGGCACCTGAGTTACGATACAGATTGTATTGGTTGAAGTTGATCCAAGAAGCGGGCGACGGGTTTACCCAGGTGAGTTGAACCTGTCCGTTCGGAAGTACGCTGGCACAACGAAGCTCTGGATGCGGGATGATATTGCCGATGTAGGTGAATGTGTTAATGTCCACATTGGAATTGGATACACAGCCAGATGCGTCCGTAACAGATATTCTGTGCTGAAGGGTCGTATCACAGTCGTTGATCGGCTCGGAGTACGTTAAATTGCCAGTAGTTCCGATGATCGATAAGCTGTTGCCGTTCGGATAAGAAGACCATACATCATATCCGCTGGCAGGTGAGCTGGGCAGAAGGGGCATGGCATTCCAGTTCAAGGTTGCTTGGCCAAGCGAAGGCGTAGTAGTCAGGTAAATGGAACTGACAGTCGCGCTATTGGCCGGACTATTGACCTGACCGCTGCAGCCACTTTGAGAAAGAAGATAGTAGCTGTAGGATTGAGCGTTCCCATTTGCAGCATTGTCCGTAAACGTCAACTGATTGAACGTCCCTACTGAATCAACCAATGTAAATCCAGCACCGCTATTACGGTAGATTTCATACTCGTTGAAGTCGGTACTGGCGCCGGATGGGCTCACCCAGGTTAGCTGGATCGCACCGGAGGGAAGGACATTTACACACCGCAAATCGGGGTTTGGTACGATGTTACCGATGTAGGTGAATGTGTTCACGTCTACATTGGAGTTGGATATACAACCAGAGCCGTCAGTAACTGAAATTCTATGCTGAAGCGTAGTGTCGCAGTCGTTGATTGGCTCGGCATAGGTCAATGAGGTTGTTGATCCGATAATCGACAAGGAGTTACCGTTCGGATAGGAAGACCATACATCGTATCCACTTGCAGGAGCAGTGGGGAGTAGAGGCATCGAATTCCAATTGAGATTCGCCTGACCGAGCGCTGGCGTTGTGGTCAGGAAGATGGAGTTCACTGTGGCACTGTTGGCCGGACTGTTTACTTGGCCGGTACAACCACTCTGCGAGAGGAGGTAATAGCTGTATGATTGTGCGTTTCCGTTCGCCGTGTTATCCGTATATGTTAACAGATTGAAGGTGCTTACAGAGTCAATCAATGTAAATCCAGCACCGCTATTCCGGTAGATTTCAAATTCGTTGAAATCGGTGTTCGTTCCGGTTGGCGTTAACCAGGTCAATTGGATGGCTCCAGAAGGCAGTACACTGACACAGCGCAAATCCGGATTGCTTACAACGTTTCCAATCCAGCTGAACACTGCATTGGCGGCGGACGAAATAGACGTGCAGGGTAGGTTGTCGTCGAGTTCGATTCGGTATTCGTAGGGAATATTGCAATTGGTAATCGGATCTGTGTAGGTTAACGCCGCAGTAGTACCTATTTGCACGTAGGCACCAATTCCGGTCGAACGACGCATGACTTTATAGGGGCCGGCAACTGAACCAAGTGCCGGTGTGTGCATGGTATTCCAGTTTAGAATTGCGGAGCCCAAGGTTGCATTAGAAACGGTTAAGCGCATCGTGGCCAACGTGTCGCTCGTGGATCCGTTTGTCCTGGTTCCATCACAACCGGAAAGGGAGCGGAGGTAGTAGTAGACGACCTGGTTATTCGCATTTGCACCGATGTGTGTGTAGGTAGCGGGTAAGGCCGTTGTCAATGTCGTGAGTAAGGTAAAAGGTCCAGCAGGACTTGTTGCCGAATAAATCTCAGTTCCGGCGAAGAAACTGGTTGGATCGGCTGCAGGCTGCCAGGACATCACCACATCACCGTTTGCCTGTACTGCCAAACACCGTGGTTCAGGGTTGTCAATGATGTCACCGAGAGAGGTGAACACATCCTGATCGACTGAACTTACGTTGATGCAGGAGGTCTGCGCATTAGTCATTTCAACCCGGTATTCGATCAAGGTGTCGCATAAATTAATCGGATCCGTGTATGTAAGGGCAGCTGTATTTCCAACAACCGACCACGCAGCTGGAGGAATACGGCGATAAATGGTGTAGGTTCCTGAACTTCCAGGAGGGAGCGGGGTTGACACAGGATTCCAATTCAAAATAGCGGAACCGACGGTAGCATTGTTCAAGGTGAGCAACATGGTCGCAAGCGTATCGCTTGGTGCTGCAACCGTTTCAATGAGGTTGAATGCATCACACCCTGCGGTCAGGGTTAGGAAATAGTAGTTGACTACTGAATTGGCATTGGCACCAACATCGGTATAGTTGTTGAACAAAGTCGTATTGTACACATCTACCGAGTCGATTTTAGTGAATGGCCCCGCTGGCGATGTACTGTGATAGATATAGGTTTTACCAAAATACTGCGCAGTGTCCTGGCTTTCTTTCCAACAAATCTGTACGTCGCCATTTGGTAATACGGCTGTGGTCAAGAGAGTCGGTGAGAAAATAGGAGGAAGGGAACTGGTGAGAAAAGCTCCGGAGATGTTGGATCTCGATACGCAATTGGCAGCGCTGGTGTCAACCACGTGAATTCGGTAATTCACGAGCGATGCGCAAACTGTTACCGGATCGTTGTAGCTAAGGTTTGCAGTAGTTCCAATCATACTCCAAACACCCGAACCCGGGGGGAGACTTTCCCTATATACCTGGTAGACGCGGGTTGTTGAAGGGGGGAGCGGAGTATCAAAGGGTGTCCACGTAAGCGCAGCGTTTGTTCCAACTTGTGCTACCGTCAGGTGGATCGTGCTCAGAGTATCGCTAATGGTGGGCGGCAGCAGTCCACAGCCGGAACTGGTGGCCAGGTAATAATGAACCGGACCTGCGTTTGCATTGGCACCCAAATCGGTATAAGTGAGTACCGTGTCGTAATTGGCAATGCTGAATCCCTTTAGGCTGTCGATGAGCGTGTAAGGGCCCGCGGCTCCTGTGGAAGAACGATAAATGTAAAATGCTTTGAAATACTTGTTGGTGTCAATGACCCCCAGGTCTTTGGGGGGCAGGAATGTCAGTTTTACACTTCCATTGTCCTGCACGTCAAGACAACGCTGCCGGGGAGGTCCGCAAGGAGGTGGCGCATTGACTTTGATACTGATGGTATTGAAGTTAACCGCCGGCGAGGGACAATTGTTGTCAAAAACCTTGATGACGAAGTTGTAAATATTGGACAGGTTGACGCAACCCAAACTTTGCGGAAGGTGATTGCAATCGGTAATCCATTTAAATGTAGCTTGATTCGAAGCAGCGGTGAAGGCTGGAGGAGGAGGCGGGTCAAAAACAGCACAAGGTGGAAATGGACAACCGGTATTGGGATCGGAAAAATTCGTTCCAAACTGGGCGCCTGATGCAAAAAATCCAATTCGTTGTCCCTGCAATGGCTGACCTGTTGGCTGGTTCCACTGAAAGTCGAAAGCTACGATGGGGATTTCAACCGTATCTCCTGCAACCACAGTGATAAGTGTGTCGGTAAGTGAGTTATTTAAAAGATCCGTAACGATGGGTGGAGTGTTCCACGTCTGTGAACCGGGGACAGGGTTAGTGGGATCAGGAATATTGCAATTTCCTAAAAGGGCAATTTGAATTTCACGGTAAACTTCAGCGACTTTTTGCTGGCACTTCCAAGCTGTCACCTTTGTGACCGTTACAAACACCCCAGGGGTGTAAGCTGTAAACGAAACCGCACCCGTGCTGAAATCCATAACAGCTGCTACGTTTTGTGCATTTTGTGTCGGGCTAGGAAGCGGACTTGTTGCGGTATATCCACCAACGAATTGAAATGGCACGCCTGGAAATCCGTTATTTAGAGGAATTCCCCAATCGTAGACAAGAGAATCCAACTCTTCATCAATGGCGTTGTGGTTATAGGTGGTTGGATTCCGGGTGCATGTACTCAACTGGGGTTTCTCTGCAAACCGAGGGGAGGAGTCGAAGCACGGGTTAGTGTTGGTTCCGTTGTATGGAAACATGTATGCCCGTAAGGCAAAATCGCCACTACCGGGATTAACGAGGTTCGTGATGGCCCCATTTCGGCAACAATTGGTGTAGGCAAAAAACCAACCAGCAGCCGGTGGCACTCCAGCAATCAAAATCGGACCGGAACGATAAACAAATTCTTCTACCGCATTGGGTAAACCGAGCGGAGCAACGCAAGTAGGACAGCCCGGACCCTGAGGAGAAATGTCAGTTTGTGTAATCAAGATGCAATTGATCCCTGCACCCAAACCGGGAGCATTGGAGGTCAATTGGACGGAGTTGGGACCAGGAACCCCATTGCAGTCACGATACAACTTGACGGTAAAAATGTATCGGCCGATGTTTGGGCCCGACTTCAAACACTCCCAGGTGATTTCGCCTCCCATCAAGTGAGAAGCACTGGCTGTTTGGCTGAATATCACAACCAAGGCCAGCAGGCCCATAATTACTTTTTTCATTGGATTTTGGATAACGCGTGTCCTCCAAATGTAAGGAAAAAAGTCGTGCGTAAAGAGGCTATTTCCCTGCTATTACGCACGTTAATGCGTCATCCTTGAGGTAGGTATTTGCCAGGTTTAATATCTGCTCGGCGCTTACGCTCCGTAAGAACGAAAGATAACCCGTTAAATAACTATAATTCAAGTTGTTGAGCTCAATCGTTTTGTACCGGTCGGCTAGGGCAAAAGGTCCATCCAAGCTACGTTGGAAAGCACCGGTCATGTAGTTAATTACAAGACCCAATTCCTCAGCTGGGACCAAAGTTTCCCTCAATCTTGCTAATTCAGCATGAATTTCGAGCACAGCTGATTCTCTGACCGCTGCGCCGACTTCCGTCGAAATGAAAAAATACCCGTCACCACATTGGGGCACAACCCCCGAACCGATTCCATAGGTATACCCCTTGTCCTCTCGGATATT
>JAJTFW010000059.1 GCA_021299095.1 Sphingobacteriales bacterium | reverse complement strand
GGCACGCCTGTAAAACTGATCAGCGATTACGCTTGAACCCTTTGTAAAGAGTCGCGCGTAGGCCGTCTGTTCGCCCTTCACCGTCGAGGTCCAGTAGAACCCCTGCTCCCCATGCTTTCCAAAAAGGTCATTGGAACTGTTCGCACTGCGGTACCCGGCCAGCGTGAGGTTCAAGCCTGAGCGCCCACCCGAAAGCAGATTGCTTGCTGCCAGCGAATCCCCGCCGAATGCATCAATGAGTTCCTGCCAATCCTCATCGGAAGGTAAATGCCATCCCTTGGGACAAGCCGCAAGTGCGCTGCTGAAAAAATACAACCTGCCTTCGCCCTGATGGGTGAGCGAATCGCGCTCGTACCAAAAACTATTGGGCATGGGAACGGATACGTTGTTCCGCATCCAAACCTGCCTGCCGATGTGCAGGGTATCAGTCGGAATCACTTTCCAGTCCTGTAGTGAAGCAGGACCGGTAAACGCCGTGCATGCGATGACAAGGACAAGAACCTGTAAACTTCGTAGGCTCATAGCTTCGCAAAGGTAAGTTCCTGAACCGAGAGGTTTAGTACTTTCAACCTCGATCACTACCAATGACTCGACCACTGCTCACACTGCTCGTCTTGTTAACAGGCCTTTCCGCGTGGTGCCAGCCGTACTCGGATTTGATTTTGGTTCAGGCACAATACATGCCCACCTCCAATGCCGTATCAAAACCCGACAGCCTTCAGCCGGAACTCAAGTCCGGGCAGATTTCTGCTACAGTCCCGCTTTATAGAGGGCCAGGTATGTTAATCGTTTGTTCACCAGCCTTTGAACGACGTGTAATCAACACAGCATACGAAACAGGGGAAACACCGGCGGCTGACTCTCCCTTTGCAAGTCGAACCTTTTCGAATCGTAGTCTGGTCAGCACCATCCGATTAAACCTCAAAGACAGTGCACTTCGTTTGATTACTGCTTTTGTGGGACGCTACTTTTCCGAACAGGGCGAAGGCCTTCAAGCCGCACGCTTTACGCCCGGCCTTGCCTGTTATGCAGAGAAACGATTCAATCAGAAACTGATATTACGGGCTGGACTTTACCTGAGCCGGGAATACTATGGTGGACTATGGCGTCCCTTGCTGGGCTGGGACTGGATAATCTCCGACCGTATCCGCACTTGGGCTTTATTGCCCCGCAATGCCGTAGTCGACTGGCGTGTATTACCGCGCTGGCATCTGTGTCTGCATTTTCGTGGAATCAACGATTCATACGGTATTGGATCCGCTGATCAAACTGGATGGATTGCCATGCAAGAGGGACACCTACGCCTTGGTCAGGAGTATTATGTACCAAGAACTTCGCTGGTTATCGCTGCTGATGCTGGTATCAGCCTCAATCGTCAGTGGTGGGGAGCCAACCCATCAGGATCGGAGCAAATACGGATCAAGCCCGGAGAAAACCTGATCTTCAGAGTTGGTTTGTCTTGGCGGATTTTAACCGACAAACGATTCAACCTTTGAGTTGAGATGGCCTCAACTGTGGTGAACCACCTGTTCGCCAACGAACTTCAGGTCCTTGATATTGAGCTGAAGCGTAGTTCGTCCGTTGAAGTTGTTTTCCTCCACGTGAAAGACCACATCGAAGACTTCCTGCTGCTCCACCATGGAATGGTGGTGCCCAAGCTGGAACGCAATTCCGTCAAACATGCCGCCAGCTGTTTCCTGCTGCACGAGGCTTAACTTGAGGTGGTTATTCCCTACAACTTTTCCGCGGCCGTTATCGCGCACATTAGCGGCCCTGAAAATAGGAGCCATATTGCCGGGACCAAAGGGGGCAAACTGCTTCAGGATGCGGAAAAACGAAGGCGTAATGTCCTTGAGGCTGAGCTCGGAATCGATTTCAATTTCACGCACAAGCATCTTGTCCTCAATCGTGGAGCATACGATTTCTTCGAAACGTTGAATGAATGTATGCACGTTTTCCTCGCGCATAGTAAGTCCGGCCGCATACATGTGACCGCCGAACTGCTCCAGTAAATCACTGCAACTTTCAATCGCATTGTACACATCGAAATCCTTCACAGAGCGTGCAGATCCGGAAACCATTCCGTTGCTTCGTGTTAGGACGATGGTTGGACGATAGTACCTGTCCGTTAGTCGGGATGCTACAATCCCAATCACACCTTTGTGCCAGTCGGGATCGTAGACCACGGTGGATTTTCGCGAAGAGAATCCGGGGTCGTTTTCAATCTGCTGCAAGGCCTGCTCGGTGATAAGCGCATCGAGGTTCTTGCGGGTGGAGTTTTGCTCGTTGATATCATCGCCGATGAAACCTGCGAGATCGGCTTTCTTTTGGATGAGTAACTCAACGGCTTTTTCACCATGCTCGATTCGACCGGCAGCATTGATGCGGGGTGCAATGGTGAACACCACATCGTTGATGGTGATTTCACGCCGGATACCTGCCAGCTCCAAAATGGCTTTTATACCGGGTCTGGGATCACGGTTGATGGATTGAAGGCCGTAATAACTCAGAATACGGTTCTCACCGGTGATGGGTACGATGTCTGCAGCAATACTGATAGCAACCAGATCGAGGTATTGCTCAAGCTTCGAGAATGGCTCTTGATTGAGTTGAGCAAAAGCCTGAATGAGTTTGAATCCGATTCCGCATCCTGAAAGTTCCTTGTAGGGGTAAGGGCAATCGTTACGCTTGGGATCGAGGACGGCTACAGCTGCAGGCAACTGACTACCGGGCCTGTGGTGGTCACAAATGATGAAATCAATTCCGCATGCGCGGGCATATTCGACTTTATCGATGCTCTTGATTCCGCAATCCAGCGCAATGATAAGGGTGTATCCATTCTCAGCAGCCCAGTCGATGCCGCGTTGAGATATACCATACCCTTCTTTGTACCGGTCGGGTATGTAATATCCGATATCGCCAGCATAGGTTTTCAGGAAGGTATACACGAGAGAGACCGCCGTGGTACCGTCCACATCGTAATCGCCGTATACCAGAATATGTTCCTTATTTGCCAAGGCCTCACCAATCCGGTTGATGGCCTTGTCCATGTCCTTCATCAGGAAGGGGTCGTGGAGGTCGTCGAGTGTGGGACGGAAAAAACGTTTGGCTTCGTCGTAGGTCCTGATTCCACGCTGCACGAGCAAATTCGCCAGGATTCGGTTGATTCGCAACTCGGCTGAAAGGTGGCTAACCACCTCAGAATCACCTTGTTCCTTTAAAACCCAACGCTTTTCCATTTAAAAGAGCGGACGTCCGCCAAACAAATATACACTTCCAGTTGGAGAATAACGAATTCCACCCCCTCCCGAAATGGAGTGGCTCAAGCTTAGGAAGAATGTGTGTTCAGGATTTTTTTTGCCTGAGGACCGCTTTCAGGTCTGGACGAAGTCTGGAGCGATATATCCCCAGGTGGTCTTTACTGCGGTTGGATTTGCGGCGTGAACGCTGTTCCTCTTCGGGCAATGCTGCGATGTCGCGACAGGAAGGCGTGCAGCATCCAGACCAATGTTCACGACAAGTGGCACATTGGATGAAAAGAAGGTGGCAATCGTCGTTTGCGCAATTCGTATGCGAGTCACAGGGCTCACCACATTGGTGACATGTACTGACAACATCCTCGGTGATACGCTCACCCATACGTTCATCGAACACAAAATTTTTTCCAATGAACTTGGAAGGCAGTCCCTGCTCGCGGATTTCTCTCGCATACTGAATCACTCCTCCGTACAATTGGTTCACATCCGAAAAGCCATTGTGTTTAAACCAGGCACTGGCCTTTTCACAGCGAATTCCGCCGGTGCAATACAGCAGGATTTTATGGTCTTTCTTGTCGGCAACCAGATCTACGGCCTGCTGCAGCTCCTCCCTGAACGTGTCGACTTCGGGCAGCAACGCACCTTGAAAATGTCCGACTTCGCTCTCATAATGGTTGCGCATATCGATGACCACAGCCCCCGGCTGCTCCATTGCCTCGTTGAACTCGTGGGCATTGAGATGGCGACCGACATTGGTCACATCAAAGGCATCATCGTCGAGTCCATCAGCAACGATTTTCTTCTTTACTCGCACAATCAGTTTGAGGAAAGATTTCCCATCATCCTCTACAGCGATTTTCAGCGGGACATCCTTGAGATAGGTATCGCGGCTGAGTAAATCCCTGAAACGTTCAAACTCCGGCTCTGGAACGCTAATCTGGGCATTCACCCCTTCGCGGGCGATGTATATGCGTCCAAAAACGTTCAACTCCTCAAGACGCGCATACAGCTCATCCCGGAATACAGAAGGCTCACTGATAATCACATACCGGTAGAAGGACAACGTGATCCGCCTGAAGCTTTCGGCCTCCAGGCGCTTCCGTAGCAATTCCGGACTGAGGGTATTGTGCAATGCCTTCACAGGGCAAAGATACTATGCATTGGGGGCTTAGCAATCCAGTTTTCTGAGCGCTTCGCGTGCACTCAAGGCAGAGAGCGTGTGCATTTTCACGAATTCCTTAACGGCATCCGGGTTATAGTTGGCATATTGGCGGAGCGACCATCCGATGGCTTTACGAATAAAAAACTCCTTCTCACCAGCCAATTGTGCGCAAAGCGCAAACAACAGATTCGCATCGGTTGCCTTTTTATATTTAAGTTGAAAGATTAGCGCCGATCGCTGAAGCCAGAGGTTTCCACTATCCATCCAGGATTCGATGGTTGCGGGAATCAATTCCGGCTTTTTACGGAGGAATTCACCGGCTAGGCTAGGGGCAATAAAATCGACGGTATCCCACCACGATTGTTCACCGATCATCCAGGTAAAGAAACCAAGGTCATCCTCTACCCAATCAAGCTTTTTCTTCAAACACAATTCCTGAGCAGTATACTGCCATTCACGCTGGGGCAATTTCCACATTGCCTCCACGGCAAGGCGCCACTCCTCCTCACCCAATATGGAGTGCCTATCAAAGAAACGATACAGGATCTCCCGACGCGGCGTTGCCATGATTCCGTAATAAGGAAACCGGTTCTTCATGTAAGCCGACATACGTTGAGCCTGAGTAGCATTGGCGGCCCGATTGAATTCGGCCTCAAGCGCTGCTATCCAATCCCGATGCATCATACCACAAGGTAAGGAAGATCATGTAAATGCATTTCAGTCAGAATCAGAATCGAAATACCTTAGCTCGAAATTGCTCCATACATGAACCTGCATTACCTCCACTTGCTGTTGAATCACTTTCCAATCATCGGCACGGCTATCGCATTGCTCATTATGCTGGTTGGCCTGGTGAAGAAAAACCATACACTACAACAAACATCCCTTGTGATATGGCTTGCACTGGCACTGCTGAATTTCGCAGTCATGCGGTCGGGCGAGGCTGCCGAGGAGGCTCTTGAAGGACAGCCTGGAATCAGTGAACAACAGATGCATGAACATGAGGAAGCCGGTGAAACTGCCCACTTCCTGTTGTTGGCACTGGGCGCATGTTCTGGTATCACGCTCCTGATGAAAAGCAGGGGTAATTCGGCAGTTCGGTTGACTCTTGCTACAACCCTTATTTCGGCCATTGCGTTGTGGGCCGCGGTTCAGGCTGGAAAAGAAGGCGGCTCCATTCGCCACGGCGATGTGTTGGGTGCTGCACAACACCAAGGCGAATCGGTTGGCAAAGCCGGAGGAGAAGAAGGAGAGGATTGAACAGAATCAGGCTTCAGCCTGTTTTTCAGAGGAGCGCTTGCGTTTCCACCACACCAGACCGGCAACTCCAGCCATCACATACGGAACCGACATCAGATAGAGGATTCCGGTGTTCAGTCCTTTACCGCGGACCTCGCCAGCCTCCATGTTGGACTCGGCTACACGCCTGCACATAGAACACTGTGCACTAGCAGCTGATGTGGCAAGCATCAAGGCAGAAACCAGATAGAAAATGCGAAGGGATTTCATGCAACTCGTATTTATTCAAATGTACACATGAACAGCAAAAAACCGCAACTGTTAATGCGTATAATGTGGCGAAATCATCAGGTAAACAATGACACCGGTAATGGTAACATACAGCCAAATAGGGAAAGTCCACCTGGCGATTTTACGGTGCTGCTCAACCCGATTATTCAGGCCATACCAGAAGGTGAGCAAAACAAGGGGTAGCACCACAGCGGCCAGGATGATGTGTGAAACCAACAAGGTGATGTATACCGGGCGCAGTGGGTTGTCAAGAGGAAAACGTGTTTCATCACTCATCCAGTGATAAACCACATAGGAAATCAGGAAGAGGGAAGAAAGAAAAAACGTAGTAAGATTCAGTCGGCGGTGCAGGCTCACATTTTTATTGCGAATGGCCCGGTAAGAGCATACCAGTAGCACAGAACACGTCAGATTGATCAGTGCATTTAATCGTGGAAGCCAGGCACCAAAGGCAGGCATGGTTTCCGGTCGAGGCAATACTTTACTGTCGAGCACCAGAACCAACACGAACACCACCAACGACAATCCGAGCACAAGCCGAAAAATGGTTTTCTCATTCAGGGAGTTGAACATGGCTGCTGAACGAATTGAAGACTTGTCTTAAGATGCTTGGCTGTAGGCATAGCGCAAAGCCGCTATGTCCTCGATGAGTTTTTTGACTTCAAAGTGGTCGGTTCCGTCATAAATCCCCCGGATTCGGCCCTCTTTATCGATGAGGAGAAAGCTCTCACTATGCAGAAACGCCTCTCCCCCACCTTGACCTTCCATGGCATTGAGAAAATAGCTGTCACGGGCAAGCTGGTAAATGGAATCCTTCGGCCCGGTCAGAAAATACCAAAGTCCAGGTCGGGCATTGTGCTTGTCAGCGTATTGCTTCAGTCGAGATGGTGTATCGTTTTGCGGATCGACCGTGAACGAAAGCAACACCAAATCCCCCCCATCGCCACAGGTAGTTTGTACCCGCATAAGCTGGTTTGACATTTTAGGGCAGATGGTTGTGCAGGTTGAAAAAAAGAAATCCACTACGGAGATCTTGCCGCGGGCAATATCCTGCGTGATCACGGCACTATCCTGACTCAACAGTGAGAAAGACCCAACCGTGTGGTATGCAGTATCAACTTTTGTAACTCCGTTAACGGTTGATACAACCGGGTCGCGCGGCCCATATATGGGCAAGGGATCGTAGGCATTCTGTCCGGTTTGCAAAACCAGATAAGCCACCGCCGGTACGATGAGAATGAGGGATAAGAGAAGGATTTTCTTCACCGGAGGATCAGAACAAGTGATCCCAGAGGTTTAAGAAGCTACCCTCGGCTAGTGCCATTCCGATAAGATAAACGATCAGAACAAAGGGTAAAACAATCGTATAGGCAAAGCTCAATTTCTCGTGCTTGAGGTGCATGAAGAACGCAACGATGAAATAGGCCTTTACAATGGTCAGCACAATGAATGTGACCATCAGTATGTCCTTTGCAATCGGAGCGAAGGCAATGGCCACTTCAAAAATGGTGATGAACAACAAGATCCAGAACGTTCTCCAGATGACCGCACGGTTCTTGGGGTCGTAGTGTTCTTCTACAAACTGGTTGTGGATATCACCGGTATAGTATCCGTGGGGTTTATCGTGCTGATGTGCCATGATGGGCTGAACTGCTGTAGGTTAAACGAGATAGAAGAAGGTGAATACGAACACCCATACCAGGTCAACGAAGTGCCAGTACAAGCCGGTCTTCTCGATGTGCTCGTAGTGACCACGGCGTGCGTAAACTCCTGCCAGGACATTCAGAAAGATGATGATGTTGATCATCACGCCCGAAAACACGTGGAATCCGTGAAATCCGGTGATAAAGAAGAAGAAGTCTGCGAATAACGGGTGTCCATATTCGTTGTGCACAAGGTTGGCACCGTGAATGTGTTCCGCTTTTGCCTTGATTCCTTCAATGGCAGCCTTATCTGTAATCAATTCGTTAGAAGGCGAAACCAGGGCTCCGGCAGGTGGATTGGAAGCATGCAATTCATACGCATTTGCAGCATCACGGTAAATAGCACCATCCTGCATTATGTATGCACCAGCTTCGGTTCCATGAATAAAGTGATACCATTCCCAGGCCTGGGAACCCAAGAACATGAATCCACCGATAATGGTCAGGAACATCCAAACGGCCACACTTTTATTATCGCGCCTGTGACCTGCATCCACAGCGAGTACCATGGTCACCGAACTCATGATCAGGATGAAGGTCATCAAACCCACATAGGCCAAGGGAAGGTGACCCTCAATGAACGGGAAGTGGGTGAAAACGTCATTCGCTTTGGGCCAGATTTCGGCAAAGCGATGGCGCATTGCACCGTAAGCGATGATCAGTGATGAGAATGTGAATGCATCGGAAACCAGGAAAAACCACATCATCATTTTTCCCCAGCTGACATTGAAGGGGGATTTTCCTCCACTCCATAAGGTTTTGGATGGGGTCTCCTGGGTCAGGGTAGCTTCTGCAGCCATAAATCGTAAAGGTTGGTAGGCGGTTATCGGTAGACGGCCAAAAATACAAATAAATACATCCACAACCCGTCCAGAAAATGCCAGTAGGTGGCACAAAGTTTCAGCCCTTCGACGTTCCCGGCGTGGTAGCGGTCGCGCATGGCCATCATTGAGGTGACAATCAATCCGAGCAGACCAAAAGCAAGGTGTGCCAGGTGTAATCCCGAGATCACATAGAAAAAGGAACCGGAGGGAGTCGATTTATCAACGAAGTATACACCCTGACTGACCAGGCTGTTCCAACCCAGGAATTGGGTAAAGACGAAAGCGAATCCAAGTCCCAAGGTCAACAGCAGATAGCGCCTAACCCCCTGATAATCATTTTTTCGGGCTGAAAGCAATGCCGCATGCATGCTCAAACTGCTGACCAAAATAACGATGGTGGAAACCGTGAATGCCACTGGCAACTCGAAGTGTTTCCAGTTACCTTCCGCCTGACGCACAATGTAACCGGAGGTGAGTCCGGCAAAGAGCATGACAATGCTGGCGATTCCGAGCCAAAGCAGTATCCGAGCGGACGAGAATCCAGTGTTCGCGGGTTGAACGTCCAGGGTTTCAGGAGTATCCATAAATCAGGCTTTATCGAGGTAAAGAATCAATTGTACCAATGGCAGGTAAACAAAAGACCCGAACATGAGTTTTCGGGCATGGTCAAGGTCCAGGTGGGTGAACAACCTCCAGGATTGCAGAAAGAAATAGAGTCCGGCTAGACTGGCAACCAATGCTGAAACCCAACCGCTGATTCCAAACACAAAAGGCATGATGCTCAGGGGAATCAGACTGAAACTGTAAAACAATGCCTGCACGGCCGAGTCCTTGTTGCGTTCGCCGGATGGCAACATTTTAAACCCGGCTTTCTTGTAATCGTCATCGAGCACCCAGGCGATAGACCAGAAATGGGGGAATTGCCAAAGGAACTGGATACTGAACAACACCCATCCACCCAGCCCAAACTCACCGGTTGCGGCCACCCAACCTAGCAAAGGGGGAATGGCTCCAGGAATGGCTCCCACGAATACCGAAAAGGGCGTTCTGCGCTTCATCGGAGTATACGCCAGGGTGTACAAGAGTACAGATAGAAAACCCAGACAAGCACTTTGCACATTGAGGAACCAGCCCAACACAGCGACTCCGGCTGCACCGGTCAACACGCCTACAGCAATTCCCTCTTTTACGCTCATACGCGAGTCGGGCAAGGGCCGACCGGCG
>JAJTFW010000058.1 GCA_021299095.1 Sphingobacteriales bacterium | reverse complement strand
GACCTCCCAGATTAAATACCCAAAGAAGTATAGTGTCAAAACCGTCGGACGAATGCGAATCAGAAACTGGAAAATTCCCAGATAATGACTCGCACGTTAACGCAGGAAATCAGCGCTGATCCGCAGCAGAAGTCCAGACGATAAGTCTTGTGACCTGCTCACCATCCACAACCAGCCTGACTGTATAGACGCCCGGGGTGAGGGTCTTGCAGAAAGACTCAAAGGAGACCGGGAGGCCTACGTTCCGCTCATCTAACTGCAAAGCACATAGATTGGCCCCCATGGCATTATCCACCATTAATACCGCATGTGAAAAAGAAGCAGGAAGCATCATACGGATAGTAGCAGCAGGGTTAGCAGGATTCGGATGAATGGAAACGTCTACGCTTGTAGTATTATCCATCCGTGCAGCAATGATTTTGGAGAAATCTTCCTGCCCGTCAATGTCGAGTTGACGCAAACGGTAATAATACAATTTGCCAGCCGACACATTCAGGTCGTTAAACAGATAGGAACTTAGCTGCGTGGTATTTCCTACTGCATCCACCCATCCAATTGGAGCGAATTCATTTCCGGTGGATTCACTGCGTTGAACTTCATATCCATCCGCATTGCTTTCGGAAGCTGTCGTCCAATCGAGTCGAATTCTATCATTCATGGTACTTGCGCGGAAATCAAGCCAACTGACCGGAAGCACGTTTAAACCTTGGGCAGTACCGAAACGATATATGCCATTCATATTGGTACGCTTCACCACATTGGCCGTTGAAGCCGCACACGTTCCATTTCCCAAGAGCCAAGATGCTCCCGTTCCTGAGGCATCAGTCTGAACAGACCATCCAGTCGTGGCATTGGTGAAGTTGGTGTTGTACAAAGTCAAATCGAAATTCCCACTTGTGGCGGAGCCTACCGGAACAAAATTCCAAAATCCGTTGTCGAGTGCATTGGAATTGAAATTGATGGCACAATCGATGACGCCCAGTGCGCCTGAAATAGGCGTATACGGGGTGAAGTGAACCCGCAACTGATCGATCGCGGTGGGAGCGCCGGCATACGCGAAGTTGATATTCGCACGCTGATAGCCTTTGGTGGCCTCCCCAACCGGAAAATCGTAGGAACCGGTGGCATTGATGAAGCGTCGTAGAAAGCCTTCAACGAAGCTTGTTGTGGTTCCGGGTGTGACAGAGGCTGGAGCCCGGTTTGCCACACTTACTTCATAAGATGTTGTTGTAATAACCTTTCCACTTGTAAGGGTAAGATTACCTCCGGTACCCAAACGCATGTTGCTCAACAGTGTAACTCCGGAGCCTGCATGCAACATGCTTACATTGTTCAGCAACTGAGATCCACCATATGCATTGAAAAATGTCTGACCTGATGTCCCGTTGAATTGAAGTGTGCTGGTGCCCGCATTGTAGGTACCGTTATTCTGAAAATCACCGCCGAGCTTATGCAGGAAACTGTTCGCGTTCACTACAGATGTTGCATTGGTTACCAGAAAATTCCCTGTGATCTCGGTATTGGTGTTCAATGCCATGATACCACCGGTCTTGGTGACTTCCACCGTACCTATGCTATTTGGTGCCACCACCGTGCCGTTTATGCTTTGGTTTGCTGCTGCATTAGCGAAGCGAAGAACGGATGTAGGTGCCGCATTCAATACGCCTGAGTTGGTGAAGTTGCCACACACCTGCAAAATGGCATTGGGAGCCAGGGTGAGTGAGGCCCCAGGCTGGATGGTGAGGTTTCGGCAATTCACTGTGGCGCCACTGGGAATGTAGGGTTGGTTAGATGGGCCGCCGTAAATCACAACATCCTTGGCACAATCGGGAGTGGCACAACCACCCCAGTTGCCGGTTTTGATCCAATCCGTATCCGTACCGCCGGTCCAGGCCAGGTTGGAACCCGAGGTAAAATTAATGGGTGTAGCTCCAAAATTGAGATTATATCCAACAAAGGTGCCCTGTGCATAGTTACTGATGAGTAAGATGAAAGTCTGGCCTGCCGCAGCATTGATGACAGAAACGAATCCGTCACCGGCAGCTCCCTCACACACATCATTGGCTCCATTGCCGACACCGGTCGCACCCAGTCCGGCATCGTAACTGCAGCGAATAGGGTTCGTTCCAGCCGAGATGCTGGAGCATGGGTTGGCAAGACCTGTTACATCCCACATGGCAAAGTCGAAGTCCACCGCACCATTCGGTGTAATGCTGAAAGAAACCGGCCCTGCGGCGCTGGTTGTAAAGGAATACCAAACACTGTTTCGCTCACCTACCTGAAGGCAGGAGTTCGGACATCCCGTACCAGCTGAAAAATCACATGTATTACCCGAACCCATGAAACCCGGATTACCGACAATGATGTTGGGAGAGCACACAGAAAAAGTAGTGCTGCAATCCTGACCAAACACGGTAGGCCAACCAAGTGCTCCATCAATGGCTGTCACGGTGAAATCACCTGTAGAACTCAGATTTCCGTCAACCCGGATGTAATAGGTTGCTCCGGGGGTGAGTCCTGTCAAAACAACTTCGGACCACAGCTGGGTATTTCCGCAGAGTAATGCATCATCGTTACAGCCTACCTGAACAAGATTACTGCAGGTGCCGGAGTAGACCGCGATTTGGGTATTAGTCAGCGTTCCTAGACCGGTTCGAATGCTTAGTCGACCGCTAGCGGGACAAACCGCAGAGTACCAAACCGTGTTAAGCGACCCGGTGAACCAACAGGAAGCGGCAGCAGGCTCACCGCTGGCACCGGCACAGGCATTTGTACCAGTTAAGGTGCCACCGAGCGGAATAGGAATCGCATTAATGCAATTATCGTTTGGAGGGGTACCTCCAGGACAAGCTGTAGTATAAAAACACAAACTAAATGTACCAAACGTACCGCCTCCAAATTCCCAGAAACGAACCCACACCTGGGTGCCGGGCAAGAGCGTTGTAACTCCTACAAAAGGCATAAGACCATTCACGCTGGCATCATCATCGCAAGCAACTTCAACCATGGAAGCCGGATTGGGGCCGCCGGTATACACAGCCAGGGCTCCATCCGTAATTGCACCCACATTTGCATCAATAAACAACTGCCCGGAAGCTGGAATGGTGGTCGTAAACCAGACATCACCTCCGCCATAGAGTCCGCAAGATGGGACAGCGAAACCGGCAGAAGGCGTACATCCGGTATTGTTATACTGGACAAAATTGCAGACGTTGCCGACAGTCACGGGAAGGGCACCACAAGGCTCATCAAACGCAAGCACTCCTGGGGCAGCATTAACCGAGATATTATCGACCATTGCAGCTGGGTTTGTAGCACCAGCAGCATCATTTATCCAAGTGAATACAAGGCGCTGCGTAGTCCCCGCAATGTTAGCAGGAAGGGTGAGGTTAGCCTGCGTACACGTTGACGTACTTGAACCCTGATAGGTGCCGATCAGGTTTGCTGCTTCCAGTGCAGTGCCCGCAACTGGAGTTGTGCTGGTAGGTACAAGATAAACCGCAAGGTAATCCTGCAAGGCACCCTGAGGACCATTTGCCTTTTGTCCTGCTACTTTGAAGAAAAACGAAAGGCTAATTTGCGTTGAACATGACGGGAATTGAATATCCTTATAGGCGTGGGAGACCGTGATGGTGGTAGCAGTGTAGGTATTGGCAGTCCCTGCAGTTGTATTCGCATCCACATACATGGCATTTGCACCTGAACACTTGGTTGCAGTACCCACATACCATTTGTTATCACCACCATTGACTGCTGTCCAGCCATTGGCCGCAAAGGATGCGCCGTTCTCGAATCCTCCATCGGCATTGGGGTTCACAAGCTGAGCCTTCAACCCAAGGGACATCAGGCAGATCATCAGCACAAGGATGTATTTCATTTTAAAGCGGATTGGTGTAAAACTCCGAAACTCGTATTTCATCATTTGATTATATCGCTAGCTAAGGTTCCCTCGGCAGTAAGAAAGTAACGACGGCTGTTACGGGCGAACCAGGGATCGTTTACACCTTCCATCCGCAAAATCTGTAAAAGATCCACTTCAGAGATACTGCCGGATTGAAATCGAAACTGAAGGGAGGATGTATTCGCAGCATTGATGCTGACTTGTATCCGTCCACTGTATTTTGCATTTAGCTGCGTAACGAATGCCTGGTCCAGATTGAAGGAACCGGGAACCCACTGCACAAGCACATTGGTCATAGCCGGGACGCCGATGAGCTGATCGGCCGGGTTGTTTTTTTGAGCAACCAGCGAAGTGTTCGCCAACAAAAAGCACAAGCCCACCAAGAAGGCTTTCAAACGAAGGTGATTTTGAGGGGTTGATGTGTTCATGAAAAGCGTGTAATTTTCCATCGCAAGTTACTCAATATCTGCATTATTGGGTGTATTTTTATTCAACACGGCTCTACATTTGTGTGAACAAGGAATGAAGCTAGGTGCATACATCTATTTAGTGTTAGTTACATCTGAATTCTCATGAATCGAGGTCAAAACTGCCCAGGGAAAATTATTCTGGTGTTAATTCTGCTTTGCTTTAACGTCAACTACTCACGGGCTCAGGCTTTCCGGGCGGAATTGTTCGCCGGAGTTGCAGGAACACAAGTTTCTGGTGATAACCTCAGTGGGTTTAATCGGGCGGGAGGTTTCGTCGGGGCAGGCATCCGCACATCGCTCAACAATGCGCTTAGCATCGGATTTAGAGGTGGACTCTTTCAAAAAGGAAGTCAGAGCCGGGTGAAGAGCGACGGACCCGACTCAGCCTATTACCGACTGAGGATTAACTACCTGGAGTTCCCATTAAGTTTGCGGTATACGTTGAGACCTGCCCTATATGTTGAACTTGGCCCATCTATAGGCGTTTACCTGAATAGCCGGGAGGAAGACGCCAACGGAGTTTTACCCGAAACCCGAAGTTTTTACCGCTATGATTTGAGCGCTGTAGGAATCTTGGGCTATGTGCTCGGTAAGAAAACCGACCTGCAATTCGGTTATTGGCAATCCCTCACTCCCATTCGACCACACCAAAGTGGTGCCGTGTTCAGGTTAAATCGGGGTCAATACTCGAGCAGCATCACCTTCAGCCTGCTGTATACGCTCAGTGCTGGAGCGAAAAAGACCGATACGACCGAGTAAGGCCCTGTTTGCATTACCTTAGGCTTGATGAAGAAAAAACGTGTCGTAGTCGGTATCACCGGTGCCAGTGGATCCATTTACGCCAAAGTGCTGCTCGACCGCCTTGTGGAACTGAATGCTCAGCTAGATTCAGTAGGTGTGGTGATGAGCGACAATGCAGGGGATGTATGGAAGCATGAGTTGGGGAATACATCGTATGAAAAATACCCTTTCAAGCACTACGACAAAAACGATTTTTTTGCTCCTTTCGCCTCTGGTTCAGCACGTTATGAAACCATGATTGTCGTACCCTGTTCTATGGGCACGATGGCGAGAATCGCACATGGGGTATCGAATGATCTGATGACCCGGGCCGCGGATGTCATCCTAAAGGAAAGACGCCGTCTGATTTTGGTTTCCCGCGACACCCCTCTGAGCCTGATTCATCTTGAAAACATGCGCTTGCTGACGCAGGCTGGAGCCATCATCGCCCCGGCATCGCCCTCATTTTACAGCAACCCGACTGATTTTGAATCCCTTGCCAAAACTGTTGTTGACCGCGTGTTGGATTTGGCCGGTTTTGAATTGGATACCTATCGCTGGAGTGAGGGCGAAAAGAATTGATCCGAGATGTAAGATTTTACAAACAGTTCCGTTTTTTAATCTGGAATCGCAGTTAATTTAGCAGAACAGGTAAATATTAGCACCCATGTTTGAATACTCAAAAGAAATCCTGACCAAGGTGAGTTTCGATCAGAAACTTTTCCTGAAGGAGTTGGGAAAAGCCCTCAGCTGGTTGAAGAAGGAGGAGAAGAAGTTGTTGCTGATGTGGTGTCTGACGACATTTGGACACAAATACGGCGAGGTTATTCTGCAGACCTTTCGCCTGTACCTGAAATAAAAGCTACGTTTTCCCGGATTTTATTCAAGCCGGCGCGCATAAGTGCCGAATCTCCGAATTGCATCCGGAATACATCTTCCGTAATCTCCATCCATTCGCCAGCACTGCGTGAAAGCCGCTTTTCGTCTATGGAATTGAATCGTGGCTCGTTGTGCGGAATAGCGAAGCGGTTCCAGGGGCAAACATCCTGACAGATGTCGCATCCGAACACCCAGTCGGAATACGTTCCGCGGGCTTTGTCGGGAATTGCCTCGCGGAGCTCGATGGTGAAATACGAAATGCATTTACTGCCATCCACTACCTGAGGTGCTACAATGGCCTCTGTCGGACAAGCATCAATGCATCGGGTGCAGGAACCACAATAATCCTTCATGGGTGGATCTTGCCCGAGCTCGAGATCAAGTATCAATTCAGCAATGAAATAGAATGAGCCAGATTTGGGATGGATGAGGTTGCTGTTTTTACCAACCCATCCCAGCCCGGAACGTTTCGCCCAGGCGCGATCCAGTACAGGAGCCGAATCGACAAAAACCCTACCTCCCACTTCGCCGATATGCTCCCGGATGTGAAGCATCAAAGCCTGGAGCTTTTCCTTTATGACAATATGATAATCGGTTCCGTAGGCATATTTCGAAATAGCCGGGACCTGATCCGGTTGATGCTTCTCTGGAAAATAGTTGTACAACAAACTAACCACCGACTTCGCCCCTTCAACTAAGAGCCGAGGATCCAATCGTTTGTCAAACCAGCGCTCCATATAGGCCATCTTGCCGTGCATGTTGCCCGAAAGCCAACGCTCCAGGCGCGGGGCCTCCTCCTCCAGAAATCCGGCTTGCGAAAAACCCACGTGACTAAAACCCATGCGCAAGGCCTCTTCGCGAATCAACGCACGGTGTCGGGCCAGCGCAGCGGCGTTCATGGTTCAAACAGGGTTCCTTTCTGGCTACGAAATGCCTTCCCGAGATGTCTATACGCCTTCTCGGTCACTTCTCGGCCACGCGGCGTGCGCATCATGAATCCTTCCATGATTAGAAAGGGCTCATACACTTCCTCAAGTGTACCGGCTTCTTCTCCAACAGCTGTGCTCAGCGTATTGATACCTACGGGCCCTCCTTTAAACTTATCGATGATAACCGAAAGAATCCGGTTGTCCATTTCATCAAGTCCGAACTCATCCACATGCAATGCCTGCAGTGAATATTTGGCAATTTCCAGATCGACCCGTCCATTACCCTTGATTTGGGCAAAATCACGCACCCTCCTCAACAAGGAATTCGCGATACGCGGAGTGCCACGACTTCGGCGCGCAATTTCATAAGCAGCCGTCTCATCGATTTCCATGCGGAGAATTTCGGAAGCCCTGAGTACGATCAGCGTTAGTCGTTTTGCATCGTAATATTCCAGACGGGATGTGATTCCGAAACGCGCACGCAAGGGTGCCGTGAGCAAACCCGAACGGGTAGTGGCTCCAACCAACGTAAAGGGATTGAGCTTAATCTGCACCGCACGCGCATTGGGACCGCTTTCGATCATAATGTCGATGCGGTAATCTTCCATTGCGGAATACAGGTATTCTTCAACAACCGGACTTAGGCGATGAATCTCATCAATGAACAAGACATCGTTGGGCTGCAGATTGGTGAGCAATCCGGCTAAATCACCGGGTTTGTCGAGAACGGGGCCGGAAGTGGTTCGGATGGTGGAATTCAATTCATTGGCAACAATGTGCGCAAGAGTGGTCTTACCCAGGCCAGGAGGACCGTGCAATAGAACGTGATCAAGGGCTTCTCCCCGTTGAACAGCAGCGCGAACGAAAATTCGCAGGTTTTCGACCACAGCGTCTTGGCCGGTGAAGTCGCCGAAATCAGAAGGGCGCAATACCTTTTCGATGTCGCGCTCGGCCGAACTCATGTGTTCGTTGTTGCTCTCGAGGTGTGGTTCGCGCATGGTCTCAAAGGTACTATTTGCAGGGGAAGTAATCAGGATTCCGACCAGATCCTCACCGCACGGTCGTCGCCAGCAGTGGCAAGGCTTCCATCGGGCAACCAAAGGAGTGTATTCACAGAGTGCACATGCCCTTTACCATCGTTTCCCTCCAGTCGCTGGAGCACTTGTATAGTTTTTGCGTCCCAGATCTTGGCGGTTTTGTCACGACTTACGGTTGCAAACCGATGCCCATTTTGTTCGAACGCAATCCCGTACACCGCATAATTGTGTGCCGGTATGGAATCGATGCACTTCATCGTACCCCATTCGTACGTATACAACATGGCATCCCTGCCAGCGCAGATAAAATGTCGTCCGTCGGGAAAAAATGCGATGGCATTGATCGAGAATTCCGGATCACACACACGAATCCGGTCGCGAACAGTAGATTTAACCGGGTCAATCAATACGATGCTGCCATCGCCACATGCAATCAGATCACAGGATTGATCGGGATGCCGGACCAGGGACCGGAGTTTTTTTTCGGATAGACGAATCCGTGATAGCGGCTCATGGGTTCCAATGGTATACCTTGACAAGGTTCCATCTCCTGAAATAAATGTGATAAGACCTTCCTCATTCCGGGGATAAATTCCGAACACTGGACCCTCATGCGGTTGGAGCAACCGTGCTTCCGTACGATCCTCCAGGTTGATCAGATGAATACCACCTACACCCTGACCCACATACAAGGTATTTCCTATCTGTGCCAATGAATATACGGCATCGGCAGCCCGGGCCAGCATGATTCCATCCTGCATAGAACCCCCGTCTGGTTTCCATGCAGCAACAATACGATCACCTCCTCCCGACCGTAGGGTATCCGACTCACGATCATAATCCAGTGTATAAACAGAACCCTGATGTCCGCTGAGCAAGCACCGAAGTGAAAACAAAGGCATGGTGCGAAAGTAATGTGAACAGGCGAGCCGATAGGTTCTCCGGCTTCGTACTTTTAACGCATGTCGACAGAACGCAAGGATGTGATCAGGAGTCTGGTCCCCGGATTCCTGATCTGCGTGCTACTGCTCGGAATTCACCTCTACCGAAGCACATTCCACGAAAGCCTGATGTGGCTCGGATTATTCCCCAGATCGGAGGAACAAGTGCATGGCATTCTCACGTTTCCACTGGTTCATGATGACTGGGAACATGTGCTTTCGAACACCATTCCGCTCTTCGTATTGATGGCCTTGTTGCGTTACCACTACAGTACAGTTTGGATTCGGGTATCCCTGTTGAATTGGGTACTCAGTGGTATCTGGCTATGGCTTGGAGGTAGAGCAGCATTGCATATCGGTGCGAGTGGCTTTGTGTACGGACTGGCCTCATTCCTTTTTTTCAGTGGTCTGCTGCGTTGGGGTGAGCGCCGTTCCATGGCCATCAGCTTGGTGGTCGTTTTTTTATACGGCGGACTCGTATGGGGACTGTTTCCCTTTTTGCGTGAAGTAAGTTGGGAAGGTCACCTGTTCGGCGGCTTGTCCGGTATCCTGTTAGCCTGGACGTACAGAAAGCAGCCGCCGCAGCGCCCGGTTTATGAATGGGAATTGGATGAAAAGGATGATGGTGTGGATATTGAAAACTATGCTATGGAAGCAGAGGAAATGATCGAAGAAAACACTTCAAGTCTAATTCCATCCGACACGGCCTTTCCCGGAATAACACAACCGATACACTACGTGTTCAAACCAAACCAAACAAAGGATTCGGAAACCGACAAGGAGGATTC
>JAJTFW010000057.1 GCA_021299095.1 Sphingobacteriales bacterium | reverse complement strand
GTTTCATGCAACAACCGGTCAGGGGTTATGGATATGACCGGGAGCGCGCCAAACAACTGCTGGCCGAGGCTGGCTATCCGGATAGCAAAGGTTTGCCCGAGATTACGCTGAGCACCACCAGCAGCTACCTAGACTTGTGTGAATACATGCAAGGTGAATTATCGAACCTGGGCATTCGGATGCGGATAGACGTTAACCAAGCGAGCCAGCATAGGCAAATGGTTGCACGTCAGCAACTCGCATTTTTCCGGGCATCCTGGATTGCTGATTATGCAGACCCCGAAAACTACCTGGCACTTTTCCGCAGTCAAAACAAAGCCCCTGCCGGACCCAATACAACCCATTTCAGCAATCCCCGTTTCGATGAACTTTACGAGCAGGCATTGACAACAACCGATCAGCAGGCCCGAAACAAGCTATACGTTTCTATGGACAGCCTGGTGATGATTGAATCCCCGATTGTTGTGTTGTATTACGACAAGGTGCTACGGTTGTCGCAAAACAGAGTGAACGGATTGCGCATCAACCCCATGAACATGCTTAACCTTAAGCAGGTTCGCATTTCATCGGAAAACTGATTAATCTTTCCAGTCCGCGATGAACAGGTTAGTATCGCGGGTTCCTTTGTTGTTCCGGTTCGATGAAAAAATTAATTTACGACCATCGGGCGAAAACATCGGAAAGGCATCGAACATGCCGTCTTTGGTGATCTGCTCCAGTTTCCCACTCTCAATATCGACCATCCAAAGATTAAAGGGAAGGCCACGTGTGGATGTATGATTTGATGAGAAAATAACTTTCTTACCGGAGGGATGAAAGAATGGTGCCCAGCATGCATTGGGAAGATCCGTCACCTTTTTAAGGTCCGAACCATCCACATTGCATACATACAATTCCATGTGCGTTGGCTGAACCAGGTTTTCTGTGAGTAGTTCTTTGTATTCCTGAATCTCAACATCGGATTGAGGTCTCGACGCTCTAAAAATGAGTTTCTTTCCGTCGGGTGAAAAAAATGCTCCGCCATCGTATCCCAAACCGCTGGTGATTTGCCTCACATCATTACCCTCCCTATCCATGGTGTATAATTCAAGATCACCACTACGCATGCTAGTAAACACAATGTTTTTCCCATCCGGGGAAACGGTAGCCTCAGCATCATAACCGGGCGAATCGGTCAGTTTTTTCCGGATGGCTCCGTCGAGGCCTGCAATGTAAATGTCGAAGTCGGGGTAAATCGCCCAAACGTATTTCCCATCACTTCTGCGCGGCGGCACAGGCGGGCAAACGGGGTTACCTTCATGGGTAGATGCATAAAGAATCTCCTCGTTGCCTAAGAAGTAAGAACATGTGGTGCGACCCAAACCGGTGCTGATGCGTGTTGGGGGACCTTTTCGCATATCGCCATCGGCAAACTGAAACATATAGATCTGATCGCAGGAGTCACCCCACTGCTTATTGGTGGCCTGAAACGTGATCGACTTACCATCGGGACTGAAGTACGCTTCGGCATTATCACCTCCAAAAGTCAACTGCCGAAGATTCGACAGATGCCTTTCTTCACCGGCATACAAAAGGGTTAGACTATCGAAAGGAGCTGACTGAGCAAGAATTAAGGTATTGAATAACAATACTTTAATTGACAATAGAATACCGATTCTCATGATTCAAAATTAGTTTTTTCTGTGGGCACCCGCCCGATTTTTTGAAACGCCTGAGTAAAAAAACTTGCATTGGAACAGTTCTTGATGTACATTTACGACACAGGTTAGGTCTCAGCAATATTGCCCACCCTTCCTGCGTTAGCTCCTCAAATCCAACCCTCACCCTCGCAACAGCCTATCGGAAAAACCTTTACACATCCTTTCTTAATCAGTTCATCCATCACCTTAACCGGGATAGAACCATGTGTAAAGACAAAAAATCCGACCAGGAGTTGGTTTCGGCTTTCCTTAAAGGAAACGAAGAAACCTTGCAGGAGCTTATCCTCCGCCATGAACGCAAAGTTTACACCAGCATTTATCTGCTGGTAAAAGACCGTGCCCTTACCGACGACATCTTTCAGGAGACCTTCATCAAGGTCATCAACACCCTACGGGGAGGCCACTACAATGAAGAGGGCAAATTCATTTCATGGGTATTGCGCATCGCACACAATTTAGTCATCGACCATTTTCGCGGGCAAAAGCGGATGCCGATGGTGCGTGATACGGAAGAATATTCCGTATTCGACTCCCTGCATTTACCTGATGGAAATGCCGAGGACCGCATCATGGCCGAGCAGGTCAGGAACCAGGTCAGGCGTCTGATTGATGAGCTTCCGTTTGAACAGCGCGAAGTGGTGATCATGAGGCACTTCGCCGACATGAGTTTCAAGGAAATCGCTGCCTGCACCAATGTGAGCATTAACACAGCCTTGGGTCGGATGCGTTATGCCCTCATCAACCTCCGGAAGCTCGTTGAAGAAAAGCAACTGGTTCTGGTTTCCTGATGCAATAAGCGGTGTGGAGATGCGTTTCCATCTAAACATCTTTACTGCCGATGAGCGAACCGCTACTCCACGACATCTTGTTGCTTTATCTCTACAATGAAACCGACCTCTCTGAAACCCACACAGCGCAGTCGGCCATTGACTCCGACCCGCTGATTGCCGGAGAATTCAGAGAACTGGCACACACCGCCTCTGGTCTCGACCGATTGCTAATCCCGGCACCAAAAGCCTGCCTAAACGCAGTGCTGAACTATGCCCGGGCGACGGCATCCTGAATTCGTTGCGCCTCCGTCCACAAACTGGCCTACTTTTGAGGATGTGTTCCGTTTATGACCAGGAAAGAGCGCTTCGATTTCGTTACAGATTATTTCCGTAAACACCACCCGGAAGCTGAGACTGAATTGCATTATTCCAATCCGTTTGAGTTGCTGGTTGCCGTGGTGTTATCGGCTCAATGCACCGACAAGCGCGTAAATCTGGTTACCCCAGCCTTATTCAAGGCATTTCCCGGACCTCGTGAATTATCTACGGCGAAGGCTGAGGAGATATTCCCGTACATCCGGAGTGTGAGCTACCCCAACAACAAAGCCAAGCACCTCGAAGGTCTTGGGCGGATGCTGATGGAGCGCTTTAAAGGAAAGATACCCTCTTCCATCGAAGCATTGCAGGAACTCCCCGGAGTGGGTCGGAAAACAGCCAATGTGGTTGCTTCTGTGGTATTCAATCAACCAGCCATGGCGGTAGACACCCACGTCTTTCGGGTTTCTGCGCGTATGGGATTGACATTGCGAGCGACCACTCCGCTAGCAGCAGAAAAGCAACTGGTGAAGTATTTTCCGGAGGACACCATCGCTACTGCACATCATTGGCTGATCCTCCACGGCCGATACGTATGTACAGCAAGAAATCCAAAATGTGAACAATGCGGCATAGCTCAAGCGTGTGCCTATTTTTCAAAGAAAAAGAGAACGACCCCGGCAAAAAGAATTAAATCCGTGTAGCCATCATCAAGTCGAGATCTTTGAAAGGCAAACGGCAATAATCGGCCACAAATTTATTCGTGACATTACCCTTGTAGAGATACACAGATCGGCGCACGTGCTCGTTTTTCCAAAGCAAAGCATCCATTCCACCCTCCTCACCCATCGATATGAGTATTGGAGTAAAGATACTGCTGAGTGCCATGGATGCAGTGCGTGATACACGGCTAGCGATGTTCGGAACACAATAGTGTGTTACCCCGTATTTCCTGAATGTCGGATTGCTGTGGTTTGTCACTTCGGAAGTTTCAAAACAACCACCCTGATCAATACTCACGTCGATAATCACCGACCCGAAACGCATTTCAGCAACCATTTCTTCAGTCACCACTACAGGCGAGCGCCCCTCCTTTGACAACATGGCACCTATGGCCACATCACAGGTCTTCAGTGCTTTCAAAAGTGTTGACGGTGTAATCACAGATGTGTGGACACGACTGCCCAAATTGCGTTGCAGGCGGCGGAGCTTATAAACAGAGGTGTCGAACACCTTAACGTTCGCTCCCAATCCCATCGCTGCACGCGCAGCATATTCACCTACTGTACCGGCTCCAATGATAACGACTTCCGTGGGCGGAATTCCGGGAACACCACCGAGCAGTTCGCCTTTACCACCCGAAGTTATACTGAGCAACTCGGAGGCGACCAGAATCACGGTGCTTCCTACGATTTCGCTCATGGCCTGGATGACCGGAAAGACTGAAGTCTCGTCTTGCAGGTATTCGAATGCCAAGGCTGTCATCTTCTTTCCCGAAAGCGTTTGCATGAAATTCTCCTGGTGCATACCGAGCTGGAGCACCGACATCAACGACTGCTTGTCATGAAAAAAATTCAGCTCGTCCATGGAGGGCGGAGCCACCTTCATAATCAAATCGGCTTTGTAAACCTCCTCAGATGAGTACGCAATTTGAGCGCCGGCTTCACTGTAATCGGAATCAGTGTAGTTAGCTCCCGTACCGGCACCTGTTTCAAGCAATATCCGGTGTCCGCGACTAACCAACACATTTACCGACTCCGGCACGAGCGGAATCCTGTTTTCCTGAAACGAGGTTTCGCGCGGAATCCCAATGAAAAGCTCCTTATGAAACTTTCCGACTTCAAGTTTACTTTCCTGAGTTTGCAACATGCCCTGTCGAGCGATGGCAGACATACCGGTAATTCCTTTATTCATGCTTTAGGCTTATTTTCCTCCCCTCTCCGTCATGGCTGATTGCCAGTTCAGCGTAGGGAGGCCATTCCAACCCGGCGACCTGGCCGGGCCATTCAATGAAACAAAAATACCCCGAGTAGAGATATTCTTCGTAGCCTAAATCAAGAGCACCCTCGGCATTTTTCAACCGGTAAAAGTCGAAATGATAGACCGGCTCATTGTTGCCACAGCGGTATTCGTGAACAATCGAAAAAGTCGGACTTTGAACTGACTCTTCCACACCAATCTGCTGACAAAGGGCCTTTATAAACGTCGTTTTCCCGACCCCAAGCCCTCCGCTTAGGAGAATCACCCGTTTGGGTTGAATGGAATCAATGACCTCTGAAGCCACTTCATGCAACATCGACTCATCAGTGACGTACCACTCGCGAATCATGCCTTGCTTTGCAACGTGATTACCGGGATAATCATCTCTTCGGGTGAGATGCCACCGTGCTGGAATGTATCCCGATAGAAATTAGCGTAATAATTGAAGTTGTTCGGATAGGCAAAAAAGCGATCGCCTTTCGCGAAAACATAGGTCGTACTCACGTTCACACGAGGAAGACCTGCATCGGCCGGATTTTTGATTTCGAGCACATCGCGTTTCTCATAGGTCAGGTTTCTACCCTGCTTGTAACGCAGATTCGTATTCGTATTTCGGTCACCGATGACTTTGGAAGGCTCCTTTACGCGTATTGTACCATGATCAGTGGTGATGATGACCCGAGCCGGCCGTTCGGCAATACGCTTCAGGGCCTCATACAGGGGCGAATGCTCGAACCAAGAGCGGGTAATTGACCGGTAGGCACGCTCGTCTTCAGCCAATTCCTTAATGACCTGCATATCGGTCCGGGCATGCGAAAGCATATCAACGAAGTTGTACACAATGACATTGAATTTATTTCCGAACATGTTCGGAACACTATCAACCATGGCTTTTCCGCCATCGAGATTTGTCACCTTCGTATAGGAGAATTTGTAGGCCTTGTGCAGACGTTGCAATTGTTCGTTGAGAAAATCCTCCTCGAAATTGTTCTTCCCCTCTTCCTCGTCGTCGCCGATCCATTTATCTGGAAATCGCTTCTGAATTTCGGCAGGCATCATGCCGGAAAAAATCGCGTTCCGGGCATATTGGGTGGCTGTGGGCAGAATACTGCAGTACACATCTTCCTCCACCACTTTGAACAACTCCTGCACCAAGGGTTGAATCACCTTCCATTGATCGAAACGCAGGTTGTCGATCAGCACAAAGAACACCGGCTCCGGATTCTCATCGGCTACCGGGAAGGCCTTCTTGCGCATCAGTCCCGGTGAAAGTAGCGGGCCAGAAGATGGATCCTTCAACCAGCCTAGGTAATTGTTTTCGACAAACTTTGAGAACAGGGCATTGGCCTCCGATTTCTGAGCAGTCAGAATGTCGTACATCCCCGAGTCAATCGACTTTTCGAGTTCAAGCTCCCAGTAAACCAACTTACGGTACACCTCCACCCACTCGGCCCAGGAAAGCTTATCGCTGAGTGCCATACCGATCTGCCGGAATTCCTGCTGATACCCTTGGCTGGTCTTTTCACTAACAAGCCGTTTCTCATCGAGATTTTTCTTCAATGAAAGCAGAATCTGATTCGGATTTACAGGCTTGATGAGGTAATCGGCGATTTTGCCCCCGATGGCCTCCTCCATGATGGCTTCCTCTTCGTTCTTGGTAATCATCACCACTGGCACATGGCTTTTGAGATTCTTGATGCGCACCAGTGTTTCGAGCCCACTCAGTCCGGGCATATTCTCATCGAGAAAAATGATGTCGAAATCGCGCTGCCCGACAAGATCGATCGCATCTCGTCCATTATTGGCAGTCGTGACTGAGTACCCCTTCGATTCCAAAAACATGATGTGTGGCTTAAGGAGGTCGATTTCATCGTCCGCCCAAAGGATATTAATCTGATCCATATGATTCCAACTTAGTGGCAAAGGTAGCCTATGCCAGTCCCTAACGCAGAACTGCGCAGAAAATTACACAGGGTCGCCCAATTCGTTCGCGTATCTTCGCACTTGGAGCAGTGCCATGAACAAGCGTAAGATTATCAACGACCCGGTGTATGGATTCATCACCATTCCCCACCCGCTTTTGTTCGACCTGATTGAGCACCCCTGGTTTCAGCGGCTGAGAAGAATCCGCCAATTGGGATTGGGTCACATGGTTTACCCAGGAGCATTGCATACGCGATTTCATCATGCCCTTGGAGCGCTTCACCTGATCACTCAGGCCATTGATACTCTCAGAAGTAAGGGGCACGAAATCACAGACGAGGAAGCGCTAGCCGTTGAAATTGCCATTCTGTTGCACGACATCGGTCACAGTCCTTTTTCGCATGCTCTTGAAAACAGCATTGTGACCGGCATCAGCCACGAAACGGTGTCGCTGCTCATCATGGAACGGCTGAACGCGGCTTTCGACGGACAATTGTCGCTGGCTATGCGCATTTTCAAGGGGGAATATCACAAGCATTTCCTGCACCAGATGATATCGAGCCAGCTCGATATGGACAGGCTTGATTACCTGAACCGGGACAGTTTTTACACCGGCGTACTCGAAGGTAAAATCGGTGCGCAGCGTATTATCCGGATGCTGGATGTACATGAGGGCCGGCTGGTGGTTGAGGAAAAAGGGGTCTACTCCATTGAGAAATTCATTATCGCCCGGAGGCTAATGTACTGGCAGGTTTACCTTCACAAAACCGTATTGGCGGCCGAACAGTTACTCGTCAACATCCTACTTCGGGCCAAGGAACTAACCGTCCGCGGCGAATCACTATTTGGTTCACCCGCTTTGCTTCACTTTCTAAAAAACAGCTGTACCGAATCACAAATCAGGAGCGATGTAACCCTGCTGGAAACCTACCTGCAGCTCGACGATTACGATGTGTTCGGAGCACTGAAAGTTTGGGCCAGCCATAGCGACCCAGTGTTGAGCAGACTTTGCAATGGAATGGTTAACAGGAAGTTATACAAAATACAGCTTCGCCGTGAGCCGTTTTCCTCGTCAGATACGCTGCCCCATCGTACCCGTGCACAAGAACAGTTCGGAATCAATGAACACGAGAGCCGTTTTTTTGCATTTGAGGGATCCATCAGCAACAATGCGTACGATCCTAAAGGTGAACCGATCCGCATTTTGTTTCGAGATGGAAGTTCTACCGAGCTGCTATCGGCCAGCGACCAGATGGAAGTCGCGGTTTTGTCCTCTCCGATCCAAAAGCATTATCTCTGTGTATTACCCGAACTAGGCAACTGATTACGGTACTCTTGTAGGGAGGCAGATTTGCTACCTTTGGGCCGCACAATGGAATTTACAGCGCGGCAAATTGCAGACCTTCTTGGCGGCCTTGTTGAAGGCGACCCGGAATCGAGGGTTTCGGCTCTTTCCAAAATCGAGGAAGGAAAACCCGGATCACTCAGCTTTCTGGCCAATCCGGCATATACGCCTCACATCTATACCACCGAGGCCAGCATTGTCATCATTGGGAAAGACCTGAAGCTTGAAAAAGCCGTCAGTCCGACACTGATCCGCGTTACCGATGCGTATGCGAGTTTTGCCCAGTTGCTGGAGATGTATGATACTATTCGTAAAAACAAATCCGGAATCGACTCGCAGGTCTTTATTCATCCAGATGCACAAATCGGCAAGGACGTTTACATCGGTTCATTCGCGTACATCGGCAAGGATGCCATACTCGGTGATCGCGCTAAGGTATATCCAGGTTGTTATGTAGGTGAAAACACACGGATTGGAAACGACACCACCCTATTTGCAGGTGTGAAAGTGTACTCCGACTGCACTATAGGTCAAGATGTACGGATTCATGCCGGTGCGATCATCGGATCCGACGGATTTGGATTTGCCCCCGCCGATGGTGGATATAAAAAAGTGGCTCAAATCGGCAATGTCATCATCGAAGATCATGTCGAAATCGGCGCTGGCACAACCATCGACCGGGCAACGCTGGGCAGCACAATCATCCGGAAGGGTGTTAAACTGGACAACCTCATTCAAATCGCCCACAATGTCGAAATCGGTGAGCATACTGTGATTGCCGCCCAAACCGGTGTGGCCGGATCAACCCACATCGGCAAGAATTGCATGATTGGTGGACAGGTCGGCATTGTCGGACATATAAAAATCGCGGACGGAACGCGCATCGCCGCCCAGTCGGGTGTTGGCAGTAGCACATCCGAAAACGAAATACTCCAAGGCTCACCGGCATTCCCTATCGGGGAGTTCAAGCGCAGCTACATCCACTTCAGAAAGCTGCCCGGACTTGAACAGGAAGTCCGTACCCTCAAACAAAAACTGAAAGATCTCGGAAACGAGAACTCCTGATTGTTCATGTCTCAGAAACAGCGTACCATTTCCCGTCCGGTAACCGTTAGCGGTGTAGGACTGCACACCGGCGTACCAGCCAACCTAACTTTCCATCCTGCGCCTGCAAACCACTGGTTCAAGTTCCGCCGAACCGACCTGGAAGGAAAGCCCACCATTGATGTAGACGCAAATTGCGTTGTTGATACTTCGCGAGGCACCACGCTCGAACAGAACGGTGCCCGGGTGAGTACTACCGAACACGCACTGGCTGCGTTGATCGGGATGGAACTCGATAATGTGTTGATTGAGATTGACGGACCGGAGGTTCCAATCCTCGATGGAAGTTCCAAACCCTTTCTCGAAGCAATTCAATCGGCCGGAGTCGAAGAGCAAGATGCGATTCGCGAGATATACGTCCTCGAGGAAGTGCTCTCACACGAAGAGCCCGAGCGCAATGTTGAAATGCTTGCTGTTCCCAGTCCGAACTACCGAATCACGGTGATGGTAGACTACAACAGCCCTGTTTTAGGCACACAGCACGCCCAGTTACATCATGTGAGCGAATTTGAAAAAGACTTCGCCCCATGCCGTACATTCTGCTTCCTCCATGAACTTGAAATGCTGGTTAAGCACAACCTGGTGAAAGGCGGCGACCTCAACAATGCGATTGTGGTAGTCGACCGTGAAGTGCCGCAGGAAAATGCAAGTCAAAGAGAAAGGTATATTAAACAATACTCAGCTACATTTCCAGAACGAACCTGCCCGGCACAAACTGTTGGACATCATTGGTGATTTTGCACTTATCGGCACACATATCCAGGGGCACATACTGGCTGCGCGTCCCGGACATGCTGCAAACGTGGCGTTTGCGAAAAAGATCAAAGAAGTCATCAAGCGCGACCGAAACCGCCTGCCCAAGTACGACCTGAATGCCGAGCCGGTGTGCGATATCAACCGGATCACGGCCATGCTTCCTCACCGCTTTCCGTTCCTGCTAGTGGACAAAGTCATCCACCTTGATCAGGAGCGCGTTGTTGGCGTAAAGAACGTGACCATGAACGAGTGGTTTTTTGAGGGTCACTTTCCAAACAACCCGGTCATGCCCGGCGTATTGCTTATTGAAGCGATGGCACAAACGGGCGGAATTCTTGTGCTGAACACAGTACCAGACCCGGAAAACTACTGGACCTATTTCATGAAAATCAACGACACCCGCTTCAAGCAAAAAGTGATTCCCGGGGATACGGTGGTATTCGACCTCAGCCTCGTGACGCCGATACGCAGAGGCATTTGCCACATGCGCGGACAGGCCATCGTTGCAGGAAAAGTTGTGATGGAATCTGAAATGATGGCTCAAATCGTCAAGAAGAGCTGATGGAATACCCATTGGTACATATCGACCCCTCGGCGCGCATCGGAAACAATGTGCGCATCGAACCCTTCACCTGCATTCATGGAGATGTTGAGATCGGCGACGACACCTGGATTGGTTCAAATGTCACGATTTACGAAGGGGCGCGAATCGGCAAGCACTGCAGGATTTTTCCAGGCGCAGTCATCTCTGCAGTCCCTCAGGATTTGAAATTCAAAGGCGAGCAAACCACTACACACATTGGCGACCATACCTGCATACGGGAATGCGTCACCGTCAATCGAGGAACATCCGCTGCCGGTCGCACCGAAATCGGAAGCCATTGCCTGCTGATGGCATATGTACATGTTGCGCATGACTGTATTATTGGAAACCATGTCATCATGGCAAACTCGGTGAACCTCGCAGGCCACGTCACAGTTCAGGACTGGGCCATCCTTGAAGGGTATGTTGGGGTTTCTCAATTTGTCACTATCGGTGCGCATAGTTTCATCGCCGGACAAACCGGAGTTCGGAAAAACGTCCCCCCATTCGTACGTGCTGCCCGCGAACCGCTGAGTTACATCGGAATCAACTCTGTGGGACTTTCGCGCAGAGGCTTTTCAGAGACCATGGTCCAGGAAATCCAGGACATGTACCGCACAATTTACCAGCGCGGGTTGAATATGGTGGCAGCACTCGAACATATTGAACAGACCTTTACGCCAAGCACTCACCGGGATACAATTCTCGCATTCATCCGCTCATCGGAAAAGGGTGTGATCCGCGGCCCTCAGTTCAGTCAATCGAAAACGGATTAAGACTGTGGTGTCTGTTACGCTTCGGGGTGCAGGAAAACGATACGGAAACCAATGGGTTTTCCGAAAGCTTGATTTGGACATCACCCAGGCCTGTAAATTCAGAATCAACGGGCACAACGGATCAGGAAAATCGACCTTGGTGCAACTTTTGACTGGCCAGACGAGTCCAACGGAGGGATTGATCGAAATTCGAAACAAGGAATCACATGTAGTCCCTGTTGAACAATGGCCATTCTTATCGGCCATTGCATCACCCAGCCTGGATTTACCCGAAGACTTCCAATTGGACGAATTGTATTCACTTTTTTTTCGTTTTAAGCCAGTAATGCCGGGCCTTGATGCAAATCGATTCGCAACATTAACCGAACTGAATTCACATCGAACCAAAGCCATTCGCTCTTTTTCCAGTGGCATGAAGCAACGTGTAAAACTTGGACTGGCCTTGGTTTGCAGCGCCCCATTACTGATACTCGACGAACCGCTTTCTCATCTGGATCAGCAAGGAATTGAATGGTACCGCAACTTGTGCAATGAATTCCTCCAGGACAGAACTGTCATTGTGTGCTCGAACCACTTCCCTGAAGAAAGTTTTTTTTGCAACCAGGGTATTGAGTTGCGGACCAGCTGAATGTAAGGTTAGGCTAAAAACCTCCCTCCTTAATTTTCATTCACACGTCACCTTAAGAGGCTAGGCGTCATTTACCGGTTCGTACAAACCATCAAAAACGATGTAAGAAAAAGCTGAATTTTATCACACAAGGCTTTAATAGAGCCCTAGTTTGCAGGCATAATCAATACCGGCAAATCATGTCATTCAAACAACTTCTCTTCGTCGCGGAAGGACTCTTCCTGCTCTTCCTTGTCATGAGCATGCTCCTGCTCATGTAAAGGCGCGGCTCAACGGCGGTCCTTGTCGACCCGGTCAAGAAAAACGTTGAACTCACTTCTGAGCTCATGAAACATGCGCTCGAACCGATCGAGTTTTTCCCGCTGGGTATTGCACCCTCATCCAATGAACGGATGAGGGTTTCGTGTTTCCGGAAGTCATTACGGATTGATTCGATGTGATGCTCCTCGTTGCGGAACTTATCCTGAAACACATTGACTGTGCCCGAAACGTCTCTCGCCTTTCCGGAACCAGTCAAACGGCCCAAATGGTTGCAGAAATGGGTGATTTCATCCTTGTAAAATCGAAGGCGGCCTTGCCACTGATCGTGCTCCTGCCGCATGTCGGAAAGTTGGCGTTTGGTATGCATGGGTGTCCGGTTGATTGACCTGTCATGAAACACACCTTCTGCACCGGGGAATCTTCGACGAAAGCGCCTTTCCTGCACACTCCCCGCATCATCACACCCAAATGTAATCGACTGTTTGATAAATCCAAATGATTGAGATCAATTCAAGATCAAAAAACAGCGACCAGTGTTCAAAATCGGCCCCAAAACACCATTTTCTTACACCCGAATATTCGCCGTTGGGGAGCATCCTTCCTGACGATGGCCCTATACATACGGGAGAAATCTTACATCTGTATGAATCCGTAAAATCCTGTCCATTCCACCCTGCTGGCAGTTGTAGTTTGCATGCATCCAATACAACGAAACATGCAGCTCAAGTTTATCCGTTTCAGCTTTCTCACCCTGGCCCTCACCCTTGTCGTTGCAGGCAGCAGCATAGCCCAAGTTTCAGCCGGCAAGAAGTATCGCGTCATTGCCTATAAAAACGGGCAGCCACAAATCACCAGTGTATCCAACGAAGTGATTGTAATACCGGCCATGTCGATTTATGTTCCCAACGCCTTTACTCCCAATGGCGACGGAATGAATGACACCTGGGGAGTTGTGGGGGAAGCCATAGAAGAGTTCAGCATCCAGGTTTTCAATCGCTGGGGTCAATTGGTATATGAGTCCTCGAACCCTAATGTACACTGGGATGGAACCCACATGGGCAACCAGGTACCCATGGGGACATACGTCTACAAGGTAACGGCTATGACAAATAAAGGCGGACGCCAAAGCAAGGAAGGACAAGTGAACGTGGTTCTTTGAGCGCACCTGCCATATAAAAAGGCCGGCCTAGTGCCGGCTTTTTTCGTTATGGATACAAGAGGTATTTGCGCCTGATGGACTGAAAGGCCACAATTCCCGGTTGCCAAGAAGTTCTTATTTCCTCCTCGCTTAGCCCCTCCTGAATTTGCGTTCTGAGCGTCGCATTTCCAGCGAGCTTCTCAAAAAACGACGTGAAAAAAGTGCTTCGCAACGAATCAGGGCAATTCTTCCATGCACTGATAATCCACTTTAATTGCAGACCCGAAGGCCTCCGCGCGCTTGCAATCGAATCAAGTCGCTCGCCCGAACACAATTTTCCTTCTTGAGGTGGATTTTTTGCCTTACCCGGAATGCTGACGGGGGTGAATGAAAACGAACCGTTCGGGTTTCCGGGATATCCATAGCATTGGAATGGAAGTAATGTTCCGCGGCCGAGGCTGACCATTGTTCCTTCGAACAAACAAAGAGAAGCATATAGCCGCACCGATGCCTGGTTCGGCAGATTGGGAGATGGCGGTACAGGAAGCACATAATCATCGGCATGTCGCCAACCTGACATTTTCACAACTGATAAGTCGCATTTCAGGCCGTTCTTCAGCCAGGCTTCTCCGTTGAGCATTTGTGCATACTCACCCATGGACAAACCATGTAAAATCGGGATGGGCTGCATACCCACGAACGAGCGATAAGCGGTATCCAAAACCGGTCCGTCTACCACATGGCCATTGGGGTTCGGCCGATCAAGAACAATCAACCGAACACCGTTTTCTGCACATGCCTCCATAACAAGCTCAAGTGTACTGATATAGGTATAAAACCGAGCTCCTACATCCTGAATATCAAAAAGGACAACTTCACACCCTTTCA
>JAJTFW010000056.1 GCA_021299095.1 Sphingobacteriales bacterium | reverse complement strand
AAACGGGCGTGGTGTACAGCATCACAGCCCAAACGGGCGTTACCTACAGCTGGACGGTACCCACGGGAGTGACCATCACAGCAGGCCAGGGCACCAACAGCATCACCACCACCTCGGGAGCCAGCGCAGTATCGGGCAACGTATCGGTGAGTGTCAGCAACAGCTGCGGCAGCCAAAGCGGCGTACTTGCTGTGAGTATCAGCGGTGTTCCCTCCGTACCGACCATATCAGGAAGTACCACAGTTTGCCGTGGCCAGGCCAGTGTTGCCTATTCCACAACGGCTCAATCCGGTGTAACGTATTCATGGACAGTACCCACCGGTGTAAGTATCGTATCGGGTCAGGGAACCAATGCCATTGTGACAAGCTGGTCAGTCTCTGCCGTTTCTGGAAATGTTGGACTAACCATCAGCAACTCTTGCGGTTCTCAAACAGGTTCAACCTCGGTAAATGTCATTGCCGGACCGCAAACACCGTTGGTTAGTGGTAGTAATGCCGTTTGCGCTGGTCAATCTGCCGTTGTGTATACGACTACTGCACAGAGCGGCATGACCTATACCTGGACGGTTCCCGCCGGAGTCACCATCACATCAGGACAGGGGACCAATTCCATCACTACAACCTGGGGGGCTTCAGCTGCTACGGGCAATGTGTCGGTTGTGGTCTCAAACATTTGCAACAGCCTCAGCGGCAGTTTGTCGGTTACGGTCAATCCTGCATTTTCAATCGGTACCATCTCGGGCCCTGCCCAGCTTTGTCCGCCTCAAACCGGAATTACGTATTCTGTATCTGCTCAAACAGGAGCTAGCTACAGCTGGACTGTACCTTCCGGGGTGACCATCACTTCCGGCCAGGGAACAAATAGCATCGTTACGAGCTGGTCTACAACAGCTGTATCCGGAAATGTTGGTGTGAGTGGTTCCTCTGCTTGTGGATCTTCAAGCACTTTACTTCCTGTTTCTCTTTCCGGTGGATCCATCATCGTTCAGCCCATCACTGGTCCGGATTTGCTGTGCCGTCCTGCAACGGGTGCTGTATATTCTGTTTTGACACAAACTGGTGTTACATATTCATGGACGGTTCCTGCCGGGGTGACAATCACCTCAGGTCAGGGTACAAATAGTATTACAACAAGTTGGGGCTCAACCGCACTTTCGGGAGGCGTTTCTGTATTGCAAAACTCAGCCTGTGGAAGCGGTACGGCTAGCTTCTTCGTGACATTAAGAACCAGCATTCCGGCATCTCCAGGAAGCATCACGGGCAATGCTGTGGTTTGTCGAGGTGATCAGTTTGTCTATTCTATCCGAAAGGTTAGTACTGCCGACTACTATGTTTGGACTCCCGGCGCGGGCATGACCATCAACGGATCAACCTTGCCATTCAATACGCCCGACACTGCAGTGGTTGTTGCGTTTACTACGGCATTCAATGGCGATAGCCTGCGGGTGAACACCGGAAATTGCAAGGGAGTTGGTGTGACTCCCAAAGCCCTGTTCATTTCCAGAGGAACTGCTGTTCCCGCAACCCCTGGGTTCATTACCGGGCAAAACAATGCCCTGTGTGGGCCCTCTTCGTTTACCTATAACATTAATACAACCGTTGCAAATGCGGTGAGCTATACCTGGCGGATTTCTGTGGCGGGAGCCTTGATTAACGGACAGCCTTCTCCGGTTACCGTTCCTGCGGCAACTCCGGGTGTGACGGTTACATTCCCTGCAAATTTCACCAATACGGGAACCCTTTATGTAAAGTCAAATAGCGGTTGCGGAAGCAGTGCGGAGCGGAGTCTCTCGCTCAAGGCAAAACCCGATCCGGCCACTGCGATTTTTGGAAAGGATACCGTTTGCAGGAGTACAACTGAGCCGTATTCCGTGACCCCACGTCAGGGTGTTACCATATGGACTTGGACGGTCCCCAACTCAGTCAGTATCTCATCGGGTCAGAATACAGCCAATGTGAACCTTACCTTTAACAGTACCACGGGGTCACGGTCAATTAAAGTTACTGCCAAGAACACCTGCGGTTCAAGTACTGCGTTTACAAAATCCGTTCTGGCAATCGCATGTCTGAGGATGGCTGAACAACTTGAGCAGAATGGTCTCGCGCTGGATGCTTATCCCAACCCTGCAAATGATGGACTGTATGTTTCCATGGAAAGTGAGCATGAAGGGCTTGTCAGCATCCAACTGCATGATCTTTCAGGCCGCTTGGTGTATCAGGAACAACGATACATTCAGCAAGGTTCATCCCTGATGCAACTGGATGTTTCCGGATTCGTGAACGGTATGTATATTCTTTCCATTCATGGGCAGGAAATCCGGGCTGCGGAACGAATCTCGATCAGTCGCTGAGGAATGCGATTAATGAACTTCAAAACGGGGGTGAGCCGGACAGGCCCGCTCCCGTTTTGTTACTTTTGCGCCCATGATTCGCTTGGATGAGCAGCTTGAGTTGAAGGCCTGGAGCCTGATGTGTACGGCGCGTGAAATGACAATTCTTTACGAGGAGAAAGCTTCGCTAACCTCAAAATATGTCCATGCAACATCACGCGGGCACGAAGCGGTTCAGCTTGCAATTGGACTTCAACTTCTGGAGCAGGATTACCTGAGTGCATACTACAGAGACGATAGCATCCTTCTGGGAATCGGCATGAGTCCGTATGAGCTCATGCTTCAACTGCTATCGAAACGTGACGACCCTTTCTCGGGCGGGAGAACCTACTATTCGCATCCGAGCCTGAACCGTCCCGGAATGCCCAAAATTCCGCATCAGAGTTCGGCCACCGGTATGCAGGCGATCCCTGCCACAGGCTTGGCTATGGGTATTCGATATCTCGATCGCCAGGGTATGCTACCTGATGGACAAAGCAAGCCACTTGTTGTGTGCTCCATTGGCGATGCGGCTGTCACGGAAGGTGAAGTAGCAGAGGCTTTCCAAATGGCCGTATTGAGACAATTGCCCATTTTATTTTTGGTACAGGATAATGGCTGGGATATTTCTGCAAAGGCAGAGGAAATACGGGCCATGGATGCCTTTGAGTACGCAGCTGGTTTTAAAGGCCTGAAAGCTGCACGAGTTGATGGTACGGATTTTTATGCAAGCTTCAGTCTGATCTCCGATGTGCTGGACGATTTGAGAAATGAAGGCGGTCCTTGGTTGATTCATGCCAGTGTGCCTTTGTTGAATCATCACACTTCCGGAGTTCGAAAGGAGTGGTATCGCGACGACCTGGAGGCCGCTGCAAAGCGCGATCCCTGGCCAAGGTTCAGATCTGTACTCTTGGAGCGTGGACACCAACCCGGAGTGTTGCAACAACTTGAAGCGGATGCCAGGCAACGCGTCCTTTCGGATTTTACCCGCGCAAAGTCGGCTGAAGACCCCCGCCCGGAGGATCTTTTTTTACACGCATTTGCCCCTACAACAGTCACGGATGAGCTGGGCGAACGAACACCTGCCGGTGGCGAGCAAAAAGTGATGGTTGACTGTGCACTATTCGCAATCCAGGAGCTGATGGCGAAACATCCCGAATGTGTTTTGTATGGTCAGGATGTCGGTGCCCGGTTGGGAGGAGTTTTCAGAGAGGCGGCCACACTTGCACAGAAATTCGGTGACGAACGTGTTTTCAATACGCCGATTCAGGAAGCGTTTATCATCGGAAGTACAGTTGGCATGAGTGCGGCAGGATGCAAGCCGATTGTAGAAGTACAATTTGCTGATTACATCTGGCCCGGACTGAATCAGTTGTTCACAGAGGTAAGTCGCTCCTGTTACCTGAGCAATGGACAATGGCCGGTGAGCTGCATTATTCGCGTGCCGATTGGTGCGTACGGTAGCGGAGGGCCTTATCATTCCTCCAGTGTCGAAAGCGTTTTGGCGAACATTCGCGGAATCAAGGTTTGCTATCCTTCCACCGGTGCCGATCTGAAGGGCCTGATGAAGGCTGCTTATTATGATCCGAATCCTGTGGTCATGCTTGAACACAAGGGCTTGTACTGGTCAAAGATCAAGGGTACGGAAGAGGCGAAAACGATTGAGCCTTCGGAAGACTATATTCTACCCCTGGGTAAGGCTCGGATTGTGGTTGAAGCAGAAGTTTCTAGCAGTCAGTCTACATTGTCAATCATTACCTATGGAATGGGAGTGTATTGGGCTAAGAATGCTGCACGCGAGTTTCCGGGTAGAGTGGAAGTGATCGACCTTCGAACACTAGTGCCAATGGACGAACGTACGATTTTTGAAAGTGTACAAAAACACAATCGCTGTCTTGTAGTTACTGAAGAGCCGGTTGTGAATTCCTTTGCCTCTGCATTGGCCGGACGTATCCAGGAAGAATGCTTCAGGTATCTGGATGCACCTGTCCGCGTTGTGGGATCAGAAGCCCTTCCGGCCATACCGCTGAACAGTACGCTTGAGGCCACCATGCTGCCGAATGCGGCCAAGGTTTCGGTTGCTATTTCAGCACTCTTAGAATTCTGATTATGTTCCGATTGAAACTTCCGACAGATCCGCGCTGGGTCGAACTCGTGGAGAATAACATTCCGGAGATCCTCACCGACCATGCCTACTGCGAACAGAAAGCCGCTTCCAATGCGATTTCCATCATTGTGCGCTTTCCGGAGAAGAGTGATCTGGTGACGGCCATGCTCGAGGTGGCACGCGAAGAACTCGAGCATTTTCAACGTGTTCATCAAAAGATTTTAGATCGCGGGTTGATTCTGGGTCGCGAGCGAAAAGATGACTATGTCAATCTGCTCATGGAATTCATGCGCAAAGGCGTGACGCGTGAAAAGCAATTGGTCGATCGCTTGCTGTTTGCAGCTATGGTTGAGGCCAGAAGTTGTGAGCGTTTCAAAGTGCTAACCGAGAAAATCAGTGATCCCGATTTGAAAGGTTTTTACGAGGAACTCATGGTCAGCGAGGCAAACCATTATGCATTGTTTCTAGGTTTTGCCCGGCAGTACGCAGCTGGAGAGGATGTAGACCAACGCTGGCAGGAGTGGCTTGACTACGAGGGGCAAATCATCGCAGGTTTCGGTAAAAAGGAAACCATGCACGGATGAGTAGGGGTCAAGTCTAATTGTATCAGGTGTTCACCCTGGTTTCGTCCAGTGTGCTGTAAACCGAGTTGTTGCTGATAAATTCGGGTACGATACGCTTCATTACACCGACCAGTTTCAGGTTGTCCTGTTTGTCAAAGAGTGATTCAAGCAGATCTATGTCCTCCGAAATCTGGCTCAGGTCGCTGGTGCGTACTTTGGCAATCATGATTTTGTCGTGATGCGTCGGCAGGGTGTTTTCCTGGTCGGCGAGCAGCTCCTCAAACAGTTTTTCTCCCGGCCTGAGCCCTGTGTATCGAATGGAGATGTCTTTTCCGACTTCGAGACCACTGAGTCGAATCATTTTCCGTGCGAGTTCGTCAATACGGACCGGCTGACCCATGTCGAAGATGAAAATCTCTCCGCCTTTGCCGGTTGAACCTGCTTCCAGTACGAGTTGACAGGCCTCGCTGATGGTCATGAAGTATCGGGTGATTTCAGGATGGGTCACCGTGATGACCTGTCCCTCTTCAATCTGTTTCTTGAACCGTGGAATTACGCTGCCGTTAGACCCCAGTACATTGCCAAACCGGGTGGTAATGAAGCGGGTTCCCTCCAGGCTGTTTAAGGCTTGTGTGTAAAGCTCAGCGATCCGTTTGCTTGCCCCCATGATATTGGTAGGGTTCACGGCCTTGTCGGTACTGATCATCACGAAGCGCGAAACACCGTACTCACGCGATAAGTCGGCGGTGATACGGGTGCCTATCAATTCCATCACCGGAACGTGCTTGTATGCCGCAGCATGGAACACGATATCAGGATGGAACGCATCGAATACCCGGCGCATGCGTTCACGGTTACGAACATCACCGATAACAGGTTCGACCAGTGTTTCAGTGTATTGCTCACTGAGCTCGAGTTCCAGTTCGTATAGCGGCGATTCGGCCATATCGAGCATCACCACACGAGCAGGACCGAAGCGCGAAATCTGCCGTACCAGTTCACTTCCGATGGACCCGGCTGCTCCCGTTACCAATACGGTTTTACCCTGCAACTCCCCCCGAATGGAATCCATGCTCAGTTGAATGGTGTCCCTGCCAAGAAGATCGTCTATACTGACCCTTCGTATCTGTCGAAAGCTGAGTTCACCATTGATCCATGAACTCACGGGCGGTACCCGCATGACATGAATCTGGTTTCGCAGTCCAGCCTCTACAATCTGTTGTTTACGCTCATCGCTAAGTTGTTGCACGGCTATGATCAGGTGTCGGGCCTCTGCATCTGCCAAAACAGCATCAAGTTCATTCCCGGCACGGATGGTAATACCTTCCATCTTATTTCCGGATTTGCGGATGTCGTCGTCAATAAACGCAACTACTTTGTAGCGCGTGCCCCGGTCACGGTCCAGTGTGCGCTTGGCAATCAAACCGGCTTCGCCGGCACCGTAAATCACCACACCGGTCTTGGCGCTATTGGGATTCTGCAATTCCAGGTAAACCTCTTTCACCAACAATCGGCCGCTAATCATAAGGAATGCTGTGATCAGAAAATCGATGATGATGATCGAAAAGGGTAGGGTGTAGGAGCCGCTGAACCAAAATGCAAGCGGATTTGATACGGCCATACACAAGGATCCTACACCCAATGTACCTAAAATGCGAATCGTGTCCCGGCTGCTGGTGTATCGGATGATTCCCCGGTAGGTGCGGAAAATCAGGAACGTAGCGGCACGAACAGAAACTACAAATGGGAAAACCCAGGCATAGGTGACCACTTCACTTGCCGGCACATGAAAATTGAACCGTAATTGATACGCTATCAGTACCGATAGCGTGCAAATCGCCAGGTCAATCAGGAAAACCAATTGTCTGGGCGTGTTCTTTTCGAGTAAGCGCATTTGCTGTCGGCCTGCCAAATTACATAAAGATTCACTCTCGCGGGGCCCGACACGTGTTGAACCGGCTCCCTCGGTCGGGAATCTGTATTTTTGCGCTCGGTCATTGGGACTATTCTGAATGCAAAGCCGCACACAGTCACCATTTGTGAACTATACCCGTAATCCCGACAGGCTGATAAGTCACAAGGGTCGTGAAGTCGCCGTGTTTGACGATGCCAATTTGGAGAATATGGACCAGGCAACGGTAAGTTCCTTTGGCGAAGAGTGGAAACGTTTTCATGCGTTTGACCAGGAGGAGCTGAAGCGTTGTGGTGATCAATACTTCGATTTACTCGGAGAGAATGAACCCGGTTCTGATGCCGTTGTGTTGGATGCCGGATGTGGCTCTGGCCGATGGTCCTGGTACCTGGCTCCCCGTGTGGCGACCATTGAGGCCATCGACCCAAGCGATGCGGTTTATCCTGCATTGGAACTCCTTCAAGATGTTTCCAATGTTCGTGTGACTCGCTGCTCCATTGATGCTATGCCCTTTGCTGATGCATCCTTCGATTTCATCATGAGCATCGGAGTACTGCATCATGTACCGGATACGGAGGCAGCATTGAAGGTGTTGAAGAAAAAATTGAAGCCGAATGGATCCTTCCTGGTCTATTTGTACTACGATATTTCGCACAGAGGTTTTCTGTTCCGTTTGCTTTTTTCGTGTGTAAACGTTTCCAGACGAATCATCTCATCCTTTCCCTCAACCATCAAGCAAATCATTTGTGAAGGAATCGCCTTGCTGGTTTACTTGCCATTGGCTCGACTTTCACGGCTCATATCACTGCTTGGCCTTCCCGGTATCGCCAGGCGAATCCCGTTATCTTATTATGCCGAAAAGGGGTTCTTTATCATGCGTAATGATGCCCTTGATCGATTTGGGACCCCGCTTGAAAAGCGATTTACCCGTTCAGAAATCATCCGCATGTTGAACAATGCCGGCTTCAGTCGGATTCGTTTCTCGGAGGGTGAACCCTATTGGCACGTCCTTGCTTCCGCCTGATGGTGAAAAAGATCCTCTTCATTGCTTCACATCGGCCCTGTCGGAATCCTGGTCAGCGGTTCCGGTTTGAGCAGTATTTAGACAAGTTGCGCCAGGAGGGGTATCAATGCGAATTGTCATACATCATTTCAGAACAAGACGACGCCGTTTTTTATGCTCCGGGTATGCTTTTTCGGAAATTGTTGATGGGGTTGAAGGCTTTTTTTCATCGACTGCGTGATGTTCGCAGAGCTCGCCAATACGATATTGTGTTCGTTTTCCGTGAAGCTTTCTTCATCGGTTCAGCATTTTTTGAAAAACGTTTTGCTTCTTCGGGAGCTAAAGTTGTATTTGATTTCGATGATGCAATCTGGCATTTTGACGTTTCAGAGGGGAACAGGAGCCTGGGATGGCTTAAGCGCCCCTCCAAAACCGCTGAAATCATTGGCATTTCGGATGCCGTTATCGCAGGGAACAGATACCTGGCTGACTATGCATTAAAATTCAACTCCCAAGTTCAGATCATCCCGACGACCATCGACACCGCATACCATAAACCGGTTTCAGAACGAAATTGGAATCCGGAGGTCGTTTGCATCGGTTGGACCGGCAGCCACACCACCGTTAAGCACTTTCGGATCATTGAACCCGTACTTTTAAAACTGCGGCAGAAATACGGCGACCGCATCCGTTTTAAACTGATTGGAGATGCGTCGTACAGTAGGGAGGATCTTGGTCTAAGGGGGATGGCCTGGAAGCTCGATTCGGAAGTTTCCGATCTCGCTGATATCGATATCGGAATCATGCCCTTGCCTGATGATGAATGGGCCAAGGGTAAATGCGGATTCAAGGGTTTGCAGTACATGGCCATGGAAATTCCTGCTGTCATGTCGCCCGTTGGTGTAAATACCGAAATCATTTCCCACGGTGTAAATGGGTTCCTGGCAGAGACTGAGCGTGAGTGGGAGGAGGTTCTCAGTTCTTTGATCGAATCACATGAACTGCGCAGGCGCATCGGAATTGAAGCGCGTAAAGTGATAGAAGCCCGTTTTTCGGTGAATGCCCATTGGCCTGCTTACCGCGATCTGTTTCGAGGCCTTGTTCCGCGGGATTAACCTAATTTTGTCATCCAATTCAAAACCATGTCAGAAATCGAAACGCCCTTGTTGGAAACCGCTCTTGTGCATGCTCACCAAAAACTTGGTGCTAAGATGGTGCCTTTTGCGGGCTACTTAATGCCTGTTCAGTACGAGGGAATCACCATAGAGCATGAAACCGTGCGTAACCGTGTTGGTTTGTTCGATGTATCCCATATGGGTGAGTTCATTCTGAAAGGTGAGGGGGCTTTGGATCTGATCCAGCGGATTACAAGCAACGATGCATCGAAGTTGTCACCCGGGAAGGCTCAATACAGTTGCTTCCCAAATGCAAACGGTGGCATCGTTGATGACTTGATCGTTTACTGCCTTGAAGACGGAAATTGGATGTTGGTGGTCAATGCATCCAATATCGAGAAAGACTGGAGTTGGATACAGCAGCATAACACCGCTGGTGTTGAAATGATGGATATTTCAGCGCGAACCAGCCTGATTGCAGTTCAGGGGCCTGATGCATTAGCCACTGTGCAAAATCTCACAGATACCGACCTTTCCGGTATCGCCTATTACTCCTTCAAAAAAGGGACTGTTGCTGGTTGTGGCAACGTGCTCATCAGCAATACCGGATACACCGGTGCCGGCGGGTTTGAATTGTACGTTGAGAACCAACATGCAGAAACCATTTGGAATGCCCTGATGGAATCGGGTGCTGGATTTGGAATCAAGCCCTGTGGACTCGGCGCCCGCGATACCCTACGTCTCGAAATGGCTTTCTGCTTGTACGGAAATGACATTGACGATACGACATCACCGATTGAGGCTGGACTCGGTTGGATAACAAAATTCAGCAAGGAGTTTACGAACTCAACAGCGCTGAAAGCCCAGAAAGAATCCGGTACCCTGCGAAAACTGGTAGGCTTTGAAATGACCGAGCGTGGAATTCCGCGCCATGGCTATCCCATCGTGGATGAGACCGGTCGCACAATCGGTGTTGTTACCAGTGGTACGCAAAGCCCAACGCTTCAAAAGGCTATTGGCTTGGGGTATATCGAAACCGCCCACACTGCTGAAGGAAATACGATTGGAGTACTAATCCGCGATAAGGCCGTGAAGGCGCAGGTGGTCAAGACGCCGTTTATCAAGCGATAATTTCCAGATATGTCAGCCGAATCGGGCACAAAGACTCTAGAAGTTTGTTTTTCTCCGGCTCTCATCGGACAACATGACGTTTCCGAAGCCGTGGTGGTGGTCATCGATGTGTTACGCGCTACATCTTCCATGTGCGTTGCATTTCACCATGGTGTGAATAGTATCGTACCAGTCGCTTCTGTCGAGGAGAGTTTAGCGTATCGTGAGAAAGGTTTTCTTGTCGGTGCCGAGCGAAACGGAGAAATGCTTGATGGATTCGATCTCGGGAACTCTCCATTCAGTTTCATGGATGCTTTGGTGAAAGGAAGAGATATTGCACTTTCAACAACAAATGGAACACAGGCTATCGCTGCTGCAAAAGGTGCCAAACACATTGTAGCGGGTTCGTTTTTAAACCTCGATGTACTTGCTGAATGGCTAATGGCTCAAGAGGCCAATGTCATTTTGCTGTGTGCAGGGTGGAAAAACTCCTTTAATCTGGAAGACACGTTGTTTGCCGGGGCACTTGCCTCGGTCATTCAACCGGCATTCGAACTAAACCGCATGCGAGATGCTGTTTTGGCAGCCATACACTTGTACAACCTTGCACGACACGATCTGTACGGTTTTCTTGAGCAAAGCTCTCACCGGAGCCGGCTTGCGAAACTGCAGATTGAAAAAGATATTGCATACTGCCTCACACCCAATCAGGCCCCGGTAATTCCGGTCATGGTTGATGGTGCGCTGGTTCGTATGGCAGTCTGATTTTCATCCAGGCTGCACTCATTTTTTTGTTCTCGTCATGAGAAAGACATCTTACATCAGCGCAGTGATGCGCACACTCGCTTTACCAGGTATTGCGGGTGTTCTCCTGGCCTGGGGATTCAAAGGCCATCAGGAAATCAATCGACTTGCGGTATTCACATTACCGCCGGAATTGTTCGGGTTTTACAAGGAACATATCCGCTATGTAAGTGAACATGCCGTCGATCCCGACAAGCGCCGCTATGCATTTGCCGAGGAAGCCCCCAGGCATTTCATTGATTTGGACCGCTATGGTGACTCGCCCTTCGATTCGCTGCCGAAGTACTGGAAGGATGCGGTTGGCAAATACACCGCAGATACCCTGACGGCCCACGGAATTCTTCCCTGGCATTTACGTGCTTCTCTTGCTTCCCTGACCAAGGCTTTTAGAGAAAGGGATGTAAACCGTGTACTAAAAACTTCAGCCGACCTTGGGCATTACATGGCCGATGCGCATGTGCCTCTGCATTGTACACGCAACTACAACGGCCAACTGACCAATCAGCACGGAATCCATGGGTTGTGGGAGACGCGTTTACCAGAGTTGTTTTTTAATTCCTATGATCCAATTACAGCCCGAGCCCGCTATATCGCTGATAAGGATTCGCTCATCTGGCTGGTATTGGCGGAAAGCTACTCCATGGTCGATTCCGTTCTTCGTTTGGAGCGGGAACTCGACCAGGAGTTTCCTGCCCATAGGAAATACGCATTGGAGGAGAAGGGTGGACAGTTGGTCAAAGTGTATTCGCAGGACTATTCGACTGCCTATCACCAAAGACTCAGTGGAATGGTGGAGAATCGCCTGCGTATGTCTGCGTACAGAGTCGGATGTTTTTGGTACACCGCATGGGTGGATGCTGGCATGCCCGATTACAAGTCTTTGGACAGTGTCGTTCTTATTTCAGATGAGGATGTTGAGTCCAGGAAGCTCGATAGTGCATTCTTAAACCGGTCTTCAGCGGTTCATGGGCATATCGATTGACGCTCGGTTTCTACATAATAATGTCTGTGGGTCCGGATGCGTAGACATTTGGCTACATTTAGGCTGACAGATTATGTCAGGACCAATCGCTCTCCGCTCCCTGCTTTTTCTATTACCGGTACTTCTTTTCATGCCGGTCCGGTCTGTCATTGCCCAAAATATCAAGTCGGAATATTATCTGTTTGATCGGACAAACGGACTCAATAGAAGCCGGATTAATGAAATAGAACGCGACAGCAGTGGATTTTACTGGCTGGCAACCGAGAAAGGGTTGGTTCGTTTTGACGGGCGTAATTTCGTTCACCTACACGAGAACTCCGACGAGGAGGCTTCCGTCCCCATAAGGCAAATTGTGTTATTTGACAATAATCTTTACGCGCTTGCTGAAGATCGAAGGTGTTTTTTGACTGATGTTCGTACCTGTACGACTCGTTTACTACATCAAGGACCTGTTGTAGATATTGCTCAAGTGAATAATGAGGCTTACTACGTGTTGTTTTCGGATGGTAAACTGGAGCGGCATGGAAGGGATGGTTCAGTCCGCTCGATACGGATTGCATCCAATGCGTTAAGCCGTTTGATTTATTATCAAGGTCAATTGTTGGTTTCTATTCAATTCCAAGGGGTGTATTCCATTGATCCAAAGACGTTGGCCGTTTTACGGATTTACCCGGTAAATAACTCAGGGTTTGAAGAGTCTTTTGATCTGGAGAGTGGATTGTTATTCTTCACAAGTTCCTACAGGGCTTATTCGTTTGATCCGGAGATCGGCTTTCGACAGATTGACCTTCTGGATCCATTGAACCCTGGTGTCAGTGCATTCGAGTACATCAATGACTCAATCAGCTACATCATCTATAAGCGAAAGACCTTATATAAACGATCCGACCAGCGTTTCACTCCGGTTGATTTGGTGTCATCCATTGATTTCGAGTTGTATAATGTGTACTATGATCCACCAGGTAATATACTCGTTGGCACCAATCAGGGGTTGTTGTATTTAATGACATCCAATCAAGGTGTCCGGAATCTGACTGACCGAGGACTTGAAGGGGATGGACCCCTTCGTGTGAGGCGAAGGATTCTTCAGGAGCCGGATGGCAATGTACTATTGGTCGGTTCCGAATACGTGTACCGAACCGATTTGGCCAATCGCATTGAGCGCCTGTCAGATTGGAAATTAGCAGGGTACGATGCCCTGATTGATCGCGGTAGCCTTTTCATTGCCACAGAGGGGCAGTCGCTGATGAGCCTCGATCTTAAGACGGGGAAGCCAACCGCTTCTATTGTCAATCCAGCTAACGGAGGTCAGTGTTTTTCAATCGAACGGCATTGGAATGGCAGGGAATTCCTAATTGGTGCTATAGGGGAATTGGTGGTGTGGAATACTGGAACCTATCAATCCCGTTCTATTTCGGTTGGAGACCCGAATGTGATTGTCAAAGCCATTCGGTGCGATCCTGAAACCCGTAGGATCTATGTTGGAACTGAAAGTGGATTTTATTGCTTCGACAGCTTATTTAAATCCGTCCCAGCTTTTAAATCGGTCGAAAAGGAATTAGAGGATGATCATATCGGTGATTTTCTAATCAGGAAAAGTTCCACTGAATTATGGATTGCTACAAGTCGAGGAATTGCCGTGACAGATCGAATCATGCCTAAAGGAGTTCGGTTCTTGCCAATTTCCAGTTTCGTTAACCCACGCACCGTATCCATGCTAGAGGATTCCTCTGGTAGGGTTTGGGCATCAACTTTCAATGGCATAATCGGATTTGATCCGACCAGCAGTGATTTCATTCGCTTGGGTAAGCGGAATGGACTGATTAATGCAGAGTTTAATTACAAATCAGCAGCCAACTTGTCCGATGGCAGGCTCATTTTCGGTGGTCTGAACGGTTACGATATCATTGACCCCTCTCAGTTCGATTTTAAACCTTCTTCCCGAATCGGATTCGTCAATGGATACCAACTGATTTCATTCGAGGATACGGCATTTTTTTCGTTGGGTTCTGATGGGCCAATTGAAGTTTCATTTGATCAGTCCCGTCAACACCTTCGCTTGTTTCTGTCCAGTGCCGATATCAGTGCTGCCAGTAAGTATTCATTTGAGTACCGTATGGATGGTGAAGCGTGGATTCCATTGCCTTCAGCATTTATCGACATCTATTATCTGAACAAGAGCTCCTGCGAATTCGAGTTCAGGGCTTTTGATGAGTTCGGACGAATTATCCCATACACGCCTACCCGGGTGGTTCTGAATTATCCGTTTTATTATTCGCCATTTTTTATCTGGGGTATGACGGGTGTTGCAATCCTGTTGTTGGTACTTCTGATTGTTTTATCGTTCCAACGGTTACGACGTGAGCAACAATTGAAAGAGCGTATAACGATGGATCTTCATGATGAAGTCGGGACGATCTTGACACGCGTATTGTATTTGTCTCAGGATATTGAGCAGGCTGAGCTTCGTTATCGGCTGACTAGGTCGTTGAACTCGGCCTTATACAGTTTACGGGTTTTCATCTATTCACTAAGTAAAAAGAACAAAACTGTTCAGGGCCTTTACGATGAGGTTGCTGATCTCGTAAATCAGTCTTTTTCCAATTCTGATGTACGTCTTTCGCTCCAACTCAGTAAGGATGGCGAGTACGAAATAAATCCGGAACTCTACCGTGACCTCAAGTTGGTTTTTTATGAGTTGTTGGGAAATATGTTGCGCCACTCACAAGCTACATCCTTCAGTATAGACTGGAGTGTTTCGTTGTGGCAGATGCATATTGTTATTACTGATAACGGAGTCATAACTGATATTCCCGAAGGGAATGATACCGGAAACGGATTGAAGAATATCCGTCGCAGAGTTGAGAGACAGCAGGGTAAAATTGAAATTTCCATTTCACCTGCCGGACATGGCCTGTGTTATGTGATTGATCTGACAATCAAATGAACAACCTAGAAACTATGAATGAAACGTTAAAAGTGGTCATCGTTGAAGATGACATTGAATTGGCAACTCTTCTTTGCAAACGGGTTAAGCAGATTCCCGGGGTCGAATGCATCAATCAATTCGATTCTCCTGTCGCACTTCTGCGCGAGAAAGGACTTCGGGTGGATGTGGTTTTGCTTGATGTGTTGATGCCCGAGATGAACGGACTGGATGCTATCGAGCCTATCCTGGAGCAATATCCTAATGCCGCTGTCATCATGAACACCATAAAGGATGATGCTGAGACCATTTTCGAGGCCTTGAAGCGCGGCGCCACAGGGTACATCGATAAACAAAGTGATGACCTCAGTATAGAGGAAATACTTCGGGTAGTTTCAAGCGGCGGATCAATCATGTCTCCTTCAATCGCCCGTAAAGTCATCGAGAGTTTCAGGCAGGTCAAGGTGCATTTCGAGTCACTTACCCCCCGTGAACGGGATGTGACAAAGGGGATTCTGGATGGTAAATCGTACAAGATGATTGGAGATTCCCTTGGGATTTCAATCGATACGGTTCGGATGAATATCAAAAATATTTACAAGAAACTCCACATCAACAGTAAGTCGCAGTTGTTCAAAATTGCACGCGATAAATTCGGTGCATAGGCGATTGGTTCATATGTTGATACCGGAGGCATCCTGAGTCCGAATCGATGATAGACGAATGCAAACGTTTTTTCTCCGGCTGTTGATAGGTTGAATTATATATTTGAGTAGGGGCGGGGCCGGAGGCCCCAAGATTATAGCTGTTGTTGC
>JAJTFW010000055.1 GCA_021299095.1 Sphingobacteriales bacterium | reverse complement strand
GGTTCGTAAACGTGTAGGTGCCATTCGCTGGATTATAACAAGACAACTCGAATCCGCCGCACTCAAAAAGCAACTGGGCTTTCAATGTAGTGGCCGACACCGGCGTGATGGTCACTCCCGTGGGCACTGCCCAGCTGTAGGTAGATCCACTTTGAGCAGGTGTTGAGTAAACAAGACCAGTTTGTCCTCTGCAAACAGAAGCATTACCGCTTACAACGGGGGTTTGTCCGGCACCACCAACGGTTACCAGTGCAGTTCCACTGGCCGCCCCGGAGCATTGAGCATCAGAAACAGTCAAGAGAGTATAGCCGGTTGTAACGGTTGGGCTGACGACCAGGTTGTAGGGATTTGAGGAAGTCGTTACAGAGGTCACATTACCTGTCACATCATTCCGGTATGAAAATGTCCAGGGAGCAGTTCCGGTGAACGTGATCGGGAGCGTAGCCGATTGACCAGAACAAATCGTGGTACCCGAGCCGGGTTCGTAAACGTGTAGGTGCCATTCGCTGGATTATAACAAGACAACTCGAATCCGCCGCACTCAAAAAGCAACTGGGCTTTCAATGTAGTGGCCGACACCGGCGTGATGGTCATGCTGATGTCGGAGAAGTTTCCGGTATTGAATACGAACCATACGTCGCGTTTAGTACCTCCATCGCAGGTGGCGCCGTCAATATTCGGTGTGGCATACTTTGTAGTGTAGCGTTGTGATGCGGCAGGACAAGCACCTGGAGAATTCACTTGTAGCACACGCGCATCTACGCATTCGTCGTTGATGGGCGGAATCGGACATTCCAGGTCTTTGTATACACACAGGTTGGCTGTTCCTGTTACCGCAGTGCTGTATGTCCACAAGCGGATGTAATAGGTGTTACCGGGCGTGTATTCATTTTGACAAAGTCTGATTTCGGGCATAGCGCCATTCACATCATCAGAACACTTGATGACACTTCCGGTTGAAGGGCAAGCTGACCATACCTCCATGACCCAATCATTTGCTGTAACGGCGGTTGTATAAAGCACCAATTGATCTCCTGTGGCAGGTGCAACAAACTTGTACCAGCGATCATCGTTGGGATTGTTGCCGTTCACATCGGAACAAATCGCATTCGGCCCATTTGATGATATTCCGGATGAGACAGTCGTAAAAACACATGAGCCCAAGTTGTTGGCAACGGGTATGGTCAGTGCGGTTGCACAATCCTCACCTGGACCACCGGTTGAGAAACTGATAGGCCCGACGCGCTGGCTATTGCCGTTGCTTCCACAATTCTGAGTGACATAGTACTGATAGGCAGTGTTTGCAGATAGACCACTTATCGATACACCTGAACTGACACCGGACTGAACAGTGCCGGAACCGGGCGTAAATCCAGACAATCCATATTCGATTGTGAACGTTCCACCACCACCGGTGGTGGTCCAAGTAAGTTGAGCAGAATTCTGGGTCACGTTTGTGGCAGTTGCATTCTGCGGATTCGGGCAAGGCGATTGGGCAAAGCGGTAAGTAAGTCCGATGGGGGGCAACAAGGAACTGGAAAATTCACAAGTACTGGTGTTGGCAGTTCCGGCTGCAGAAGTGATCCAGGTATTGCTTGCAGCCGACACCTGTCGGTTGTTGATGTTCGTCGGGAAAATATTGTTGGACCCACGCAAACCAACCTGTGCTGTGGTAGAGGTGAACGCTCCGCTGCAGTTGTAAACGATTTCAACCGCATTGGTGGTTTCGCTTAGCCTCACTTGAAAATTGAGGACGGGGCCAAAGGCTCCCGTGTACGTAAACACCTTGAAATTTTTCCATTGCACAACGAAAACGCGGTTTGGAGCTGAACCCAATGTTTGGTAGCGGATTTCACCCGTTTGAGTGGAAACTCCAGTGAAATAAGCATTTAAATTTCGACCCAAAGCAGACACACAACCGGCATACGCTGTGGTTGCAGAAAGCGGTGAGTAGCCCGTGGTGCTTCCGCTGGCAGCGGGCGCAGTAGTGCCAAAAGTCAAAAAACCATTCGTACTGACATTCAGACCTGTGTAGCCAGAATTATCAAACGTAAACGTAAACGGAATGGTTCCGGTGGGCAATGCATACACCACATCATCGAGTGATGCAGCTCCTGTTGTACCGGATGCAGTAGCCACTACTGTGCCGCCTGTAATTTCAATGTACGTCGCCGTTGTCTGCGTAAAATTGAGGTTACTGACTTGGGCTAGCACTGAAACGAAAGAACCAGAGGCGATTCCCAACGTAAAAATCAGCTTGCGCAGAAGGTTGAAAGTTTTGGTATTCATGGTTGTGTGTTTACGAATTTGCCGGGAAATGGATACGCCCCAGGACTATCAAAGTTAGGGGCTGCAGACTTGAATCCAATGAGTAATAGTTCGAAAAGTAGGGTGTTCCCGAAAGGTAACATCCTACTGTCCGATTATTATCGGTGGAAAAAGCAAAATGGCTTAAAAAGCACCTATTCCGGGTGTTCAGGTCTATCTTCCAAGTAGTTTCCACCGGATCCGGATACGCGCAGGGACCCGGATACACCGGTAAAATTGAATTGATTGGAACCAGCCAACAAATTGACAGGTATTTTACTCCAAGTTTCAATTGAATTTCGTGTTTTAACCACAATGTAATAGGCTTGATTCGCCAGGGATCCGGGGTAGGTTAGATTAACAAAACCGGATGTAGAAAGCGAAACCTTCTGCGTGGAGACCAGGTTGTGAGGCGCGGCGCTCTGCCTCAGCATAACAGTCACTGAATCAGCAAGATTGGGATGAGTTGCAGCATCTACTCCCGCATTAAGGCTGTTGTTTCCTGCATACATTGCCTCCACGAAAACCCGGATAGAAAGCTGAATGCTGGATGATGTAAGTTGGAAGTTAGCAGTGGATTGACCCGAACATCCATTGGAATTGACCACCGTAATCAGCCCGGTAGTTGCCCCGGAGGGAACCGTAGCGGTTACCTGAGCGGATGAAACCAAGTTGAACGAGGTTGCATTGGTACTATTGAAACGTACCGAGGAAACGGAACTAAATCCCGTTCCTACAATTGAGACGAGCGTGCCAACGGGTCCTGAGGCTGGGCTGAACGAGTTGATTTTGGGCCCCGAAATGACCGTAACTATCTTGGAATCAGACCTCAAGCAACCACTTCCCGTTCCAAAAGTATAGGTAATGGTGTGCGTGCCCACTCCGGCAATGGCTGCATTGAATTGGTTTCCGGTAACGCCGGTACCTGAGTATGTACCGCCGGAAGGGGATCCGCCGGAGAGGGTAATGGCCGAATTCGAACAAATCGGATTGGCAAACGCTGTGAGTGTAACCGTGGGTGGTGGATTCACCGTTACACTTCCGACACCTGAAACGGAACCGAAACAAAGCGAACTATTTACAGAAACAAGGTTGTAGAATGAGGTGGTGGTTGGGGTAACGCTCAGAAAATACGGGGTCGTGCTGGTTGTAAAGGAAGATGTAGTAGAACCATCTGAATAAGAAACCGTCCAGGGCGAAAGTCCGGTCAGGTCAACCCGTAACTGTGCTGAACCTCCTGGACAAATAGTAGCGGAACCCGAAATCACAGCAGTTGCATCGTCGCACAAATCCTGGGCGCACACCGTAAAGGTTCCCTCTTGACCGGTGGGCGACCAAATCCGCAACACATAGTCGGCTGAAGGGTTCAATCCCGTGAAGGTGAACGTGCCCACAGCACTGCTGAAACACTGGATTTCAAACCCTCCCCCACCACACTCAAACAGGAGCTGAGCGCGCAAGGCGGTTGCAGTTCCCAATGCAAAGGTTATTTTAAAGTCACCGGTTGTTCCCGTGTTGAAGGTCAGCCACACATCGTTCAGATTGGCAGTCCCGTCGCACGAGGGAGCCGCACCATTTGATCCGCCAACTCCAGAGGGTGTGGCGAACTGGGTGGTGAAGTTCAGTTCATTTCCAGGGCAAGACAGGACTGGGTTGATTGGAATGGTTGCGGCATTGTCACAGTTATCATAAGTAGGCGGAATGATGCAAAGTCCGTTCTCATACACACAGAGCGAGCAGGTTCCTGTCGCACCTACTGAATACGTCCATAAACGCACGTAAAACACATCACCGGGTTGATACAGGTTCTGGCAAATGCTAATCTCAGGCATTCCCGCATTCACGTCATCGCTGCAGCCAACCAATATTCCGCCTGAGCCTGGACAACCTTTCCACACCTCCATTACCCAATCGCTGTTGGTGCCGGCCGTTGTCCTGACCATTAGCGCCTTACCCGACGCCGGACCTGTAAACTTGTACCAAACATCATCATCGGGCGTATTTCCCCCTAAGGCATCCGAGCAAATCGCATTGGGGCCATTTTGGCTTTGGCCGTTACTGACAGCCGTTGGTGCGCATGCCGCCTGGCTGATTGCAATTGAGGCAAGGATAGCTGAGACACAGGATTCTCCCGCTAAACCTGGTGTAAACACTTTTGGCCCGGCCCAGTTACTGAATGCACCATCGCAATTTCGACGCACATAGTAGGCGTAGGATGTCCCAGCTGTCAATCCGCTCAGGGACAATGTACTGTCGGCGGTAACACTGACTGAAGTTCCGGTTCCCAATGTAAACCCGGAGGGGCCCCATTCCACCTGGTAACTTGCACCCGGAGCGCCAGAACTGATTCCAGAACCCCACCGCAAGGTGACTGAATTGGCCAACAAATCGACAACCGAAAGTGAAGAGGGTGTCTGGCAAGGTGGATTAAACCTGAAGGTTAGTCCACTAACCGGTAGTGTAGATCCAGTGTAGGCGCAGGAGGAATTGCTCGCCGTACCTGCAGTCGATAAGGTCCAGGCCTGCCCGCTGGTCAGTAGCCGATTTTGATATGCTGTATTTGAGGCCCCACGGATACCAACCTGGGCAGTCGAATTCGGCCAGGTCCCTCCTACGTAGGAGCCATAAACGATTTCAACCTTGTTTGACCCCTCAAACAACTGGATTTGAAAACTCATGACGGGTCCAAGCCCTGAGGGTGCCGTACCTGTAGGGCGGAAATTCGCCCATTCTACTACAAAGACACGCTGCGGAAAACTACCCAGGGTCTGATACCGAATGCGCGCAATGGTATCGGGATCAGCAGGGTTTGCAACACGATAGACCCCGATTAAATCGCGTCCAAAGGCTGAAATTGCGCCCGAGTACAACGCTGTACTGCTGATGGGCTGCACATTGGTGGTGGATGGGTTGGTAGAACCAAACGTCAAAAAACCATTGGACGAAACAGCTAGACCCGTGTAGCTGATACCGTTGTAGATAAAGCCAAAGGGGATTGTGCCCGCGGGCAGTACACCTACGTAGCTGTTGAGTGAGGTCAGAGCTCCTCCCGCGGAATCAGTTGTAGCTGAACTCAACACGGTTGCAGCAGTTAAAGGCTGGTAAGTCTGGGTGACTTGCTGGAAAGTATAATTAAGCTGGGCATGAGCCAATTCACATGTCAGCAACAGAACAATGAAGGCGAATAGCCTCATGGGAAGCGATAGGAATACTTTCACGATCTGCAGGTTAGGTTTGGTACCCCAATATAAGCAGTTCTGTCCGTTTTTGCAATAGGAAATCAACGGTTTTTGAATCGTGAATCAGAATTGACCCGCTCGAAATTCGAAACAATCCAAATTACTAAATATATTGATTTTAAGCGAATTAACGGCAAAAAACCCTTTCCCAACCAGCGTGCAGGGCTTTTTCCTTAAGTTTGCGCTCCCGAAAAAGGGTGAGTTCTTTGGTTTTTGGCGTGGTAGCTCAGCAGGTTAGAGCGCAGCACTCATAATGCTGAGGTCGGGAGTTCGATCCTCCCCCACGCTACTCCTCCCCTTTTTCGCCTTTTTTCTCTTTCCGGTTTCCAGAAAAATACTTCCTGAACAGTTCACCCACTGTATCAAATTCTTCCCGGTAAAATACGCCCACACCTTGGGTGTACGGCGAGTTCAAGTTGTTGATCAGTGAGTTATTACTGGAACGGTTGAACGCTTTAAGTCGTACCCGCCCATCCTTACTCGCCTTCACTTCTACGTTGAAGTCACCAACCAGATTGGATGTGTTTTGGCTACCCTGCCCTTGCGCTCCGTTGGCCACACCCACGTTCCCATCAATGGTGACCCTGTCGTTCAAAATACTGGTTGAAAGAGCAACTTCCAGCTCTTCGTTGGTGATGGCGTCACCGGGTCTATAATTGACTCCTACGTTAACCTGGTTGCTGATCTGAGAGGCCCAATTTGAAAGCTGATTACTCAACATTTCATAGGCATTGACTCCAACCACATTGGCTCCCGTGGGATTCGATCTGTTGGCAATCTCGGCAGGAGCTGAAAATCGGCGGAATACGAGGAGGCTGACAGCTTGGCGGTATTTTTCCTCCTCCGAATTGATCAATCGTTTCACCTGGTTCTCGGTGTTTGGATCAATATTCTGCACCTTGATATCGAAATTGATGACTGGATTGAAGAGTTTGTCTTTCAGACTCAGCCTTAGGTCAACGGGTACTAGCGTGCGGTATGTACTATCCTGAAACAGATCGTATAGCCCGGTTCGGATGCGGTACACTGCACTCAAATCAATTGACGCATCATAGGGGTCGCCCGACCAATTGATACGACCACCCTTATCCAGAATAAAATTCTTGTTGATGATGTTCTGCATGGTAAACAGGTATTCACCCGATTCGATGGTGAATTCACCCAGCATACGGAGATCTTCTTTCGGACTGACGGACAAGCTGATGTTTCCATTTCCCGACCCCTTAATGACATCCCCGATTTTGGAGTCGAAAATGAGTTCAATTTGAGCGTTTGAGCTTACTTCCAGATCCATATTGAGCTCAACGCCACTTAGGTCTGGTAATGCTTCAGAAACTTTCACCAGGCTATCAGCGGGTGTCGTGAAGCGAATGAATCCGCTTTGGCTAACCTCTTCAGGATTGCTGAGGGGGATCCGTATACGGGTTCCGGGCTCCGATTTCAATCCGATGTTCATGGCAATATAATCGGGAGGACCCGTAATGGACATATTTCCACTAGCATATCCTTGACCATAATACACCGAATTATCATCGGGTCCGGTATTTAGCACTTGCACCTTTTGTGCGTCAATGCTGATATCAAACCTGAAATCACTCAAATGGTCATGAAAAACAATGACGTTGGCCTTGGCTTGATTGCCATTGGCATCGTTTACAACCACATCCTTCATCGAGAACCGGTCTTCCAGAATGTCTACCTCGGATGAAAAGTTGTATGCGCAGCGGGTATAGTCTACGATAAACCCGACTTTCTGCAAATACACCTTGCCGCTCAAATCCGGAGCGGATACCGGGCCTTTCAATACCAATTTTCCGCTAGCAACACCGCCTAATCCGGAGAAAATCCCATCTAGGTAATGAGCGAAGGCATTCAGGTAGGTCTTTTTCAATTCAATGGTAAAATCAATTTTGTCCTCCGGTTCCAGAAAACGGTAGGCACCGATCAGTTCAATGTTTTGTTGCCCACCACGCGTAACAGCGGCCTCAATGGCAATTTCCTTTCGCTGATCATCCCATTCGCACACAACGTCTGCATCGCCGAGCGTATCACCATACCACCGCATGTGTCGTACGTTGATGTCGGCATCCATTGCAGGACGGGTCAATAATCCGCTGAAGGCTGCCTGTCCATTTACAACGCCGCCGATATTCACGCCGTATTCAGAGAGGTAAGGATTGAGTTGAGCGGACTCGAATTCGGTAAATGAAACCGAAAAAACCGACTCGGGATGTGCGGACAGGAAACCGGAGAATGCGAGTTCCTGCATACCACTTCGTAAAACAAAGTCATGAAACTCCATGCCGGTAGTGTCTATCAACACCCTGTTTTGGGGGTCTAGCATCCATACACGACCACCCAAAAGCAATTGCTCGGTTCGCACTCGCAGTGCGGTCAATCCATCTTGCTGAAATCCAGCAAGCACTCCGAAACGAACATCTGATCTGGATGAATCCAAGCCCGAAAAATCAATCATGGCCTCTGCCGTATCACGGCTCGTATAACCCTCCATGCTGAATGCATTGAGGCGTACGCTATCGGTAATGCCAATCGAACGCACCGATGTATTGAACGTGAATGCGTCACCTTGCGACTCACTCGACAACCGGACTTGCTCAAGCCTGGCACCTGCAACAATCAACTCCGCTGACTTGAGTTGAAGTGCCACATCACCCGTTTCGGTCCTGAATTTACCCGAGAGTTCAGTCATAGGTGCTATGGTCACAGATGGAAAAAATAAATCTGTGATTGCCCGTGAATTCTTGAAACGGGCAAATAGTGTGAAATCCTGAGGTTTCTGTCTTCTGCTTTCCAGCTCGAGTAATGCAGGTAGGTAGCGCGCAGAAATAGATCGAATTGCACTAGGCAACTCGGAAGTCACAATCAGACCACTCAAATCAAGGTCCAGAAAATCGGAACGCAAGGAGTAATCCCGAATTTCATCACCCTCGGCATCGAGCATAATAGACGAACTTTTGATGACACGATCACCCTCCTGATAGGTCAACTCACTGACATGCAAACTTCCGTTGATATCATCGAGTGTGCTGCCGCTCAACCGTATTTCTGCTTCCATCGCCAATGCAGCAGGCTCGGGTCGATCGATGAGCTTGAGCTCGGTGAGACCAGCGTGTTCCACATTGAGCAAAAAATCAAACACCGGCGCCTTTTGCCGTAGATCGATGCTTCCTTCGAACTCGAGGCGAAGGTTGGGATCGTTAGCTGTGAGTGATCCGGCAAACAACCGGTTGGCAAGTTTTCCCTGTAAGCCGATATTTCGGTAAGGATAGCCCATGTACACAACCTGCAAGATCTCTGCGTTCACAGAGGTGGTGATGTTCTTCAGCTCGAACCCGGTCCCATCGACATGGGCATTCATTGTTATAGTACCTACATCGGGAGCGAGACCCCAAACACGACCGGCATCAAAGCCAAACAGACGGATATCACCCATATACCGGGTATTTCGGTCGGAGGGGTCGATGTTTAACCGTAAATCGGTACTAATCATACCCGCACTGGTCCTGATGTCACCAAACGCAACAAAATCGTGGTGGAAACCATTAAAGCGTCCGTTGAATCGGATACTCCCCAAATTCAACAATTCCTGAGGGAGCCGGATGAGCTGTGTACTATCAAACGGATAAACCGGCAAGGTCTGTACATCACGGGGATCTATGGCCAGCTCCTTTACGGCGATTTCCATATAGGTCTCATCGAAATCGGGCAACCCACGCATCGAAACATCCCCTTTGAAGTAGGTACTATCGGTTAAACGCAATTCTACATCCTTACCCTTAAACCGGCTGACTGTGCCTGAGAATCGCCCTGAAAATCCAATCGCATGGTTCACTTGTTCGACCTCGGGCGCGAAGTATGCAAGATCCCTGAAATCGACGCGACTCTCAATGAATGAACCACTCCACCGTACGGAGTCGATGAATTCTGAAAAGTCATCAGGTCCGTTGTACCGAAAAACAATATCCGTTTGTATTTCAGAGCGATCCGTTACAATATTCAGGTCCTGAACAGCCATACTATCGGGCAAAACACTAAAATCACCGGTTAATGCAGTCACATCAAATCCGCTGCGCTCACGGAAGGACATATTCGTTATCCGAAAGGAAAGTGCACCGGAGGCTTCAGGATGGACTTCATCGACCTGCAAATCCAATTCCGAAAGACTGAGATCTTCCCAATCTATTCCCCTGTCGGCATCGGCGTATTTCAAATCGCGGTAGCGGAGCCTGGCTTGCTCAAGCTTGACCGAACGGATACTCCAAGACCAGGTACTTTTCGATCCACCACCACCGCCCGAAAAATAATCGATGAGAAAATCGAGGTTGTATCCACGTGGATTGACCGTCCGCTTAATTCCAATTACTGGAGCCTCGAGCCTGACATCGCCAATATGAACGAGTTGCTCAGCGAATGAAATACGTCGAATGCCCGCATCCAACACAGGCAGGTACGCCAGCGTATCTCCGTCAAGATCCTCCACGTAGACTTCCTCCAATACTAGCCGATTGAACGGACTGAATGAGACATGACCAATCCGGACCGGAGTCCCCCATTCATCACTCAGAAATGCTGTAATCCTTCCTACTAACCATGTTTGCACAGCTGGCACTCGTACAACCAGGAATAGAAACAGCACGAGGGCTGAAATCAGCCCCGCAAGTAGCCATGCTATGTTCCTGATGGTTTTGATGTGAAGTTGGTTCTACCTGAAGAGTTAGTCTGTAATTCCGCTCACGTTCATAACGGAAGCAAGCATACTTTTGTATGGAGAAGAGCAAAATGAACGGGCAGCGTGAAATCCATATCCTGGCAATTGAATCCTCATGCGATGAAACCTCGGCAGCTGTTGTGCGAAATGGACTCATCCTTTCGAATGTGACTGCAGGTCAGGAAATCCATGCCCGTTATGGGGGCGTAGTTCCCGAGCTGGCATCCCGTGCTCACCAGCAGCACATCGTGACCGTGGTCCATGCGGCTCTGTCTGAAGCAAATGTACCGAAATCCGCCCTCTCGGCGATTGCTTTCACGAGGGGTCCTGGATTGATTGGAAGTCTACACAACTGGTAAAGGTGAGCAGTCCCCTGCACATGGAGGTCATCGGTGAAACCCGTGATGATGCTGCCGGAGAAGCCTTCGATAAGGTCGCCAAAATGATCGGGCTCCCCTATCCTGGGGGTCCACTGATCGACAAGTATGCTGCTCATGGAAATCCGCATCGATTCACCTTACCGCGACCACAGGCTCCCGGGCTCGATTTCAGCTTTAGCGGTTTCAAGACAGCAGTGCTGTATTTATTACAGCGGGAGCGGAAATCAAATCCGGACTTTCCCGGTGATGCCCTGGACGATCTTTGTGCCAGTGTACAACATACCATCGTCAGCATCCTGCTTGAAAAACTGGAGGATGCAGTGAAACAGACCGGTATAAACTGTGTGGCTCTGGCTGGTGGTGTTTCTGCCAATAGTGGCCTTCGAAGCGGAATCCGCGAGCGTGCTGCTCAGCATGGCTGGACCGTACACATACCGGATTTTGAATACTGCACCGATAATGCAGGAATGATTGGAGTGGCCGCTCATTTCCTTTACCATGAAGGGCGATTTGCGGCTCTGTCTACCGCTCCTGCCGCACGATTACCTATCTAGATCAAGCGACGTAATCGGGCGCAAAACAAGGTATCGCCCCCTACTGCACTGGCCTGGAGCAGATGTGATTCTATATGCTCGAACTGTCTACTGGCACAAAGTGCTTCAATCTGCTGTTCATTTTCGGCCTTGAACACACTGCAGGTGATATAGACCAACTCACCACCTAGCCTAAGTGATGGTTTGATGTTTTGTAGCATGATGGATTGCCTCTGCACCAGCTCTTCGAACTCGGGGCGGGTGAATGCTTTAATCCGTTCGGGGGTGCGTGCCCAGGTCCCCGATCCCGTACACGGTACATCGGCGATGATCCCATCAAAAAACGCATCGTAACCGGGCAAAGAGGATTGGGTGAAATCATGCACAAAACGGTTGGCAACCGCCAGCTTGTTTCGACTGAAACGCTCATCCAGGCGCTCAAGCATAACGGAACGCACATCCGAAACGCTGATGCGAACTCCAGGAAAGCGGTCGGCAAGTAACAGGCTTTTGCCCCCCGATGCCGCGCAGGCATCCAGCCAATTCTGACCTTCGGCGGCTACCATGCATTTGAGCGTGCGTTGGGATGAAATGTCCTGCACCTCAGCCCAACCTTTGGCAATGATGTCAGTTGATTCCAGATCCGTTCCGATCATGAGTTTGAGCGCGGACGGATCCTCCGGCACTTCAGTAAAAACGACTTGATTTTCCTGAAGTGCCTCCTTTACCTGATCACATTTGCCATGTGCGACACGAATCCAAAGCGATGGTTGTGTCAGAAAAGCGTTCTCATATGCTTGCCGGTCAAGCGTCCCAGAAAACTCCGGAAAATCAACCAGCAACTGTCCCGAATCGGTGTTCAATGCCTCAGCGACCCGAGCAACGCGCTCCTGCAGAGTCCACTCTGGTCGTATGGTATCAGCCAGTTCTATCCAAGAACCCAGCACACGCGCGTTGAACGCATCATCCGCCTTGTGGAAAATCACTGCCGCCGCCCGCAACCGCTGCAGTGGCTCCAATGCAGGAAAGGCAAATCCCAGCCTGAACCAACTGTAGGTGAGGTGACGAATCCACTTGCGATCGCGGGAGCCGTACTTCCGTCCTTCTCTGAAAACCTTATTGACGTGGTGATGCAGTGGCGTTCGCCCGTCGTAAGCGGAAATCAAATCCAGACTTTCCCGGAGGTAGGGATGAGCGTTCTCCTTATGGTTGAATATCAAAGTTCGATTTTAAGCTGCGCTTTATCCTCCTTGCCTGCCGGAACAAAAAGTTCAGGCTGCTTTTTCCGCAATTGGGCCTCCTGTTCGGGTGTGGCTTCTGCAACACGGAGAATCGGAAACTTGGTCACCACATTACCTTGCACTCCACGGCCTTTGATCAACTGACTTCCGAAATGAATCACCGATTCGAGGTTGCGCAGCTTAGGCTTTGGCTTCAATTTGACAATGACCGTGGGACCTGCATCGGGTGAGCTCACCGACAAATACAGAATCCGACTTCCAGTTGTGCCCTTGGTCAGGTCATAGGGCTTATCGCGCGTTACTCCACCAACCGTAAAGCGTTTCATCATGACGGCTCCGCGAGGACCATCCTGATAAACCAAGTTGTAGACCGTTTGTTCGTCTTGGTCTTTACGGAATACAGCCACATGTAGGATTTCCTTCCCCACATACCCCTTATCCTGGATTTTCATTACAACCAACTTCCCATCGGCGGTAATGGCTATCACATCATCAATATCAGAGCAATCGCTGATAAACTCATCCTTTTTCAACCCATGACCGACAAAACCTTCGGCCCGGTTCACGTAAAGACGCGCATTACTGATCACAACCTTTGAAGCAACGATGGCTTCGAACTCCGAGATCTGTGTTCTACGCTCCCGCCCTTTTCCGTATTTCTTCAGTAGGTTTTTGAAATAGTTGACCGTATAGTTCTTGATGTTATCAAGGTCCTGCTTCACTGCAGCAATCTTTTCTTCGAGCCCACGGATGTGTTCGTTGGCTTTGAACGCATCGAATTTCGAGATGCGCTTGATTTTGATTTCAGTAAGGCGAACTACGTCTTCATCTGTGATTTCACGCAGAAACTTCTTCTTGTAGGGTTTAAGACCCGCATGGATGGTAGAAATCACCGACTCCCATGTAGTGCATTCCTCTATGTCACGGTAAATGCGCTTCTCAATAAATATCTTTTCAAGTGAACTGAAGTGCCAATCCTCCTCCAATTCGGAAAGTTCAATCTGCAATTCACGTCGTAAGAGTTCTTGGGTGTTTAGCGCACTAAGCCTCAGGATTTCATTGACAGATAGAAAAACAGGTCGTCCATCTACAATTACACAGGAGTTCGGCGAAATAGACACCTCACAATCGGTAAAGGCGTAGAGGGCCTCTATGGTCTTGTCCAAATCCTCGGAAGAATCTGGATGTAGGTGAATCAGAATCTCAACCTTCGCGGCCGTATTGTCCTCCACTTTCTTGATCTTGATTTTACCCTTATCGTTGGCGGAAAGAATAGAATCAATCAGTGAAGAAGTGGTACAACCAAAGGGAATTTCACGGATGGCCAGCAGCTTTCGGCTTACTTTCTCGATCACGGACCGAACGCGTATACGTCCACCACGAAGGCCGTCGTTGTACTTCGAAAAATCGGCAACACCACCGGTGAAGAAATCAGGCAAGAGGTTGACCGTTTTACCACGGATGGCATCAATGGAAGCTTCGATCAGTTCGCAGAAATTGTGCGGAAGTATTTTGCAAGCGAGACCGACCGCAATACCCTCTACTCCTTGAGCCAGCAGCAAGGGGAATTTGACCGGAAGTGTGACCGGCTCTTTGTTGCGTCCATCGTACGAACTCTGCCAAATGCTGGTTTTGGGGTTGAACACTACATCCTGGGCGAACTTGCTCAACCGTGCTTCGATATAACGGGAGGCTGCCGCACTATCTCCGGTGTAAACGTTACCCCAGTTCCCTTGGGTATCGATCAGCAGATTCTTTTGACCGAGCTGTACCAATGCATCACCAATACTTACATCACCATGGGGATGATACTTCATCGTATGACCAATCACATTGGCCACTTTGTTGTAACGACCATCTTCAAGTTCCCACATGGAATGCAGTACACGACGCTGCACGGGCTTCAACCCGTCATCAAGGTACGGTACCGCCCGTTCAAGAATCACATACGAAGCGTACTCGAGAAACCAGTTCTCGTACATGGTTGCTACTTGCCCCTGGTGCTCACCGGAGCTAAGGCCATTCACATTGGTTTTATCGCTGGACATTGGTATTCGCTGAAGGGGTACTGGGAATAGATTGAGTAGGAAAACGAGATCAGACTTCTGCAAGCAAGGATGCGGCAGAAGATTCTTCCTCTACAGGCAGCGGTTCGAGCTCCTCTTCAATGCGAAGATTTCGGATGATGAATTCTTGCCGGTCGGGCGTGTTTTTGCCCATGTAATAATCAAGCAAGGTGTGTAGTGATGTTTCTCCGGTTAAGGTGACCGGATCGAGTCTCATTTTACGTCCGATGAAGTTTTTGAATTCGTCAGGCGAAATCTCACCCAGTCCCTTGAATCGGGTCACCTCGGGACGCACTCCAAGCTTCTGCATGGCCGACTGCTTCTCGGCCTCCGAGTAGCAATAGATGGTCTCTTTCTTGTTACGAACCCTGAACAAGGGTGTCTGAAGTATGAACACGTGACCATTCCTGACCAAATCGGGGAAAAACTGCAGGAAGAACGTTAAGAGGAGCAAACGAATGTGCATACCATCCACGTCGGCATCGGTAGCAATGACGATGCGATTGTAACGCAGGCTTTCAATCGAATCTTCGATATCCAATGCGTTCTGCATCAGGTTGAACTCTTCGTTTTCATACACGATCTTCTTGGTTAGGCCGAAACAGTTCAACGGCTTTCCTTTTAGACTGAAGACCGCCTGGGTGTTGACATCGCGTGCTATCGTGATAGACCCCGAAGCGGAGTCACCCTCTGTGATGAACAAGGTGGTGTCGAGCCGTTGCGGATTTTTCTGGTCGGCCATATGCACCCTGCAATCGCGTAGCTTCTTGTTGTGCAGGTTGGCCTTTTTGGCGCGCTCGTTTGCCAGCTTTTTAATGCCTGCAATGTCCTTACGTTCACGCTCGCTTTGGAGGATTTTCTTCTTCCAGGCTTCGGCCGTTTCGGGGTGCTTGTGCAGATAATTGTCCAGTTGCTGTGAAACAAACTCATTGATCCAGTTCCTCAGGCTGGGACCGCCGGGATAAACGTTTTGAGATCCGAGCTTTGTTTTCGTCTGGGACTCGAATACGGGCTCCTGAATCCTCACACTAACCGCAGCCATGATGGACGTACGCACGTCACTCGGGTCGAAGTCTTTTCCATAGAACTCGCGAGCCGTCTTGACAATTGCTTCCCGAAATGCGGCGAGGTGAGTCCCACCCTGAGTAGTATGCTGACCATTGACGAAACTGTAATAATCTTCGCCGTAAGCGGTAGTATGGGTAAAGGCCACCTCAATGTCCTTGCCTTTTAGGTGAATGACCGGATACAGGGCTTCATCGCTGATGTTGGCCTGGAGCAGGTCGAGCAAACCGTTCTGGCTACTGAACACCTGACCATTCAACACCAATTTGAGGCCGACATTCAGATACGTGTAATTCCTGACCATGGTCTCGATGTAGTCCATGCGGAATTCATACTCTTGAAAAATCGTGTCGTCCGGGTAGAACGTAACCTCAGTTCCATCGGCCAGGTTGGTGGGGAGTTCGTTCTTGGTTTGGGACAATTCACCGCGTTCGAATTCGGCCCAGGTCGTTTTTCCCTGGCGCACGCTTTGTACCCTGAAAAAGGACGATAGGGCATTGACCGCTTTGGTACCTACGCCGTTCAAACCGACCGACTTCTGGAAGGCCTGAGAATCGTACTTACCCCCTGTGTTGATCTTACTAACGCATTCAACCACCTTACCGAGCGGTATGCCCCGACCATAATCCCGAACCCTGACCTTTCCCTCGCGGACTTCGATTTCGATGGACTTTCCATAGCCCATGACATACTCATCAATGCAATTGTCGATCACTTCTTTCAGAAGGACATAAATACCATCGTCGCGGGATGAACCGTCACCCAACTTTCCAATGTACATCCCTGGCCTCAGCCGGATGTGCTGTTTCCAATCGAGGGATTGGATACTGTCTTCCGTGTAATTGTGATCCAGGGGGACTTGCTTCTTCGACATATCTAAACGCTATTGACCGGAACTGGCAGGCAAAATTCGCAAAATCCCGCCGCGGGAAATTCAAAGTTACCAACAGCAACCGCAGAAAGGCCAACTCTGAGCAACCCGTTTTCAACACAAATCACTGCTCCAAAACTCCTGTTTCACATGGGGTTGACCCCTAGAAGCTGAAAAAGGCAGATGTCAAATCCCGCATTACAAAACAAAATCACCGCCATCTGCGTTCATTCTTCATGATTCAACCCATCCTTCATTGTGCCATTGCTTTGCTGGTCGCATCTGCCTGCAGCCAAGGGCCCTCGAAGAAACCGGGGAACGTTCAATCACCAGAAACCATGTCCGATTCGACCACGCACCACCGCTATTACTCACGCACCGATACCACGAAGCTGGAACTTCCCGAAAGCACCTGGCAGGAAATTCTGGAACCCCAGCTTTTTGAAATAGCACGGCACGCAGCCACCGAACGGGCGTTTACCGGAAAATACTGGGACTTCGAGGGCTTGGGATCCTATTATTGCGCGGCCTGTGGCAACCACCTGTTCCGGTCTGACAGTAAATTTTCATCCGGTTGCGGCTGGCCCAGTTTTTTCCAAACCATCCGGCAAAATGCCGTTCAATACAAACTCGACAGAAGCCATGGCATGGTCAGAAGCGAGGTCTTGTGCGGCCGCTGCGATGCCCACCTAGGCCATGTGTTTGATGATGGTCCCCCTCCCACTGGCAGGCGTTATTGCATGAATTCAATCAGCCTTGAGTTCGAGACTGACAAGTAAATTCATTTTAAAAATGATTGATTATCAGTTTTCTGATAAAATCATCTTATCAATTCGTTTAAGAGGTCCACGACAGGTTTGTGCATGACAATCCTGACAGCTTTTAACCAGATTGTTGTGCAGTTGGACGCGTTGCGAAGGCTCGGCTGCATACAAGGCCTCTAGGCTGGACAAATAGGCTGCCGACATCCCTTTGAAGAAATCCTCATCTACCGGCATAGTTCCTTTTGTCGTCGCCAGGTTCGCGAAAGAGCCATCATAGGGTTCCAGTTCACCACCATTTCGCAAGGATGCCGCATTGGCTTCAGCCAATTGGGTCATTTTCCGCATCATCAACGCACGCTCACTATCGCCGTTCGGATTCAACGGAGCCTCGCAAGAGACCTCTTTTTCATCCTGTTTGGGGGCTTCGGAACAGGCAAAAACCAAGGAAAGAACCGGGATCAGCACGGCTGACAAAGCACTGATTGATCGATATTGATTGTTCAGTTGATTTAGGTATTTCATTGTTTTACAGTATTTTATTTTTTATATATTAATTTAGTTTTGAACTGGCAACTCGGGCAGCCAAGCCGCTGAATCCACAGGAATAGAATCGACAGGCTGCACCAGTAAGGCTGCAGGACCACTCAACCGGATGGAGGGTTGAATGCCATCGGCAAGTTCTTGAGGTATCATTTCCTTACGCACCATCCTGCCTGCTACCTGTTTATAGAATCCACCCAGATAAGGCTTCAGCTGTCCGTCGCTTCCAAAGCGGTATCGGAAGGCCTTGGGGCTGGGCACAATGCTGGCCAAAAAGATACTTTCTTCCAGCGTAAGTTGGGCAGGACTTTTGTCGAAATAGAACCGGGATGCTTCGCCAATTCCGTACACATTCGGCCCCCATTCGATGATGTTGAGGTAAACCTCAAACATCCGCTCTTTCGACACCAGGCGACTGCGCTCCATTAGCCAGACGATCATGATTTCTTCCAGCTTTCTGGAAATAGATTTGTTACGGCTCAAAAACACATTTTTCACCAGTTGCATACTGATTGTGCTTCCCCCACGCGCAAAACGACGCTGCTTCAGGTTTGTTGCCATCGATTCGCGGAAGCTCTCCGCCACAAAGCCGGCATGTTGAAAAAACGATGGGTCCTCACAAATCAACACGGCATTGCGGAGAGAGGGCGAAATCTGCTCGAGGGGTATGAACAAAGGGTTATCGGGTCCCACACTGAAGCTGCGTACAGGTCGCTCACCATCCATGGCGAGAAACGTAAAGGGTTGGGAGATACGGGAGAAATTCTCTGCTCCGTAAGAATCGATACGAAACCCCGCCGGCTTCATTCCACATTCCAACTGAAGGGCCTCCGGCCTGTCGAGTGGAACATCAGCCATAAACTCAAACCTCAATCCACCGCGGGCCTTGATTCCCCGAACGCTCCGAAACATACCCGAGGGGAGGGAACCGAACAAATCACCCGCATTGGCCAAATTGAAGTCCGCCCTCGAGCGAATCCGCCTTTCCGGCTTCCGAGATACATCCAGGCCCAGATTGAGGGGTACCGTTCCCACCTGACAACGACTTCCAGGCAACAACCCGGTCGAATCCGCATCGGCATAGCCATTCATGGTTAAACGCACTGTCGGCACGTGGATTTCTTCTTCGGAAAGGCGCCAATGCCTGGTCATGAATCCGTACAGCTCCAGGGAAGATGTCCAATTTAGGGCATGAACACCCTCTGTTTCGGCGAGTTGAAAACGCACGGAGTCGAGCGAAACCTTCAACCCATCCAGTAAATCCAGAAAAGGCAAAGCCATTGCCTTTTCACTGCTTCGTCCGATGGACACTTGCATCTTCCGGTTTTGGGTATCAAATTCACCATGGGCCAGCCAAAGTGATACCCCTTCGCCGGAGGTCGTTACCATGCTCGACTTGAATTGCCCCGCCTCGAGGAACAATTGGGGGATCAACAACTCCTCCACTACCTTGCCCCGTGTGTATCGAATGGAAAAGCGGTTCACGCTTATCTCAGTCCCGAACCAATCGAACACCAAATCCAGGATTCCTCCGATACGCTCCTCGTAACCAATGGTGGAAGGAACTTTGCTGTCTGCTGTGTCGGCGGCCTCGGACTTCTTCGCCAGCAGGAATCTGAAATTATCCGATGAATCCTTTTTAACCAGGCTGATTGTAGCCGTGTCCAGCTCTATGAAACCGAACTGGGGACGCATCCTAATTAGGCCTGACCAACTTAGCTTACATCGAACCGCATGCACGTTGATCAGTGTATCACCTCCTTCGGGAACCAGAATCAAATTAGCCAGCGAGATGGTCCTAAGGCCGCTCATCTCATACGCACCGACTTTCAGTTCAGCCTTGTACCGGGATCTGATCTTATCAGATGCTTTTTGAATACCCCAACCGAGAATCGCATCCCGAACCAAAAAAAGAGTCAGCAGGAAGAGCAAAATAGCTCCGGCAATAATCCATGCGATTTTCGACCTGCTCATGATGACGGGGTCGGCGAAAATACGAAAGCGACCCAAGGGGGAAATAAAAAAGTCCCGATGGTTCACCGGGACTTAATCTTTACTGGTCAATTCAAATCAGGCGGTAACCACCTGATCAATCATTCCGTACCCCTGGTCGCAGAGGGCTCCCATACCAGATTCCCAAATGAACTTGTGAACTTCGGGGTGCGCATGCAAGGTAAAGGGCAACAGGTAACCGATCATGGTTGAACCATCTGCAGCGCGGTAGTACCGTGCGAATTTTTTTCCGCTTTCGTTCAACTTCTGAACATACTCGTGGTCGGGCTGCACATCAAATTCTGCAAAATTGTTCAGGTCGGATTCTGTGTAGCCGGCCCGCTCCATCCGGTCGAGGGTCTGTTCGTAAAGGATATCGGAAAACTCCTGCGAGGTCGGATCAATGGTCAACTGGCTCCGCTCCGGATCACGGCTCGGGTCGACAAGAATCATTGGACTGATGCAGAGATACCTCATCTTGGTTTCAAACACCGGATCGGTGATGAATTCATGGCTACGTGGCATCAGGTTCATCTTACCCACTGCGAAGTAGGGCATTTCAAAAACCTTGGAGGTGATTTTTTCGACCAGCTCGGCGTTGCGCGAACTCAGAACGAGCGTGAGCTTAGAGCTGAGAAAACGCATGAATCCGTTCTGGATTTTGGACGTACCCTTCAAGCTTGAGAAGCACAACTCATGGCCATCACCCCCGAGTGATTCTGCGATTGCATAGAGGCTCTCTGCAATCAGCGACTGGTGGTGCAATGGAATCATGTTGGCCGACATCTGATCCCGGAGAAAGGAGATTTTTACACGCATATTCGCGTTGATTCTGTTTTAGTGTTTGACAGATAATGTCATAATCATGCCACGGAAGCGGCGAATATAGTGAATACTGATTTTCAAAAGGATAGCCTTTGTAAATTGAGGGTTTTCCCTTGATAAATTCCAGATATTGGACGAAATAGTTCAGAAATTGGAATCAATTCCCCTTGCCACTCGCCCGGTAGAGGATTTCCTTTTCCGCCTTTGTCAAGCTGTCAAAGCCGGTTTTATTGATCTTGTCGAGAATACGGTCAACAAGCTCCTGAGAAGCAATGGAATCTTGCCTGTAGCGCTCTTCACTGCTGAAGTTGCTGCGGCTAACCACCTTGAGTTTACGGCGACCGGCGCCCAGGGACTCGAGGGTGCGCATGAAAGAAGTCAGATCCCTACCCCTGCGCAACTGGATCACGCTGATCCATCCTGCAAAAGCCCCGCCCAGGTGTGCGATGTGTCCACCGGAATTACCGAGCGGTATTGAAATGAAATACAACAACACAGCGGTGAGTGCTACGAATTTGAGCCGTACCGGACCAATCAGCAGCAGATGGACCGTATAATCGGGTACAAATACAAATGACCGATATCGTTTCCGAAAGCAGGCAGGAGATTGAACGCAAGGAAATAAAACACCCCTCCGCAAAGCCCGCCGAGCAGATAGGTACCCCACAGACGTCGGTTGCCCAGGTATTCAGTGTACAATTTCCCCATCCAGAACAGCAAGAGCATGTTGAAAAGCAGATGAAAGAAATCACGATGCAAAAACATGTACGAAACCAAGGACCAGGGCTGGCGAAGGAATGCTACTGGAGATGCAGGGAGTGATAACCATAGGATAGCGTTGTCGATCCAGGGAAGTCCCGTACTGCTTAAAAAAAGTACGGTGCGCGACAGCGTAAGAATCAGAAACACCGCCACATTGATGGACATCAACTGAAACAACGCAGTGGATGCACCAAATGACGTACGGATATCGCGGATCAGGTTTCGCATTTCAATATCCTCCTCCGTAGTGATGGCGATCCCGGTTCCACAGACGGATCAGGATGAAGGCGAACAACATTCCACCCAAGTGGGCGAAATGTGCCACGTTGTCCTGTGGATTGGCCTGGATTCCGCTGTATAGTTCAAACAATCCGTACAACAGCACGAACCACTTTGCCTTCATGGGGATGGCGAAGTACAGGTAAATGATGGTGTTGGGGAACATCATTCCGAAGGCAAGCAATACGCCGAACACAGCGCCCGAGGCACCTACAGTGGGTACGTTGAGACGGTAACTGATGATTTCCTGTCCGATGGCCTGCGCCTCCTCCAGGTAGGCTGTATTGCCGGGCTGATCCCTCCACACCGCAATGAACTCTTGTAGCTTCGGGGTGATGTAAATGTGGTAATCGCCCAAAATACGGGTGAGCTGATCGGGATCCGGCTGAATTGAAAATGCATCAATCACCATCCGAACCTGATCAATTTCATACAAACCAATCAGGGTATGGATAAGCGCTGCGCCCAAACCGGTTACGAGGTAGAAAACCATAAACCGTCGTGGCCCCCAGTGGTTTTCCAACACGTTTCCGAACATCCAAAGCGCAAACATGTTTGAGAACAAATGCATGAGCGACCCATGCATAAAGAGGTGGGTGATGAACTGATGGGGCCGGAAATACTCACTTCCGGGAAGGTACAATCCCAAATAACGGGTCAAGTCAAGGTCGAGTTTCTCGCCCAGTACCACCGTAGCAAAATAGAGGATACCATTCACGATGAGCAGGTTCTTTACCACAAGCGGTAAGATTTGCCATTGCCCCGGACGGTGATAATCTGAACTCATGCGTGCTGTGTGCTGCGGTTGGGCTGAATGAGATTCTGTAACTGGGTGGAATCGAATGAGCGCAAAAGTACTTCACCCGAAAGTCCGGCGAATGGCTCTTCACAATGCAACAAATCGATGGCCAACTGCCTGATCTCGCGTGAAGCGAAGGGCGAGCGTTGCCGCTGAACCTGTGTTCGTGCGAAACTACGTGCCAGGCGTTCGTGAACTGGAAGCGTAGCGCTATCGCGCGTTTGCTGCTTGAACCGCTCGACCAACTCATGCAATACGGACGATTCATCACCGGCATCCAGTTCAGCCGGGCGCCCCTGGACCACCAGTGTGTTCCCGCCGAATTCAGCGAGGTCGAAACCAAGCTTTTGAAGTTCAGGAAGGAGTTCACAAACCACCAGGTAATCGTTGGGGTTGAATTGCACCTGAACGGGAAAGAGCTGTTGCTGACTAACCGCCGGCTTGCTGCTGAGGTAGCGCAAATTGTCTTCATAGAGGACACGCTCACGGGCACCGGCAAGGTGAATAAGCACAAGTCCTTCCGGATGCGATGCCGATGCGATACCCTGGCCCACATGCACAAATCTGAAATCGTCCAAATCCTCGAAGATGCGTAGCAGCCTCTGCTCTGAAGTTTCCGCACTCGGAATGATCAACGATTCGGAATGTCTAATTGTGGTTTCCTCGCGATGCATGGGCAACCATTGCCTCGTTTCAGCTCTGTCGGGAGTAGAGCCAACTTCAAAACGCTTCGGCTCCTCTCCGGTCCGAAATGGATTGTAGTTGGGATTGATCCGGATTTCCGGCTGACGGGGAATTTGGTCAAGTTTAGCCAGTGGAACTTCAAAGGAGGGCTCCTGCTCGAAGTCGAGGCTTGGCGCAACACTGAAGCGACCGATTGCCCTTTTAACAGCGGAGCGCAAAATCGCATAAATATCCTTGTCGTAACTGAATTTGATTTCCGTCTTGGTCGGATGGATATTCACATCAATCGAGGCGGGGTCGACCTGAAGCCGTAGCCAATAGCTGGGATATGCATCTCCGGGAAGCAGGGAATCGAATGCAGCATTGACTGCGTGGTGCAGGTATGGGTCCTTAATGAACCTTCCATTCACATAAAAGTACTGCTCTCCCCTACTCTTTTTCGCAAACTCCGGTTTGCCGACATACCCTTCGACCCTTACGATGGAAGTTTCCTCTTCGACAGGGACAAGTCGTTCGTTGTATAATTTACCAAAGACTCCCGCAATACGCTGCCTCAAATTGCCCGGTCGTAAATCGAATACCTGATTGTCGTTGTGGTGAAACTCAAAGTGGATTTCAGGATGCGCGAGGGCCACGCGGATGAATTCTTCTTGTACATGCCTGAATTCGACCGGATCCGACTTGAGGAAATTTCGGCGTGCCGGGACGTTATAAAACAGGTTCCGAACCGAAATTGAAGTGCCTTCGGCCGTTGCAATTTGGTCCTGCGCCCGGTGCTGACCGCCCTCGACTAAAACACGGA
>JAJTFW010000054.1 GCA_021299095.1 Sphingobacteriales bacterium | reverse complement strand
GACTATGCAAGTTGCCACTACATGTTTACCGAGGGACAGAAGGGAGCCATGCATGCTGCTCTGAACTCGCCCATTGGCGGACGAAACAACCTGTGGCAACCGGCCAACCTGCTGCTCACGGGTACCGAAGCGGGTCATGTGGTTCAGGAATGTGCACCGAAAGCCGATTTCGATTTAAAGAAGCGTCAGGTTTGCGCTGGATCATCTTTGGCCTTTAAGGATGTTTCCTGGCGTGGAGTCGCCACACAACGCACATGGTATTTCCCGGGCGGAACGCCGTCAACGGATACGAGTGCTGCACCTATCGTCACTTACAATACGCCCGGGCTGTACGATGTGATTCTGGTGGTGGCTAACGCCAACGGCAGCGATTCGCTGGTGCGCAGCCAATTGGTTCGCGTCATTGCTACTCCAGGACAAATTGCCGTTCCGTACGCTGAGAGTTTTGAAACCATCGCCTTCCCCGGCACAGACTGGTTCATCGAGAACCCTGACCAGAACAATGCCTGGTCGCTAAGTACCATTACCGGAGCAACGGGCACACGTTCTGTCCGGTTAGTCAACCAAAGCGGCAACGCCAGCGGTAGCGTCGATGCCCTGATTACCCCGACTTTCGATCTGAGCAATAGCTTCGGAACACAACTCGGGTTCAAGGTAGCCTTCGCTCCGAAAAACAGCACTGACAGCAGCTTTCTCAAGGTGTATGTGTCCAACAACTGCGGAAACTCGTGGCTCCTCCGCTACACCAAAATCGGAACAGCCTTGCATACGGCACCACCGACATCCGGACCATTTTTCCCTTCCGCATCGCAATGGATGAGCGAAGTCATTAACCTCTCCTCGACCTTGTTCTCGGGTCGTCCCAGCATCATGCTGAAATTCGAATTCACCAACGAGCGCGGCAACAACATCTACCTCGATGACATCAACATCAGCGCGGCGGTGGGTATGTCGGATATCAACGCTTCGCGCTACGATCTGGAGCTGTGGCCGAATCCCTCCTCCGGTACCATGCGCTTCCGCATGAATCTTAGCAACAGCATGCCCCTCAGTTGGGAGTTGCGTGATGCCAGCGGTCGCATCTGCGCGCAGAAACTTCCGGTGCCGTCGAGCGGAATGCTTGAAGAGGAATTCGGCGCAGGACTTCCTGCCGGTTTGTATGTTTTACATCTTCACGTAGGCGATGAACACATTGCCCGTCGTGTCATCTTTACCCGTTAAGAAAACACCATGGCTGAGTTTGGTTTTAAGACCACCTATGTAGTCTACGCCGCACCTGATTTGGTATTCGATGCCCTCACCGATTCAGGCCTCATTACCCAATGGGGCGGCGGATTTTCGGTCGTTGAGGATCGCGTGGGCGGACACTTCGAATACTTCGACGGTTGGATCCGAGGAGAAGTAACGCACTATGCGCCGGGCAAGGAACTGGGCTTTACGTGGAAACCCGAAGAATGGGACAAGCGCACCAAGCCTTCTCGCGTGTTGCTACGCCTGATGCCACATGCAGCTGGAACCGACATCGTCATCGACCATTCGGATTTTCCGAGCCAGGAAGAGGCCGATAAACACAACGGCGGTTGGATTGATCAGATCCTGGATCCGCTCAACGATTTTTTCATCGGGCAAATGCCCGGTTGAGTCGACTTAGCGTACGCTGAATTTTCTCTGGACCAGATTTCCGGAGGCATCGCTAATCAGTACGATGTACACGCCCTTGCTCCAGCCGCTGGTCGAAAATTCGATGCGTGCTGCCGTAGGAATACCATTCGCCACCAGGTGTCCGGCCGCATTGTAAACACCGGTCACACGCAGCAGGCGTCCATCACCGCTGATGAAGACATCGTCGTTCACTTGGCGAAAATCGATGCCCAATACTGAAGCCTCATCGAGACTTGCTGTTGCAATCAGATACGGTGCTGAGGTGGCAGTACATCCCAGTGAATCGGTGATGGTGACCGTGTAATTGCCATTGGCCTGCGCGGTCCAACTTTGTGTGGTAGCTCCTGGAATCGGATTTCCGTTCAGGTTCCATTGATAAGCTGAAGCGCTGATATTACTGGTGAGGAGGTTACCGTTCGGAAAAATGATCGGCGTTGCAGCGGTCTGATTGAAGGGGACCAACGTGGTGCTCCAGACCGCACCGGCGAGTGTGCCGGTATTTCCATTGGTGGTTTGATCACTCACGCTTGAACCACTCGCTTCGTTGAGTCGCCAGTATCCGACCAGGCCGGTTTCCTGCGCTGCATCCAGGTGATGATCATAACGATCGAGGATCTCCGTTGCGGTGAGAGCGCGGTTCCAAACCCGAACCTCATCGATTTGTCCATTCCAATAACGCGTTTGTGATTGTACGGGATCCGACAGGCGTCCGATGCGCAGCGGATGTGCCAGAGCGGGAATCATGCCGGTGGGCATATAGAGTGACGATTGCCTCACCCCGTTGATGTACACCAAGATCGAATCCCCATCGTAGGTTCCGGCCACGTGGTACCAGGTATTCAGGTTCATGGAGCCGGGTGCCGATACCGGTCCCTGCCAGCTGATGTTGGTGGCCACCTTGAATTCGACTTGTCCGTTGCCGCCTGCTCGAAGCACATATCCTTGCTCGCCCTGGCTCCAGCTGTGCTTGCACACAATACTGCCATCGAACACGTTCAGGGCCCAGGCGCTTGCCCGAATCCAGGCTTCCACGGTGATGGCCGTGTCGGGTGCCAAATTGGTATCGGTGCTGAAGTTTACGCTGGCGGCATTGAAACTCAGCGAGCTGGTATTGGTGATACAGGGTTGTGCCTGCAGCAGGACCGGGAACAGCATCAGAAAGAGAAAGGTCGATGGGAAACGCATAGGGAATAGGCTTTATTCAAAGGTAAACTTCCTGAGGCAATTCCCTATTCGGCAGCCACATGAAGCGAAACAATGCCTGCCGGCAGCTGTTACCCTGTGGTACACTTATCTTTGCGCAGCCATGACCCCCCTGCACCTTCCCGGATTGTATTGCGAGAGCCTGACAGACTACAAGCGTTTGCACACCCGCGAAGTCCGTGTGGGCGACATCGGTATCGGCGGCTCGAATCCCATCCGGGTGCAGAGCATGACCACGACCGATACCCTCGACACCAAGGCGACGGTTGAGCAGTCGATTCGCATGATTGAGGCCGGCTGTGAGTTGGTGCGCATCACGGCGCCGAGCATCAACGAAGCCCGCAACCTGGAGGCCATCCGCAAGTCCCTGCGCGAACACGGCTACACCACACCGCTGGTAGCCGATATCCACTTCACGCCCAACGCCGCCGAAGTGGCTGCGCGAATCGTTGAAAAGGTGCGCATTAATCCAGGCAATTTTGCCGACAAGAAACGCTTCGAAGAAATTGAATACACCGATGCCGATTACCAGGAAGAACTGGATCGTATTCGCGAACGCTTCGTACCCCTGCTGAAAATCTGCAAGGAGTACGGAACAGCCATGCGGATCGGCACCAACCACGGATCACTCAGCGATCGCATCATGAGTCGCTACGGTGATACCGCATTGGGAATGGTTGAATCGGCACTCGAGTTTTTACGCATTGCCGAGGACGAAGGCTATCACAACATTGTACTCAGCATGAAATCGAGCAATCCGCAGGTGATGGTGCAAGCGTATCGCACACTCATTCAGCGTATGGCGCTCGAAGGCATGAACTATCCCTTGCATTTGGGTGTGACCGAAGCGGGCGAGGGGGAAGATGGTCGCGTGAAATCGGCCGCTGGAATCGGCACTCTACTCGAAGATGGCATTGGCGACACCGTGCGTGTATCCCTCACCGAAGATCCCGAATTTGAAATTCCGGTAGCGCGTGCACTGGTTGACCGATACAACAACCGGAAAGCAGAACCCGAAATCGTTTCACTTCCCGAACTTCAACTCGCCGTAGGAGCTGCGGAATGCAGTGTGAATGGCGCAGCGTCGGAGTTCCAACCTTTCACCTACCGCCGCCGCGAAACCATCGAGGTGCTCAATGCAGGTCAGCAACAGGTGCCACGTGTTATTGCCGACCTGAGTCACTTGCAAGCCATCACCCATGCCTCGTTTTTTCCGCTCGGGTATGCGTACTCTGTTCCCACCGACAAATGGAACATCAGCGACATGGCCTGCGATTTCATTTACACGGGCAACACCCGCGTCGGTTTCGAGTGGCCTGGAACCCTGGGTATTATTATGAATGCAGAAGCCTGGGCCGAAGAACCGCAGCGCGAGCGAACCTACCCCTTGTTTTGTGGCGATGGATTTTTCAATGCCGATACAGTATCGCCGGTGTTGAATTTCATTGCACTGGATGCGGATGCCCTCCTTGCGAACAACGCTTTTCCGTTTAAAGCACTTGATCACACCTGCATAATCCTGCTCAGTACAGCCAACCCGCACGCGATGCCTTCCTTGCGCAGGGCGTTCATCCACCTGCAGCAACAGGGTGTAAAGACGCCTGTGATGGTTTGGCGTAGCTACACCGATCTTCCCATCAACGACCTGCAGTTGTTCGCTTCTACCGACCTCGGCGGTTTATTACTCGATGGATATGGAGATGGGGTTATGATCAGTTCGCGTGGTGAGCACTCCCCTCAGACGCTCAATGCACTCGCCTTCGGAATTTTACAGGCGGCGCGCACACGGATCTCCAAAACCGAGTACATCTCCTGTCCGAGCTGCGGCCGTACCTTGTTCGACTTACAGGAAACCACCGCAAAGATTCGTTCCCGCACCGATCACCTCAAGGGCCTCAAGATCGGCATTATGGGTTGTATTGTAAACGGACCCGGTGAAATGGCCGATGCTGATTACGGATATGTGGGTTCAGGTCCCGGGAAAATCACCCTCTACAAAGGCCGGGAGGTTGTGCGTAAAAGCATTAATACGGACCTGGCGGTTGATGCGCTCATTGACCTCATCCGGGAACACGGCGACTGGGTCGAGAAGTGATACTTCGCAAGATGGACTCCCAGCAGCTGGTGCACGTATTCGATCTCGGACTTGCCGACTATGCCGAAACCTGGGATTTGCAGGAGAAGATCCTGGCAGAAACGATTCGCCTGAAACTCGAAAACCGCGACCGTACTCCGGAGGACCAACATCCGCCTCGGCACCTGCTCCTGTTTTGTGAGCATCCGCACGTGTACACCCTGGGTAAAAGCGGACAGGAAGAACACCTGTTGGCCGATGGCAAACAGCTCAGTGAGATCGGGGCAACGTATCATAAGATCAACCGCGGCGGCGACATCACGTATCATGGTCCCGGACAGCTGGTGGGCTATCCTATCTTCGACCTCGATCACTTCTTCAACGACATACACCAATACCTGCGCTTGCTCGAGGAAGCCATCATACGTACTTGCGCCGATTATGGAATTGTCGCTGGCCGCATTGAGGGACTCACCGGCGTGTGGCTCGACGTGCCGAATCCCGAACGGGCGCGTAAAATCTGTGCCTTCGGTGTGCGCTGCAGTCGCTGGGTTACGATGCACGGTTTCGCATTCAACGTGAACAGCGACCTGAGCTATTTCAACCGCATCGTGCCTTGCGGAATCAGCGATAAGGGCGTTACCTCACTTCAGCAGGAACTCGGCTACACGCTGGATCTCGCGGAAGTAACCCAACGGGTTCTCGGACACCTGGCTGCGGTGTTTCCGTTTAGGGCACAGCTGATAAGTCCCGAACTGCTCGACTCCTACGTGCAGACCTGAATCCCTACATTCGTATTGATGAAACGGCTGTACGTATTAACGGGTTGGTTCCTCCTCGCTACACTCTTCCTGCTAAACCTGTGGCTGGTGGTTTCCGGTCGCACCTGGGTGTACAGGGCTCTTGTGTACAATTATGTCGGAATCGACGATTACGACATTTTCAACCAGCGTTCGGTTCCTGCGGCTAAACCGCGTCCGTGGCCGGTTTCACAGCGATACAACAAAATTTCAATTGATGAAGCGGCCAGCGATAAACTGCAGTCCTTGCAGTCGGTCGCTTTTTTGGTGATACACCGCGACTCGCTTTTGTACGAGGCCTACTGGGATGGATACACGGACAGCTCCTGGACCAATTCTTTTTCCATGTCGAAGAGTGTGGTGGGTGCACTCACCGGAGTCGCGTTGAAACAAGGGTATATCCGCTCAATCGATCAGCGGGTTCAAGAGTTCATTCCCGAATACACGGGCGATAGTAAGGGTGCACTTACCATACGCCAGCTGCTCACCATGTCGGCCGCTTTAAGCTGGGATGAAGCCTACGCCAGTTTGTTCAGTGTAACGACCGAAGCGTACTATGGTCGTAACCTTGCTTCACTCATGGATGGGTTGCAAGTGGTTGGCAAGCCCGGTATCGATTTTCTTTACCAGGGTGGAGCAACACAGCTCCTGGCCATGGTGATCATGCGTGCCTCCGGACAAAACCTCAGCACATTCCTTTCCACGCAGTTGTGGAGCCCCCTGGGTGCAGAACACGAAGCAGGCTGGAGCCTCGATCGTGAAGACGGGACGGAGAAAGCCTCTTGCTGCATCTATTCCAATGCCCGCGATTTTGCCCGCATCGGTTCCCTCTACTTGCACAAGGGAAATTGGTACGGCACTCAGCTCATCGATACCGCTTACATAGCCGAGAGTCTGAAGCCTGCACCACTCACCTTCCAGGGAAGACCCAATACCGAGTACGGCTTCCAGTGGTGGATCAGTTCGGCAGAGGGACATCCCGTGTATTACTGCCGTGGAATCCTTGGGCAGTACATTGTCCTGATTCCAGATTTGGAACTTGTGGTGGTGCGACTTGGAAAACTACGCGAACAGGCAGATGACGGAACCTTGCTTGACCTGCCCGTCTACTTGAGGGCTGCCATGGCGATGGCTTCAAAAAACAACCCCTGATCTGAAGTCTGCTTAAAGAATCATTACGCCTTTCCGGTTGATGAGGGGAATGCGTGTGAAGTAATCCGCGCTGATGGATTCGGGAAGAAAGACATATTTGCGGTCGAAAATTTCTCGTCCGATGTAATAACTCAGCCAATACTCGTTGCTCAACCCGAAGACCTGCTCCTGAATGGGCTCGATCAGCGAATAACTCAGCGGCTCCATATCGCCAATGAAATGCCGCAATACCGATGTCCTGACAGCTTCTCCTTCCCGCTCGCCGTACCCCTTGCTGGCTACAATCACGTTTTCGAGCGGCTCGTCTTTCAGATTGATCACGTACACTTCCCAGAGATTTCCGTTTTCCTCACTGGGTTCGAGTTTCGGTAAAATCGCAATGGCAATATCTTCAACCGCGTGATTGGGGATGTCTTTCAGCATGAACGTACTTTAGGTAGTGAACGGATAACCTGTTCCGGTATTGCAAAGGTAGTCAGGGGATCAAGTAACAGACCTTTATAGAGTATTTCGGCCGATACATTATACCCGTTTTTTACCACGGAGAGCACGGAGTTCCCACAGAGCCCACAAAGATGTTTCCCCTTTTTCACTGTGACCTTTGTGCCACCTCCGCGAACTCTGTGGTTAATTAACGGAAATTGAATTACGTGTCATTCAATTCAACACCCATATAATCTATAATCGGCATTACTTACAAACCGGCGTTGGTACGGAATAACTTCACCGCAATCGCCAGCAACACAATCCCGAACACCTTTCGGATCACACTAATTCCCGCCTTACCCAGCATACGCTCCAGCGGTTCAATCATGCGCAACACGAAATAGATAAAAAGCGTGTTGGCCACGATGCCAATCAAAATCACCTCAGTATCGAATTCTGCACGGAGCGACAATAGGGTTGTCATTGTTCCAGTTCCTGCAATCAACGGGAAAGCGATGGGTACAATGGAAGCAGTTTCCGGCACTTCATCCTGATACAACCGGATGCCGAGAATCATTTCCAATGCGAGAAAGAAAATCACCAGCGATCCGGCAATGGCAAACGACGACACATCAATTCCAATCAACTTCAGGATGCTTTCGCCCAGAAATAAAAACAACACCATGATCAACAGTGAAGCCAGCGTTGCTTTTCCCGAATGGATATGCCCCACCCGCTTGCGTGTTTCGATGATGACCGGCAGTGAACCGATGATATCGATCACGGCAAATAAAATCATTGTAACCGACAGGATATCCTTTAACGACATGCTTTTAGTTTATTTGAATCAAAGGTAGGTTTCATTTCTTTCTTCTTGCTGATGCTTCAACTGTTCAATCCCTAAAAATGCATCTCTTTTTTTCCATAGAGTGAACAAAGGTCTTTCACATAGTTCACAGACTATCCGCCTTCTTTCTCTGATACCTCTGTGTCTACTCTGTGCTCTTTGTGGTTAAACCATCGAACATCTTCGGGCCCTGGTTCACGTTGCCAAAATGACTCCAATAATTATCTCATCACTTCATCACCAAATCATAAATCAATTCATCATCAAATCACCTCAATTTCCTCTCGCTCTAAAATCATTTCACCTTTCATCTTCAACACTATCTGCATCACGGTTACCACATCCTTTTGACAATAGGTGACAATCCGTTGTAGGTTTTTTTCTTCCCAATACACCTGTCCCACCTGAGACCCGTCGATATCATCTTTCGGACTTGGAATACCCAGGATGTGTGCAAGTAGATTCAGTGGAGTAAAACTTTTGTAATCGCCGAACTTCCACAACTCCATGGTATCGAGCAGAGGTACATCCCAGGGCTTTTTACCGGCATTGTCGAGTTGTGGTGGCAAGAGAATGCCGTTGATGACCATACGCCGACAGATGTACGGGAAATCGAATTCCTTGGCGTTGTGTCCGCACAGGATCATGGGTTGGCCTTTGCGTGAACTGTGGATTTGTGCGAGCAACGATGAAAATTCGCGCAACAAAGTGGCTTCATCATCGCCGTAAAAAGAACGCAATCTGAATTGACGCGTTCCATCTTTCACGTGCAGAAAACCGGTACTGATGCAAATGATTTTGCCGAATTCGGCATAAATACCGGCGCGTCGGTAAAACAGTTCTTCGCTGAGTGCTTCTTCGTTTTTCAGGTTGGAGGCTTTGCGCAACCACATGGCCCGAAGTTCATCCGGAACCTGATCCAGGCTGGGATGCTGTGGTACCGTCTCGATATCGAGGCAGAGGATATTGGTTGCAGCAATCTGATTCAGCATGATGCAAAGGTACAGTCAATGCAATGTGCTTTGGGCAGCAAAACGGATGTAAACGCTTACATAGAACTGAAAATCAGGCCTGCGATTCCGCGTAGGCCTTGAAGCGTTCGAGGTATCCGAGAGACGTTTTTTTGAATGTACCTTTCATCAAGGGGGCCATCAGTCGCATTACACCACGAAAGGTGAAGTGGTTTTCCATGCGGTACTCCGTCGATCCATCCGGATTGGCACTGAGCGTTTTTTTCACACGGTTTACGGCCATTGGTGAACGATACTCTGCAACAACATGGTCTTTTCCGTTCGCTTCCAATACATGCTCTTCCATGCTCATGATGCGCTTGCCCATCTGAAAACGTAAGATTGCTTTCGATCCGACGTGTCCGTTTTCTCCTTCAATCGGTTCAACAGCAGTCAGGCCAGGCATCCAGTGTTTCATGCCTGCGTGATCGTTGAGCAGCGCATATACGCGGTCAACAGGCAAAGAAATTTTGGTACTATGTTCGTATTCCACAGAACAAGGATCAGTTGGTATAGGTCAGTCGGAAGTTGCCGCTCAGAGTCTTGATAGTGCCTGTCAGCGGATTTTCCAGTGCCACATTAAAGTTGCCCTGCACCTTGTTTTGCGAGGCATCATGGCTTGTAACCACAATGTTGCCGGCGTTTTGTACGGGCGTAATCCAGCCCATGCCCAGCGCATCGGTATAGGTAAAGGAATTGTTGTTATCGTCGACCCCGTAGGTTCCGGGCTGTACCGATTCGAGTTCAAAGGTGAGCGATTCGCCGCTCTGTGTCAGTCCGTTTACCGTGAGGACAATCGCGAGATCGGCTATGATGTTGGCGTCGGCGCAAGCCGACGTGCCGTTGAAGCTCCAGTTCAGTTTCCCGTTGATCAGTTCACAGGGGTCGACATAGGGAACCGGAATGTCTTCTTTGTCTTTGCAAGAGGAAAGAGCTAAAAACAAAGTGCACAGCAGGAAGAACGTCAATCCACGCATAACAAAGAATCTGTTGGGTTATTTCAATTGAAAGGTCTCCAGGAATTTGGTTGTGTAATTTCCTTTTCTGAAATCCTCATTCAACATCAGTTGTTGATGGAAGGGGATAGTTGTTTTTACGCCTTCGATTACGAACTCGCTCAATGCGCGCTCCATGGTTTGAATTGCCTCTTCACGCGTCTGTGCAATGGTGATCAGCTTGGCAATCATGGAATCGTAATAGGGCGGAATGGTGTATCCGGCGTAAATGTGGGAGTCTACGCGTACACCGTGCCCTCCGGGCTGGTGCAGGACGGTAATGCGGCCCGGGCTCGGACGGAAATCGTTGTAGGGATCCTCGGCGTTGATCCTGCACTCGATGGAGTGCATTTTCGGAAAATGGTTGTTACCGCTGATGGGTACTCCGGCCGCAATCTTGATCTGTTCCTTGATGAGGTCGTAGTTGATCACTTCCTCGGTGACGGGATGCTCCACCTGAATACGGGTATTCATCTCCATGAAATAGAAGTTGCTGTGTTTATCCACCAGGAATTCGATGGTCCCAACACCTTCGTAGTTAGATGCCAACGTCGCAGCAATGGCCGCATCACCCATCTTGTGGCGCAACTCCTCGGTCATGAACGGACTCGGAGTCTCTTCGAGCAACTTCTGATGGCGGCGCTGGATGGAACAATCGCGTTCACTGAGGTG
>JAJTFW010000053.1 GCA_021299095.1 Sphingobacteriales bacterium | reverse complement strand
AATTCGGCAGGAGGAAAAACCGGATGGCGCAGCATCTCCTCGATCAAGGCAATGACCTTCACAAGGTTGTCGCGTGTAGTCTGAACCGAAATATTAACATCCTGTCCGTTGGCACTAACCGACAAGTTCGCTTTGTACTGATCCAGCGCATCGTTGAGCTGCTGGTAAGTGTATTTTGCCGTTCCGCGTCCGAGCATTTCGGCCGTCATCGATGGCAGCATGCCTTTATCCTTCATGGTGGTAACCGATCCCATTCGCAAACCGATGACCATGTTCACAGTATTTCCGCGGGTTGTTTTGTTGAGCAAAGTATATTTTGTTCCACCTGTCATGTTTCCCGACTTGATGCGGCTCAGGATATTGCTCACCGAGGGGTCGAACGACTCAGCCTGTGCAAGGGCGGCCTTCCCTTTATAATCCTTGAGGATAGTCTTGGGTTCGGGTGCTTCAGCAATGTCAACACGATCGGGCTTCGCTTCCGGAACAAAGAGTCCGTTGGTACGGTTTGAAGGCTTGAGGTAATAGGCCGCAACGCGGTTCACATCAGCAGCCGTCACTTTCTCAACCTGATCTCGGAAATAGAACCACAACCTCCAGTCGCCCTTGGCGATGAACTCGGAAAGCGTGGTGCCCATGCGCTCCGCATTGTTATAGGTCTGCTCGTAGTATTTCAGGATTCCGTTCTTCGCGCGGGTGACTTCCTCGTCGGTCACCGGATTCTTCGCAATGTTGTCCAGGACCGAGAACATGGTCTTCTGTACATCGTCCAGCGACTTCTCCTTGAGGACATCCGCCTGGAAGTACATGAATCCAGGATCCTTCAGTCCGAAGGAGAATCCATACATGCTGCTGGCTTTCTTGGATTCTACAAGGGCTTTATACAAGCGGCCCGAAGGTTCATTGCTCAGTACATCGGCAAGGATTTCAATGGCAGGATAATCCGGATGCGATCCAGCGCAAATATGGTAGCCACATGATGCAACCTGTACATCGCCGGTACGGCGGAGCAATACACTACGCTCGCCATCCTGTGTAGGCTCTACTGTGTAGGTTGGCTGAAGCACCCTGCTTGGGCGCGGTATCGGGGTGAAGTACTTGTTTACCAGCTCGAGGGTCTTCGCCTCGTCGATCTTCCCGGCTACAAGCAGTACGGCATTGTCGGGCTGGTAGAACTTGCGGTAAAAGGCCTGAAGGTTCTCGATGGGCACCTTCTCGATGTCCTCCTTGGAGCCGATGGTCGATTTGCCGTAGTTGTGCCACAGGAACGCCGTTGACATCACGCGCTCCATCAGTACACCGCTCGGATCGTTCTCGCCCGACTCGAATTCATTACGCACCACACTGAACTCGGACTCGAGATCTTTCTTGGCAATGTATGAATTGATCATGCGATCCGCCTCCATATCGAGCGCCCAGTTCAGGTTCTCGTCGGTAGCACTGAAGGTTTCGAAGTAATTCGTGCGGTCGTACCAGGTGGTACCGTTCGGTCTACAGCCGTGGGTAGTGAGCTCTTGGGGAATATTGGGGTGCTTGGGTGTGCCCTTGAACACCATGTGCTCAAGCAGATGCGCCATTCCCGTCTCACCGTACCCTTCGTGACGTGAACCCACCAGGTAGGTGATGTTTACGGTGATGGTCGATTTTGAGGGATCGGGGAAGAGCAATACGCGCAGCCCGTTCGGCAGTTCGTACTCGGTAATGCCCTCTACAGAGGTGATTTTTCGTGGCGGTGTAAGTTCACCAGCCGTGGCGGACAAGGTGACCGATGCAATTAGCATCATGACCAGGAATCCGCGTTGAATGAAAGTGGTTGTTTTCATGGGAGAATTTGGTCTCGCGAAGCTAGGTATTTTGTGTTGTCACCGCACCCCCGAAAGGGTTAATTTCAGGTGAAAATGGCACTGAACCGGCGACTGTTCCCGGTTTCAGTTCCGGCGCCGAGCCGGGAAGACCGGCCAGGGCCAGTTTTTCCATCCGGTCGACCGTAACACTGCAGAATCCGAACTCCTCGTCGATGCGGCCCTCGATGCGGTAGATGCCGCTGCCGCGAAATGGATGTAGTTGCAAAATACGCGGGAAGTGTGTCGTATCGAAAAAGAAACCATCCTGGTCAAGCCAGGTTCCGAACGCCATGCGTTCGCCCTTTATGGTGCGCGTCGGCTTGGTGGTAACCAGGTAACCGAGAATCATGATGTTCTTTTTGATATGCTTCTGGAAATCAGCAGCCGTACTTAAACGCAGTGAGCGCAACGAATCCGCCACGGGCGCAGCGTTTAAACAGCGACTATCGATCCGCTCGAAAGGACTCGACAAGGCAAAGCCCAGCAACTCCATCTCATCCTGCACATCGTCCTGCGCCGAATGTGTAAGCTCTGGCAATTTCCATTGTGGTTCGGGTTCGGCAAACAGGACCGGATGGGTTTCGGTACGTCGTTCACCCGGCTCGAGGTGGAGGTGCAAATCCCAGAGCAATTGCTTCTTGCTGCGACCCGTAAAGCGAAATGCTCCGATACGCACCAGAATGCGCAACTGCTCCTGCTCGACCGATACCCTCCGCATGAATTCCTCCAATGAAGCGAACAATCCGTTCCGCTGCCGCTCCTCCACAATCGCAAAGGCCGTGTCCTGTCGGAGGTTCTGAAGGTGGATAAATCCAAGGTAAATATCACGGCCATGTATATCCGTCAAGTAATCGCTGTGGTTGATATCCGGTGCATGGATATATGCCCCCTGCATCCGTGCTTCATGTACATAGAATTCGGTCCGGTAAAATCCGCCGAAGTTGTTGATTACGCCCACCATGAATTCGAGCGGATAATGGGCCTTAAGATAAAGGCTCTGATAGCTCTCTACCGCATAACTTGCCGAGTGGGCCTTGGAAAAGGAATATCCCGCAAAACTCTCGATCTGCCTCCAGACCTCTGTGGCCGTCGCTGCATCGTGTCCGCGTGCGGCACAACTTTCAAAAAAGCGGTCCTGTATTTTTCGGAACTCCTCGCGGCTTCGGAATTTTCCGCTCATACCACGGCGAAGCACATCGGCCTCACTCAGATCAAGTCCGGCAAAGTGATGCGCAACCTTGATCACATCTTCCTGGTAGACCATGATACCGAAGGTCTCTTCCATCAGTTCCTTCATCACCGGATGGATGTAAGTGCGTCGCGATGGATCGTGTGTGCGCAGGATGTATTCGCGCATCATACCGCTCTTGGCCACTCCCGGACGGATGATGGAACTGGCTGCGACCAATTGCAGGTAAGTATCAACACGTAGCTTTTTCAGTAGCATACGCATGGCGGGACTCTCCACATAGAAACATCCCATACAGCGTCCGTTGCGAATCAATTCACGCACCCGCTCATCACGCTTGAAATCCTCCACCCGGTGGATATCGACAGTCAGGCCTTGGTTTTTCTGCACCAGATCAACCGTATCACGGATGTGCCCCAGACCACGCTGGCTGAGAATATCATACTTGTATAAGCCAATATCTTCAGCCTCGAGCATGCTGAATTGGGTAACGGGAAATCCCTTGGGCGGATGGTTCAGTGCGGTATAATCGGTGATGGGCCGCTCGCTGATGAGAATGCCACCTGCGTGAACCCCCAGGTGGTGCGGAAAATCCTGCAACAATACACTGTACTGGCGGATGAGCCTGTGCAATCCTTCGCCCGGCGAATCCCCATCGCGTAAGGCTTGCAGAGCATCAATCTCAGCAGGAGGCAATCCAAAAACCTTTCCCAGCTCACGGATGACTGCATTGCGCTGGTATGTACTGTAGGTTGCCAGCAAAGCGGTGTGTTCGGTTCCGAAGCGGCGGAAGATGTAGGCCGTCAGTTCATCCCGGTCGCGCCAGCTGAAATCAAGATCAAAGTCGGGCGGATTACGGCGATACGGATTGATGAAACGCTCGAAGTACAGATCGAGGTCGATGGGGTCTACATCCGTGATACGCAGGCAATAAGCTACGATGCTGTTGGCTCCACTACCGCGACCCACGTAGAAATAACCGCGTCTGCGGGCATAGCGGACAATGTCCCAGTTGACAAGGAAATACGCGGAAAATCCCAGTTCACCAATCATACACAATTCCTTTTCGATGCGCTCCTGCACAACCTTCGAAAGGGGTATGCCATACCGGTATTCGGCACCTTTCCAGGTCTCACGTTCCAGCAATTCCCTGTCGATATGGCAACTTCCACTGAAACTACGCTTATTCTTGGGCTCGTGAAAGTCGAAGGCGATGGAGCATTCGTCGATTAGTATTTCGGTATTTCGGATGATTTGCGGAAATGTGCTATAACGGCTTCGCACATCCGCTTCTGTCACCATGGCGTCGTCCGGCCGGCAATTGGCCGATTCGGGGACCTTGCTCAAAAGGGTATTGTGCCCGATGGCGCAAAGCAGACGGTGTATGTTAAAATCGGTCTTGTGACGCACGGTCACAGGCCATAGGACGACACAGCGATGCAGCAGGTCTTTATACGGTGAGAACGGGAGGCGGGTGAGGTCTTGGGGGGTAATACCGTAGTATACGTCCTTTGAATTCAGATCTTCTTTTAACCGCGGAGCGCGCGGGGAAGGCGCGGGGGATGCAAAAGACCGGTCCCTGCTCGTCCTGAGCGTAGCCGAAGGGAGCGGAGTCGAAGGGATCGGAGCAGAAATAAATGCCGGCACAATCACGGCTGCGTTGTGAAAGAGTGGAATCTTATCCGGAATAAGGGCATCGCGGTTACCCGAACTTTTCCCCTCTCGGGCACCGGCAAGAAGGCAATCGCTTAGGTATCGGTTGAGCTCCGAAAACCCCTCGTTGTTTCGGGCAATGCCGATGAAGCGCAGCTGATCGCCGTTGCGGAACTCGATACCGACCACGGGCTCCACGCCGTATTCAGGAGCCAGACGGATGAAGTCCAATACCGCGGAGGTGTTGTTGATGTCGGTAAGCGCCAGTTTGCGCACACCCTTGCTTCGGGCTTCCTCCAGCAGTTGCTCAACGGAAAGGGTCCCGTAATGGAAACTGAACCGGCTGTGGCAATTGAGAAACATGAAAACAGGAGGGCCATGTACGAAAAATGCAGGAGGGGCAGAACAGAAATCAGGGGCGACGCAATTCCTTCAGCTGGAGATGCAGCAATACAACAAGCGAAAGAGCCATCAAGGCAATGGGCGAGTAGCGCAAGGCAGTTAATACCAGATCGAGTGTGTCCATGGTGGTAGTGTATGATAGTGTTATGATTGTATTACAATCTTTTTGAATGATTGTAATATAGGCACAAAACGGTTTTCTCGTCTAAAAACTCCCTTTCGACTTGTAAATGTCTGTATATGAGTCTGAAAAAAATACCGGGCTGGCTACCCCCTGAGCCGGTACAGGCCGTTCCCCAGTTCCATCAACTGCTAATAAAATCTCCCGTCAACGCCCTTCTTCCCGAATCGTATAGCACCGGTAGACAAACACCAGCAAGGGAAGAAAAATGAGCGATAAGACCAGGGGGAGCATCCAACTGCCCAGACCATCGCTGTATCCCATGGCAATTCGTGCTGTTTGCCAAGTGATGAGCGAGAATAGGATGGTGATGCTCAGCTGAAGTGACTGTAAGATGTTCGTTCCAAGGCGATACAAGGCCGGTGTATTCGAAGGGGTGAGGCTGACCGGATAATTGAGGCGATTCGGATATCTGGATAAAACAGTGAGCACCGTAAAAAGTATAGTGTTGATGGCAGGCAGAAGCCATAGCATGGCCCTGCTTCCATAAGAATCGGCTTCGCCATTTACATCGAAGTGTATCGGAATGACTGAAGGGAGTTCCCAGTAGTGTACCGACACAAAGCCCCAGTGCAGAATCAAGAGAATCCAGGAGACTACGACCGGAACGCTGGCTTTGTAATTATGCACGTGTGGTGGTGTCGTTGTTGGAACTGAAACCGGGACTTACACATCAGGCTTTGTTTTTGACCTGACGCATGAGATCTTCGAGGTAGTCGATCTGCACTTCCTGGATTTCCAAGAGTTTTTTATTCTGATGAATCAACAGGTGATCGATTTTTTCGCTCAGCAATTTGATCTCGAGTTCAGCCTTGAGGTTTATTTTGTAATCGTGTTCCGCACGCTGCCTGTCTTTTTGCTCCTGACGGTTCTGGCTCATCATGATGATGGGCGCCTGAATCGCAGCCAGACAGGATAGCATCAGATTAAGTAGTATGAATGGGAAGGGATCAAAGGGACGCGAAGCAAGAAACCAGCTGTTCACCAGCATCCAAAGGAATAAAAAAGAAAAAAAGAAAATGATGAAGGTCCAGCTGCCGCCAAAGGTGGCAATGCGATCGGCAAGCCTTTGACCTGTCGTAAGCTCCGTATCCATCTCGTCCTGGATGTTTTCCGAAAGGATAGCGTTGTCACGGATAGCCTGCATAACATCCAAATCGATTTTCGCCAACTCACCACGCTCTTGTTCCACCAATGAAGTGAGGTATCGGCGTCTGTATCGGTTCAGCTCATCAATGGACAAATATGCCTCATCGTGAAAGCCCGGGTGATCACCGCGGATCAGGCGCAGTACTCCTTCGCGGATTTCACGTCCCTGCATGGCTTCGCCACGCGGGATTTCCTGACCGGAGATAAAACTGGTTTGCATAGATAAGCTCTGTACGAAGGTAATGGGATTTGTTTTGCTCCAACGCATGAGAGAAATCTTCGTTCAGGCGAAACACCTGCAATTGGATCAGCTCATCTACCTGGCTAATCCGGAGCGAGTATAAGTAGGGACGCTCATCACTAGCGGAACTGGAACAGCAATGGGAATAAAAACACGACTACACAGGTCCATACGGCATAAATCGGTAGAAATCGGGCAATCGACTCCTCAACCACCAGCACAGGCTTTTGGTACAACAGCGTTTGCAACAGCCGAAGGGCGACGATGAGGAGATTGATCAATATCAGGATGTTTCCACCCATGACAGCCATACGGTTGGGGGTGATTCCCCACTCGCCGATACGGAACAGGATAGCTGAGAGCGCGATACCGTTCACCAGGATAGCAGCAACGGCGATGCCAGTCAAGACCATCAAATGAAATCGGCCGGACCTCGTTCCCGAACGTTCGGCGACAGCAAAAAAGACAATGGCCATCACCCCAATTAGCAAGAGGTTGAATACGATCAGAAAATCACGATCGGTGTAGGGATCTTTTCCCGTGTATAACACGGCGGTCAGATAAGCGATCAGAGTAATCAACACGAGCGGACTGAACACGCGGGCAATAACCGGAGAAACTTTGTCGACCAGTTGTGGCTGATTCTGCACCAGGAAGGTGCCGACCAGGGGAGCGGATGCAAGACCCCAGATTACGATATAGCGGAAGTAAAACTCCTGGATATTGAGATTGATGAGTTCGAAGAGGCCGAGTGTAATGGCCGTCAGCAGTCCGCCTGCAATGAGGATGATGCCTGTCATGACTAGGAGTTCTCCGTTGTACCGTAAAAATTCAATCCGCAGACCCGTATGGTTTGACGCAAACGTAAATCCAAGCACCGACCACAGCAACAATGGAACATGGATACAGGCCAGAATGACGGTGTCACTTGAAGCCGTATCCGGCAATACATTGATCCATACACACACCAAAGCAATCAGCATACCGATAAATGATAGTGTACGGACAGGCGTGTTGCGTTGCCGCACAAACGTTGCAATCAAGAAGGGAAACACGACAAAACCGATGTTACGCGGATAATAGAACTCTTCAGCAATCGGGAAAAAATCGGGGAGTTTCGCCAGGAAGCCCGCCAGGAAGCAGGTAATGATCAAAAACCAATAATTACCGGAGGTGACAGGTGATACAGGTGAATAGTTCAACCGCTCATACCAGACCTGCGCAACAGGGTGAGTGCTGATTTCAGGATATATCCGGTCGAATTCACGCTGGAATCCTGCTTTATTTTCCCTGTAGAGCAATTCGAGCTCCCGGGGTTTGTCCAATAAATCCGCGATGTGAGAAACCATAGGTTCAGGGATTCGCCGTCAGGCCTTACGGCATCGAATGTCGTACATATATGCGATTCTATTGGCATTTTGTTCTGTAATTCCGATGCTTGAACCTGGATACATCCGCATATTAATTCATCATTACTTTCGTTCGGCCGATCTCAAGCATCAAAACGTGTTGGCTACTTTTACTCAAGAATACCACCGTTCAGATGAAATCATCATTCAATCCAACAGCCATAAAATCCAAACAAACCATGATGCGATTGCTACTACTCGCCTTTCTTCTTGTTTTTTCTGCTGCCAAGTCACAGAACTGGAATATCGCTACCGGCGGGAATGTACTTCACAACGGTTTATGCCCTACAATAGGTCCCAATACCCCCAACTTGCTGTGGTCCGGAGGCTTACCCTCACAAATCGCTTTCGCACCGGTCACAGACAGTATTTATCTCGCCACAGTCCGCATAGATAATATCAGCGATCCGTTGAATGGAAATAAAATCGTGATGATGGACATCCGCACAGGCGATACGATATGGACACGAAAGCTACCGGTTGATTTTCCGGCAACTGACTGGTCAAACCGTGTATCGGCAATCCGAAACGGTGTATTGTATGCCTCTCGATCAGGAAACAGCAACGAGGCGTATCTCTATGCCCTCGACGCCTCCAACGGATCGATCCTCTGGAAATCGGATAGCCTAATTGGAGAAAGCATCAACGAGGGGGCTTGTTTCCTCCCTGGAGGAGACCTGTTGGTCGGCAACCTCTTCTCGATTGCCCGGATCAGCAGTACAAACGGAAGTACGGTATGGCAAACCAGTAGACTTGGCTACCAAAACGGCGCAGAGCTGGCCGTTTACGGATCCAAAGTATACGGACTGATGAATATTGCAAATGCAGTGCGGGTGGCGGCATACGATACAACCAGCGGTCAAATGCTGTATTCGTCGCCTCCATTATCAGGCGGACTGGTTCAACAACTCGGACTCTTCATGAGTGACAACGGGACGATTTATGTACCCCGTTCACAAAACAACCCCACAACCGATTTCCTGTTCTCCCTGACTGACAATGGCTCAGCGATTGTCCTGAACTGGAGCTTTCCGATCGATTATGTGCCGTTTTCCTCATCGGGTATTGGCCCCGACGGATCTGTCTATTGTTACAATCCATCGGGTCGTGTCGTACGCCTAAACCCCCAGAACGGATCAGTGGTCGACAGTTCGCTGGTTGTTCTTTATGGTGATGCCTTCCAGCCGCGCATGAGTATCGATTCAACCGGAAAAGTATTTCTTACCAACGGTGGATTCAATGATGGTAACCTGTATTCCTTTAATGCAGATTTGACTTTACGTTGGCAATCGGCAGTACCGAACGTGAATGTGGGCGGACCGGTTCTCGGCTGGGAAGGCACTCTGGTAATCTGTGGCATTGGGACGGATTTCCGGGCGTACAAAAATGAGACAACTACCGGCATCGAGAATTCCTACATAGAAGCTTCCTTTGAGCTCTATCCAAATCCGGCCTCTGATTTTGTCTTTATTAAAGATCTGGATCAGGATACCGAGCTTTCCATCGTTGACCTGAACGGCAAGGAAGTCGACCGAACCCGCGTGTTGACCAATCCACACCGAGTAGACGTTTCGGGACTCGCACGTGGTGTTTATCTGATTCGCGCGCTATCCGGTAACACATCGGTAGCCCGACGTCTGGTGAAGTATTGATTCCGGAGCCTGTAACAACAATTCGCTGCGGAAAACTGCACTACAGCGATTGCTTGTAATCACCCCTAACGCGTACGACCTATGATTTCCCCTTTAGGGGTATCTTTCAAATACACACAAGGGTCCTCGCGGTCGAAAACAAGCCAATCACATGGAAGTGTCGGTCCTCGGAACAGCGATTCCACAACGCAAAAGTCACCCCACTTCATCTCCCCGTTCTCGGTCACTACGCCCTTCAGCCCCAGCCTCTCCCAGGAATCGGCCATGGCACTGATCTCCATCGGGCTCATGGCACCATCACGACACAGGTAGTCGTCGTACCAGATAATCCTGCTCTCAGCATGCTCCTCCTTGAACTTGGCAAATCCTCCGGGATATACCGCATCTATTTTCGATATTGGAATGATCAAGTCGATGAATTCACATTTGACAGCCATAGGTCAGCTGGATTTTAATTTAGGTGAAGAAGGAGTGCAGTTGTATTATTATTAAATCAAAGGTAAATTTAAAAAAAGGATTCATACTGGTAGAGGTAGTTCGTGTACACCGGTTTATTTAAGTAATCTGATCAGGTTACATTTATAGCAACCGGATTCCTCTTTGGTCTACCACATCCTATGGATGAAAGTGTAGCGAATAGATAGCAAGAGTTTGAATCGGAAACCGATGAAAAATCCGGTTTGTACAAAAACTCCTTTCAGACTACAAGTGGATTACCCTTACCACTGGAAACCTTGACTACCGCTTCACGATTTTCCTCCTGTGCTGGCCCAAATCCGTCTCCACAAGTAAGACATATATGCCGGCAGGAAAACGGTCCATACCGAGTTGGCTTTCGCATGAAACATCCAAGACCTGCCCAGCCGTATTGAGGAGTTGAAGTCCACGAATGTACTGACCGGGACATTGCACCCGGACAACATCAGTAGCGGGATTCGGTGTGATAATGATGGACTCGTGATGAGTCGTCTGGTCCGCAACTCCTCCCGTGGTATTGATCAAGGTAGTAAGCAGTTGGATGGAAACCAGATTGGACTGCGCAGGTATTTGGTTGATGAGCACACAAATGATGGCTCCGGTTGCAACATCGTATATCATGTTTGAGTTGTATCCACCCCAGATATTGCCTCCGTGGGTCCAAACAATACGGCCCTGTACGATAACCTCGCTGATTCCGATTCCGTAATTCCCCGAACCGACAAACG
>JAJTFW010000013.1 GCA_021299095.1 Sphingobacteriales bacterium | reverse complement strand
GTGACCCAACAGGTGCCTGTGATCGTGCGGAGGACGCATTTCCCCCTTCTTGTTGGTGTGTACTGCCTTGCCTCCGATATACATCGGCACATCGATCACTTCTGAGCGCATCTGTTTCAAGGCCTGCTGAACGGCACTTCGCTCCGGACTCCCCGGGGCGTAGTTCAAAACGGGTTCATTCACCGCTAGGGGTACATTGTAAATGGAATTGGACATGGGAAGTGGCTATAAATTACAGGTGCGAAATTAAGGTGATTTGGTGATGTGGCGAATTGATAATCAGGCAATGTGCCGATTTGATGACTGCGGTTTGTTTCTTCAAGAGCCCCCTTTTTACACTAAAGCTTTAATGGCTAGTAGTAGGCGGTTCAACGATATCAGCGGGCACAGCGCTGTAAATAAGATGCTGTTGTCGTCATGTTCATGGACTTCGACCCTGTTACCCGAGCAAGGCCACGGGTTCTGCGCTTAGCCGTCGTAAGGGAGTTATCTCGATTCCTACGCGCGGTTATCGGAGTAGATGCAAGCGCTGTCAGATGATTCGGGTGAAGGGCTGGATGGCTTCCTCTTCACACCACCTTCACGACTTTCTGCTCCCCGGTATAAATTAAATACCCCTCAGTGGGGCCATAGCCGGCAGCGTTAAGGAGAGCGCAGTAGCGTTCTACCTGGGTGTGGTGTTTCTTTTCGGCGGCTCCCGTTTTGAAGTCGATGACTATGGTCTTGTTCGGTCCAAATAGGATGCGATCGGGGCGTTGCAAAGGGTCCGCAGAATTAGTCTCAAAAAGTTCGGACTCAGTGGCCACGCGGTAACCGGTTCCATTCCAGCCTTGCTGGTCGAGTAGGGTGAGGGTCTTTAAAATGGTTTGACGGATGTGATCCTGTTTGTTGCGTGCCAGTGGGTCGGGGTGAAAACGCAGGTGCAGTTCCATGCGCTGCATGTAGGCCTCGTGCATGTTTGAATGGTAGGGTTGCTCCAGTAGGCTGTGAATGATATCGCCTAAGCGCATCTCTTCGCTTTTGGTGACAAAGCGCAGCGGGGTGAGCGGTGCATTTCCTGTATTCGTAGTCTCAAATAACAATTCGTCTATCAACGGAGCGGGATTGTAAAAGGGGTCTTCCTGCCCGGATTCCGTCTCCTGCTTTTCATGAAAGGGTTTGTCTTCTCCCACATCAAGGGCTAGTCCTTCTTTAGCTACGAATTGTTCATTCCATTCCGAAATGGATTCAATGGTTTTGATGAGCAGGTCTCCGGCAGTAGCCCTCGCGGGTTTGGCTTCCGAATACCCATACAGGCGAACTGCAGCACGCGTAAAGGCAACATAAAACATATTGAGCTTGTCGAGCGCAGTATCCAACAACTCCTGTTTGTATGCAGTTGCATACAGGGTTTCAGTCAATCCTTTTACGCTTGGAACAGGCAGTTTTCCATGCCCATCAAGCGGGCCGGGTTCTGGCTCCGCCCATAGTATACTGTCGGCTTTAGGTTCTAGTTTCCATGCAATGAAAGGCAAAAAGACGACAGGAAACTCGAGGCCTTTGGATGAGTGTATGGTCATAATCCGAATCGCGTTGCTTCCGGCAGGCAATTCAACACTCCAGTTTCGTGATTCCACATGTTCGTCCCACCAACGCACGAAGCCGCTCAGGCTGTCGCCTCCCGATGCTACATGTTCGAGTACAATGTCGTTGAGTTTTTGAATGTATGGCGTCGAGAAGTCGAGTCCGAGTAATTCACACAAGCGGTGAAAGGCCAACTGAAGTGGTAGCTTACTTAGTGATGAGCGGTGCGGGCCAAGTTGCTCCTTGGTCCAGGAGCGTGGACTCGCTGCCGACGGCTTCTGGAAGGGTATGTGTTCCCGCAGAACCTCCGGCTGTTGCATGCGATCAATCTCCGATTGCAGGAGGCGGTTGTCCGGTTCGGCAATCCAGCGTATGGCCGAAAACACCAGCAACACTTGTGCGTTATTGGCTAATTTTAGGGAGTTGGAAGCAATGAAGGGGTGCTTGTTTTCCTCTAGCAGGTGTTTGGCAATTTCTGTTTCTTCACTCGTAGTGTACACCAATACAGTGATGTCGCGGTAGCGAAATCCATCGCGGATCAACGCTTCAACTTGCTTCGATAAAGCCATGCAGGCCTGTTTCTTCCACTTGATGTCTTCGCCGGTTTCGTTTTCATCACCTTCTCTTGAACTGCCATCTTTCCGGAAAAAACGCAGATGTACAGAACCTAAGCCTGTTTTATGTTCTGTTTTCTGTTCTACGTTTTTGTCCTGGTAGGCATCCTGCAGGAGTTCACTTCCCGCGCCTAGGCGGGCTGACTCAATCAATGCCAGAGCAGGAAATAGCTTGTTGTTAAAACCAACAACCTCCGGCTGGCTTCTCCAGTTTATTTCCAGTCGTTCGTGCTTCGTATCGTAACCGATGACACCGATTTCCTGTGCAACTTTTTTCAGGATCAGAGAGATGTCGCCTCCTCTGAAACGGTAGATCGATTGCTTGGCATCACCCACAATCATCACCTCGTTTCCATTGGCAAGGGTGTTTAGCACCAGTGGCTTCAGAATATTCCACTGTTCCGTGGAGGTGTCCTGAAATTCATCAATGAAAATGTGCCTGAAGGCGTTTCCGGTCTTTTCAAAAATGAAGGGCGTGTCGTCGTTTTGGACGGCTTCACTTAGCAGCCTGGTGGTATCCGACAAGTGAAACACCTGTTGCTCCTCGCGGAACTGCTTGAATTTCTGGTCGAGAAACCCGCTAATTCCCGCTTTCCAAATGTGCTTGAGCGTAACGGTGCATGTAGTGTGGATTTTAAATTTCGATCCGATGTGCTCCTGCATGTTACGGAAAACCGGTGCGAACTCTGACTTGGCCACTCCCGGAAGTTCTTTCTTTTTCGTGCTCTTCCCTTGCCACATGGCCTCGGGATCTTCATTCAACTTAGCAAGCTGGTTCAGAAATTTGGCTGTGTATTCGGAATCTCCAGCCCTTTTCTCGATGCTTGTGAAATAGTTGTGTATACCCTTGCTTTTGCCGGCAAAGTCATCTGGTTGTAGTCCGTATGTGTTGCAGAGTTTAATGAATTCAGCAATGTAAGTACTCAGTTCACTTATGTATGCTTTTTGATAGGCGCGCATCCAGTTAATCAACGCATTGATCCTTTGGGGGTCATGGCTGAGGAGATCGGATGCGTTGGTTGACGACTTCATCATCTCTTTGGCCATACCACGAATGTGTCCGTTGATGTCCCACCCTTCGTCAGCATCCACAAGGTCGAACAACATGGACTCAAGCATAAACGTAATCTCCTTATCCCTGCCTGCCTCCTCGATGGTCATATCGGTTAGCGTCCTGCTGATGGCCTCCTGGTCGAGTTCGATGGAGTAGCGCATCGGCAGGTTCATCTCGCGTGCAAGGGTGCGCGCCAGGATCTGGAAATAACTGTCGATGGTTGATACAGCAAAGGCTCCGTAGTCGTGGATGATCCGGTCCAGGATTTCCGCAGCACGGGCACGGATTTCTTCAGTATTTAAGTTCGGGAAGGCTTTGGTCAGTTGCTCCAGCTGCTTTGATTTCCTCCCGGAGGCAATCCTATCCAGATCTTGAATAATCCGCGTCTTCAGTTCTTCAGCCGCCTTGTTGGTGAAGGTAATGGCCAGAATCTGCTTGAAGAGTGAGGGCTGACCAATGGTGTGCGTCAGGAAACGGCCTACCAGTGTGAAGGTCTTTCCCGATCCCGCGGAGCATTGGTAAATGACCAGTCCCATTTAGTTGCTCTTGTGATCAGCGCACCGTGGCTTTAGCAATCTTATAGCTCAGCCCGATACCGAATATCTGGCGCATCTGTAACCGTGGACCACTTTTCTGTTTGCCGTCTGCTCCGAGTTCAGGGACACGTTGCCCATTTGACTCCTTGAACAACAGAATCTTCGTGTTGTCGTCGTAAATCATTTGCAGCCCCAGTGATACTGTAATGGCTTTGCTTGCTTTGAGCGCAAGTAGCAGTTCCCAGTTTAGGTCGATATTTTGCGGATCTTCAAGGTAATTGCTGAAAAGATCAAGTTTGCTCATGAGTGTTACATTCTGCACAACCTCCTGCTGGAATCGTGCATAGGCATAAGCGCCAAATTCCCGTCGTATGGTGTTTCCTGGATCAACACCAAAGGCTCCTGCTTTCGACAAGGAGTCATCAGCCACAATGACTACCCGTGCTGTCAGAGGCGACACCATCAGGCTGAAAGCCTTGTTGGGCTTGTAGTCGACACCCAACGCGAGGAGTGCAAAAGCGGGTGCAGCAAAACGTGAAATATACCGGCTTGAATCCGTCTTAGGGTAATTGTATCCATCGCTGAATTGCGAACGGAAATTGAACAGTGCCGAATAGGCTAGCTTGGCTGAAGATGTCTGATAACCGACCTTGGTATTTATTTCAAGTCGGTCGTCGTTTTTACGTACATCCTCTTCGCCTTGTCGAGTGATGCCATACGCAAGATCGATATTGCTATCCCAGCTTACTTTTCCCCTGCGGTAATTCGCGTATAAGTTGGTAAATGCATTCAGTGCGATTGAATTTTCACCACCTGCCGCCCAGTTGCTGAGGTTCACCTGGTTGAATGCAGCATTAAAGAGTCCACCTGTTTTCCAAATGGTGTCGTTTTGTGCAACCGCACTTAATGCGGAAAGAGTTGCCAGCAGAGCGATAATGAGTATTCGTTTCATAAGGGCTTATTTACGGGATAAGATGTCTCGTATTTCTTCAAGGAGTTGCTCCTGTTTGTTCGGCGCAGCGGGGGCTGCCGGTTCAGCGACTTCCGCATTCCGAATGCGGTTCATAGCCTTAACGACCAAGAACATGGCGAAAGCGACGAGTGTGAAATCTATGATGCTTGAAATGAATTCACCATACCGCAGGTAAACTTCCGGAACTTCTTTTTCGATGATGTTTCCACTCGAATCAAGAATCGCTTTTTTACTATTTTGAATGGCCACTTTCATTTCTGAGAAATCCTGGTTGCCGATCAGCGTTCCGATTACCGGCATCACAATGCCGTCGACAAACACTCCGGTGACTTTTCCGAAAGCTCCTCCAACCACTACGCCGACGGCGAAGTCAATTAGGTTGCCACGCATGGCAAAGGACTTGAATTCTTGAATGAATCCCATGGGTTTTTTGTTTGCACCCAAATTAGTGAATTGATACTATTTCGGCCATACATGAAAAAGCCGGCTTGTCGGCCGGCTTATATTCGAGGGATAAATTCAACGGGAAGTGCCTCCGCTCAGTCCCGGTTGCAGGAATCCCGGTTCGGGCGGGAAGCGGATGGCGATGACAGGCACCCAAACCGATTTGGACCGGTGGTTACTCAGGGCTAGTCGGTAATAATTCACACCGTGGTGTGGCCGCGTATCGAGCAATGCATAGGCTTTCATTTCTTCGGATTTTCCGGCGCCCCGCACTCGACCTACTTCCTGAAAGGATTGTGTATCGGAGCTGCGTTCGATGATGAACTGCTCGGTCCCCGACTCGCTTCCTGTAAACCAACTGAGCATAATCTGATCGCCCTCGGGTTCTGCACTGAAACCGAGTAAGTCAAGAGGAATGAATCGTCCTCCTACAGGTTTCCGGACGCTGATTTTGTCGAGAATACACGATGTGGTTCCTCCCGCATCAAGTCCTGCTCCGATTACCACGGGAGTACCTGCTTTCCAGGCAAGAGATTGGAATGCATCAGTTTTCTTCGACCAAACCAAAAGTCCGTCAACAAGGATTTCGGCCCTTCCGGATACGGGGTTGTAGGAAAAGGCATATATTCTGAAGTTTCTGTCATCAGCAATCCGATAGTCAGATTGTTCCTCAATGACTTGCTTCTTGCCCTTGCTATCGGTCAGCGTGTAGCGCACTGCGGGATTGCCTTTCCGTATTCCGAAGCGGAATTCCTTGCCACAACTAAAAAAGTCACCGTCTGTATCCAGCATGCGGAAGTTGGTTTCAATGGAAATGCCTTCTGTTTCGAAGCTTGTATTCCAAGGAATGCTCAAGTCGATTCCTCCGGATGGATTGGTAAGGCCTTTGATGTTCAGGTCTGGCTCACTAACAATCTGTGTTTGTGTATTGGTTTGGCTTCCCACCGGTCCGATTTCTGGTTTGAGCACTTCGCCTTCATCCCAGGTGAATGCAATTAGTGTTTCCCCAGTACCCGCAGGGTCTTCCAGCATAAGTGAATTAGAAGCATGCCCAGGTGTGGTTTTCGTGCTTTGCAACACGATACCAAAATAGATGCCCAGTGCGATAAACGATGTGCTTGCGATGATGAGCGTTCCTTTCTGCAAGGTGCTCAGGCGCTGACGTTGTGATGGCTTTAAACGGTATCCCATTGTTTAAAAATGCTTCAGGCTGTTACGAATGTGAGGTCTTCAATGGTAATGGTGTTTTGTTCGGCCATCAGTGCAGCCCGCTCAATTACGGCTTTTAGTTCGCGAATGTTCCCAGGCCAGGCGTAGTCCAGCATGAACCGGCAGGCTTCACGGCTGATGCTGAGCTGGGGCATTCTGTTTTGATCGCAGAATTCTTTCAGGAAGGATTTGGCCAGTAGTAATATGTCATCACCACGCTGGTTCAATGGTGGAAGGTGGATCAGAAAACCTTGGATCCTGTAAAACAGGTCTTCCCTGAATCGTCCTTCTTTAACTTCCAGTGCCAGGTTGCGATTGGTTGCTGCAACAAGACGGAAGTCGAGTTTGATGGTCTTGTTTCCGCCGATGCGGGTGATTTCTTTTTCCTGAAGTACGCGGAGTAGTTTGGCCTGAATACCCAGGTCCATCTCGCCAATTTCATCTAGAAAAATAGTTCCACCCTCGGCTTGTTCGAATTTTCCGATCCGGCGTTCACGCGCATCGGTGAATGCACCTTTTTCATGCCCGAAGAGTTCGCTCTCGACCAGTTCGGAGGGAATAGCGCCCATGTTCACTACCACAAAGGGTTTGCGTGCACGCGGGGAGTTGTAGTGAAGAGCTTTGGCCACCAGTTCTTTCCCAGTGCCGCTTTGTCCGGTCACGAGAACCATCATGGTGTTTTTCTCGACTTTCTGGATAAGCTTCAATACACGCAATATTGCCTGGCTGTTTCCGATGATGTTCGAGTACTTATTTCTGTCGATGATCTGATCTTGCAGAAAGGCTACTTCACGCTTTAGAGTTACGTGCATTGACAAATTCCGCATCCCATTTTCGATATTCGGCATCATTTTGTCGTCCTTCATAATGTAGTGATTGGCCCCCGCCTCAAAACACTGTACGGCAACCTTTACTTCTTCTTGTCCGGAGCAGACCATGATGAGCGCCTGTGGGCAAACGGATTTCACCTGCTTCAGCAGTGTAAGGCCATCGATTCCAGGCAAGTTGTAATCGATGATTACGATATCAGGCATGGTATGTAGTTCGTGCAGACATTCCTCTCCCGAACCAAAATGCCGGACTTCAAAGCCCGGCTGTTTTGTTTGAATCAATTTGCAAATGATGGTCGCAACCATCATGTCATCTTCAATCAGAAATACTTTAGCGGCGTTCATGGCTGGTTTGGTTTTGTAAAAGAAGTAGGGAGGCTCTTAATCCTTCATAACTGGATGCACAACCATTCTTCAGGTTCGAAAAAACATGGCGTATTTGGTCAAGGTGATTCCGTTCGGCAGCATGTTTTTCGATTTGTGCTGATAATGCATGCTGTTCCCTAAGTCCTGCATATAGGAGGGAGGATTTCATCTTGTGACTCACCGAACGGATAGTACTCCATTCTGTTTTATCGATAGCACTTGAAAGTTGATCTAGGCTTTCGGGTATATCCTTCAGGAACATGCCGATGAATGTGCACATGAAATCGAGGTCGCCTGATGCCACTTCTCGAAGGAAGCTTAGATCGGGCTCGACTGGATTTCCGTCGGCGGTTGTGGATGTATGTTGCATAATCGACTGTATACAGGTGTTGAGTTGTTCTCCGCTGAACGGCTTGGTAAGGTGTCCGTTCATCCCAGATTGGATACTGCGGGATATTTCCTTGCCTGAGGAATGGCCTGTCATGGCAATGATGGGTACATTGCGGATGCTTTGCTCTTTTCTTGATCGGATCATCTCCGCCACCTGATAACCGTTCAGGTCTGGTAGTTCGATGTCGAGCATGATGATATCATATGCATTCCCGGCACTTTGATTGATGGCTTCGCGTCCGGACCGTACAAAATCGACGTTCCATTCAGGCCTGTTCATGCATTTGCTCAGGATGAACCGGCTGACATCGTGGTCCTCTGCAACAAGAATACGTAGGGGAGTCGTGTTTCTGCTCATTCGAAATATCCATTTTTCGGTCCCAATACGATACCCTCTTGCTCGGGTTGTACGCAGAGTTTCCAGTAGCTATTAAGTATGGAAACAGCAGCAACGAATTTTTCGAAAGACAAAGGCTTGAGAATGTATCCGGCAACGTTCAGCCTGTACGCTTCAATTTTGTCTTGCTCGTCATTCGATGTGGTCATCACGAATACGCTGATCGACTGCAATTCCGGATCACTTCTCAATTCTTTCAGGAATTCCAGGCCGTTCATCTTCGGCATATTTATGTCGAGTAGGATGATGCGCGGCGTTGGACTGAGCTTAGGTTTGCCGTTCTGTCCCCTCAGCATATTGAGGGCTTCAACACCGTTGTATGCCACGTGCAGGGGATTGGTGATGTGGTTTTTTGAGAATGCCCGCTGGACATTCATCACATCTACACTATCATCCTCTACAAGCAGGATATTGAGCAGGCGGTCTTCCATATTCGCGTTGTTGTGCTGTTTTTGCACGTTGTATGGCAAATTCGATTGCCATGAACAAGCCATGCATGCACGTTTTACTGCGATATGGGGTTCCGGGTTACGGAAATGCGGACAGAAATGTCCGCCGAGCCTTAAAAATTAGGCTTTAGTAGATACTTCGAATAAAATGCATTGATCACCGCAACCGCTTCTTCGGCGGTATCAACCAATGTGAAGAGTTTTAAATCGTCAGGATTGACGAACCCTCCGCTGACCAGCTGACCGTGAATCCAGTCCATCAGACCGCCCCAGTATGACTTTCCAACCATGACAATTGGAAAGCGACCTATTTTATGGGTTTGAATGAGGGTGAGTGCCTCGAAGAGTTCATCCATGGTGCCGAATCCACCGGGTAAGACCACGAAGCCCTGTGCATATTTGATAAACATCAGTTTTCGGACGAAAAAGTAATCGAAGGTGATGCTCTTGTCGTGATCAATAAACGGGTTGGGGCGCTCCTCGAATGGTAACTTTATGCTTAGTCCGACTGATTTTCCTTTGGCAGCTTGTGCTCCTTTGTTCGCTGCTTCCATCACGCCAGGTCCTCCTCCTGTGATGATGCCATATCCTTCACGTGTCAACTTGAAGGCGATTTCTTCTGCAAGCTGGTAGGGTTGTGTTCCAGGACCAGTTCGGGCGGAGCCGAAAATTGACACACAGGGTCCGATTTTACCCATCTTCTCGAAACCTTCGACAAATTCAGCCATTATTTTGAAGATCTGCCAGGTATCTTGTGACTTGATTTCCTGCCAGTCTTTTTCGCTGAAGGCTCTTCTGATTTTCGATTCGTCGTGTAGCATATGTGTATCGGCCCTGTTTTACGGAAAGTTCGCAGGTTAGTTTCAGCCTGCCAGTTCTTTGCGGAGGTAGTGTGCAGTAATGGACTGCTTGTTTTTGGCCACCTGTTCCGGTGTTCCTGTGCAAATGAGTTCACCGCCGGCTCGTCCACCCTCCGGTCCCAGATCTATAATATAGTCAGCCGATTTTATTACGTCCATATTGTGTTCGATCACCAATACGGTATTACCCTTGTCTACCAGTCGTTGGACCACTTCCAGTAAGATGCGTACATCTTCGAAGTGAAGACCGGTGGTGGGTTCATCCAGTATATAAAATGTGCTACCGGTATCCTTTTTTGACAGCTCACTTGCCAGTTTCACACGCTGAGCCTCACCACCTGATAGTGTTGTGCTTTGCTGACCCAGGGTCAAATATCCCAATCCGACTTCGCGTAGGGTTTTGATTTTGTGGTGAATGGAGGGCATGTTCTCGAAAAAATCCACGGCCTGTTCAATGCTCATGTCGAGGACATCGTTGATGGATTTTCCTCTGTAACGTACATCCAATATCTCTCTATTGTATCGCTTGCCGCCACATTGTTCGCAGGGTACATGCACGTCGGGAAGAAAATTCATTTCAATGGTGCGCATGCCCGCGCCCTGACAAGTTTCGCAGCGGCCGCCCTTCACATTAAAACTGAACCAACCGGGCGGATAGCCTCTTACTTTGGATTCGGCAAGATTTGAAAAGAGGTTCCGGATATCACTGAACACACCGATATATGTTGCTGGATTCGAACGTGGGGTTCGGCCAATCGGACTCTGGTCGATTTCGATTACCTTGTCGACGTGCTCTAGTCCTTTGATTGATTTATACGGAAGTGGCTTGGTTTGTGAACGGTAGAAGTGCTGATTTAAAATCGGGTAGAGTGTTTCGTTGATGAGTGTGGATTTGCCACTGCCTGAAACTCCTGTTACGCAAATCAGAATACCTAGCGGAAATTCGACACTGACATTTTTCAAATTATTTCCACTTGCACCGGAGAGCTTGATGCTTTTCCCATTTCCTTTCCTTCGTTTCCGGATCGGAATGCCCAGTGTGCCGTTTAGATATTTGGCGGTAAGTGAGTCGGTAGCCAGAATCGATTCGGGAGTTCCCTCCGCTACAATTCTTCCCCCATGGATTCCTGCTCCGGGACCAAGGTCAATCACATGGTCGGCTTCAAGTATTGTTTCCTTATCGTGTTCCACTACCACGACTGAGTTTCCGATGTCGCGCAGGTTTTTCAGGGATTGGATCAGTCGGGTGTTGTCGCGTTGGTGCAATCCGATACTGGGTTCATCGAGGATGTACATCACCCCAACCAGTTGTGAGCCGATTTGCGTAGCAAGTCTGATACGCTGCGATTCCCCGCCCGATAAGCTGCGCGATGTGCGGTCGAGTGTTAGGTATTCCAGGCCTACATCCAGTAGAAAACGAATGCGCTTCCGTATCTCCTTGAGGATTTCATGTGCAATTGCCCTTTGCCGCTCGCTGATTCGTAATTCTAGATCCTGTGTCCACTCATTCAGAATTCGGATGTCAAGTTGAGCCAGTTCTGAAATGTTCTTGCCATCAACTTTAAAGTAAAGAGACTCCTGTTTTAACCTGGCTCCTTTGCATTCGGGGCAAGGTACATAGGCCATAAAACCTTGTGCCCATTTTCTAAGTCGGGTAGGGGAGTTTTCGTCTTCCAGCTGTGATGAGATGAAATTTGCAATTCCTTCGAAACTGAGCCTTACGGATTGAACGGATCCGGACGTATATCCTTTTTCAACGGAAAGTATGTCGTTGGATCCGTATAACAGGATTTGAAGGGCCTCCTGGGGTATGTCTTTAATGGGTGTACTCAGGTTGAAGCCATATCGCTTTCCGATTTGACTGATTTGCTGAAAAATCCAGCTGTCCTTGTATTCGCCCAGCGGGGCAATCCCTCCCTGACGTATACTCTTGTCGAAATCAGGAATTACGACCCGGATATCGATCTCGGGCACCGAGCCCAATCCGCTGCAATGAGAACATGCACCATAGGGTGAGTTGAACGAAAATGAGTTGGGTGCAGGTTCGTCGTAAGAGATTCCGGTAACCGGGCACATCAAGTGCTGACTGAAATGCCTAACCCTATTGTCCCGCTCACTCAGCACAATCATGGTGCCTTTGCCATGTTTCATGGCAGTTCTAATCGATTCGCTAACCCGAAGTGCGTTGTCTTCGTTAACAGTTAGTTGATCGATTACAATTTCGATATCATGGGTCTTATATCGATCGGCTTGCAGGCCACGTTTGATCTCGAGTAATTCATTGTCGAGTCTCACTCGCAGAAATCCCTGCTGCGCGATTTGCTGGAACAGCTCTCTGTAATGACCTTTCCTACCCTTAATAACGGGCGCTAGAAAAAGTACAGTTTGTCCATCGTACTGTTTCAGTACAACCTCACGGATCTGCTCGTCCGTCATCCGGATCATCTTCTCTCCCGACAAATACGAATACGCTTCGGAAGCTCTAGCGAAGAGCAGCCTGAGGAAGTCGTAGATTTCCGTAACCGTACCGACTGTTGAACGAGGATTGGTGTTGGTGGTCTTCTGTTCGATTGAAATCACTGGACTTAGCCCTTTGATTTTATCCACATCGGGCCGTTCCATGTTTCCTAAAAACTGACGCGCATACGCTGAAAATGTTTCCATATACCTGCGTTGACCTTCCGCGTAAATGGTGTCGAATGCCAGTGAACTTTTGCCACTGCCACTGAGTCCGGTAATCACTACCAGTTTGTTTCGCGGGAAACTTACATCAACTTCCTGAAGATTGTGCTCACGGGCACCGAAAACCTCTACCCACTCTTCTTCCGAAACGGGCGCCACCACATGATCCATCGCTGACATGCCCTAAAGGTAGTCCTATCGCCCCGAAATCTGTTTAAAAAATTGAAAATCAATAAAATAAATACAAATATTGACTGCTTTGGACTTGAGTTGAGGTGTAAGAAACCGGGTCTATTTTACCCATTCTAGCCGATAATCGCCCTTAATTTTCATGCGCACGGAACCCAGGGGCATTTTCTTTCGTAAGAACGGGCGTATGCAAACCCAAGACCCAAATTTCCAGGCAGTGCAAATACGCAGAATGATCAGGTGGATCACAGCTTTGTGCATCGCCCTGTTGGCATGTTTGTTTCAGGCACAGGCGCAGTCTCCAACGATCATTACGAATGTCAATTCGGGATGTGCGCCGCTCGGGGTTCAGTGCTCCACATCAGCTAACATATCGGGTTCCTTGCTTTGGGATTTTGGCGTTACTGGGACCACGAATGATACGTCCTCATCACCCAATGCCGGATGGCTCTATTCGATTCCTGGCACTTACACAATTACACTCACGGTTAATTCGGGCGTTCAAACAAGCAGTTCTACAAGACAAATTGTTGTATCTCCATCCCCTGTCTCCGTTGACTTTTCGGTTTCGAGTCTTTCCGGCTGTCAAGGTCAGCAGGGATTCAATTTCACCAATTCCTCTGTGGGATATGATTCTTCGGTCTGGTATTTTGGAGATGGAAACATCAGTTATCAAGATTCTCCTGTCCACGTTTATGATACATCCGGAGTTTTCAATGTGGAACTCATCGTCTTCAATTCCATAAGTGGCTGTTCCAAATCTCTGAAACGTTTAGCATACATTACCGTTCATCCGTCACCAACTGCTGTTGTTACTGCATTGGATACCATGTCCTGCGATCAGTCACATGTGTTCCAATTCGATTTGAGTTCTGTTCAACATGCACAGTCATTTGAATGGAATTTCGGAGATGGTTCCGCTGCATTGGCAGGATCAACCTCAATGTCATACGTGTATGGGGATACCGGCAGTTTTGATGTTTCAGTAACTATGGTTTCTGCACTCGGCTGCAGTGCAACGATAGCCAGGTCTGCACTTGTTGATGTGATGTACAATCCGGTGCCCGTATTCACTTCGTCCGTGCAATCCGGTTGTGAGCCACTCAGCGTGGTCTTTAATGCCAGCGCACCTGGGCAACCTGTATTTACATGGACATTCGATACAGCATCTGTCAGGACAGGTTCACAGGTCAACCACGTGTTTTCAGATTCGGGTACTTACCAGGTTGAGCTTACCACTGCCTACCTCAATGGTTGCATACAAACCATTAATGCAGGAGTAATTGAAGTGGAAGACAAACCCGATTTCGATTTCAGCATTACAAACCACACAGGTTGTGCTCCGCTTCTTGTTTCCTTCACCAATCAAAGTAGTACAGCACCTTTTAGCTGGCATTGGGATTTTGGCGATGGGGATTCCTCATTACTTGCCAGTCCGCTCCCACACAATTACCCCAACCAAGGGGTTTATCAGGTATATCTCACCGCAATCGGACCAAATGGTTGTAGCGATACCGATACTGCACGATTCAAGGTGACTGTGCTTAAGCCTGTCGCCGCTTTTGCAGCCGATTTGTCCTCAGGATGCGCTCCATTGGATGTGAATTTCAACAACCAGTCCACAAGCGCAACACACTACATGTGGAATTTCGGCGATGGCACTACATCTACTTCGGCAAGCCCAAGTCATACCTACGTTCAAAACGGAAGTTATAGTGTTACGCTCATTGCAATCGATTCGATCAATGGCTGCTCGGACACAATTAGCTATAACAATCTGATTCAGGTCTCTTCGCTTCAAACCAATTATCAGGCGCCCGACACTGTTTTTGCTTGCGCACCTTATGCAGTGAATTTTTCGGATGCATCAGGGGCGTCCACGTATGCATGGGATTTTGGAGATGGTAATACATCATCCGATCCCAATCCGTATCATGTGTATCAATCACCTGGAGTGTTTACAGTTTCTCTTGTGACTACACAAGGCAATTCAGGCTGTGCGCAATCAATCCCCCAGTTTCAAACGTTCGTGATTGATGGTGCGCAACCCGGATTTACCTACACGGTAAGCCAATGTCCGCCCTATGTGGTTCAGTTTACCGATACATCGCTCAACGCAACTTCCTGGTCCTGGAATTTCGGATTTGGACAGGGTTCAACGCTGCAACATCCTACACATACGTTTCCGAATCCGGGTGTTTATAATGTAACGTTGGTGGCGACCACCGCATCGGGCTGTTCTACCACACTACAAGCGAATGGTGCAGTTCAAATCAGTGGTTTAGGTGCATTTGCCAGTTTCATAACCGCCGATACTGTTGCACCCTTCAATGTGCAGTTCTATGCCAATTCGACCAATGCGACCTGGTGGTTATGGGATTTTGGTGATGGCACCACTGATACGACAGAGAATCCTCAACACACGTTTACTGGTTCGGGTCCGTTTCACATCATGCTTACCATAGGCAACGACAGTTGCTCTCATACATATGATTATCCGCCGATCAGTTTCGGCTCGGCTGCAGGAACACCGGGTGGACTCGGCGGAGTGCCGCCGTATATTCCGCTGAAAAAGAATTGCGCTCCATTTGCAGTTAATTTTTCGAATCCCTATCCGGATGCAATATCGGTCCTATGGGTATTTGGTGATGGCGACTCAAGTACAACCTTCTCGCCCGAGCATGTGTTCAATTCAGCCGGTTATTTCAATCCAATCGCCTATGTGACTTTGCCTGACGGATCAATTGATACCCTTGTGTTTTCGGATACCATCTGGGTAGTGAAGCCGGTCACCGATTTTACCATTCAACCTGTTTCATTGTGTAGGACTGTAGAGGTTAGCACGTGGGTTAATGTTCCGGTTTTAACTGCTTTGTGGGACTTTGGTGGTGCAACCGCCACGGGCCCTTTTGCAACTCATGTATATCCCAATGCAACGGCTACATATTTGGTATCCCTTCAGGTAACCGATACCAATCAATGCAGTTCCTATGTTTCAAAGTCCTTCTCCGTCAGTGCAGCCGGTGAGTTGAGGTCGGATGTGCGACGCGGTTGTGCAGGTGATACCATTTCATTCGATCCGGGTAATGTCAATTTCCAGCAGTATCTCTGGGATTTTGGTGACGGTACAAGTTCAACATTGAGGAATCCTCAGCACGTGTTTCAGCAAAAGGGTGTATACTGGGTAACTCTGACTGTAACAGACATAACAGGATGTTCACGCCGATATACCATGCCGTATGCAGTCTACATCTTCAAGCCGGAAGCCAGTTTTATCATGGGTTCGCCTTGGACAAATTGTAGTACGATTTACTACCAGTTTGGCAATACTTCAGTAAACAGTTCATCCTGGTTGTGGGACTTCGGTGATGGATCAACTTCTACGCTATCGAGCCCACGCCACTTCTTCACCGCACCTGGATATTACACTGTGACACTCACGGCATATGATAACGTATGCAGTAGTACCGTATCTATCCCCAACGTGGTATATGTTAGCCGTCTTGTACCCGACTTTTCGGTTTCCTATTCAAGCTTATGCGAACCAGTCCTTGCAGAATTCACCGATCTGAGTACGGACGCCGTGACCTGGTTGTGGAACTTCGGCGATGGTGACACTTCATCTGCGCAACATCCTGTTCATATTTACTCGCGACAACCAACCGACTCCATCACATTGACTGTTGAAGATGTGAACGGATGCGTTAAAAGTATGCGTAAACCATCGCCGCAGGTTACTCGTGCCGACTTTTCAGTTTCATCAACCGGTGGATGTGCTCCATTTTCTGTACAGTTTAGCGACAGTAGTTCTAATGCAACAAATTGGCATTGGGATTTTGGGGCCGGTGGTGTATCGAGCAACCTCAATCCTTCACTTACACTGAGTTTAGACGGATATTATCATGCCAGTTTGATTGTGACAGCTCCTTCCGGATGTACAGATACTCTTCGGATTGATTCCCTGATAGAAGTCAACACCCCTGTTGCATCCTATACTACAACAGCGTTAAGTGGTTGTGCACCCTTGCCGGTCACATTTACAGACAATAGTTTGAACGCGGTTGTTTGGTCATGGGATTTTGGAAATGGAACCTTCGGAAATCAACCCATTGGAAATGCAAACTATCAGAATGGAACCTACACGCCGACTTTAATCATCACCAATAAGTTCAATTGCCAGGATACCCTTTCCCTCGACTCAATAGTTGCTCGTGGACCTTTCCCTTCATTCACCATTAATAACCCGGGCGGTTGTGCACCTGTAGATATTCAATTTACAAATACAAGTGCGGGTGCAGTGTCCTACGAGTGGTACTTCGATGATGGTACGTTTGAACTTGTTCCGAATCCGGGTAACACGGTACACACCTATACTGCAGGTAGTCATTACATGGTTTTTCTTAAGGCGTACGATTCCACTGGTTGTTCGGCTACTGACTCGGTACCGGTCATGGTGTTTGATGCACCTCGGCCGGGCTTCGCATTGGACACCAAGGCCGGATGTGCTCCGCTGACTATTCAACTTACTGACACATCTCTTTACTCAGATAATCTTGAATGGGACATGGGTGACGGAACTACCATAGTTGGTCCTTTGACTCAGTATACCTATGCTCAGCCTGGGATATATCGAATCCGATTGATTGCGTCAAATCTGAATGGATGTGTCGATACACTTGAAATGGCTGATTCCATTTTGGTCGTAGCACGTCCTCAAGTTGATTTAACTGCTGATGTTCGTGCTGGATGTCCTCCGTTGTCGGTTCAGTTTAATTCATTGTCTACCCAGTTGGATCAACCGCGATTCCTATGGGATCTCGGAAACGGAACTAGCTCGAGTTCTCAAAATCCAACGCTTGTTTATAATTCACCGGGTACATATACGGTAACGCTTACCGTTATCAATCAGGAGACCTGCTCTGACTCCATGACGCAGACTGGATACATAACCGTGTTTGATACACTGCCTCCTCCTCCTGTTGATTTGCAGCGTGTAACGGTTGAAGGATCAGGAGAGGTCTTGGTAGAATGGCCGGCATCAGCTGCTAACGATGTAGATCACTACACTGTTTATCGGTTTAATCCGTCCAGCACTGTGTTTGACAGTATTGGAATTGTCCCTGGTTCTGGAATGGCGGGTCTTATTTCATACAGCGACTACAATGTACAAACCGATTTGAGGCCTTATACTTACAAGGTCATTGCAGTTGATTTCTGTGGTTATGCACTATCCTTGTTAACAGCCTTACCTCATACGACCGTTCATCTTCAGGCGCAGGCTGGGTTTCAACAGGTGAGCCTGAACTGGACTCCTTATGGTGACTGCGCTGTCAATTCGTATTTAGTCGTAAGGAAGGATCAGCCCAATGGTATTTTCCTCCCGATAGGAACGGTTTCTTCGGCAACGTTCAGCTTCACCGATACTACGGCCTGGTGTCCGTTGGATTACACTTATCGAATCATTGCACAGGGTGTGTGCAATGTTGCAGGAGTCGAATCGAGAAGTAACGATGTTATTGCTCGTCCCTTGAGCTCAATCCAGGATCAATACGTGGATGTGCTTCGCACCACCGTGGTCAATGACCATTATGTACTTACTGAATGGAAAGCTCCAGCTGTTCTTCCGCAGGCCGTTTCCCATTATGAAATTCAGCGGTCTCTTGATAATCTTTCATTCCAGGTGATTGCGACAGTGCCGGCAGGTGTTTATGCGTATCAGGATTATTCAACCGATGTCGATTGGAATCGATATATCTACCGTGTAGTGGTTCGAAATGTATGCGATATAAACCCCATACAGGGGCGTCCAGGCGCATCCATACTGCTTCAGTGGCTTGAGGCCGGAGCGGGCGACATTCTGATCTGGACCAAGTATTTCGACTGGGATTCAGGGGTTGAATCCTATGGCGTCGAAATGATGAATAATCAGGGCCAATGGGTAGAGCAAAAACGGCTTCCTGGGTCCGTTACGGAATGGGAAATTGAGTAATCTTTCTCGCCTTCCGGATAGATACATTCAATTCATACCCAACCAACAGTACCAGTGAGTTGATGTAGAGCCAGAGCAGGATGATGATCAGCGTTCCGATTGATCCGTACAATTTATTGTATTGTCCAAAGTGGGTAATGAAATAGTTGAAACCGAGCGTAGTGATTACAAACAGCATGGTGGCCAGTGATGATCCCGCGGAAATAAACCGAATGCGTTCCCGTTTGGAAGGGCCAAAATAATACAGTACTGAAATGGCTGTAAAGCACAACGCAAGCAGAATCACCCATTTCCCTGCGGTTATTAAAATGAGTTGCATCAAGTTAACCAGGACACCTTTCGATTCCAAGTAATAAAAAAGGAATTCAGACGATATACCCAGCCCAATTGCAATAAAAATCAAGAGGGATAAAAACAGCGTTATTCCCAAAGCAATCAGTCTTTGTTTCCAGCCAGCTCGCTCTCTTTTTCCATGAAAACTTTTATTGAACCAGTTCATCAGTGCGATGATTCCATCTGTGGTTACATAAAGGGCAAACACGAAGCCGAAAGAAAGTAATCCCCCATGCTGATGGCGAACGATATCCTCAATGGTTTCGTGGGCCAATTCGAATGTGCTTGCGGGCAAGAAATTCCGTATTAGTTCGAGTAGCCTATCCTGAAATGAATCGATAGGTATATAGGGTATTACTGTGAAGATGAAAATGATCCCAGGAAATAGCGCGAGCAGAAAGCTGAAGGCAAGTGATCGAGCACGTGTTTGAATTTCTCCTTCCTCGAGCCTCTTTATGAAGAAGGAAACTACTTCGAACAGTGGCAATCCATCAAAACCCGGTAGTACAATCCGCTTTCCCGCCGAAACCAGCTTGTAAACCGGTTTGTAATGCGAGAGTGCATGTAGCCGCTTATGGAAATTCATTTAAGGATCTTAAGGCTTAAGTCCAGGCTCCCGGCGGAATGAGTCAATGCTCCGACAGAAATACAGTCAACGCCAGTAATCGCATAACTATGCACGGTTTGAAGTGTGATTCCGCCGGATGATTCGCATTCCACTTTCCCGTTGACAAGCTCTACGGCAGCTGTAGTCAATTCCGGTGAGAAGTTGTCGAACATGATGCGCTGCGGAATCCCTGTGGAGAGTGCTTCCTCGATATCTGAAAGTGTCCGCGTTTCGACTTCAATTGGAAGTTGAAGTTCGTTGGTTTCAAGATATGATTGGGCTGCACGCAATGCCTTAGCAACACCTCCGCAAGCATCGATGTGGTTATCCTTGATTAGAATCATGTCGAAAAGCCCGAAGCGGTGGTTGTGTCCGCCGCCACACCGTACCGCATATTTTTCAAATACCCTGAGTAGGGGTGTTGTTTTACGTGTGTCCATGATTCGGGCTTTGGTGCCATTTACAGCATCTACATAGCGCCGCGTGAGAGAAGAAACCCCGCTCATTCGTTGCATAAAGTTCAGCACTAGTCGCTCTGCCATCAGTATACTACGAATCGATCCGTGTACATGAAAAGCTGTTTGACCGTTTTCTATTCGGCTTCCATCTGCAATGAAAGATTCCAATTTCACTGTTGGATCAATCAGATGGAAAATTCGTTCGGCAAGTGCGACACCACACAGAATGCCATTATCTTTAATGAGAAGACTGGCTGTGCCCTGCAGACCCTCAGGAGTCGTGGCTAGGCTTGTGTGGTCTCCGTTTCCAATGTCTTCAGCGAGCGCCTCGCGAATGAACGAATCTACGTTGATGTCCATTGTACAAAGGTCAGTAAAAGGAGTAGGGATTGAAATGCCAGGCCCTATTATTCCTTCATGAATTGAAGTTCCTGAATGACAGGTGTATTACCTTGTGCCTTTACATAAAAGTAGGTTCTATAGCTAACTCCCTGCGCTGTGAGCAAGCGTCCAATGGCATATTTTGCACCTTCCTTGGATTCTCCCTTGTGTAAAATCGTGAAAGACCTGGGTTGATTTTTGCTGAAGAAATCTTTGAGTACCTGTTCTGCCTGTGTTTTACTGTAAACATCCTCCTGACTGGCAATGGATAAGTCGACCGAGCTCCCAAAATATCTAGAAACCGATTTGGCATCACCGCTTCTAAGCGCATTGGCTACTTCATCGAGCAAATCCGCTCCGAACGATAGTCCGACGAATAGAAATAATAGGGAAAGTACCGAAGCGAGTCGAGCGTTCATCTTTTTCATAGGTTAGCAAAACCGATGCCAAACCGGCTGCTGCAATATGTGCAAACTAAAGTAACAAATGCAGCGCCCCTAAATAGGTGCCTGTCGGTGTGTTTTGAACAATGGTGTAATCTTTAAAGCATAAATATTTGAAAATCAAAATAATATCAATCGGAAAGACCAAGGAGGACTGGGTTGCCACCGGAATAAATGAATACCTGAAGCGGTTGAAGCGCTATGTGCAGCTCGAATACATCGAACTCGCTTCTGGAAAGATACACGAGAATAACACGATTGAGTTGGCTTTGGGGGAAGAAACTAAGCGCTTCGAGTCAGCGCTAAAATCCGGAGATCAGATTTTTTTATTGGACAATAACGGTGTTGAATCCGATTCAGTGGAATTTGCAGAGTGGATCAACAAGCGTTTTTCGGCAGGCGGTGGCGATTTGGTTTTTCTGATTGGCGGCCCATACGGCTTCCATGATTCCCTTCGAAACCGTGCGAAACAATCAATTTCATTGTCCCGGATGACATTTACTCATCAAATGGTTAGGATTGTGTTCCTGGAGCAAGTGTACCGGGCGATGACCATTTTAAGGAATGAGCCCTACCATCATTTCTGACGTATAAGATTTTTGTAAATCCGCTCGTATCGCTCAAGTGCCATATTAAGGTCGAACATTGATTTGCCAAGTTCCCGAATTGCGGATTTTGGATAGGACTTGAGAATTTCAATGACATCCTTGATACAAGCATCATAGCAATCGTTGTTGAATTCGCGGCACAAGGAGCCCGCCTCAGGATGGGAAAAAAGCTTGTCTGTATCACCGATGCCTACATTGGAAATGACCGGAATTCCCATGCTGAGGTATTCGCCCATCTTGGTCGGTGAACTGGCGATTTTAGAGTAGCTAGGTCGGACAAAAGAAATTGCGATGGTTGACAGGCTCAATAGAGATGGTAGTTCCTGTCGGTTAGCAGGGACTACCCGAATGTATTTCATGTCAATTTCGAGCGACTCTGCAATCGCTTCAATCTGTTGTGCAGGCTCTCGGGTAATGATTAAAAACAATGCATCTGGTTTATGGAGTTGCAGTCGTTTGAATAGCTTGCACATCTCGGTTGGCATATACCAAGTACTGATACTGCCCAAATACGTCATCACAAAAGTATCTTTCGCAATTCCAAGATTTTTTCTTAACGCTTCCAGTTGAATCTCTTCTAGCCTTTCGGGGTCGAAGTGGTTGGTGTCGGTGCAACAGGGGATGACTTCGTGAGGCTTCTTGAGTAAGGCGCTGCCCGATATTTTAGCTAATTCGGGCAAAGCCGCATACGTGAGTGAAATAAAGCCACTACATTGAGCGAAGAGTGATTTTTCTACCTTTTTGAAATGTCTGTAGAAGGCATAGTGAAGCGGGTTCTTAATGTTCCAGATTCCACCTTCCACTTTTTCATCGGCCCATAAGCCACGCATGTCAAATAAGATCGGAATCCTCCAATCTGCAGATAAAGCACTTCCAAGCTGTGTCGCCAGATAGCTCCTGCAATGAATCAAATCGAACTTTAGGTCTTTGTGCGCAGCAAGAGCCGTTTTTCGCATCTGCTTTTGCATCCATATGGTGCCTATAATGGGCGGAGAGTTCCGGTAGACGACCGGTTTCCAGCAAATGCCAAATTCAGTGCAAATCCTCTCGATTCGGAGGCGGTGCTCTGAATATAGCCTGGGATTTTCTGCGCTTACAAGTGTGAATTGAAAACCACGATTTGAAAGGCCACAAACATAGGGTAGGATCTGAGCCTGCCCCAGCGGGTCGGTCAAACCATCTATACTGATGTATAATACATGGTTTTTCATACGATGAAGGCACTGGTCTCTTTGCCTATCTTTGATACAGGATGGAACACCTGAGTCTTGCGGATCTCGTGCTTACCCCATTGTACCTCGTGGTGTTGCTTGGTGCCGGATTTCTTTATGCCCGCCGAAAGAGCAACTCGGTTCCCGAATACAAATACTTCGTTCCTGCTCTTTCGATGAAGCTGCTTGGCGGCATCGCTGTTGCATTGGTATACACCGTTTATTATCCGGGCGGGGATACGACCAGCTATTTTCATGATGGTATTGCGTTGCAAAATCTGTTGCTTAAAGATCCCGGTAATTTTTATTCCGTTTATGTGAACGAGGCCAACAGGGCAAACATATTTTTCTTCGATGCAGTCGTTTTTCATCGTTGCGTTTGCCATGCGCAGCTTTGTTGTATCCTCCATGCTCAGTGCATTGGTGTCATTTATCGGCGTTTGGCAAATGTACAGGGTTTTTGCTCTGCGCTTCCCCGACTTGAAAAGGGAAATGGCCATTGCCTTCCTGTTTATTCCTTCTGTGTTTTTTTGGGGCTCAGGACTTTTAAAAGATTCCTTCACCTTGGGGGCGCTCGGACTATTTATTTGGGCCTTTTATACAATCGTTGAAGAAAAGCGCTGGAACCTTGGTTATATTTTTATCATCTTGTTTTCTGCAAATCTGATTGTATCGATCAAGCCCTATATTCTTGTGGGTTTGATACCGGCATTAATCGTGTGGTTTTTCCAAAAGGTTTCTGATGGGATAAAGGCGCCTGTCCTCCGGTTCGTTCTCGTACCGGTGATTTCTGCCGCCGGTTTCAGTGCCGGATTACTCCTAATGACATTGCTCGGCGATACGCTGGCCGAATACAGTCTTGAAAACATCATCGAAAAGGCGATCGTAACTAACCAGGATCTCAAACAGGATTATTACCAGGGCAATTCGTTCGACATCGGTGAGTTCGACGGAACATTACCCAGTTTACTTGGCAAGTTTCCGGCAGCCACATTCGCTGCAATTTTCCGTCCGCTTATTTTCGAAAGCAACAACTTTGTAATGCTCGTTTCCGGGCTTGAGAATTTTTTCATTCTCTTGTTTGCAATTCGATTTCTGATTTCGACCCGGATTATTGGCTGGTCTCGGATGGTTTTGTCGGATGAGCTGATTGCTTTTTCCTTCGTTTTTGCATTGTTGTTTGCATTCGCCGTAGGACTCTCAACTAGTAATTTCGGAAGTTTGGTGAGGTATAAGATTCCATGTATTCCATTTTTTATCGCCAGTCTCTTCATTTTGCGAAAGAAATATCAGGATTCCCTGCTTGGCGATGCTCCTGTTGAGACCCCTTGAATTCAGGAAATAAATCCGCCTTTCCGTTCCATCCATCGATGCAATACGACGAGTGCCCAAACACGGTTGAACAGGTGGTTCATGCCTGAGTGGTATTCCTTTACCATTCGGGTTACATATTCCGGGTCAACCAGATTCGCCTTACGGATCATTTCATCAGACAGGTATTTTTCAACCAGGTATTTCAAATCCGATTTTAGCCAACGGACCAATGGGATTGAAAATCCACTTTTAGGTCGATCGAATAACGCGGGGTCAAGGTGTGAGAACAGGACTTTCTTCAGGATATACTTACTATTTCCCCCTTTGATTTTTAATTTATCATCAAGGTTCAGCGCAAAAGAAACCAGTTCGTTGTCCAAAAAAGGCACCCTAGCCTCAATGGAGTGTTTCATAGTCGCCCTGTCAATTTTTGTCAATAAATCATCCGGAAGGTAGTGCTCAAGATCGAAAAACGCCTGCTCCTCACTGGCAGATAAGTCCCTTGCGGTTCCCGCAAAATACAATTCTTCCTGGATCCGTTGTTCGAAGCGAAAGCCCTGCTTCAATGTGTCACTTGAAAAGTCTTTCTTCAGTAGCAAATCGATTTCTTTACTTGTAAAGAAATATTGCTCTTGACTGAATATATGGTCGTTAAAGCCTCTTGAATTCTGAAGCGATAGTAGTTCGGCGATTCTTACATAGCGCGAGGATAGACTCTTCAGTGCAGGAATTGAGAGCGCACTCAGGTTTCTGAACAGCGGATTTCGAAGTCGCTTCGACCATTTGTGTGCTCCATATCCCATAAATAATTCGTCGGCACCTTCTCCCGAAAGCACCACTTTTACGTATTGCCGGGCGAGGCCTGAAACCAACAGTGTTGGGATGATTGAGGCATCTGCTAAAGGTTCATCATAGGTGTCGATACCATCTTCAATAAGACCTATGATATCCGATTCGCCTATGATTAGTTCATGGTGATTGGTTCCTATGGCATTAGCCACTTTTTTTGCGAATCTTGATTCGTCCGAAACGACCTCTTTGTTTCCAATCGTGAATGTATCGATTTTCTTCCCCGATACTTGCGCTGCTTTGAATGCAATCGTGCTGCTGTCTATTCCGCCACTCAAAAAAATTCCGCAAGGCACATCACTTCTCAATTGAAGGGATACAGATTTACTGAGCAGTTCGTCGAGTCGCTCGGTAGCCTGTTGTTCGTCTGTTATTTTTTCCTTTACTACGCTCTGGCCAAGCCTATGAAAAGGTATCGTGTTGATGATACCTTGCTTCCCTATTACCAGTCTTTCGCCAGGAACAATTTTTTTTATTTCTTTATAAATAGTATTGGGAGTAGGAATGAATCCGGTATGAAGGAAGTCTGCAATACTCTTTTGGTCGATGCTGAGTTGATTGTCGGGTATTGATTCAATCGCCTTGAGTTCGGATGCGAATGCAATTTTATGCTGATCAACATATACGAATAATGGTTTGATCCCGAATCGATCGCGAATCAGATGTAATTGACTGTTCGGTATATCGTAGTATGCGATTGAAAACATCCCGTTCATACGGGTGATGAATTCCCAGCCAAAATGCGCAACACCCTCGAGGATTACCTCTGTGTCGGATTCGGATTGTAATTGAACTCCACTATCTAGGAGTTCTGCGCCCAATTCTTTGTAATTGTATATTTCACCATTGTAGGTGATAACATATCGTCCACACTTCGATTTCATCGGCTGAGCGGCCCTTTTGGTCAGGTCAATAATGGAAAGCCTTCTGTGTCCGGTTTGGTAGGAGTTGTCTTTGTAGTAGCCACTATCGTCCGGTCCACGGTGAGCCTGACAATCGGCCATGGTATGGATTGTTGCGCTGTCAAGTAGCCCTTTCAGTTGAAATATTCCTGCAATTCCGCACATGGCGAATTATTTTAGTTTACGCGTGAATAAACATTTCGGATTGTTGGTAGTGCACGACCTTTTTACTTTTTGACCAATTGACGGATTGTATTCAGAGTGGCGTGCTTGATGATGCCGAGCGTTCTTCGATCGAAAATACACAGGGGGTAGGTCGTTATACCATTGAAAAAACACTTTAACCCATTTTTTACATCGCCCGATTCGACCAGGTGGATTGCACTGTAGGTGTCGCTATACGATTCGATCACATTTTTATAATCGCCAATAAACCTTTCGGTTTCAACATCAGCGAAAGCGTACTTCATGAGTAGTTTCTTTCTTGAATTTAGGCTATCCAAAGAATTCCCCTTGACAGACCTTCCTGAATGGCTTACCAAAACGGATGTGACTTTATCCACTGTATAAATAGGATATCGACTTGCAATCTCTAGCCACAATAAATAGTCCTCGGCGTTTGTGAGGTTTCTGTCCTCGTTGAATTTATTATTTAATGCAACCGATCGTTTTAGAAACATTCCATTACAACTGAAAGGGTTTCCGGCAACAAGTTTCTTTTTGCTTATATATGTTGATCCAAATGATCGGCCTTGCCGTATTAAATGACCATCAATATCCCGAACTTCAAAGTTCAAGTGAATTGCAGATGGCAGACCTCGTTTCTTGATTTCATCGTATCCTACTTGAAGGTGATTTGGTAACAACAAATCGTCCGAGTCCAGAAAGCACACATAGTCTCCTTTTGCAAGTTCGATGCCTCTGTTTCTTGCAGCTGAACGCTCTGAGTTTGGCGTATGTATAAATCTAAATTTTGGGTGTTTAATATTTTTGAGGATATCTAGCGTATTGTCAGTGCTGCCATCATCTACGACAATCACCTCATAGTTTAAATAGGTTTGGTTGAATGCCGATAGCAATGTTTTTTCTATAAGATGTGCTCTGTTATACGTCGGAATAACGATACTGAACTGAAGTTCATTCTCCATACAGGGCTGCTGTTTTATTGACCATTGATTCAACATCGTATACCTGAAGCACTTTTTGCCTACCCATTAATGCCATTTTCTCAGCAAAACGTTGATCTGCAAAGATCTTTTCCAACGATTGGCTGATCGCTTCGGAAGATTTATATGGAACAATCACACAATTTTCGTTGTTCTCCGCGAATTCTGCGGCGACACCTGATTTTGTAAAAATACACGGAAGTTGGTAGGCCAATGCTTCTACGTAGACTTGACCGTAGGCTTCAATGGTGGCGTCGGTGGGTACATGGATAAAGCAATCGAAAGATCCAAAGAGAATTCCCTGGTCCTTTTGGAATTCAATCATCTTGATGTTTTTGACTGGAATCAGCTGAAGCCATTTTTGCAGTTCGCTTTTGTAGTCGCCAGTGGCATTTGCAAGTACTAGAAGTGCGTTCGGATGTGATTGTATGAATTCTTTAAAGGCTGGCAGGATGTATTGTATACCCTTCCATTCCACGAATCTGGAAACCACACCAATTACGGGGGTCGCTTCATCAGGTATTTCAGCTTTCTTACGTGCAGCCGCTTTTTCCTGACTATCCAGTGGTGTGATTTCCGCAAAATCGAATCCGTGGGGAATGACCCGGATTTTGTTCTTGCTAAGTCCTTCCTTATTAACAAGGACATCTGCTACACCCGCAGAAACTGCAACGACCATATTGCTAAGCCGATTGATCCATTTGTCCTGTATCACTGCCCTTGGGAAATAATCGTGATGAAGTGTTGAGTAATGTCTGGTGTAAATGCTCTTTATACCCAATAAACGGCCTATGGGTATTGCGATTCTTCCCGAATTGAATAAATGTGCGTGTAGAATGTCGGGTTTTATTTTGCGCAGCAGGAAATACAAACGAATGGAAGCTTGTATGAATCCAAATTTGCTTTTCAGCGGTATATAGTTTGACGCAATACCTCGTTGGGACAGGATTCTGTGCAATTCTGGCTCCTTTTCAAATAGCCAGATGAAGTGCAAGTCAATATTCTTTCGTTTAAGACCCTCCGCTATCCATAGGAAATGCCTACTGTAATCAACTTCCGAAATCACAATCGCTACACGCTTGCCGCTGTTTAGCTTATCTGTTTCCGGGTTTCCGGTTTCCATGTCTGTAAAAATAGCCGATTTATTCTTTTTGGCCGAGCTGGCTCGAACGTGCATTATACTGACTACTTTTGATTCATGCAGGCAGTGTCCGGTAAAATCAACCAGGTATTTACCTTGACGATCGGTAATGCAGTTGTTTCACTATTGAATCTTCTTGCTGCCCCTTTTTTGGTTCGTTGGTTGTCCACCGATCATTTCGGCACGTATAACCAGGTAATCATGATTTGCATGGTGTTTCAAACACTATCAACCTTCAGCCTTCATGGAGCTGTTTCTCCCTTGTTGACCCGTTTCGCACAAAAGAAAGACTTGGTTTTATCAACCTGTTTACGGTTGTTTTTTTATTCGGCGATTGTCGTTTCGGCTATTTGTTTGTTTTCAACGCAGTTGGTTTCGGTCGCATTCTCAAACCCTGAGCTTGCCCGCTTGCTCCCTGTTGCCACAATTTATTTTACCGGACAGGCAATTATTCCGATTTTGAATTCTGTCCTTTATTTCCACGGGCTTGTTCGCCAGTCGGTATTTCATAATGTCATATTTACTGGCTTTCGCATACTGCTGATGTTTCTGATCATTCACGGCTCGGCGGACTTATTCATGTTGTTGCTGTGTATCGGCCTTGTTTCCTGGACTCAAGCCTTTTTCTTGTTTTTTTCTATTCCCGTCAAAATGCGCCTTGTGTCTAGATTTGACACTGAAATTTCCAAGAGTGCAATTCAGATTTCCAGGCCACTTACTTTGAGCTCTTTCCTTGAGCGAATACTGTATAATGTAGACGGATTCACAGTTTCCGTATTGCTGTCGGCTGGGGTATTTGCTTATTATAAGGCAGGCGCCATTGATGTACCACTGATTGCTTCTCTCGGCACAGCAGCTTTTTCGGTCGTACTTCCTCAGATTTCTCAGTTGTTTTATGAAGGCAACCATTCTGAAATCACTCGAATCAAGAGGTCCGTTATGGCTACAATCGCTTTTTTTACTTACCCCGTGTTGGTCTTCATTTTGTTTTTTCACCGCGAAATCATAGGTTTTTATTTGACCGAACGCTACCTGCCTGCTGCAATTGTTTTTGCAGTTTACAATTTGGTTATTTTGCTTAAAGTGTATGACTGGCAGGATGTTATCGTACTATCTGGTAATTCCAAAGGAATATTTTATTATACTGCTTTGGCCTTGTTGTTGAATGTCATTCTGAGTCCAATTCTAGTCTTATTCATGGGTTTTATTGGTGCTGCAGTGGCTTTTGTAATTTCCCTTTTTTTTCTCGGGTTCTTACAACTTCGTAAAATGAGCGCTATCCTGAATTGCCATATCACTGATTTAATGAACCCGTTCATCATACTGAAAATTTTGGGCACATCAGTGGCTATGGCGCTGTTGTTTAAGTTCATCACTGGTGTCGTTGAACTGGAGAATCTTACCGTATGCCTGATGTTTTTACCGTTTTTAGTTGCTACATATTGGGTCAATAAAAAGTTGGGTTTGTTGCCGCATGAGATTACAGCCTATTTCAAAAGCAAAAACCGATTATTTGATTCGATTCTTAGATAAATTATAATTGCTACTTCAAGATAATTTCAATCCCCATGAATCGACTTATATTCATAACCAGGCGTTTTCTTATCTGGTCGGGCATTGATGTGCTGATTTCCTGGTTGTGTAATCGATTCAAATTTGGTGGGATTCTGATTCGGATGATGCCTCCTCCGTTCATGTATCCAATCCCTTGTTTTCGAATGGTTGTGCGAAATGGACTTCGGTTGAGGCTGGACCTTTCTCAATACATAGATTGGACAAGTTATTTCTGTATGGATCCGGAGCATAAGCGACTTGTGTATCCACATGTAAAAGAGGGGATGATTGTACTTGACATTGGATCAAACATGGGCGAAATGGCCTTGAATTTTGCAAAAAGGACGGGGCCATCCGGAAAGGTCATCGGTTTTGAGCCTGTTCCAGAGAATTATATGCGTTGCACCTTCAACTTCACGATGAACGAATTCGATCATTTATATGCGGAAAATTTAGCATTGGGGCGCGATTCCGGCACGTTGTATTTTGATTCAATGCCTTTGCACAATTCAGGTGGCGCTGTGCTCACTACAACACCTAGTAAACAGTCTGTTGATGTAAACATGACGAGTGTTGATGCATATGTCCTTCATCAAAAGTTGACCAAGGTTGATTTCATCAAAATTGATGTCGAAGGCTTTGAAATGGAGGTTTTGTCGGGTGCTGAAAATGCGCTTCTCAAGTACCGTCCAATGCTGTGTGTTGAAGTGAACGATGAGCATTTACGTCGATTTGGCTCATCCGAGGATGAACTGATGGATTTCCTTGCTCGACATCGGTATTCCACTCGTGTGATCACACCGAAAGTTCTTAGTAAAACCGGGTTTTGGCACTTTGATATACTTGCTGAGCCTTTGCCAATTGACGTAGTACAATCCTGATCATATTGAAACGATTAATCACATGAGTTCTGAATTTAGCCTCGTTTTTGCGAGCAGGAATCCCAATAAGCTCCTCGAAATTAGCAGTGCTTTGCCGCCCAATTTCTTCCTTAAAAGTTTGTCAGATGCCGGGATAATTGAAGAATTGCCTGAAACCTCCGGCACAATATCAGGAAATGCTGCTCAGAAGGCTTTGTATGTTTGGCAGGCCATTGGTGCTAATGCACTGGCCGATGATAGTGGTCTGGAAGTTGTGGCTTTGGGTGATCGGCCAGGTGTTGATTCTGCGTTTTTTGCCGGTGTTCCCCGAAATGATGCTCGAAATATGATGTATTTGCTGGATCAGATGGAAGGAATTTTAGATCGAAGGGCAAGTTTTGTTACGGTTATTGCTCTTGTGTTAGGTGGAGAGCTTCGATTGTTCGAGGGGCGGATACACGGTCGAATCGCCGAAAGACCGCTCGGCTCCAATGGATTTGGATATGATCCGGTTTTTATTCCTGAGGGTTATCAGGATACCTTCGGCCAATTGCCGGCAGCGGTAAAACAGTCGATTTCCCACCGTGCAAGGGCAGTTTCAGTACTTCGAGAATACCTTGATTCTCTCGGTGCGGATCATTAACACAATTAGACTGAAAACCATGTCTTCCCGAGTGAATTTCGCCCCTCGAATTTATTACCTTTGGTGGGCATGGATAAGATTCGGATCGGAATATTCTTTGGTGGAACTTCCAGGGAGCGGGAAGTCTCTTTTGCAGGCGGCCGCACCGTTTATGATAACCTGGACAAGGCATTGTTTGAGCCTATTCCGGTATTCGTCGATAGTTTCGGAAATTTCGTATTGCTCAATTGGGAGTTCATTTACAAGGGAAGTATACGGGATTTTTATCCCTCACCGGACCAGGTTCCCCTAAGCGTAAATGCTTTTCAGGTTTATGCGGAGTGCCTTGGTGACCTTGATCGGCAGGAACAGGTCCGGCTGATAAATAAAATCGGATCCAGAATTGAGTTAAGCGCCCTTTCCGGTTTGATTGACATGGCCTTTCTCTGCCTTCATGGTAGTGATGGTGAAGATGGTCGCATTCAGGGGCTTCTCGAATACTATCGGATACCATACACAGGGTCTGGTATTTTGAGTTCTGCAATTGGTATGGATAAAGCCTCTCAGCGTCATTTCATGCGAAATGCAGGCTTTAGGGTGCCAGAAACGATGGTTGTTAGTCGAAAAGCCTGGGAACTTGCCGATAGTTCTGATTTGATGGAGCAATGCGTTTCCAGGCTCGGATTGCCATTTGTTGTGAAGTCAGCCAATCAAGGCTCCTCCATCGGCGTTACTGTTGTATCTGACCGGTCCTTGAGTGCTTTTAGTTCATCAGTTGACAAGTCATTTTTTCTGCGCAGGATTACGAAGGCGGAATGGGATGAATTCGCTTTCGATCAGAAAGTCCAATGGGTTCGCGAGGTGTCCGATATTCGTGACGGAATCGGTCTGCCATTGATGATCAGGAGTCGTCAGATTCATCATCCGGAAGAACTTTTGTCGGTACTCATCGATTTGTTCTCCAACGACGAGTACGAAGTGTTGTTGTCTGCAGCTTCTGGTGAAAGCACCATTATTGCAGAGTCATTCATATCAGGTCGGGAGTTTTCCTGTATTGTTATTCAGGACGAGGATGGAACTCCTATTGCTTTGCCTCCGACTGAGATCAGAAAGGGTAAGGAGTTGTATGATTATCGCTCAAAGTATTTGCCGGGGCTATCTCGGAAAGTGACGCCAATCGATTTGGATGAGGAAGGAATACAGCGCATCAGGAGTGAGTGTCAGCGCTTGTTTGACGAATTGAAATTTTCGGTCTATGCACGAATAGACGGGTTTATCTCCGATGCGGGGGAGATCGTGTTGAACGATCCGAATACAACATCAGGTATGATGCCCAGTTCGTTCTTTTTTCACCAGGCTGCTGAGATTGGACTAAATCCTACCCAGTTCATCACCTTCATCATTCATCGTTCTCTTCGTGCACGGCTTGTCGATTTTCGTTCGTTCGATAAAATCCCTTCGCTGGTTCAGCGACTGGATAAACTCATGGACAATGCACGCCGCTCCAGTCAGATTCACACAAGGGCTGTGGTGATACTTGGAGGGTATTCCTCCGAGCGTCATATATCGGTAGAGAGTGGACGGAATATTTATGAAAAACTTGCATCCTCGCCGAAGTACCACGTTACGCCTATTTTTCTTACCGGCAATAGCCAGGAACTTCAGTTGTTTTCCATTCCGATAAATTTACTGCTGAAGGACAATGCAGATGACATACGGGAAAAGGTCTTTGAATTCAACAGGCATCCTATCATCAGCAGGATCATTGAAGAATGCAAGAGTGTCACCGAACGATTTGCCAGTTTGAAAAATCTGGAAGCTCCTCAACGAATTAGCTTGGAGGATCTGCCGTCGCAATGTGATATCGCCTTCATTGCATTGCATGGTAGACCCGGTGAGGATGGCTCGATTCAGAAAGAACTGGATCGTGTTGGATTGCCCTACAATGGATCCGGACCGCTTTCCTCACAGACGACAATCGATAAGTACAAAACCAACGAATTACTTGCCCACAATGGATTTCATGTGGCAGGACATTATTTGGGTCGTAAGGCCGATTGGTTGAACGATTCTGTCGGGTTTATCGATGTTGTGGAGAAACGCTTCGGATATCCATGTGTTGCGAAACCAGTCGATGATGGCTGTAGTTCCGCTGTCCGGATTATTCGCAGCAGAGAGCAGTTGAGTGCCTATGCCTCTTTGATTTTTAGAGGCGATGAACTTCTGGATGAGCAACTGGCCTCAACACTCAATATTAAATTCAAAGAGGAGTTTCCGTTTAAGGACGTCGTATTATTCGAGGAGTTGATCCGTGCAAACGGAGCTCAACGATTCATTGAGATAACTGGAGGGATGCTTACAAGTTTGGATGAAGGTGGAAGACTTCAGTTTGAGGTGTTTGAGGCTTCCGAAGCCTTGTCTGAAGGAGATGTCCTTTCTTTAGAGGAGAAATTCCTCGCCGGACAGGGTCAAAATATCACACCTGCACGTTATAGTGACGACTCGGAGGCAAACAAGCGGATTTCTACAGCCGTGAAAAAGGAGCTTGAACGTGCGGCCCGTTTGTTACACGTGGAAGGATATGCGCGGATAGATGCGTTTGTGCGGATCTTCAATCCGGATCGTATTGAAGTTGTGTTTATTGAAGTAAACTCCCTGCCTGGCATGACACCCGCAACCTGCATTTTTCATCAGGCTGCAATTGCACATTACAAGCCATTCGATTTTATCGATAAGATTCTTGATTACGGGCAAAAACGGAAACGGGCCGCCGAAGTAGTTTGATTATGAGCAGTTCTGATTTACATCTATTTATTCGCTCAAAGTTGTTTGTCAAGCATTTGCTGATGTGTATTTCGGCCGTGCTTGTGATTCTTGTCCTGGCCTATTTGTGGCTTGGGGCCTACACCAATCATGGTACTACAGTAGAGGTTCCTGACTTCAAAGGATTGAAATTGGCAAAAGCTGTTGAGCTCGCCGCTGCATCCGATTTACTTGTGGAGGTTTCGGATTCGTCTGTTTTCATTCTTGACAAGGCGCCCGGTGTGATTATCGACCAGGACCCTTCGCCCCGTGAGGCTGTCAAGTTGGGTCGGAAAGTCTATTTGACGATTACGAGGACTGTGCCTCCTCAAGTCAGAATACCTAATCTTATTGATGTAAGTAAGCGACAGGCTGAAGCCATATTATATTCCTATGGACTTAAAAGCGGGAAGGTTGAATATAAACCCGATTTAGCCAAGGATGTTGTCCTTTCTGTTTCTTTTCGAGGAAAGACCTTGAGTCCCGGCGATGAAGTTCCCAAGGGTAGTGCACTTGACCTTGCGCTTGGAGATGGACTGGGCAATACGGAAGTCAATATACCAACTCTTGTAGGCCTGACTTTGGAGGAGGCATTGTTTGTTATTCGCGGATCAGGATTGTTGCCTGGTCGCATTGAGTATTTAAAGACACCATCCGATTCAATGAGTGCCAAAGTGGTTAGTCAGACCCCTCAACCCGGCGATACCATGCTTGTTAAACAAGGTGATGCAATTCATTTGGTACTTCAACCTTGATTCAAACTACTTTCCCTCAAACATGAACCAACGATTGCGCATAGCCATTATTTGCCTGTTTCAACTGGTATTGCCCGTCTCTTTAAGTGCTCAAGTCGAGGTCATCCGGCCCCTCAGGTCCAATACGATGTTGCTTCAGGAAGGGAAAACACCCACTGACAATACGGTTAGGCGGCAGTCTATCAACTCACTGGTCCTGCCATTTACAGATGATTTTTCTGGTACATCGCCTTATGCTGATCCAAACTTGTGGCTGGATCGTGGAGTTTACATCAACAGCCACCTTCCGAAAAACATGCTCACGGTTGGGGTTGCCACATTTGATGGACTTGATGCCAATGGGCAGCCTTATGACAACAGTTTTTCAACTTCACAGGGCAGCTGTGATACCCTTACCTCTCAGCCTATTCAGTTAAATTTAAATAAGCGCGTCAGCCTTTCCTTTATGGTACAGCGCAAAGGCAACGGGGACGCTCCAGAGCTTTCCGATTCACTCGTGCTGGAATTTTATAACCCCACTGATTCTCTGTGGTCACGGCAGTGGTTTTTGAAGGGCGGGGTTTCCAATGGAGCAGATACCCTATTTGAATCCTATTGGTTACATATTGATTCCAACTCGGTGTTTCAACAGGATGGCTTTCGTTTTCGATTTCGGAATCACGGTGCCCGAACAGGTGCTTTGGATCACTGGCACTTGGATTATGTTAGACTTTATCAATCTTTTGATCCCAGCGGTGGAACAGTTGATTCTGTTTGGTCAGATGTAGCCATGACTAGGCCTGTATCTAGCCTGCTTCAGGACTACACTGCTGTGCCATGGGAACATTTCCTTTCTTTGAGTCCTACGCAACAGTCAGACTTGCTGGTTGATTCTGCCGCAATGTATTACCGGGTCACTTCATCGCTACCCGCTGATGTGGGATTCAATCATCGCATTTATGATTTCCAGGGTACTCAAACATCCGCTATCGGTGCCACCAATGGCAATATTTTCCCCGGCCGACCCAATAATGCTTTTCTTAATTACACATTTCCCATTACCTCAACGGCATTGCCTAATAGTCCGGCATTAACCAGCGATAGCACCTATTTTACCATTCGAAATTATTTCTCCAATGGAAATGCATTCCCCGGTTTGAAATCGAATGATACGGTTGAATTCAAACAGGTTTTTTACAATTATTACAGCTTTGATGATGGCTCTGCTGAAGGTGGTTATGATCTCATTGGCACCAACACGGGCAAGGTGGCCATGCGTTTTGATTTCTTACAACCTGATACGCTCCGTGCAGTTCAGTTCTTTTTTGCCCAATATGGCGATACGGTGACTAATTTGCTGTTTAACCTCAAGGTCTGGTCGAGCATCAGTCCTGAGACTGTATTATATCAAAAGCCAAATCAACGTGCTAAGTACGCCGACAGTTTGAACGGTTTTGCAACCTATTTCCTTGACGCGCCGCTGTACGTCAATGGTCCGATTTACATCGGATTTCAGCAACAACAGAATTTCCCAAGCGGCATCCATCTCGGTTTCGATAAAAATACATCCAGCAATAGCAGGATGTATTACAACGCAGGTTCCGGTTGGGTCAATACGACTGTAGCGAATGGCTCCTTTATGATCAGGCCGGTGTTTGGTGAGCCCTACGGAATTACATCGATCGGAGACCAGCCTGAAGTAACGTCTCCAATTGCATTGTTTCCAAATCCTGCTCGCGACAGGGTGAATTTTAACATTGATTCCTCCTTAAAGCCTGAGCGGATCGTTTTGTTTGATGCTCTAGGACGAATCGTTTTCGAATCAGAGTATATTAATTTCATCGACTGCTCAAGCTTTGAATCAGGCCATTATCATGTTTCGGTAATCCTTCGTAATGGTGAGCGATTAAGCGGCAAACTATTTATCGTGCGTTAGTGCTTTGATGGATTCAGGAGACCAACACGATGAATTTTTGCCTGACTTGGGTCAAGACCAGGATCAGGAGGAGCTATTTGAGCATCACAGGATAGTTGTTGACCGTTTTCAAAGCCTGCTTCGTATCGATAAATTTTTGATGAATCGTCTTCAGAATGTTTCTCGAAACAGGATACAGGGGGCGACGGATGCAGGAACTATACTCGTAAACGGAAAGTCAGTCAAATCCAGTTACAAAGTAAAGCCTGGTGATGTCATTACAGTTGTACTCGCACATCCTCCGCGTGAAATCGAGTTATACCCGGACGAAATTCCACTTGATATCCGTTATGAGGACGATCAGCTTTACGTGGTCAACAAGCAAGCCGGACTGGTGGTTCATCCAGCTTACGGACATTACAGGGAGACGCTCGTGAATGGCATCGTTCATCTCATGCACCCTGAATTGAAAGGGCAACCATTGACCAGTGATTCGATCAGGCCAGGCCTTGTGCATCGAATCGATAAAGACACGACCGGCCTAATTGTTATTGCCAAGAATGAACAGGCTTTATCGCACCTGGCAAAACAGTTTTTTGATCGCACTATTGATCGTCATTACCTTGCTTTGGTGTGGGGCGATTTTTCTGATGATTCAGGAACCGTTTCCGTGCACATAGGTCGTAGTCCAGTTGACCGAAAAGTAATGGAAGCATTTCCAGATGCATCCCAGGGCAAGCATGCCGTTACGCACTGGGAGGTGTTGGAGCGCTTTGGCTATGTGACGTTGATACGCTGCAAACTTGAAACTGGACGTACCCACCAGATACGTATTCACATGAAGTACATTGGGCACCCTCTGTTTGGTGACAAGACCTATGGCGGGGATCGTATATTGAAGGGTACTGTTTTTTCTAAATACCGGCAGTTCATCGATAACTGCTTTGAGATATTACCTCGACAGGCTTTACATGCCCGTTCTCTTGGATTTAGACATCCATCGGATGGACGGACGGTGTACCTGGAAGCTGAACTTCCAGATGATATTCTGGCTATACTTGAAAAGTGGAGGGGGTACGTTTCCGCCGGTAAAAATGAAGCTTAAGTGGAGAGGTGCATTTAGGCGTGTCAAAGTGAGTGGTTGTAGGGTGTGGCAAGCGTGATTATACGAAGACCTAAAAAATACCGATTGATCAAAGGGGGCCACCACACCGCCCTCCCCAAAGCAAAGTTACGGGTTGCCATTTTTGTAGTCGTATTATAAACGATTAAAATCGATTTCGCATAGTCAAGACTATCACCATTATTAAAAACCGGATTGTAATATATTGCCATTTGAGAGTATCATCTCAAACCTCCGATTGTCGTACTGACTTATTTAGTTGACATTTATTATCGATTGGTCCATGGTTTAACTATTGAGAAACCATCAATGGAATTTGGTCTTGATTCCAATCGGTTTAATCAATAGTAATATCATGTTGTTCGGCTGCTGTTTTGGCGAGTTTTTCTCCATCCGCGTTGCGAACCAATGGATGATGCGCGTGTTCAACGTCCAAGTAGTCTGCCACCTGCATTACTCTTGCAAGGGTTAACTGATCATGACACGATTCCATCAGATCCTCACCCCGCACTATGGGGATAGCACCAAAATGGATCTCATCAACGATACTTGCTGTATGCGACCTTTTTTAAAGCGTGCAAAATGCCATACGCAAAGAAAGTTGCCGGCATTTCCCCGATGAATAAATCTGCTAGGGGTGGGGGTAAGCCGAAAAGCTAGTTGAAGGTTCTGCTCAGTGCCGGAAGCGATCATGAAATGATCTTGACAGCGACTCTCTGTCATCGGGGTGTGCAATGGCGATAAGGGCCTGAGCTCGTTGATGCATATTTTTTCCGAACAAGTAGGCCACTCCGTATTCGGTTACCACATAGTGAATATGGGCGCGTGTCGCAACAACGCCAGCTCCAGGTTTTAGAAAATTGACAATCCGAGCTTGCCCTTTAGCGGTTCTGGAGGGCAAGGCGATAATTGGTTTTCCTCCCTGGGATAATGCGGCTCCTCTTAAAAAATCCATTTGACCGCCAACCCCTGAGTATTGTGTGAAACCAATGGAGTCAGAGCAAACCTGACCAGTAAGGTCAACCTCAATAGCACTATTGATGGCAATCACCCGTGGGTTTTGCCGAATCACTGCGGTGTCGTTTACATAATCGATATCTAGAAAAGCAAAGCCTGGATTGTCATCAATGAATTCGTAGAGTTTACGAGTTCCAAAACAAAATCCGGTTACGGTCTTGCCTGGGTGTTTGACCTTTAGACTATTGTCAATGACTCCGGATTGGATCAATGGAAGTATGCCATCTGAAAACATTTCGGTGTGGATGCCCAGGTGGCGATGCGAGGACAAGCAACTTAGGACGGAATCGGGGATAGCACCAATACCCAGTTGTAGTGTACTTCCATCTTCGATTAGTCCGGCTACTTGTCGGCCGATTCGTTGTTCAATTTCTCCCGGAAGGGAGTGCCCGGATGGGAGCTCAAGCTCGCAGTCGCATTCTACCATGGCAGCGAACCTTGAAGTGTGAATCATGCCATCGCCATGCGTACGGGGCATTTGGTGATTAACCAGTGCAATCACCATTTCCGCTGCATTTACCGCAGACCTGGCAACATCCACCGACACGCCAAGTGAACAATATCCATGTCGGTCGGGCGGGGATACCTGCACTAGGGCCACATCGATGGGAAGTATGTTGTTCCGGAATAGTTCTGGAATCTCACTTAAAAAGACAGGAACATAGTCTGCCTTGCCTGAATTGACAGCTTTTCTGACTGGGCCTGATACAAAAAGGCTGTTCAGCCGGAACCTGCTTTCGTGTTCTGGAAGGGCAGGGGGGAAGGAGCCAAATACGCTAATAAAGACGAGCTCCACATCCTTGATTTCTTCATGATCTACTAATGCCTGAAGCAGTATTGTTGGCGTTGCTGCGCTACCATGAACAAATACACGCTGCCCGGGCTTTATGTATTGAATTGCTTCAGATGCGGATGTTTTCATGGGTCTACTGCGTGTTGCCGTAAAAGTAATGGCCAGACTTTACCGTATTACCCAAGACGCTACCAGATCAAATGAAATCACACATTTTTCTTTTTGGATTCAACATATTGATAATGAACCTTATAAAAATGAGATGTTGGCTGCGGGTTGATTCATTCAATCATAAATTATTGATTATCAGATTAATAAAAAGTGTATAGCGGTTCACATTACGAGGCGCTCAGGCCCAACCGAATCTGGCTATAAATAAATTGTTTCCATGCTTGCCTAAATCAATTTCTTATGTACCTTTGCACTCCCTTTTTAGGGGTATAGTGTGCTTAAAATACTGATATTGAACTGAAAATCATATAGAATGCCAACGATTCAGCAGTTAGTCCGGAAGGGTCGCGAAGCCCTGGTTGATAAGAGCAAGTCTCCCGCTTTGACTTCTTGTCCTCAGCGCCGCGGTGTATGCACCCGTGTTTACACGACCACACCCAAGAAGCCGAATTCAGCCATGCGGAAGGTGGCTCGTGTTCGCCTGACCAACAAGTTTGAGGTTACGGCCTACATACCTGGAGAAGGTCACAACCTTCAAGAGCACAGTATCGTCATGATTCGCGGTGGCAGGGTGAAGGATCTTCCCGGTGTACGCTACCACATCATCCGTGGAGCACTTGATACCTCGGGTGTAGACGGACGCAATCAGCGACGTTCAAAATACGGAACCAAGCGTCCGAAGCCGGGTGCAGCACCTGCAACAAAAGGCAAAAAATAATTCATCAAATCCAACGCAACGAAATAATATCTCCACTCAGTCATGAGGAAGACCAAACCAAAAAAGCGAGCCATCCTTCCTGATCCCAAGTTCAACGATCCGATGGTGACCCGTTTCGTGAATATGCTTATGTATTCTGGAAAGAAGGGCAAGGGGTTCCAGATTTTCTACGATGCAATCGACAAAGTCGAAAACCGCACCAAGGAGAATGGAATCGAAACCTTTAGGACCGCTTTGAATAACGTGATGCCAGCAGTAGAGGTGAAAAGCCGTCGAGTAGGTGGTGCCACCTTCCAGATTCCATCTGAAGTACGCCCAGACCGCAAGATCTCCGTTGGAATCAAATGGATGATCCTTTATTCTCGCAAGCGCAATGAAAAGAGCATGGCCGACAGACTTGCAGGTGAAATTATCGCTGCTGCGAAAGGTGAAGGTGCTGCCGTGAAGAAGAAGGACGATACCCACCGTATGGCCGATGCAAACAAGGCATTCTCGCATTTCCGAGTATAATTAAAATCAATTCCAGAGTACACCTCCCCTCAGAATAAAATGTCACAGGACGTAAAAGATCTCAAGTTCGTACGCAACATCGGTATCGCTGCTCACATCGATGCAGGTAAAACCACAACAACCGAGCGTATTCTGTATTACACCGGTGTTAACCACAAAATCGGTGAAGTACACGATGGTGCGGCAACCATGGACTGGATGGTCCAAGAGCAGGAGCGTGGCATCACGATCACCTCTGCGGCAACCACGTGTTTCTGGAATTACCGCAACAACAAGTATAAAATCAACATCATTGACACTCCCGGTCACGTGGATTTCACGGTTGAAGTGAATCGTTCACTTCGTGTACTGGATGGACTGGTGTTTTTGTTCTCATCAGTTGATGGCGTTGAGCCTCAGTCTGAAACAAATTGGCGTCTTGCAAACAACTACAATGTTACCCGTCTCGGATTCGTCAACAAGATGGACCGTGCCGGTGCTGACTTTTTGAATGTTGTCCGTCAGGTTAAAGAGGTATTGGGAGGTAATCCATTGCCACTGCAGATCCCAATCGGTGCTGAAGACACGTTTAAAGGTGTTGTTGACTTGATCAACTTCCGTGGAATTGTATGGAATGAGCATGATCAGGGAATGACATATGAAGTAGTTCCTATTCCCGCAGATCTGTTGGAGGAGGCCAAGGAATACCGTGAGAAATTACTCGAAGCCTGTGCGGAATTCGATGAAAAAATCATGGAGAAGTATTTTGAAGATCCCAATTCCATTACGGAAGCTGAGATCCTTACCGCACTTCGTCAGGCATGCATTCATAACAAGGTAGTTCCGATGGTTTGTGGTTCATCCTTTAAAAACAAGGGTGTGCAAACAATGCTTGACTACGTTATGGAGCTGATGCCATCTCCGATGGATAAAAACAACATCATTGGTACCAATCCAGATACCGGTGAAGAAGTTTCCCGTCGACCCGATGTAAACGAACCATTTACTGCCTTGGCTTTTAAGATTGCTACCGATCCATTCGTTGGTCGTTTGGCATATTTCCGCTGCTATTCTGGGAAACTTGATGCGGGCTCCTATATATTGAATACCCGTTCAGGTAATAAGGAGCGTATTTCGCGACTTTTCCAGATGCACGCCAACAAGCAAAATCAGATACCGGAGATTGGTGCCGGGGATATCGGTGCAGCTGTTGGATTTAAAGACATAAAAACCGGTGATACGCTTTGTGCTGAGAATGCGCCTATCGTACTGGAAGCAATGCAATTCCCTGAGCCTGTAATCGGCTTAGCCATTGAGCCGAAGACTCAGGCTGACATGGATAAAATGGGTGTTGCTCTTGGAAAACTTTCCGAAGAAGATCCGACGTTCCGCGTTAAATCAGATGAGGATAGTGGTCAGACCATCATTAGCGGAATGGGTGAGTTGCACCTTGAAATCATCGTTGACAGGATGAGACGCGAATTTAAGGTGGAGGTGAACCAAGGTGCTCCTCAGGTTAACTACAAAGAAGCGATTACGGGTAGTTACGAGCACCGAGAAGTCTACAAAAAGCAGACTGGTGGTCGTGGTAAATTCGCTGACATCAAGTTTGTTGTTTCCCCGATTGACACTGATTTCGAAGTAAACGATAAGAATGCAGGTCTGCAGTTTGTGAATGAAATCACTGGCGGTAACATTCCACGTGAATTCATCCCTGCTGTAGAAAAGGGATTCCGTTCTGCCATGGTTAATGGTGTATTGGCGGGCTACCAGGTTCAGGGTATGAAAGTCCGATTGATTGATGGTAGTTATCACAACGTTGACTCCGATTCTCTCTCTTTCGAAATTTGCGCGCGCTCTGCTTTCCGTGAAGCGTTGCCCAAAGCGAAGCCCATTCTGCTCGAACCAATCATGAAACTCGAGGTGATTACCCCTGAGCAAAACATGGGTGATGTAGTGGGTGACCTGAATCGTCGCCGTGGTCAAATGGAGGGAATGGATTCCCGTGCTGGTGCGCAGGTTGTTAAAGCCAAAGTTCCCCTGTCTGAGATGTTCGGGTATGTTACCGCTCTCCGTACCATCACTTCCGGTCGCGCATCCTCTACCATGGAATTCTCTCACTACGCCGAGGCTCCTCGAAACATTGCGGAAGAGGTGATTGCCAAAACCAAAGGAAAAGCAGCAGCAGAGAAAGCCTAATTCATCCGAATACCGAAAAACAATATCGTTCTTATATCATGAGCCAGCGAATCCGAATCAAGTTGAAGTCATACGACTACAATCTTGTGGACAAATCAGCAGAGAAAATCGTCAAGACAGTGAAGCCGACAGGCGCCGTTGTTAGTGGACCCATTCCTCTGCCTACCGAGAAGAAGATTTACACCGTACTTCGTTCGCCCCACGTGAACAAAAAGGCGCGTGAGCAGTTCCAACTTTGCTCCTACAAGCGATTGCTCGACATCTACAGCTCCACTGCAAAAACAGTAGATGCTTTGATGAAACTCGAGTTGCCTAGCGGAGTTGAGGTTGAAATCAAAGTCTAGTGGCCCAGTGAGTGCCTGCTGAGAAAACGTTCACAGCAGCAACGTTCTTTACATCATTATCCGAATTAACAGGTCGCTGTCAGATTACAGACAGTTCCCTCATTCATAAACAAGACCAAAACAACTAATCCTTAGTTAAGATGGCAAGCATCATCGGAAAAAAAGTCGGCATGACCAGCATCTTCGATGCAGACGGGAACAATATCCCCTGCACCGTAGTTGAAGCCGGCCCCTGTGTGGTTACTCAGGTACGAACGGTCGAAAATGACGGTTACTCCGCCTTACAACTCGCTTTTGGCGAAAAAAAGGAGAAAAATACGCCCCAGGCTATGCTTGGGCATTTTAAGAAAGCCAACACCACGCCCAAGCGTACGGTGATGGAGTTCCGTGACGTAGACATGGAATTCAACACCGGCGACATCGTGAAGTGTGATATTTTCCAAGACGGCGACTTCTGTGAGGTTGTCGGTACATCCAAGGGTAAAGGTTTCCAGGGTGTAGTTAAACGCCACAATTTTAGCGGTGTAGGAGGGCAGACGCACGGTCAGCACGATCGTCAGCGTGCCCCCGGATCACTTGGCGCTTCTTCGTGGCCATCCCGCGTTATGAAGGGTATGCGCATGGCAGGTCACAAAGGGGTTGATCGTGTCAAGGTTCAAAATCTTCAGGTAGTTAAAGTGTTGCCCGAGCAGAATCTTCTTCTCATCAAAGGAGCTATCCCCGGTCACAAAGGATCTTACGTAACGGTATCGAAATAACCATGGAACTATCGGTATACAACCTCTCCGGAAAGGAGACAGGCCGCAAGGCTAGCCTCAACGATCAGATCTTCGGAATTGATCCGAATGACCATGCCATTTACCTCGATGTTAAGCAGTTTCTAGCCAACAGGCGTCAGGGTACACACAAAGCGAAAGAGCGTAACGAAGTTTCCGGAACGACTAAGAAGCTCAAGCGTCAGAAAGGAACCGGTGGAGCACGTGCTGGATCCATGAAGAGCCCTGTTTTTGTTGGTGGTGGACGAATTTTTGGTCCGCGTCCCCGTGATTATTCCTTCAGTCTCAATAAGAAATTGAAGCGTTTGGCCAGGATTTCAGCCCTTTCTCACAAGGCTAAAGCCAACACAATCACGGTTCTGGAAGATTTTAATTTCGACCAGCCCCGCACTAAATTGATGGTTGACCTGGTCCGCAGCTTGCAGTTGGCGGATAAAAAAACCTTAGTCATTGTGTCTCAAACGAATAAAAACGTATATTTGTCGTCCCGAAATTTGGAGCGAAGCAAGGTCGTAACAGCCTCTGATTTAAATACTTACGACATCGTTAACGCTCAAAATATCGTTGTCACTGAGGGTTCGCTGCCGGTTATTGAAAGCACTCTCTTAAAATAATCCACAGGGGGAGGCCTGGTCCTTCTTCTGTAATTCATCCCCGCAAGGGCCAAAACAACTAAGTGCATAGGCACGATAAACCTATAGAGTAAAAATGGATATCCTGAAGAAACCGGTAGTCACCGAAAAGATGAATCGGATCACCGAAAAGCAGCCCCGCTACGGATTTATCGTAGACAAGCGGTCCAACAAGCTTGAAATCAAAAAAGCTGTTGAGGCCATGTACGGTGTGACTGTTGAATCGGTTAACACGATGATTTACCGTGGTAAATCCAAAATGCGCGGCACAAAAAACGGTTTCGTTACTGGTAATCGCCCGCACACCAAGAAGGCCATTGTCACCTTGAAAAAAGGCGAAGCCATCGATTTCTTCAGCAATATCTAATTCGGCAGTACAATGGGAACTAAGAAAATCCGTCCAATGTCACCCGGCCAGCGCCATCTGGTTCGGAACGACTACAGTGAAATCACGGCCAGCGAGCCAGAAAAGTCGCTTATCGTTTCATTGAAGCGAAGCGGTGGTCGTAACAACACCGGTAAAATGACCATGCGTTACATCGGTGGAGGTCACCGTAAACTGTATCGCGTCATTGACTTCAAGCGTGACAAGATGGATATGCCTGCTACGGTTGAGACCATCGAGTACGATCCAAACCGCACTTCCTTCATCGCATTGGTAAAGTACACGGATGGTGAGAAGCGCTACATCATTGCACCCAACGGCATCCGCGTAGGTCAAAACATTGCTTCTGGTTCGACTGTGGCACCAGAAGTTGGTAACGCGATGCCATTGAAAGATATTCCGTTGGGAACCACTGTTCACAACATCGAGATGCGTCCTGGTCAGGGTGGTAAAATCGCCCGCAGTGCCGGTTCATATGCTCAACTTGCAGCACGTGAAGACAGGTATGCCGTACTTAAAATGCCTTCCGGTGAGACGCGCAAGGTACTTGTTACCTGCATGGCTACAATCGGTTCGGTTTCCAATGCCGACCACGATAAACAGAGTAAAGGTAAGGCTGGTCGTAATCGTTGGATCGGTCGTCGTCCACGTGTTCGTGGTGTAGCCATGAACCCAGTTGATCACCCGATGGGTGGTGGTGAAGGTCGTGCTTCGGGTGGACACCCACGTTCACGCAAGGGACTCATCTCCAAAGGATACAAGACCCGTAAAAAGAGTAATCCGACGAACAAGTATATCATCGAGCGTCGTAAAAAATAATCCCTCAGCAATCAACACATGAGTCGTTCGCTAAAAAAAGGACCGTTCATCGATTTCAAGCTCGAAAAAAGAGTACTTGAGATGAGTGATGGCAAGAAAAAGGCCGCTATCAAAACCTGGTCGCGCCGTTCGATGATTTCTCCGGATTTCGTCGGTAACACATTTGCAGTTCACAACGGAAACAAGTTCATTCCCGTGTATGTAACGGAGAACATGGTCGGACATAAGCTTGGAGAATTCGCTCCTACCCGTACGTTCAGGGGGCACTCCGGTAGTAAAGACAAAGGATCGAAATAATCATGGGAGCGAGAAAACGCAACGTCGCCAATGAGCGAAAGGAGGCCATGAAGTCATTGGCCATGGCAAAACTTAACGATTGCCCAACTTCTCCCCGGAAGATGAGGCTCGTTGCCGATATGATTCGTGGTAAGCGTGTTGAGATGGCTTTGGCCATTCTTCGACTGAGCACCAAGGAAGCTGCTGGTCGTCTCGAAAAGCTTCTTCTTTCTGCCCTGGCAAATTGGCAGGCAAAGAACGAAGGAAGCCGAATGGAAGATCAGGAATTGGTCATCAAAACCATCAACGTTGACGGTGGACGCATGGTGAAGCGTTTGCGCCCTGCTCCTCAAGGACGTGGATACCGTGTACGCAAGCGTTCCAACCACGTTACCTTGGTTGTAGACAATAAGAATTCCGTAGTAACAGAAAACAACTCCGCTAACTGATCATAATGGGACAAAAAGCTAATCCGATCGGCAATCGTCTGGGCATCATCCGTGGTTGGGATTCCAACTGGTATGGTGGTAAGAATTACTCTGAAAAGCTGGTCGAGGACGAGAAGATCCGGAAATACCTCCTGGCTCGTTTAGCCAAGGGCGGAGTGTCGCGCATTGTGATTGAGCGCACGTTGAAGTTGATTACCGTTACCATTCACACTGCTCGTCCGGGTATTGTGATCGGAAAAGGCGGTTCAGAAGTTGACAAACTCAAGGAAGAAGTAAAAAAGCTTACCAAGAAAGACGTTCAGATAAACATCTTTGAAATCAAGCGTCCGGAACTTGATGCGCAGCTGGTTGCCGATGGAATTGCCCGTCAGCTCGAAGCCCGTATTTCTTTTCGTCGCGCTATGAAGCAATCCATCGCCTCAACAATGCGCATGGGTGCAGAAGGAATCAAAGTGAATTGCGCCGGTCGTTTGGGTGGTGCGGAAATCGCACGTACCGAGCAGTACAAAGACGGACGCGTTCCACTGCATACCTTTCGTGCGGACATTGACTATGCGCTTGCTGAAGCCCTCACCACTTACGGAATCATCGGTATTAAAGTGTGGATCTGCAAGGGTGAAGTGTACGGTAAGCGTGATCTGTCGCCGAACGTAGGAATTGCAAGCACACCGAAGGGTGGTGCCCGCGAGCGTGGAGAACGTTCTGATCGCGGTGATCGTGGTGGCGACCGTGGACCTCGCGGACCACGTGGCGGTGCCGGATCACGCGGAAGAAGTAACCGTGATTGATATTAACTGAAGAACTGACGAATAAAGAATACACGAAAAGCAGCTGAATCATGTTACAGCCGAAAAAGACCAAATTCAGGAAGCAGCACAAAATGGTGCCCAGTGGAACCGCAACCCGCGGAACATCCTTGGCATTTGGCTCCTTCGGGATTAAATCCCTGGAGACCTGCTGGATTACTTCCCGTCAGATTGAAGCGGCCCGCGTAGCGGTGACCCGTTATATGAAACGTGAGGGTCAGATCTGGATCCGCATTTTCCCCGACAAGCCCATTACACGTAAGCCTTTGGAAGTACGTATGGGTAAAGGAAAGGGTGCCCCCGAATTCTGGGTGGCAACTGTAAAGCCCGGCACGGTAATTTTCGAAGCCGAAGGTGTTCCGATGGGTATTGCCAAGGAAGCTTTGCGTTTAGCGGCGCAGAAGTTGCCCGTGACCACACGATTCATTGTTCGCCCTGATTACCATGAATAACCTGCGACCATCATGAAACAATCCATAGTAAAAGACCTTACGACCGACGAGGTTCGCGAGAAAATCAAGGAAGAGCGCGCAGCTTACACCAAGCTCAAGATGGCGCATGCCGTATCTCCGATTGAGAACCCCATGAAGATTCGCGCTGCACGCAGGGTGATTGCCCGTCTCCAGACGGAACTTCGCAACCGTATGAACAACCAACAAGCTGCCGGAAACTAAACCATGGAAGCAAGATCACTTAGAAAAGAGCGGATAGGAATCGTTACATCCGTCAAGATGGACAAGTCCATTGTCGTCTCCGTGGAAGCACGTGAAAAGCACCCGATGTACGGAAAGTTCATCAAAAAGACCAAGAAGTTCATGGCGCACGACGAAAAAAACGAGTGCGGAATGGGGGATACGGTCAAGATCATGGAAACGCGCCCCATGAGCAAGCTAAAGCGTTGGCGTCTGGTTGAAATCGTCGAAAAAGCGAAATAATACACTCCGCTCACCCGAGCGGTCCGTTCCAAGCAACGAAAAGAAATGATACAGCAAGAATCAAGGCTTACAGTAGCCGACAACAGCGGAGCCAAAGAGGTCCTTTGCATCCGTGTGCTCGGAGGTACTGGCAAGCGTTACGCTTCACTGGGCGACAAGATTGTTGTCACTGTGAAGAACGCTCTGCCGTCCGGTAACGTGAAAAAGGGCACCGTTTCCAAGGCCGTTGTGGTCCGTGTGAGTAAAGAGGTGCGCCGCGATGACGGATCCTACATCCGTTTCGATGACAATGCGGTAGTTCTTCTGAACAACCAGGATGAACTTCGCGGCACCCGTATTTTCGGACCTGTTGCCCGCGAACTCCGCGAGAAGCAATTTATGAAGATCGTATCCTTAGCCCCGGAGGTGCTCTAATCCATGGAACGCAAGAACAACAAACAACCGAAACTCCACGTGCGCAAGGGAGACCTCGTGAAAGTCATCAGTGGTGACTCGAAAGGTCAGCAAGGTAAAGTACTTGAAGTTATGCCTGCTGAACGTACAGCCATCGTTGAAAAAGTAAACATGGTATCCAAGCATACCCGCCCTAACGCGCAAAATACCCAGGGTGGAATCGTGAAGCAGGAGGCTCCTGTCCGCATTAGCAAGCTGATGGTAGTAGATCCTTCATCCGGAAAACCAGGCCGCGTTGGTCGTCGCCTCGAAGACGGCAAACTTGTCCGATATGTCAAAACGAAAAAATAAGCGGGGAGGAAAAAAACTATGAATTACGAACCTCGTCTGAAAACGAAGTACCGCAGTGAAATGGTCAAGTCACTGCTCGACAAATTCCAGTACAAGAGCATCATGCAGGTGCCTCGTCTGACAAAAATTTGTATCAATCAGGGTCTTGGCGACGCAGTGTCTGACAAGAAAATCATTGAGTCGGCCATTACTGAAATGTCAACCATTACGGGACAGAAGGCAGTTGCAACAAAGTCCCGCAAGGATATTTCAAACTTCAAGCTTCGTGCTGGAGTTCCAATCGGAGCTCGTGTGACTCTTCGCGGAGACCGCATGTATGAATTCCTCGATCGTCTGATTGCAGTTGCCCTTCCCCGAATCCGTGATTTCCGCGGAGTAAATGACAAGGGATTTGATGGCCGTGGAAACTACACGCTTGGAATCACAGAACAAATCATCTTCCCTGAAATCGACATCGACAAGGTGAGCAAGATTCAGGGTATGGATATCACATTCGTAACCACCGCCACCAAGGACGCCGAGGCGATGGAACTTCTCAAAGCATTCGGTATCCCATTCCGGAACCAGAACAAATAATCCCGAACGATGTCAAAAGAATCGATCAAAGCGCGCGAACTCAAGCGCATTCGTTTAGTCGAGAAATACGCCGAGAAGCGCAAGCAACTTAAAGAGGCAGGTGATTACGTCGCTCTTCAAAAGCTTCCTAAGAATTCTTGCCCGATTCGCGTGCGTAACCGCTGCAAATTGACCGGTCGTCCCCGGGGCTATATCCGTCAGTTCGGCATTTCCCGCGTCATGTTCCGCAAGCTTGCGCTAGAGGGCAAAATCGCCGGTGTAACCAAAGCCAGCTGGTAATACGATTATCATTCCAACCTGAACAACATTCTACATGAATACCGATCCGATAGCAGACTACCTCACCCGCATCCGTAATGCGGTAAAAGCCAACCACCGTGTGGTGGAAGTACCTGCTTCCAACATGAAGAAGGAGATGACCAAGATCCTTTATGACAAGGGTTTTATCTCCAATTACAAGTTCGAAGAGACTGACAACAAGCAGGGGTGCATCAAAATCGCACTTAAATACAACGCTGTTTCAAAGTTGCCAGCAATCAACGCCATCAAGCGTATCTCTAAGCCCGGACTCCGGAAGTATGTGAAGGCTGACAGAATTCCCCGTGTAATTAACGGTCTCGGAATTGCCATCGTGTCCACTTCACGCGGACTGATGACCGACAAGGAAGCCAGGCAGCTCAATGTAGGCGGAGAAGTTATTTGCTACATCTATTAATCATCGCTTAACAACGACGAATCAATGTCACGCGTAGGAAAAAATCCAATAACAATCCCCGGCGGAGTCCAGGTATCGGTCAATGGCCGCGAAGTAACGGTGAAAGGCCCGAAAGGATCTCTTAACCAAAATGTTGCCGACGGAATCGATGTGCATGTTGACGGAAACCAGCTTACCCTGACCCGTGCAACTGAGCAAAAGCGCCATCGCGCTATGCATGGCCTGTACCGTGCCCTCATCAACAACATGGTTGTTGGCGTTTCAACCGGTTACAAGGTTGAGCAGGAACTGGTCGGTGTAGGTTACCGTGCCACCAACCAGGGCAACACGCTCGATATGGTGTTGGGTTACTCTCACCATGTGGTTTTTGAACTCCCTGCAGAAATCAAAGTAGCCACGCGTCAGGACAAAGGTCAAAACCCGATCATCACTCTCGAGAGTCACGACAAACAACTGCTTGGTCAAGTTGCTGCTAAAATCCGTTCACTCCGTAAGCCTGAACCATACAAAGGCAAGGGTATCAAGTTCGTGAATGAAGTATTGCGTAGAAAGGCCGGTAAGTCCGCTTCGAAGAAATAATCCATAATCAGTATCGACTGCTAACCATGCAAGACAATAAAATCATCCGTCGAATCAAGATCCGCTCCCGGATTCGTAAGACCATTACCGGAACGACAGAGCGTCCCCGTCTTTCCATCTTCCGGAGCAACAAATCCATCTATGCTCAGGTGATTGATGACCTGAAGGGACATACGATCGTTGCAGCCTCATCGCGTGAGAGCGGAGTAAATACAAAGTCCACAAAAATTGAGCAGGCGACTGCTGTCGGAAAACTTCTTGCCGAAAAAGCAAAAGCCGCTGGTGTCAGTGCTGTTGTTTTCGATCGCGGTGGTTACCTCTACCACGGACGTGTGAAGGCTCTTGCCGATGGTGCACGTGAAGCCGGTCTCCAATTCTAATCTGAAACGTACCACAACCCATGATGATACAGAGTAGCAAACGCGTAAAGTCGACCGAGACTGAACTCCACGACAAGCTCGTGGCCGTGAACCGGGTAACCAAAGTGACCAAAGGAGGTCGCGCTTTCGGTTTCGCCGCCATCGTAGTGGTGGGAGATGAGAAGGGTGTGGTCGGGCATGGACTTGGAAAAGCCAAGGAAGTGACCGATGCCGTTACCAAGGCCATTGACGACGCCAAGAAAAATCTTGTTCGCATTCCGCTTCGTAAAGGTACTGTACCTCACGAGCAAGAGGGTAAATTCGGTGGAGCCCGCGTGTTCCTGAAGCCCGCTGCTCCTGGTACAGGAGTAATCGCCGGAGGTGCAATGCGTTCGGTCCTGGAGAGCGTTGGCGTCACAGATGTACTTGCGAAGTCAAAAGGCTCATCCAACCCTCACAACGTTGTAAAGGCAACCATCGATGCGCTATTGAAGATGCGCGATGCTTATGCTGTTGCCCAGCAACGTAATGTGGAAATCAGTAAAGTGTTCAACGGATAATACCAGATCAAACAGAGTCATGGCAAAGTTGGCTATCACACAGATCAAGAGCGGAATTGACCGCCCCGAGGTGCAGAAGCGCACCCTTAAGGCGCTCGGCCTCTCCATGCATAAGACCGTAGAGCTTGAGGCGACCCCTCAAATTCGCGGGATGATCACCAAAGTACAGCACCTCGTGCGCGTAACTGAAAAATAAGACAACGAATCAACGCAATTCATTCCATCATGGACCTGAGCAATCTGAAGCCGGCAAACGGCTCGACTAAAAAAGGCAAGCGAATTGGTCGCGGTACCGGTTCCGGACACGGCGGTACGTCTACACGTGGACACAAAGGCGCCGGTTCCCGCAGTGGTAACAGCCGCAAGATCGGATTTGAAGGTGGTCAGATGCCCCTTCAGCGTCGTTTGCCCAAATTTGGTTTCAAGAATATCAACCGCGTTGAGTACGCCGGGATCAATCTCGATACCCTTCAGCGTCTTGCTGAAACCCACGGACTCGCAAGTTTCGACCAGTCTGTGTTCGTTGAGCGGGGCTTGGTATCCAAAAACGACCGCGTCAAAATCCTCGGTCGTGGTGAATTGAAATCCAAAGTCAACGTGAAGGCGCATGCCTTCTCTGCAAGTGCACAGTCTGCTATCGAAAAAGTGGGTGGTACCGCCACAACTCTCTAAGAAGGGCTTATGAAGAACCTGATCCAAACCATCCAGAATATCTTCAAGATCGAAGACCTCCGCTCGAGGATCCTCAACACCTTGTTGTTTTTGCTGGTCTACCGACTTGCAGCGCACGTTGTGTTGCCCGGTATCGACCCTTCGCAACTTGCGGGGCTTCAGCAACAGACTTCCGGTGGGATTCTTGGTCTTTTAGATGCATTTTCCGGAGGTGCGTTTTCGCAGGCGTCTGTAGTCGCACTTGGTATCATGCCATACATCAGTGCCTCTATCGTCGTTCAGCTGCTCGGAATTGCAGTTCCCTATTTCCAGAAGTTGCAGAAAGAAGGTGAGAGCGGACGTAAGAAGCTGAACCAAATCACCCGTATCCTCACCGTTATCGTTGTGATATTCCAGGCACCTGGTTATCTGATCAATCTGAAGGCACAGGCTCCAAACGCAATTATCGCTTACACGAATCCGGAAATTATTTCCCCGGCATTCTTCATGTTCGTTTCAACGCTGATCATCATTGCCGGTACCTTGTTCATCATGTGGCTTGGTGAGCGTATCACCGAGAAAGGAATTGGTAACGGAATTTCGTTGATCATTATGACGGGTATTATCGCCCGCCTACCATTTGCTCTGCGCGACGAGTTCTTGTCTCGCCTCAACGAGCAGGGTGGAGGCTTGGTTATTTTCCTCATCGAAATGGTTGCTTTGTTCGCGGTTGTCGTATCGGTTATCCTTCTTGTACAAGGCACCCGAAAGATCCCCGTTCAGTTTGCCAAGAAAATCGTTGGTAACAAGCAGTACGGTGGAGTGCGTCAATACATCCCACTTAAGGTTAATGCTGCTGGGGTGATGCCAATCGTGTTTGCGCAGGCAATCATGTTTATTCCCGCTTATGTGGCTCAGTTCTTCCCCGAGTCGAGTTCATGGCAGGGATTTGCTGCATCCATCACCGACTTCACCTCGTTGTTGTACAATGTCATCTTTGCATCGTTAATCATCCTCTTCACCTACTTCTACACTGCCATTGCTGTCAATCCAAGTCAGATGGCTGATGATATGAAGAAAAACGGCGGGTTCGTGCCCGGTGTGAAGCCAGGTCGCAAAACATCTGAGTTCATTGATGATGTAATGTCTAAGATTACCCTTCCCGGTTCCATTTTCCTGGCGCTGGTGGCCATCATGCCCACCTTCGCGAACATGGCGGGAGTGAATTCCAATTTCGCCCAGTTTTATGGTGGTACGTCCCTGCTGATTCTTGTAGGGGTTGTACTTGATACGCTCCAACAAATTGAAAGTCATCTGCTGATGCGCCACTACGACGGACTTATGAAGTCTGGTCGAATCAAGGGGCGTACGGCTGTAGGAGCTGCCGGCTAAACCGGGAGAGTGCAGGAATGAGTGGAAGTACGATTGTGCTGAAGACTGAAGAGGAGATTTCGTACATCCGAAAGAGTTCTTTACTTGTTGGCAAGACACTGGCGGAAGTCGCCCGAAACCTGAAGCCGGGGATTAGCACGGACAGGCTAGATGCGATTGCGGAGACCTTTATCCGCGATCATGGCGCACTTCCCAGTTTCAAAGGTTACCACGGGTACAAGCATACCTTGTGCATTTCCGTAAACGAGGAAATCGTTCATGGGATTCCCGGTGCGCGGATTATCGCTGAAGGGGATGTGGTATCCATTGATTGTGGTGTATACATGAACGGATTTCATGGTGATTCTGCTTACACCTTTCCCATCGGATTGGTGGATGTTGCTACTATCATGCTCCTCCAGGTGACCAAGACGGCTCTATACAAGGGTATCGCGAAGGCGAAATCTGGCAATCGGATTGGTGACATCAGTGCAGCGGTTCAGGAGTATTCCGAGAGCCATGGTTACGGAGTCGTTCGTGAGTTGGTTGGTCACGGTGTTGGTCGAAACCTACACGAAAGACCCGAGGTTCCGAACTACGGGAAGAAAGGGTCCGGTCCAGTGCTTCGACCTGGAATGACATTGGCGATTGAGCCGATGATCAATCTCGGTTCGCGGCAAATCCGACAATTAAAAGATGGATGGACCGTCATAACCCAGGACCGTAAACCATCAGCTCACTTTGAGCACACCATTGCAGTGACCGAGTCAGAGCCGGAGATTCTGAGTTCTTTCGATGAAATCGAACTTGCCATTACAGAAAATGAGTACATTAAAGAGTCAATATCAATTCTAAACTGAATACATGTCCAAACAACCCGCTATTGAGCAGGACGGAACGGTTCTCGAAGCACTCTCCAATGCAACCTTCCGGGTTGAGCTGGAAAACGGTCACGAGATCATCGCCCACATCAGCGGTAAAATGAGGATGCATTACATAAAAATCCTGCCGGGTGACCGAGTCAAGGTGGAGATGTCCCCCTACGACTTGACCAAAGGCCGGATCACATATCGATACAAATAACACCTGAAAAGGTCAACGCAATGAAAGTACGTCCCTCACTCAAGAAGCGCAGCGCTGAATGCAAGATTGTTCGTCGCAAAGGCCGCCTCTATGTCATCAACAAGAAAAACCCGCGCTTTAAAATGCGTCAGGGCTGATCTAATCACATTGTTAACTAGCAACCATACCATAAAAAATGGCTCGTATCGCCGGTATTGATTTACCAAAGAACAAGCGTGGTGAGATCGGTCTCACCTACATCTACGGCATTGGCCGTGCAACCGCTCAGAAAATTTTGACCGACGCCGGTATCGGTTTCGACAAGAAAGTTCATGAGTGGAACGATGATGAACTGAATAAAATCCGTAACATCATCAACGAGGCTGTCAAAGTCGAAGGTGCGCTGCGTTCAGAAAACCAACTCAACATCAAGCGATTGATGGACATCGGATGTTATCGTGGTATCCGTCACCGCCTGGGATTACCAGTTCGTGGACAGCGTACCAAGAACAACTGCCGTACCCGTAAGGGCAAGCGGAAGACTGTTGCCAACAAGAAGAAGGCAACCAAATAATCGTTAAACCAGGAATAACCATACCAATTCTCCAATGGCTAAACAAACAAAAGCTGTAAAGAAGAAAGTCGTTAAGGTGGAAGCCGCCGGCGAAGCACACATCAGTGCCACCTTCAACAACATCATCATCAGCCTGACCAACACCAGCGGTCAAGTCATTTCCTGGGCGTCTGCAGGAAAGATGGGCTTCAGAGGTTCCAAGAAAAACACTCCGTACGCTGCTCAGCTTGCAGCTGCCGATTGCACTAAAGTTGCCTATGACCTCGGTTTGCGCAAAGTGAAGGTCTTTGTAAAAGGACCAGGATCCGGTCGCGAATCTGCAATCCGCACCATTCACAACTCTGGGGTGGAAGTCACCGAAATCGTGGATATCACTCCGATTCCTCACAACGGCTGCCGTCCTCCAAAGCGTCGCCGAATCTAATCTCACAACAAGGGTAATCAGCACTGACCAAACAGCACAATGGCAAGATATATAGGCCCCAAGACCAGGATCTCCCGTAAGTTCCGCGAACCGATCTACGGTCCTGACAAGAATTTTGAAAAGCGCAGCTATCCTCCTGGGCAGCATGGGCAAAACCGCAAGCGTTCCAAGGTTTCGGAATACGCTACGCAGCTCATGGAAAAGCAGAAGGTGAAATACATGTATGGCATCCTCGAGCGTCAGTTTGCGAAAATTTTCGATCGTGCATCTCGCATGGAAGGAATCACCGGTGAAAACCTGTTGAAGTTGGTTGAGTCACGCCTCGACAACGTGGTTTTCCGCCTCGGTTTGTCTCCGACGCGTTCAGGAGCCCGTCAGCTTGTTTCACACCGTCACATCACGGTGAACGGCAAACTGGTCAACATCCCCTCGTACACACTTCGTTCTGGTGATGTTGTTGCAGTGCGTGAAAAATCCAAGTCATTGGAGACCATCAACAATGCACTTGCCTCACGCATGGGCAAATACGGCTGGCTCGAATGGGACGGAAGCACGATGACCGGTAAGTTCATCAATCCACCTGCTCGCGAGGAGCTCACTGAAAACATCAAGGAGCAACTGATTGTCGAATTGTATTCGAAGTAATCCCTGAGTACGGGCATGCCGGAGCCCTTTACCTTTCGGCACTATATCAACGACAAAACCCAACAACACAAGACACATGGCGATACTGGCATTTCAGCGACCGGACAAGGTGATCATGAACCACTCGACCGAGACATTCGGACAATTCGAGTTTCGCCCGCTCGAGCCGGGTTACGGAATCACCGTCGGAAACGCGCTGCGCAGGATCCTTCTCAACTCACTTGAAGGCTTTGCCATCACCTCCGTTAAAATCGGCGGAGTTGACCACGAGTTCTCTACCATCAAAGGTGTCATCGAAGATGTCACTGAAATCCTCCTGAACCTGAAGCAGGTTCGTTTCAAGCAGCAGCTTGAAGATACCGATACCGAAAAGGTTCACGTAATGATCAACGGCAAGGACACCTTCACTGCCGGTGATATTGCTAAGCACACGACTGCATTCCAGGTTTTGAATCCTGACTTCGTCATCTGCCACCTTGATTCTTCTGTGAAACTGCAGATGGACATTACGATTGAGAAAGGGCGTGGTTATGTTCCCTCAGAGGAAAACAAGACCAACGCAGCTCCGATCGGCACTATCTTCCTTGATGCGATTTACACGCCCATCCGTAATGTTAAATATGTGATTGAGAATTATCGTGTCGAGCAAAAAACCGACTACGAGAAACTCGTTATCGAAATCACAACAGACGGTTCTGTTCATCCGAAGGATGCCCTGAAGGAAGCGGCCGAAATCCTGATTCACCATTTCATGTTGTTCAGTGACGAGAAAATCACGCTCGAGTCTAAGCCTCGTCAGGTTGCAGAAGAGTTGGACGAGTCAACGCTCCATATGCGCCAGCTCCTTAAAACGAAGCTTGTTGATATGGACCTCAGTGTGCGCGCATTGAACTGCCTCAAGGCAGCCGATGTTGAGACACTTGGAGACTTGGTTAGTTACACGAAGGCCGACCTTCTTAAGTTCCGCAACTTCGGTAAAAAGTCACTCACTGAACTCGAAGAGTTGGTGCGCAGCAAGAGCCTGAACTTCGGAATGAACATCGCCAAGTACGGTATCGAGCGCGATTAATATCCACGCAAGCATAATCATTTCAATATCCATTTACCATGCGTCACGGCAAGAAAGACAATCACCTCGGAAGAAAAGAGAGCCACAGGTACGCTCTGATGAGCAATCTGGCGGTTTCCCTGATTACACATAAGCGCATATTTACAACGGTTGCAAAGGCTAAAGCCCTTCGCACGTTTGTTGAGCCACTTCTCACCAAATCAAAAACAGATTCCACGCACTCTCGTCGTGTAGTTTTTTCTTACCTCCAGAATAAAGAGGCGGTGAGCGAGCTCTTCCGTGAAGTCAGCCAAAAAATTGCCGATCGTCCGGGTGGATATACCCGCATCATCAAAGTTGGTAATCGTCCTGGCGATGCCGCTGAAATGGCAATGATTGAGCTTGTTGATTTCAATGACAACCTTGTCAAGGAGAAGTCATCTAAGAAGGGAGCCAAAAACACACGTCGTAGCCGTGCTAAAAAAGTTTCTTCTAAGGCTGATGCCTCATCTGGCGACACGACTGAGGAAGCGGCAGCCGAATAAACAATCATTATCAAGATCACATAGAGCCCGGCTAATCAGTCGGGCTTTTTTTGGTTCAATTGTAAACTGGTCTGTTTTACTTGTGTGAATAGCATGTGATCGAAAAGGTAAGCTTGCATCATAGAGGTTTCACTTTTAGCACCATCAAACAAAAAGCCTGGCTCATAGGAACCAGGCTTTTTCTAATAGTAAAGGTCGATTAATCCATGTGGATCAGTCGGGTGTATTCAATCCCTTCTGGTCCATCGAACTTGAGCATATATGCGCCCTCGGGGAGGGATTCCAGATTGATACTCCTGTCGTAGCTGTGGTCTTGTTCTGCCTGTATGAAGAAGAGGATTTTGATTTCTCTGCCGTGCATATCGGTCAATGCCGCTCTCACACGTCCTGATGAAAATGAATCGAAGTGGATGTTTAATTGATCCCGGAATGGGTTTGGGCTAACGAATACGTGGTTGCCTTCTATCCACTCCTGCGCTTCAATCCTACTGGAGGGGCATGCGCCCAGACAGTCACCAGCGTGCTCACTCAGGTGAGCAGGAACTGCCGATGCAGCAATGCACAGAGTTTGAGGATTGGAGGGATTTCCAGGTGGCACGTGACAGATAAGTACTTTTTGTCCATTCTGTCCACAGCGCACATCCGCTGTTTGAATCAAGATATTGGCACTTGAGTCAGAGAGGGATGACGAGCAGCCGCCTGCATCGGTCACCATCACGGCGTAGGTTCCTGCGCTTGTGGCTAGGTAATTCGAATCAGTTGCACCTTGAATGGCTGATCCGTTCAGGTACCATTGATAACTCAAGCCCTGTGCTGTGGCATTTGCCGTGAGCGTAATCCCCGGATTTCCGTAACCAATGTAAATGGTATTCGGTGCACATCCTAAGCCTTGTGATGCGCTTACAGTAACGGATGAAGCACTTCCGATGCTGACCTGGGCGGAAGCCGAATCGGTGCAACCCAGCGAATCTGTGTAGGTATATAAATAGGTATACGTTCCTTGAGAAAGGGATGATGGGTCGAATTGTCCATTGAAAACCCCGGGTCCGCTATAGGTTCCTCCGGCAGGCTGTCCATTGTTGAGAGTGATAGGACCTCCGTTAATGCAGGTAGTGGATAGGCTGGTAAGGCTGACGTTCGGATTCGGATACACAGTTACGTCGGTAGTCGCATTCGCACCGCAGCCCTGGGCAGACGTATATTCATAATTGATGGGGAAGGTGCCCGGGCCGGATTGGGTGGGGCTGAATACGCCTACGGATACATAGGCCCCGGAATAGACACCACCTGATGGTGATGCCGTGTTCAGGACGATGTCAGATGCATCTTCACAAGCACTTGCATTACCAGTAAACGAAATGAAAGGTACTGGGTAAATGGTCACATCAACCTGATCAGAAACGCTACACCCCTGGTATGAAGCTGTGAGCGTGAACGAATAAAGCCCAGCTAAGTTTGAAGAA
>JAJTFW010000052.1 GCA_021299095.1 Sphingobacteriales bacterium | reverse complement strand
TTGACATATTGCCCAAAAGATCCTGGCGTACGGGTCGTTGAGAGTTGAACACTTTCAAAAAGGAGAAGGTATCAGCAACGAGAGTTTGACCAGAAACGTTGAACGCATCATTTTCCATTTCCAATTTCAAAACGGTCCACTCCCCTACACGCTCCAACAACCGAACTGCGTCCTGCATTTTTTCGCCCGTTTGGGTCTTGACCCAGGGAGAGACTCCTCTGTACCGAATTGCACACGTGGTTTGACGCTGCGCACCATCCATATAAAGACCCACAGCTCCGACCGAACTGATGGTTTGTCCACTGAGTTGCTGACGGACCGCATCATCCAACAGATATGGAACAAAGCTGCCTATGAAAATCCCTCGAGAAACAGTCCAGGAAAATAATTGACCGGACTCCAACCGAAGCTGATAGATTTCCGCATTTCCGATTTGACGCATTTCCCGTCCGAGCACTTTTGAAGGCATCAGACCCGCAATCGCATTCTCGATGGAAGGCATTAATCCTTTTTTCACCGGCACATAAAACAAAACCCCGAAGCCTCCTTTCCCATCCGGATGACCACTCAACAGCAAGGGAGAAGAACCGAAAATCCGTTTCATGTCCTCATTGTTGATACCAAGCGAATCCAGGAACAACATCGAGTTCCTGATGGCTTGCGGCATTTCATGTTCCGCAATTCCATTCATCAAAGCCGAATTGGCAATTCGACGCAACTCTCCAGATAACGGATCGGTACTGAGCAACCAGGCTACATCAACAGGTACTGCATCGATTGCCCGGCTATCCTCACTTCGCCTGAATTGAGCGTAAATAAAAACACCTGCGATGATGAATAAAATCGCGAGTGATACGAGGGATGAGGCAACGACCCTTTTCAAGGGAATGAGTTTCCCAAAGCTAGGTTCAAGCAAGGGCACCTATTGAGGTAGCAACAATGCACTTATCAGCAAAGGGATGTGAACAGCTATAGCTGTAATCAGGGCGCTTCCGAAAAACGACGATCGCGGATAAACGTATTGTCTGTGAGTGTAGATAAAAACGCGATGATATCCGCTTTTTCCTGCGTAGACAATTGCATTCCACCAGCAGGAAGCGTAGTATCGAGTGTGCTGCTCTGCAATATCCCCTGACTGTAATGATTCAATACGGCCTCAAGGTCATTGAACCTTCCATCGTGCATATACGGTGGGGTGAGCACCACATTTCGGAGGGAGGGTACTTTGAACTTGCCAGAATCACCCGGCAATTGAGTGATGGACACGCGTCCTGGATCTGCATTGAATTGCGTGCTAAGACCGTTGTTCCTGTAGGTAAAATCCGACAGAAGCGGTTCGCTGTGACAGTTTTCACAATGGGACCGGAAAAGTTGCAATCCACGATTTTCCGAGTCATCGAATGAAACCATACCCGACCTGTACCTATCATAACGGGAATCAGCAGACACCATAGCCCCCATAAACTGCGTCATGGCACGCATGACAAGTTGCGTAGTAATGCTATCTGTCCCGAATGCCTTCAGAAAGCGATTGGGATAGGTGGCACTGCGCTGCAGCTTCAAATTCACCTGCTGAATCGTTTCATCCATTTCAATGGGATTGGTGATCGGCGCCAAAGGTTGGACTTCGAGGTGATTCACGCCGCCATCCCACATGAATTCGGGATGCCATGCTAAATTGAAGAGACCTGGCGAATTTCGGTTTCCAATCAGATCATCGATACCATGACTAAAGCGGTGTTCCGAATGTGCGAACGCTACAAACTGTTGGTGACAACTTCCACAGGAAATGGTACTATCGCGGCTGAGAATGGGGTCATAAAACAAAGCGCGTCCCAACTCGAATCCCTCCTGCGTAAGCGGATTGTTTTGGAAGCCGTAAACCGGAGGGGGAAATCCGGCAGGGACTTCGAAACGGATTGACAAGTCAGGCTGGTTGTCGGTTTGGTTTTCATCCGTACACGCACTGAATGAAACCACTAGAACGAGCAAGAGGATTGCGCATCGTACGCTGGAAAGATTAGTTACAAGGCGCAAAGACATTCTGATCCAGCTTTAGTGTGCGGAATTATGGAGGTGGTCGAACCGGAACAGCTGGGCATAGTTGTCGGCGAACTCCTGTGCCCGGGGACCAGGAGTCATGACGTTGTAGTTACCGGTGATGGTCATCTGATTGGGAGGCCCATCGAAGAAGCGCAGGTGATCGGCAAAAATGTGAACCTCGGCTTCACGGTCACCATCGACAGTGAGTGTACTTCCATTAAATGACAACTCCACCCAACGCAATGAATTTGTGTTGTTACTTTCCCTAAAACCGGCAATGTGGTAATTGAATGTACTATCAACGTTTGCAGATGCAGGCGACTTCCCTTCAAGTTTGTAGAAAATATACCCGGTCGACCAGGTCCAGAACATGCCATTTGCTGGATCGAGCGCTCCCGTTTGGGCGCCACTCACATTGCGTGCACTGTCCACACCGATCAGGAATCGAATTTTATCGTATTGACCGGCAGGAACATCGGGTAATTCCAAAACCGTACTGGCCTGATTGGATTCATCCACCAGGAAGTATCCGTTTTCGAGCTTGTATTTGACTTCATCGTTACGGATTAACTCAAAGTTCGACAGGTAGTATTTGAGTCGCGTGACAGAGAAGGATTCACCCGACGCGTTCGTGTACCAGGTAGCACCTGTTTCGTCGAGGTTAACAGAACCCACAACATTGGTCAAATCCACTAGCACTGAACCCGAAGTCCTTGGAGTTCCCGGTTCATCGTCTTTACAGCCGACCAACGTCATTGTAATTAGGGCCAAAACAGGGAGTATCTTTTTCATCATGAGCTTTAGTGACTATTGCTAAGATACGCAAAACGTTACGTTTGCTGCACACGTAAAATCACGCAAATGTGTCGATGAGATGTCACAAATGCAGACATCCAGGCGAACAAACTGCAGATCTTCAACCAAGCTGACTACCGCAATAAGAGCACCTTCCCCCATTCGGTTCGGTTTTTCTTATCCGGCGAGTCGTATTTACAACTCCATACATAGACCCCGGATGGACAATCCTCACCGTCAAAAGTGCCGTCCCAGCCCGATTCCGGATCGGTCGTACTAAAAACAGGATGAGCACTCCTATTGTAGACTGTCAACACATAGCCGTTGATGTCGCGTGCGTAGCCTTTAAACAACTCGTTTTTACCATCACGGTTCGGCGTGAATGCATTGGGAAGATAAATCCCCTCAAAACAGCGCTCGCGAACGCGCACCGAGTCAACAATTGTGCATCCGTCCACATCGGTCACCGTCACAACGTAGAGCTCCGGCTCTGTAACTACCAGGGTCGGGTCCGAACTGCCATCTGACCACTGGTACGTGGAATAAGGTCCGGGATCCAGAATCAGTTCACGCGTCTCGCAGAATGCGATACGCTCCGGTAGCTGGGTGTCCCGATCGAGGGTATCGGCTTCCAAGTCGATGGTAAGGCTGACAGTGCAGGCAGAGTCGCCACTAACGGTTACGGTGTACGAACCTTCGGACAAACCGGTCAGAGAATCCGAAAAAACAGGAGGGACCGTATTCCAAGTGATGAGTGGAGCCTGCAAATAACCAATTCCCAAACCAATGGCTCCATTTTCTGCACCAGGACAAGTCAGAGGATAAATCCGGGGAATGAGTTCAGGAATGGTCACGCGCCGCTGCACAGTACGCTGGCCGATGCAAGGCTCATCAACCTGATAACTGACGGTATACTCGCCGGGACCTGAAAACGCATGATTATCAATTCGCGAAACAGATGAGTTGGACACCGAAGTTGGGTCGCCGAAGTCCCATGTATAGGCGTTAGGGCAGTCACCAAGACTGCCTGTAAAGTCTACACTATTCCCGCCTGTACAAGCATACGAGAAATCGACTGGCAGCGGTACAAGATCACTCACCGTAAAGCTATCGATGGCAATGCCATCATAATCGTTGCAACTGGTGCCTGAACCGAATGTGAATCTGAAAATCACGTTTGGCTGACCGATGAGATCGGTGAGGCAAAAGGACGCGGAGACCCATTGGCCGCTGCCATTCCCGCCCAAACATGAACCTTGATTGGGAGCGACTGATCCCGACCAGCCTTCCTGCGGGAACGACATTCCGTTCAGGTTAGTAATACTGCCCGCATTGTACCAATTCTCAACCCGGCAACTGGCAGGAGAAAACGCGGAACCCAAATTCACCCAGGTGGCACCGTTGGTGATGGTATACTGGATATTCCCGCCATCGTACTGACGCTCGGTATCCCAAAAAATCAAAAAATTCAAGTATGGGTAATTGAGTGAACTGAGATCGAAACAGGGACTTTGGAGCCAAGAGCGCTGACCACCGCTGTACGGTGCATTTCCCAAGCCTCCGGTGACCCAGCAGTTTGATCCGCTGCCTGCCGAATTGATGACACCCTTTGAGGGTGCGCCCAGTGTCCAGTCGGAATTCGTACCACCCGTTGTCCAACCGGCCGGACCCGCCTCAAAGTCTTCGGCATAGGGATACACGGAAACGCATTGACCATGCACGAGTGCACTGACCAAAACCATTCCCAAAAACAGCCAACCGACAATTTTGCGCTGAACAACCCTCTGCATGCAGCAAAATTGCTCATTCCGCCCGGTTTAGGCAAAGGTTGACACGGCCTTTCTGAACATCTTTGTGGCTATCTTAGCCGAAATCAAACCAGAAACCGCATGAAAAGAACATTCCGCAACGCAGTACTGATGGTTTGCGCTGCCCTGACCGCCTACACGGCCTCGGCACAGCGCTACACCACCGAGATTTTCCCCTCCGCTTCCGTAACATCCAATGTGGTATACGGAAACAACATCACCGTAATTGGTGCACTTGCCGGAGGCGGTCCGGCCCCCCAGGATCTGCTAATGGACGTATACACTCCCGCCGGAGCCCCTGACCCCTTGACTCAGCGCCCGCTGGTGATTGTTTTGCACACAGGTAGTTTCCTTCCCATCATCATCAATGGATCACCCACAGGAACCAAAACTGACAGTACTATTGTGGCTTTATGCACCAAGTTCGCCAAGCGCGGATACGTGGCCGCAGCCATGACGTACCGACTGGGTTGGAACCCGGCTGCTACCGGTCCGACTGGACAGGATATTCGTACTGGCACACTGCTTCAGGCTGTATACCGCGGACTCCAGGATGCCAAAGCCTGTGTACGCTATTTCAAAGCCAACGCCGACACGGGTGGTAACGATTTTGGTATCGACCCCAATAACATCATTCTGGGTGGTGTCGGTTCTGGAGGATACATTGCACTGGCCTACGGAACAGTTGATAAAACTTCAGAAATCAACCTGCCCAAATTTCTCGCTAACACCAACGATGCCACGTATGGATTTGTGGCAGGTCAGTCCTATGTTAACCAACAATTAATCGGCGATTTTGAAGGTTATGGCGGAATCCCTCAACTGAACAACCCGAACAACTCCCCGGGCTACAACAGTGATGTGCAGTTCATCTTCAATATGGGTGGTGCCATCGGTGATACCAGCTGGATGGAAGCCGGTGATCCGCCTACGGTGGCCTTCCACGTTGTGAGCGACCCATTCGCCCCCTATGATATCGGTGATGTAATCGTACCGACCACCGGTGACTTCGTTGTTGAAGTGGGCGGAAGCCGTCAGGCCATCGGAAGAGCTGATTCACTGGGCAACAATGCATGCTTCGCCAATGCAGGTTTCAACGATGCCTATACCACGTACGCAAATACCATTAACGAGGGATTTGACGGACTCTACCCTTTCCTTCTGCCTGGACCGCAAGCTGGCCCCTGGGAATGGTATGACTCACTTACTACGGTCTTTGTAGCGACCAACTTCACGCCCCCCCCCTACAACGCAACTGGTCCTCAGGTGTATTCCAATGCACTACTAACGAACCCCGATATGTCGAAGACCAAGGCTATTGCGTATATCGACACCGTGATGGAGTATCTCAACCCACGCATCAACTATTGCCTCAGCCTCACAACTGGGCTCAACACTCCGGAGTATGTCCAGAATGGTCTGATTCTCGCTCCAAATCCCACGGACCAGGGTACGCTTATCAGTACGATTGGCAAGGAGGAAATTCGCTCCATAGAAATCTTCGACATAACCGGCAAACGTGTCATACAGCGTAACGCGATTGGATTATCCTCCTACCGCATTGAGCGCGACGGCCTTGACGCTGGTGTTTACCTCGTTCAAGTCGAAACGGCATTGGCTCGCTACAGCCAGCGCCTGGTGATTCGTTAAGTTTTACAATAAGACCTGATCTGAAAGCCGCCGGCCTCCGGCGGCTTTCCTATTTTTAGGCTCCCGATTATCATGCGTTTTATCATCTCACTGATATTCATATTCGCTGTCACAGCGACCCATCTGTCAGCACAAAAAGCTGTAACGACATTCGGCATTCTGCTGCGACCCGGTTTCCCGAGCGCGTACTTCAGAACAGGGCCAATCAGCTTCTCGGATAGTACTACCAGTTACTCGCTTGTACAGGAATCCGGCCTGAGTTATGGAGGCGTGGTCCGTCATGAATTTGACAAACGGTTCTCTGTCGAATCGGGTATTGTATACACCCGGCGTAATTACCGTTTCAACTTGTCAGATGGCCCTTACTCCGAGAGCGGTGCGTTTAGAATCATAGGATATGAAATTCCGCTGACTGGATTGGTGACCATACAACTTGGCGAGCCATTACACATGAGTGCCGGGCTTGGAGCATCGCTCGACCTCTACCCTTCTGATGTATCGACTTCTGGAAACAACTACCTTCATTACAGTGCCCGAAAACGCACCAGTAATCTGGCATTGAACGCCCAACTCGGCGCCGAATGGAGATCACGAAAGTCGGGCTGGATTTACCTTGGCTTCTTATACCACCGCTCTGCAAGCCCAACATACACAACACTCATTGAATATTACCCGAACGCCGACTTTGCAGGTGCCTACGCTACCCAGGGACGTACCGAATTACAAGGCGACTATTTCGGAGCTGAGCTGCGGTATTACTTTCACCAATCGCCGGAGAAACGCGAGGAACGCAAACGGAACTCCCGCTGATTCAGAAAGCCAGTCCTTTAAAAGAGGTTTTTCCGGATGAATCCCACAGCAATGCGGGTGCAGGCAACTTCACAACATCCAGGATCTTCAGAACTGTCCGTTGCCATTTTCGTTTTACCGGAATACGTGACCAATACACATCAGGGGAAAGGTATAACTGCCGTTGACGGTTTTCACCATCGTAGGCTCCGGTCATTCCGGATGCCCCATATCCTAAGGCCAGATTCAACCAGGGAGGAGCACTTTTCCATAGGCCAATACTTTTGAAGTTGCAGGACAACCAATAGGTTTGTCCATTGTAATCCTTTAGCACCTGCTCCGGAAGTCCGGATCCAAAAAGTTCCGGTCGCTGCTTTGACAGCGGATCTTGCTGGTAAGAAAACTTCATCAGGAAACGCTGCTCATTCCAGGCAAGCTCCTGGGCTAAAAACAAGGAAGCACCCAACGTATTTGAAAGTACATCACCCGGGGAAAAACCCCATTCAGCGGAGTACGCGTCAAAGAACTCAACAGATGTTAGAAAAAACAACGAAGATGCGGCACCTGCCCAAGCTGATTGACGGTTTGAAAGGCCCGCCCAGCGAAACAGGGATGAATTCCAATACGCAAGGGCATAAGCAGAGGAGAAATGCCCAACCTTATCCATTTGCATCCATTCCGAATTATCATTGAACACACGAAAGTCAGAACGGGGATAATCCTTATACCAGGTAGTGTAAAGCGCCGTCATGGCACCGCCATAGGCGATTCCCTCAGCCGCAATGAGATAACGTAGGCGTTTGTTGCTTTCAGAAACGGATGAATCAGTCCGTGTAGAATCGGCAGAAGCAGCCCAAGTGGTGAAAGATGCGACAACCAGGCTTGCGGAAATGAAAAACAGTATGGAAGCCCGGATGCTCATAAACCGGAGGACTCAATCGAGTAAAGTCTGCCGAGCAGCCTCCAGTATGGAGAAAGCTCCCTCGCGGGTCGATGATTCAGCATAGGTACGCAACACCGGCTCTGTCCCGGAAGCCCTGATCATCAGCCATTGCCCATTTTCGAAGAAGTACTTGAAACCATCCAGATCCTCGGTTCTCTGGACTTGATACGGACCGAAGGATGTAAAAGAACCGGCCTTGCAACGTTCGAGCGCACGTTGTTTGACTGCTTCCGAAATGTGTAAATCGTTTCGTTCAAAGGCAAATTCCCCAACGATGGCATACACTTCAGCAATTAGGTCGTTGAGTGTCTTTCCGCTCTTGGCCATGAACTCCCAAAGTGTAAGGCCATTCCAGATCCCATCACGCTCGGGGATATGCCCTTTGATTGCAATACCGCCCGACTCCTCGCCACCGAGAAGGATATCTTCCTTTAGCATGATTTCGGCAATGTACTTAAAACCGATCTTGACGGTTTGAATTTCGAGGCCGTAGTGACGACAGAGTGTCTCGACGCGTGGTGTGGTTGAGAACGCTGTACAGACTTTTCCCCTCCAGCCTTTGTAGGCAAACAGGTAGTGAATCAGAAGAAGAATGATGTGATGCGAATCGATAAATCGACCTTGGTTGTCATAAAATCCAAGCCTGTCGGCATCTCCATCCGTTACAAGTCCTGAATCAATTGTCCCGGAGGAGCGAATCAACTCGCTGAATTCACCCAGGTTCTTGTGAATCGGCTCGGGAGCCTGACCCTTGAAGGATGGATTGTAATCACAATGCAGAAAAGTCAGTTCGGGCAGCAACCTGCGCATCACGTTCTGTCCGGCACCATACATCGCATCATATCCTAGTCTTAAACCGGAATTGCGGATTGCATCCAGATCGAAGGATTTCCTAACCTGATCACAATACATCGTTTCCAGGTCCACAACATGCAACATGCCTGCTTGCTCCAATAATGCCAGATCAACCGAAGCATAATCTACGCTGGGATTATCCGGTATCAACGCTTCGATTTCGGCCACATGCGCGGGAATGAGGGGACCTCCATACGGACCCTTCAGTTTAAAACCGTTGTATGAGGGAGGATTGTGACTGGCAGTGATGATGATTCCAAGGTCCTTCCCCAGACTGACTGCTCCAAGTGACACCATGGGTGTACTCACAAAGTCGGGAGCAAGGTGTGTAACAACACCATGTTTGCCCATGACACGGGCTATCGTCTCGCAAAAGAGGCGACCGCCAAAACGGCAATCGTGACCCAATACGATTTCGGGTTTTTCCTTTTGTTTTTTAAGCCAAATCGCCGTCCCTTCGGCGACACGTGCTACATTGTGAACAGTAAATTCATCAGCAATAATTGCACGCCATCCGTCGGTTCCGAATTTTATTGGATTCATGGTATTTAGTTCAAGTCTGTTTTCTGGGTTCACATCTCTTTGACAAAATCACTGATCTTATTCCATTCGGCCTGTTCGAGGGCTTTCTGGTAGAGATAGGATTCGCTTCGCTGGATGGAAACACCATTGATATTTCGAATGATATAGGCGAATTCGTGTCGCGAAATGGTGGCTTCAAATGCCTGTTCGTTCAACGTAATCGCGGCCTCGTTCAATGCTTCCCTCGACAAGGCATTGAGCGCCGAGTCGTTAATGAAAATACGCATCGATACAATTTCGGAAAATTGTCCGGCGGGAGATTTACTCCAGCGCTCGCGCACATCGATCCGGTTGACTGACCAAGTGGTGCGGGCCTGACGATTGAGCACATCATATCCACCCAAAGAAACAAATAGATCTTCCTCTGTACGTAGCCACTGCTCTAGTGACTTGAGCAAGCCATTCCCTGCCTTAGACCGATCACCCTCGGGATTCCGAATGGTGGAGAGGGTCCACTCTACGTCCTTGCAAATCACAGGAGAAACCGGATCCGTTTCCGGATTGAACGGAAGGGAGCCAATGAAGTTGTTCATGACTTGCCGTGAGTCAGCTGTATTATCGATTACCTTACCTGCGAATTGAAGCAGGTTGTAGCGATAGCGTTTTTGCTGCAAGACTGTCCACAAACTCAAACGAACATCACCATTGACATTGACACGCACGGGCTCGCTGATCAGGGTCGATTTTAATTCATTGCAGTCAACAAACCCGTATTCTATGTCTTCACCGAATTGATTGCGATTACTGAACAGTAAACCGGTCGTATTGCTCATGATACCCGAGGCGGTTCGAGTCCAGAATTCATAAATGAAAATGCGCTCCTGATCTTCGAAGCGTGTACCTGAACTCTGCTCGATCGCCTCTAGACTCTTTGGCAAAATCCGAATTTCCTTCGATGCGGTATTCCAAAGAGTTACTTTCCCACTTCGGATTTCCCGGTAGGCAATCCTGCTGAGTTCCTTCACCACGTCAAAACCAAGTGTATCAATTTGCTCGGCTGACAAAACACGCAGCAACACGGGAACCTGCGCGGCAGAACTGAAGCCCGTCAGACAGAGCAAAACGAGCAGGAATCGCTTGAACAGTCTCATACGTCTGTTTTTCGAGTTTCATTCCAAGTGGAATAGCCACCTTCCTGAACCTTCCGGTCGGCTGGAATTTCCCGCAGGGGCTCACAGGGTTTAAGTCCGGCAAACAAGCGAGCAGGAAGCTCCTGGTAAAGTGCGGTGCCGGCTGTTTTCCAGGCCACCATCTCATCGGTCACATCCTTCACGATTTTGGCCGGATTACCGACTACGACCTTTCGACGAGGTATTTCCATTCCCTCCGGCACAAAGCACAGAGCACCTACAATCGACTCCTCCCCGACCGTTACTCGATCCATTACTACCGCATTCATTCCGATGAGCGCATTGCGACCAATGTTCGCTCCGTGAATGATCGCGCCGTGACCTATATGCGCTCCACGTTGTAAAACCACCGTCACACCCGGAAACATGTGCACCGTGCAATTCTCCTGTACGTTACATCCATCCTCGATGACAATACCGCCCCAGTCTCCTCGCAGTGCAGCCCCCGGGCCGATGTATACGTTACGTCCGATGATCACATTGCCTGTGATGGTGGCATGCGGATGCACGAAAGTAGATTCGTGAATGACGGGAACAAATCCAACATTGAATTGTTTCTCGATGGGGGCATGGTTGGCAGCCTGGATACCCATACTGATCCACTTCCGTGTATCGAGCGGATCAATAACCGCATCAACCCATAGCCGTGAAGCGGCATAATAGGGCGACATCTGCGTTTCGTAGCGCTGTTGGATGGTACGCAACAACTCCGCCTCTTCTTCGGCACTTGGCACCTTTCCCTGAGCTTTGAGCGTACTGGTTTGTATCTGCACAAGGGTTTTAGCTGCTTGCGTCCCTCCCATCACCGCAATCTGAGCACCTGGCCAGGCAACGATAAGCCGAGGGTCATACGCCTTGCCACACATGGCATAGTTTCCAGCACCGAATGAATTACCAACTATCACGGTGAATTTTGGCACAACCGAATTGGCAACTGCACTGACCAACTTGGCTCCGTCCTTGATTATACCTCCGTGCTCAGATCGGGATCCAACCATGAAGCCGGTCACATCCTGCAGGAAAACAAGCGGAATCCGGCGCTGATTGCAATTCATGATGAAGCGGGAAGCCTTATCTGCCGAATCACTGAAAATCACACCGCCGAGCTGCATTTCGCCTTTCTTGCTCTTCACCACCTTGCGCTGGTTTGCAACAATTCCAACTGCCCAACCGTCGATCCGTGCATATCCACACAAAATCGTTTGACCGTATTTCTCCTTGTATTCGTCAAATGCACTCTCGTCGACCAAACGCATGATGATTTCACGCATATCGTAAGGCTTATCGCGCTCGAAAGGCATAATCCGGAACAATTCATCCGCTTTCGACACCGGCTCTGCCGATTTAATCCGATCAAAACCAGCATCAGGCAACTTTCCTGTCTTGGCCATCACGGAGCGTATGTAATCGAGACAGCTCCTGTCGTCGGGGAATTTGTTGTCGGTGACACCAGAGATCTCACTTTGCGTTGTTGCACCACCCAGGGTCTCGTTATCGATATCCTCTCCAATGGCAGATTTCACGAGATAGGAGCCGGCAAGAAATACAGAACCGGTTTTATCGACGATGCAAGCTTCATCGCTCATGATAGGCAGGTATGCACCACCGGCCACGCAGGAACCCATGATGGCCGCGATCTGGATAATGCCCATGCTGCTCATCACGGCATTGTTGCGGAAAATCCGACCAAAATGTTCTTTGTCTGGAAAAATCTCGTCCTGCATCGGCAGAAAAACACCTGCGCTGTCGACGAGGTAGATTATCGGCAGGCGGTTCTCGATCGAAATTTCCTGTGCGCGCAGATTCTTTTTGGCAGTCATGGGAAACCAAGCGCCGGCTTTCACCGTGGCATCGTTGGCGACCACAATGCATTGTCGCCCGGAAACCGTTCCGATAACCACTACCACTCCCGCAGATGGGCAGCCCCCTTGCTCGGCATACATCCCTTCAGCAGCTAGTGCGCCGATTTCAATGCGCGGAGAATCCTTGTCAAGCAGGTAATCGATGCGTTCGCGAGCCAGCAACTTCCCTTTTTCCCGTTGCTTCTCGGCATTTTTCTTCCCACCACCTAAGGAAACATCCTGCAGACGGCGGTTGAGCGCGCTAACCAGCAATCGGTTTTGGTCCTCGTTTTTATTCAGTTCAAGTTCTTTCGACATACGAATTAAAAAACCCACTCAGGGCACAGGACAAAGATAACCGCCAGCGGCGAACGGCTGAATAAAACACGTCTTAGAGTCCCAGTTCCGTAATCGGATCCCAAAACAAATCGCGAAAACGCACGATGTGATCATCAATCACCTCAATCCCCTCCAACTCGAGCAGATGA
>JAJTFW010000051.1 GCA_021299095.1 Sphingobacteriales bacterium | reverse complement strand
ACAGGGATTCAACAACGGTAAACGCCCAGACAAAATTCTCTCCGAGCCCTGGAACACAGTATATCCTATCGCAAGCTATACCGCCAGCGACCCGGACAATACCCCGTATGAAAATCCATTCATTGGAGAAACTGAACCGGTTTTCCCGCACAACCTGCCAACATTGCGAGGTACATCCTATGAACTCGCACGTCGCATCCCACAGGGCAATACCCTTACGCGGGATTTCGCGCTTGCTGCCATACAGGGAGAGGACTTGGGAAAAGACAGCATCACCGATTTTCTGTGCCTGAGCTTTTCAGCCACCGACTATGTAGGCCATCAGTTTGGACCGAATGCGATTGAAACCGAAGACACCTACCTGCGCCTCGACAAGGACATTGCCGGACTATTGGCCGAACTCGACGCCCGCGTTGGTAAAGGACAATACCTTGTATTCATCACAGCCGACCATGCCTGCGCGGAAAACCCCAAATTCATGCGCGACCATCGCTTTCACGCAGGATTCATCGACAACACCGCTGTTAGCGATACCGCAAAACGTGTACTTTCTAAATTGTACGGAGACACCACCTATTTCAAATCCTTCACCAACGACCAAATCAGTTTGAATAGGGCAGCCATTCTACGGGATGGACGCGACCTGTGCACTGTTGAACGCCAACTGGCTGAAGGCATGCAGGCGGCAATTGAAGGCATTTACCTCGCGCCCGATGCTTGCATGCTTGAACGTGAGTCGATGGAAGGATCCGGGTTCTTACCGCTGATCCGGAATGGACATTACAGGGGCCGCTCTGGTCACCTCTGGATGGTGTATTCACCGGGTTGGACTGAAAAATTGTACTCGGGCGATGGCACACGAGGTACCACACACGGAAGCCCATACCCATACGACACACATGTACCCTTGCTTTGGTATGGATGGAACATCCGTCCGGGGAAGTCCATGCAAGAAGTTTCCATTACAGACATTGCTCCCACGCTATCCTTCTTACTCGGCATCACCTTGCCGAACGGTTGCACCGGAAAAAAAATCGAATCACTATTGCGCTGATCAGCGGCTTGATGAACGCTCATCGGGCGCGATAACCGGCAGCTCGGGCGCCTGGTCCTGAGCAGCCTGCGTCGCTATCGGGGCTTCTTCTACAACCTGAACATCTTTCAGTACCGAATCGGTTTCACGTTCCACCTCGTGAATGCCTTTTCTGATTTCCTGTTGCACCCCATTCATCGCGTCCTTCATTTCACGAATGCCTTTACCAAGACCTCGGGCCAGGCCGGGAATGTTTTTGCTCCCAAAAAAAATCAGAATGAAGACCAGGATCAACAGCAGTTCGCCGCCGCCCAGGCTTTCCAGAAAGAGAATGACCAACTGAATCACGGCCCAAAGGTAAGCAATGCCTTCCGCCCCGCAGAAAGCAGTGCATTAAGCCCTGCATAATGGGTAAAAGGCTTGGTGAAAGACCGGTTTCAGGTGGGGAATCGAACCTGATAAAAATCTACTGAGGAAACTTCAGAATTGTTTTTAGTTTCCATAGTTTTGCCCCCCCATTCGAAATCATGCGACTTTTTCAAACCGACAACCGGATTCTCAGTGCCGCAGAAGTCCTTTTTTGCCGCTACGGCATAAAGGGTGTGACTATGGACGACATCGCCCGACAGTTGGGCATGTCGAAGAAAACCCTCTACAAGGAATTCGAAGATAAAAATGCCATGATCGTATCGCTGGTCGATTCGAGTATCATGGCTCACCACGAAAAGACACTTTACTTCGAGCGTACCTCCCAAAACGCAATCGATGAAATTCTCCACTTGATGCGCTATATGGGATCCCTGTTCACTTCTGTGAATCCGAATGTGTTTTATGACATGCAACGCTATCATACTGAGGCCTGGCAACGATTCCGCGCGTTCAAAGAAGACCAGGTTCTGAATTACATCGTCCGCAACCTCGAAAAAGGCCGAGAGCAGGGATTATACCGGACCGACATCAACATCCGTATTCTTGCCGTACTGCGGATGGAGCAACTTGAGCTCGCCCTAAACCCATCCGTCTTCCCTTCCGACCGCTTCAACATCAGCGAAGTGAATGTACAGTTGCTTGATCATTTCCTGCACGGCATCTGTACACTTAAGGGGCACAAGCTTATCAATAAATACATGCACAAACGTGAGAGCGAATAACTCCCACGCAAGAAACCATACCATGATACGATATACCCTGGCATTGCTGCTCCTGTGCGCTCCCGGATTCCTGCAGGCACAAGACAGCGCTTACAGCCTCGAAGCATCCGTGTTGTATGCACTCGAACACCACGCAAGTGTGAAAAATGCCTTGCTTGAAGAGCAGGTAGCAGAACGTAAAATAGACCAACTCAAGGGGGCTGGAACCCCTCAGTTGAATTTCAGCGGTGAAATCAACGATTTTATCGATGTCCCGACCAGCTTCGTACCAGGTGATTTTTTCGGTGGGGCTCCAGGTTCATACGTTCCGGTCCAATTCGGACAACAATACAGCGCAGCAGGAGGAATCAATTTCAATCAGCTCCTTTTTGAAGGATCATACATCGTGGGATTACAGGCGGCTAAAAACTACCGCGAACTGAGTCGGAAGTACTACGGTGCACTGGTAGCCGATGCACGACTTGCCATTGTGGAAGCGAACATTACCCGGGTAAACAAACTGCTGACCGAGACTGCAGCACTCAACAAAGCGGGATTCACGGAAAAACTTGATGTCGATCGCCTGGAACTCGCCTACAACAATCTTCTCGTTGAGCGTGAAAAGGTATTAAGCTTCAAACTCCTTGGCTATCTGCTGCTGAAATTCCACATGGGTTATCCATATGATAAGGAAATCGTGCTGACCGAAAATCTCGAGGAAATATCCACCCGCAAGAATACGGTACCAGAAAAGATAAACACCGAAAATCGGCCCGAATTCCAATCACTCCGAGCCAGTCGTGATTTGCAGGCACTCGATGTGAAACTGCAACGGTATAGTTACCTGCCTAGCCTCGTTGCCATTGGAACCTTCAGCTATAACAACGCACGAACACAATTCGATTTCTTTGATCCATCCCTGCGTTGGTATCCAACCACACTGATTGGAGCACGACTGAATGTTCCCATCTGGACTGGACTGCAAAAAAGCGCCAAAGTGAGTCAGGCTAGATTGAACCTCCAGAAAATCGACAACTCAATTGAATTGATGCGAAACACCTTCGCGCTGGAACTGGCAGGAGCAAGTAAGAACTATCAGAACATTCTGATGAGTTTAGAAATAACACGTAAAAACCGTGAATTGGCCAAAGAGATCAGTCGCGTAGCAAAAGTGAAATACGAGAGCGGAATCGGTTCGAGTCTCGAACTGGTCGATGCCGAAAGCTCCCTGCGCGAAGCTGATGCCAACTACTTCAGTACGCTCTACGAACTGCTCATCTCCCGTCTTGAAGTGGAGAAAGCCAGCGGCGCCATTACCATTGATTAACCCAACAAAGCACATCACATCATGAAACATACCCTCCAACTCCTGATCATCGCAATGACCCTTGCCGTTTCCTGCGGTGAAACGGACAAACGTGCTCGCCTCGAAGCGCTCAAGCAGCAACAGGCAGAAATCAAACAGGAAATTGCTATCCTCGAAAAGGAACTTGAAAAAGAAGGCGGTTACACCAAAGCCAATCCGGTGGCTACAACCGAAATGAATACCGAAACCTTCGTTCACAAAATTGAAGTGCAAGCCAAGGTAGAAGGCGACCAGAACGTAAGCGTGAGTCCGTCCATGCCCGGCAACATCCGAACGATCCACGTGAAGGTGGGTGATCGTGTTTCGACAGGAACCTTACTGGCCGAACTCGACAACGGTGTACTGGAAAAAACGCTGAGTGAACTTCAGTCGCAACGCGAGTTCGCAGCGGTATTGTATGAGAAGCAGAAATCGCTGTGGGATCAGAAGATTGGCACCGAGGTACAATTCCTTCAGGCAAAAAACACCTTGGTATCGGTAGATAAAAAACTAGCCACTGTGCGCGAGCAACTTGAAATGACACGCATCAAGGCGCCCATCAATGGTACTGTGGATGCCATTGACCTGAAAATCGGTCAGGCCTTCGCACCTGGAATGCCAGGCCTACGTGTTGTGAATTTCTCAAAGCTGAAGGTGAAAGCGGAAGTTGCGGAAGCGTACATCGATAAAATTAAAACCGGCGACTCCGTTGAAGTATATTTTCCTGATTTAAAACAGACCTTGTCAGCTGAAATTACGCACTCCGGAAAAGTAATTGATGCACTCAACCGGACCTTCAAGGTAGAAGTTGAACTGAAAGGGGATGACATTAAACTACACCCCAACCAAGTGGCAGTGCTTCGTATCATCGACTACCGAAACGACAATAGCCTTGTGCTGCCTCTTGATGTTGTGCAGCAAACGCCGGAAGGAAGTTATGTATATACCGCTTCGGGCAAAAAAGTGAGCAAAACTCCAGTAAAATCCGGTAAGACCTACAATGGTAAAATCGAAGTCACTGAGGGCATCAATCCCGGCGACAAAGTTGTAACCAGCGGTTATCAGGACCTTGTTGACGGACAAACCATCGACCAGTAAACAGCTTCAGCCGAATGAAAGACGTATTCAAAGAATTTAAACCGAGTAGCTGGTCGATCGACAACAAAACGACGATCTACATTCTCACGGTGATTATCACACTGGCGGGAATCATGTCGTACAATAGCCTGCCAAAGGAGAATTTTCCGGACATCTCACTCCCACAGATATTCGTGAGCGTGATCCATCCCGGAAACTCGCCCAGTGACATGGAGAACCTCATCGCCAAGCCGATTGAAAAGCAGGTGAAAGGTGCTTCGGGTGTCAAGAAAATCAGCAGCAACTCCATCCAGGATTTCACCAGCATTATCGTTGAATTCAATTCGGATGTATCGGTGGCCGATGCCAAGCAACGCGTCAAAGACGCTGTTGACAAAGCCAAATCGGAACTACCCAGCGATCTTAAAGACGACCCGTCAATCACCGACGTGAACTTCTCGGAAATTCCAATCCTGTTCGTGAACCTGAGCGGGGATATGGAACTGAACCGCCTAAAGCGTCATGCTGATGACATCAAGGACCGGATCGAGAGCATGAAGGAGATCAGCCGGGTCGAAATGGTAGGAGCGCTCGACCGCGAAATACAGGTGAATGTGGATATGTACCGTATGCAAGCGGCACAAATCACGATGAACGACATTGAATCGGCAATACGATTCGAAAACATGTCAATCAGCGGAGGAACAGTTTCTACAGATGGAATCAAAAGAACAATCGGTGTACGGGGCGAATTCGGAACCGTAGACGAAATTGCCAACATCGTCATCCATGGATCAGCAGGTGTTACGGTTTACCTGAAGGATATAGCACAGATCAGCGATACCTACAAAGACCAAGAGAGTTATGCCCGTCTCGACGGAAAGAATGTCATCACACTGAACATTGTCAAACGCTCAGGATATAACCTGATCGAAGCGACCGACAAGATCAAAGGAATTGTGAATGAAATGCAGAAAAGCGAATTACCACGCAATCTGGATATCACGATTACAGGCGATCAAAGTGATCAGACGAAAACAACCCTACACGATTTGATCAACACCATCATCATCGGCTTCATCCTGGTGCTGCTCATTCTTATGTTCTTTATGGGAACCACAAATGCCTTTTTTGTGGCAATGAGTGTACCCTTGTCGATGTTTCTAGCTTTCATGTTCATGCCGGCCATCGGATTCACCATGAACATGATCGTATTGTTTTCCTTTCTGCTTGCACTTGGAATCGTGGTGGATGATGCAATTGTTGTCATTGAAAACACCCACCGCATTTTCGAAAACGGGAAAAGGCCGATAAAAGAAGCCGCAAAACTCGCCGCAGGAGAGGTATTCCTGCCGGTACTAAGCGGCACCATGACGACCCTTGCACCTTTCGTACCTCTGGCATTCTGGACCGGCACAATCGGAGAGTTCATGTTTTACCTGCCAATCACCTTGATTGTAACCTTACTTGCATCGTTGGTAGTTGCATACATCATCAATCCGGTGTTCGCCGTCGATTTTATGAAACCGCACGATGAGGAGCAATTAAAGCATCCGAGCCTGACACGTGGTCTGAAAATCACATCTGTCGTTTTACTCAGCATCGCTTTACTTGCACACCTTGGCGGATCGCATGCACTCGGAAACCTGGCTCTGGTAACCATCGGTTTTGCATTCCTGAACCACTTCGTACTGCAGAAGCTGATCCACCGCTTTCAGGATAAGGCCTGGCCCCGATTCAGAGACTGGTATGGCCGCATTCTTGAAAAAGCCTTAGCCTGGCCAAAAACCTTGCTTGCAGCAACTGTGGTGCTGTTTTTCGGCGCACTGTTCGGCATGATTGCACGCTCACCCGATGTAGTGTTCTTTCCCAGTAGCGACCCGAACTTCATTTATGCCTATATCAAGCTACCCGTTGGAACCGATCCGGCCACAACCGATAGTGTAGCCCATCTGGTTGAAAATAGAATTTCGAGGGTCCTCGGACCCAAAAACCCGATTGTCACATCTGTAATCACAAACGTGGCAGTTGGCACAAACGATGCGAATGAATTCGATGTCAGTATTCAACCGCACAAAGCGAAAGTGACTGTAGCCTTCAAAAAATTCAGCGACCGCAACGGTATTTCCTCAAAGCAATACCTGGGCATGATTCGCGATGCGGTAAAAGGCATACCCGGAGCAGAGATATCTGTGGATCAGGAGCAAGGTGGACCACCCGTTGGTAAACCCATCAACATCGAAATCCGCGGCGACAAATTTGAAGACCTGGCATCAACGGCCGACCGCCTGCTACGGTATCTCGAATCGGAGGATATTCCCGGCGTCGAACGACTGAAATCGGATTTCGACAACCGCAAACCCGAAATCGTATTCGACATCAACCGCGAACGTGCCAATCGGGAAGGAATCAGCACTGCTCAGATCGGTATGGAATTACGGAACGCGGTGTTCGGAAGCGAAGTTTCCAAGTTCAGAGATAACAACGACGAATATCCGATCATGCTTCGCTATCAAGAAGACCAACGGACGAATATCGAAGCTCTGCGAAATTCCAAAATCACATACCGTGATATGGCCATGGGGGGCATGGTACGACAAATCCCCCTCTCCTCCTTCTGTGATGTCAGTTATTCTACTACATATGGAGGAATCAAGCGCATTAACCAGAAGCGCGTAGTGACAGTAAACTCAAACGTATTGGCGGGTTACGATCCCAATGGTGTAGTCACAGCAGTGCAAAAATCAATTGAGGCATTCACCGCCCCGGACGGTATTGAAGTTGTAATGACAGGCCAACAAGAAGAACAGGCAGAGACCATGTCTTTCCTTGGAACAGCCATGCTTGTTTCTCTTGCACTGATCTTCCTGATTCTGGTCACTCAGTTCAACTCACTGAGCAAGCCGGTCATCATTCTGGTAGAAATCTTCTTCAGCATGATTGGTGTATTTCTGGGTTATGCTATCACCGGCATGACCATTTCCACAATCATGATGGGCGTAGGCATTGTGGCACTCGCTGGAATAGTTGTGCGAAATGGCATTTTGCTGGTGGAGTTCACCGACTTGCTGAAAGAGCAGGGAGTACCCACCTACGAAGCGATTGTAGAAGCGGGCAAAACGCGCATGACTCCGGTCTTGCTTACTGCGAGCGCCACCATACTCGGATTGATCCCGTTAGCAGTCGGACTCAATATCGACTTCTCCGAATTACTTACTACCGGTAATCCGCATCTCTTCTTCGGCGGGGACAGCGTGGCATTTTGGGGGCCCTTGAGCTGGACCATGATATTCGGTCTGGCCTTCGCAACAATTCTGACCTTGATCCTCGTACCGGTGATGTACTTGCTTAGCGAACGATCGAAGGAACGCCTGAAGAGTCTGATATCACGTGTCCGAGGTACCGCAGAGGTGAAGTGATCTGCATCAAACAGGCTATATAGCTAATCTAGAGGACCGTCCCATACCGGCAGACTCAACACATCATCGATTCGTCGATAAAATGTGAATCCACCATCTTTGCAGGTATGAAGACATACCGAGCGGCTCTCCTGATGCTTTCGTTCTGCCTTTTTGCGTTTCGGATGCAAGCGCAGGAGGGAAAACTCGCGCGCACCCAGCTGTTTATCATTCCCACCGAGAAATTTTCTGGTGCTGCGGGCTATACCTTCCGCATAGCGGCTGATTCCGAAGAGCGAATCGCATTTTGCGCCTGTTCAAGACCATACGTATACCTTTTTGATAAAGGCGGGAACCAGATCGATAGTGTTCGCTTACCCGATGACAAATGTGTCAGAGCCCTTGAGTTCGATGAGAACGATCGCCTGCTGATTATGGATAACGATGAAACCCGCATTTTCCGCTACGATCTGAAACGCCGTCAACTGGAAACTCTCCCCTACCAGAAACCGGAAGACTGGTTCAAAACGCTGAACCATTATTACAGGGCCTTCGAGTTATCATCCATTCCCACCTATTACAGCAACAACGATTATTTACAGGACTTTTACTTCACCCGTTTCACACACTCCTATAACCTGTATTTGAATTACGACAACGGTCATATTTACCAGATACACTACAACCTGATTCGAAAAATACCCGGCAAGACATCGTTCTCGAACAGCCAGAAAGACGACATCTGGTTGTCGGATAACATCACTCCGAAATCGAAACTGCTCTTGGTCGACGATGACCGGAAGTCGGTGGTTTATTACGATCGTTTCTACAACCTCATTTACGAGAATACCATTAGCGGACAAGTATATGTAAATGCAGCACTGGGAGCGGGTTCAGAACCTGCGCGTTTTGATTATTGCACCAACATCAACCAGCAAAAGATCTTCGGCATCAGCGCATTCAATAAACGGGGAATTACCATCTCCAGCTGGACACGATAAACAAAGACATTTCTTTAGGCTCGGCCAAAAAAAATCGGCTCCACCATTAAGCAGAGCCGATCTCATTCAATGTTGTTAATCAGGCCTGAGCTGTGCTTTCGAAAGGCTTCACCGTGACGTAAGATTTGTCATCGGCCTTTTTACGAAACATGACAGTTCCATCAACCAGGGCGAACAGGGTGTGATCCTTTCCGATACCGACGTTATCACCTGCATGGTGACGGGTACCGCGCTGACGTACGATGATGTTACCGGCAATCACGCGTTGACCGCCGAATACCTTGATGCCAAGGCGCTTGCTATGTGATTCGCGTCCGTTCTTGGAACTACCGACGCCTTTTTTGTGTGCCATTTCCTGTAGATATTGAAGGTTGGATTAAGCAGAGATCTTCTCGATCTGGATTTTGGTAAAGAACTGACGATGTCCGTTCATTTTCTGATAGCCTTTGCGGCGCTTCTTTTTGAAAACAAGAACCTTGTCTCCTTTCAAATGGCTAAGCACTTTGGCAGTCACTTTGGCACCAGCTACAGTAGGCGCACCCACTTTAACAGAGCCGTTGTTATCCACCAGAAGTACCTGATCAAAGCTGACAGAGTCACCTTCATTGGCGGCCAGACGGTGGACGAAGAGCGGTGCGTTCTCAGTCACCTTGAATTGCTGTCCGGAGATGTTGACAATTGCGTACATGGATCGAAACGATTTAATTCCCGGTAAGGGAGGGCAAAGATACAAAGCCCCGGGGAATTAACAAACCATCGTGTAGAAATTCCAGTAAAGCACATTAAGCTAATAATCAGTGGTTTAAGCGGCTTAAAACAAAAGAGTCACTCCCCGGGAGCCTCCAGCCGTAGGCAGGGAAGCCGGGCGGGCCAGGGTAGCCCAATTCCCTACCTTCGGGCCGCGATGCATTTCTCTGAATTCAAACTGAACCGCCAACTGCTCAATGCCATTGAAGATTTAGGCTATGAGCAAGCTACAGCGGTTCAGGAAAAGTCGATTCCGGCTGTCCTGGGTGGTCAGGATGTGTTGGGTGTAGCCCAAACCGGAACCGGAAAAACAGCAGCCTACCTCCTGCCTTTATTGCGCTTACTGAACTATGCACAGGGAAATGATGCACGTGCACTTATCCTGGTGCCGACCCGTGAACTGAGTATTCAAGTAGGCAATAGCCTGCGCGATTTGGCCAAGTATACCGACCTGCGCTTCGCGGTGGTTTTCGGTGGTCAGGGAGCCAAACAGCAGATAGAAGCGATCGAGTCGGGAATCGACATCCTGGTTGCATCACCCGGACGGTATCTTGAACTGTACGATCAGGGGCACATCAACGCACGTAAGATCCGCCACCTCGTACTTGATGAGGCGGAACGGCTCATGGACAAAAGTTTCATCCGGCAGTTCCATCGTATACTTGAAACCATGCCGCAGAAAAGACAGAACCTGCTGTTCTCGGCCACCATGTCGGAGTTGGTTCGGAAAATTGCCGGCGACTTCCTGGATTTTCCCGTTGAGATCAATATACGTCCAGAGCAAAAAACGGCCGATACTGTATCACAGGCCTGGTATGATACGCCCAACCTGCGCAGCAAACTGAATCTGATTGAGCACCTGCTGTCTGATGAAGAGCAGTGGAAAAAAGTCATCATCTTCTGTCGCTCGAAACAATATGCCAGCGATATCGGGAAATACCTTCAGCGACTATTCAAGGAGGAAAATGTGCTGGTGATTCACGGAAATAAAACACAACAAACGCGTATAAATGCCATGCAGCGGTTCCGCAACGAAGCCGTGCGCATATTAGTCACGACCGATCTTGCCGCCCGCGGACTCGACATTCCGGATGTGAGCCATGTGGTGAATTTTGACACCCCACTGATTCACGAAGATTATGTTCACCGAATCGGGCGAACAGGCAGGGCTTTCCGAACTGGTCACAGCATCACGTTTGTCACCATGGCCGACGAATGGCACTTACGCAAAATCGAAGGACTGATTGGCCAATCCCTGCCCAAAAATGACTGGCCCCAGGGAATCGGCCGGCCGGAAACTCTCTACGAAGAGAAACAAGCCATGCTTCGCGAAATTGACCAGCAGCGTCGCAAGGAGAATCCGAAATTCAAAGGCGCATTCCACGAAAAACGTGCTGTAAAAAAGCCGACTGCAACCAAACGACCCAAGCGCCGTAAATGAAAGAACGAGGTGGATTGAAGTGGGTGTTGCTGGCGGTGCTTTCACTCATCTGGGGCAGTTCGTTCATCCTTATGAAACGGGGACTGCAAGCCTACCCACCCGATCAAGTTGCCGCCATCCGGATGAGTGTTGCCTTTCTGGCCTCAGGACTACTGGCGATTCCGAAGTTGCGCGAACTGGAATGGACCAAGGTGAAATACATGGCAGTTGTGGGAATGGTGGGAAGCGGTATCCCGGCTTTCCTATTTGCCCTGGCGCAAACACGTATATCGTCTTACCTGGCCGGAATGCTAAACGCGCTGACCCCGCTCTTCACCCTGATGATTGGCGCACTCTTGTTTCATTCGCGGTTCACAAACAGGCAGATTGCCGGAGTATTGATCGGTTTCGCCGGAGCATCCGGTCTTGTCTTCATTCGTTCAACTGGCAGCATCGATTCAGAGCTATTCTTCACGCTGCTCATCGTTTTGGCGACAGTCTGTTATGCCATTAGTGTAAATACGGTGAAGCATTATCTTTCTACACAACATTCGATTCTGATTTCTGCGGTGGGCCTGACGTTGGTTGGGATACCCTATTTAAGTTATCTCCTTACAACCGACTTCACCCAACGCGTAGTCAGCCATCCCCAGGCTGTTCCTGCACTGCTAAGTCTGGTAACGCTCTCGGTGTTCGGAACCGCGCTGTCGAATCTGCTATTCTTCCGACTGGTAAAGGATTCCGGAGCGCTGTTCGCATCAGCTGTAACTTACCTAATGCCCATCATCGCACTGGGCTGGGGCATCGCCGATGGCGAGTCATTGCATCCGATGCATATAGTTGCATTGGCGACCATTTTAGTCGGCGTGGCCCTCATAAACTGGCCTCAACGGATGAAGAAATGATTAATCAGGCAATGATCAGGCTTTGCGAATAACCGCACCCAGTTTGCCTTCGAATTGCTTCATCAGCTTCTGCATAACCGAATCGATCTGCTTCTCCTGCAAAGTAGCCTCATCATCACGGAGGATAAAACTCAAAGCGTATGATTTTTTACCCGCTTCGATTTTATCACCCTCATACACATCAAATACATCCACAGCGCGCAAGAGTTGTGGTTCAACTCCACTGGATATGGATTCGATCTCGGCGTATGTGACGGAGCGATCGAGTAGCATGGAAAGATCCCGGCGTACCTCAGGGAAACGAGGTGGTCCACTCACATGCATAAGCTCACGCGCACTCAATCCGACCAGAAATTCCGAATCGATTTCGGCGGCATACACATCCTGATCGATACCAAACTCGCGGCAGATTTCCGAACGAATCCGTCCGGCTCGGGCAAGTTCGCGCCCATCAGAGGAAAAGCAAATGGCTGTTCCATACGTTGCATCTTCGATTGACTTTACCTGGATGGCTTTCCGACCAGATGGAAGAACGGCATCTAGCAATGCATCCATGCTTGCACGAAGACGATACAAATCGACTTTACCGGCTTTCCCTTTCCAGTGTTCGCGGTGAAGGGGACCTGTCATATAAAGTCCAATACGCGACGATTCGCAGTACTGAGTTCCGTTTTTTGAGTACACCTTACCGAATTCGAACAGTTGCAATACTTCCTGTTTCCGGTTCAGATTGTAGGCGATTGTCTCCAAAGCTCCGGGAAGCATGCTGTGTCGCATGATGGAAAGATCAGCTGACAAAGGATTCAACAATTCAACCGGAGACCCAAGCAACCCGCCTTCAATCCGTGTATACGCTTTAGAAATAAGGCTGTTGGTCAGGATTTCACGGTAACCCATACCCGATAATTGAAGAGCAGCTCGCTCCAACACCTGTTCAGGATCCGGATGTTTGGTCTTTCCGGGTGTGATGCTCAAACGCTCAGGAAGTGGAATGGCGTTGTATCCGTAAATGCGTATAATTTCCTCCACCACATCCGCAGGCCGGGTCACATCCACTTTGAACGCAGGCACCTTCAGATTCAGCTCGTCTGAACCGCCATCCGTGACGGATATACCAAGATCAGTGAGAATGCGGATTACATCCGCACGTGGAATGGCAGACCCTACTAGCTTGTTCACGGATGAAAGACTTAGTGAAATGGAGGTTGGTGGGACTGGCGTGGGATACAAGTCAGTGATGCGCGAAGAGACACGTGCGCCGGCTACTTGGCACAATAATGCAGCAGCACGTTTCAATGCATAAACTGTGATTTCAGGATCTGTTCCGCGCTCAAAGCGGAAAGATGAGTCGGTGTGCAATCCATGACGGCGCGCCGATTTTCTAACCGCTACAGAATTGAAGCATGCACTTTCAAGAAAAACACGGTTGGTAGATTCCGTCACTCCGGAATGCTTTCCGCCATAGACACCGGCTATGCAGAGTCCTCCTGACGCATCCGAAATCATCAGCTCCTCGCCGCTTAGTTGTATACTGTTACCATCCAGCATCACGAATGCCGAACCAGCAGGCTGACGACCTATTGTGACTGAATTTCCGGAAATCCGGTCCGCATCGAAGGCATGCAAGGGTTGACCGAGCTCATGCATCACGTAATTGGTCACATCCACTACGTTGTTGATTGGACGCAAACCGATTTTACGCAATGAGCGCTGCATCCATTCGGGCGAAGGGCCCACATGCAGGCCTTCAAGCTCGATTGAGGTATACCGAATA
>JAJTFW010000012.1 GCA_021299095.1 Sphingobacteriales bacterium | reverse complement strand
GTGTTGAACGAAGCTGTCTCGTAGCAAGCCAGCGTAGGCTGAGCAGGCTGAGTGCCGGTCACATCCCAAGAACAAGTCGTGGTATTGAATGAAGCTGTCTCATAACAAGCCAGGGTAGGCTGAGCAGGCTGAGTGCCCGTTACATCCCAAGAACATGTATTCGTGTTGAACGAAGCTGTCTCGAAGCAAGCCAGCGTAGGCTGGGCAGGCTGAGTGCCGGTTACATCCCAAGAACAAGTCGTGGTGTTGAACGAAGCAGACTCATAGCAAGCCAGCGTAGGCTGAGCAGGCTGAGTGCCCGTTACATCCCAAGAGCAAGTCGTTGTATTAAACGAAGCTGTCTCGTAGCAGGCCAAGGTAGGCTGTGCAGGCTGAGTGCCGGTTACATCCCAAGAACAAGTTGTGGTATTGAACGAAGCAGACTCATAGCAAGCCAGCGTAGGCTGAGCAGGCTGAGTGCCGGTCACATCCCACTGACAGGTCTGACCATTGAAGGTTGCTGTCTCATAGCATGCGATAGAAGGCTGTGCAGGCTGAGTTCCCGTTACATCCCAAGAACAAGTCGTGGTGTTGAACGAAGCTGTCTCGTAGCAAGCCAAGGAAGGCTGTGCAGGCTGAGTGCCGGTAACGTCCCAAGAACAAGTCTGACCATTGAAGGTTGCTGTCTCGTAGCATGCGATAGAAGGCTGTGCAGGCTGAGTTCCCGTTACATCCCACTGACAGGTCTGACCATTGAAGGTTGCTGTCTCATAGCAAGCGATAGAGGGCTGTGCAGGCTGAGTTCCCGTTACATCCCACTGACAAGTCTGACCATTGAAGGTTGCTGTCTCATAGCAAGCGATAGAAGGCTGTGCAGGTTGCGTGCCGGTTACATCCCAAGAGCAAGTCGTTGTATTAAACGAAGCTGTCTCGTAGCAAGCCAAGGTAGGCTGTGCAGGCTGAGTGCCGGTTACATCCCAAGAACAAGTCGTGGTGTTGAACGAAGCTGTCTCGTAGCAAGCCAGCGTAGGCTGAGCAGGCTGTGTGCCGGTTACATCCCAAGAGCAGGTGGTCGTGTTGAACGAAGCTGTCTCGTAGCAAGCCAGCGTAGGCTGGGCAGGCTGAGTGCCGGTTACATCCCAAGAGCAAGTCGTGGTGTTGAACGAAGCTGTCTCGTAGCAAGCCAGCGTAGGTTGGGCAGGCTGAGTTCCGGTAACATCCCAAGAGCAGGTCTGACCATTGAACGTTGCTGTCTCATAGCAAGCGATAGAAGGCTGAGCAGGCTGAGTGCCGGTTACATCCCAAGAACAAGTGTTCGTGTTGAACGAAGCCGTCTCGTAACAAGCCAGGCCGGTAGGCTGAGCAGGCTGAGTGCCGGTTACATCCCAAGAACAAGTGTTCGTGTTGAACGAAGCCGTCTCGTAGCAGGCCAATGAAGGCTGTGCAGGCTGAGTGCCGGTTACGTCCCACTGACAAGTCGTTGTGTTGAACGAAGCCGTCTCGTAGCAAGCCAGAGTAGGCTGGGCAGGCTGGGTTCCGGTAACATCCCAAGAACAGGTCTGACCATTGAAGGTTGCTGTCTCATAGCAAGCGATAGAAGGCTGTGCAGGCTGAGTGCCGGTCACATCCCAAGAGCAAGTCGTTGTATTAAACGAAGCTGTCTCGTAGCAGGCCAAGGAAGGCTGTGCAGGCTGAGTGCCGGTAACATCCCAAGAACAGGTGGTCGTGTTGAACGAAGCTGTCTCGTAGCAAGCCAGTGTAGGCTGAGCAGGCTGAGTGCCGGTCACATCCCAAGAACAAGTCGTGGTATTGAATGAAGCTGTCTCATAACAAGCCAGGGTAGGCTGGGCAGGCTGAGTACCGGTTACATCCCACTGACAGGTCTGGCTGTTCAAGGTGGCCGTCTCATAGCAAGCCAGCGTAGGCTGAGCAGGCGACTGAGTAATGGTCAGGTTCAGGACTTCAGTAGCACATCCAGCTGTTGACGAGTACGCACCGCTCTGGGTGTACGTTTGTCCATTCACGGACCAGGTGTAGCTGCCACAAGCTGAAGCAGAGGTGGTGTTGGTGGTTACGGCAGAGCCGCCACCCACAGTGTATGAAGCAGTAGCAGAACAACCACCGCTGGCAGTAGTTACGGTAACGGTGTAGGTACCTGCAGCGAGTCCGCTGAGGTCTTCGGTAGTTGCGTTGTTACTCCAAGCAATAGAGAAAGGAGATGGACTACCGCCTGTAATGGTCAGGTTGATAGCACCATCACTGCCGCCCTGGCACGTCACGTCGGTTACAGAAGCGGAAAGGGAAGGATTAGTACAAGTAGGAGCGTTCAATACGGGATTGGTCGTGTTCACGTTCATCGTGATCGAACCGATACAGTTTGCAGCCGGGTTACCAGTGACACCATTGATACACAAAGGCAAGTTGGTGTTGTTGAAGTAAACGTTCACCCCGGTTCGTGTACTGGAAGTTGAAGAGGTAACGCTGATTGAAACGTTTGGCTGAACAGAGGCGAAAGACACTGAGCCAATCATACGCAGTCGACCAACCTTGGTACCTCCGGTTAAGGGGGAGACAGTTCCGGCAGCAATTACCGAACCATTACCCGCACCAGGCGCAGCTGGGGATGCGAGTCGCAACTGATCACGTAGACATCGAACTGGTACTCGTTCGGCGCTACCTGCGCGTCGTTTGTGATGAGGATTGCTGCCTGAGGCTGGGCAAAACTCACCTTGCTGATCAGGGTGCAGCAGAGCACCATGAACAGCAGTTTCAGATTCGTAATTTTTGCAGTCATAGGTTATTGTGGTGTTGATTTCAGTTTCTGTTTTGGGTCGCAGAATTGACGCTCCGCGGGGTGCGTTGATTTGGTGAGGCCATGCGCGCTCCGGAGAGGGGACTGATGACCCCAACGAAGTTGAACATGTTATTATCAAGGAATCCCTGGTCAAGAAGATCAACCACGGCATCTCCATTCAAATCCGTTACCACATATCCAAAAGTGAAGTTGAACATATCGTTATCCAACATTCCCTGATCCAACACATCGATCACACCATCCTGATTCACATCGCCCGAATAAATTGCAAAAATTCCGGGTTCGACTTCTTTTTGATTGTCCCCATAAGCATTGTTGGTTTGAGCAGACGCGGCTGCAGAAACCAGAAGCAATGAAGCGAGTGAAAAAAGGAGTTGTTTAATCATGCTACGTTTGATTTTACTTAGTGTATTTTTTAGTGTGTGTTTATTTACTTCAAGTTGATTTTAATCATCTGCTTCGATAGGCTGAAGCATACCATGCATTCGATATTCTATTAAGCAAAAATGTCCCGTAACTGCCGAGAATTGGTTTATGCAATTTATAGGGTGCTGAGATTTGGTGCAAGTTTTTTTTATTTTTTCACCCAAGAAAACAGGGTGTTTGCCACTAATTGACTGAAAAACAAGCGATAAAAGATTTAAACAATGGAAATTAAGGCTGTTTACACCCTTTTACTGCTGTCAGGTTCTAACCTTTTTATGACGATTGCCTGGTATGGACACCTCAAATCCGGACAGGTGAGTCTGCTCAAATCGACCGGACTCTGCGGACTGATCCTGATCAGCTGGGGTCTGGCTTTCTTTGAGTATTGCCTACAGGTGCCGGCCAACAGGATTGGGTTCCGCGGTACCGGCGGCCCTTTTTCACTGGTCGAACTGAAAGTACTACAGGAGGTAATCACACTGGTGGTTTTTGTCCTCTTCTCGTTCTTCTTCTTTAAAGATGAAGTCATCCGCTGGAATCACCTCGCAGCGTTTGGCTGCCTGGTGATGGCTGTCTACTTCGTATTCTATCACAAGATCAACGCTTAAGTATTCATGCCACTGGACTACCTTCGGCATCTGACAAAATCCTGAACGTGACAACTAAACGCCTGCTCATCGTTGTCGGTACCCGACCCAATTTCATCAAGGTGTCGCAATTCAGATTCTGCAACCAGGCAATGGGCAGCCCATTCGACATCCGGATCCTGCATACGTCCCAGCACCACGATTCACAAATGGCCGAGGTGTTTTTCAAGCAGATTCGTCTCGATCCGGATATCATCCTAGATCCAATTCAGGGATCACCGATCGCCCGAACAGCCACTATGCTGGCTGCCCTAGAAGACCAGATGCTAAAGGAGAAACCCGACTTGGTACTGGTGGTTGGAGATGTGGATTCGACCTTTGCAGGCGCCTGGGTAGCGAACCGGCTTGGCATTCCCTGTGCCCATGTGGAAAGCGGATTGAGAAGCCGTGACCGCAGTATGCCGGAAGAAATCAACCGGATTTTAACGGATCATCTCTGCGATCATTTTTTTGTGACAGAACCCAGTGGATCGACCAATCTCTTGGCCGAGGGGAAACACGCTGATCAAATCAGCTTCGCAGGAAATACGATGATTGACACGCTTGTGGCCTTTGATGAAGAAATCCAATCGAATGATATCCGCTCCAGACTGGGTATCCAAGGTCAGGATTATTTACTGATGACCATGCACCGCCCGGCCACCGTGGATAACTTGGTCGGCCTGCAACAACTAGCAAGCCTGCTTGAAGAGATTACCAGGCTTTATCCCATAGTGTTTCCGGTTCACCCCAGGACCCGTAACAACATCAAGGCCATGGGGCTTTCAGAACGATTTTCAGCAATTCCAGGACTTCTGTTTACGGATCCACTGGATTACTTCGCCTTTCAGGCACTAATCCTACATGCCAAAGCGGTAATCACCGACAGCGGTGGAGTCCAGGAAGAAACGACTTTTAGAGGCGTACCTTGTCTCACACTTAGGCCGAATACCGAGCGTCCGGTAACCGTTGAAGTTGGAACGAATGTGCTGGTCTCGTCCGAGCCGAAAGAGATTATCGGCATGCTTAACGATATCGGATCCGGACGCTTCAAAAAGGGAAGTATACCTCAGGGATGGGATGGCCATGCCACTGCGCGTATCCTCGAAGCGTGTGTACAATTCCTGAAAAAGAAGGCTTAAATCGAATTGAAAAAAGCAGGATTCGCTGGGGGCCGCCACTCCTCCACCCCGGCACAAACTTATCGGTCTTCCGGGACTTAGTCGTCCTGATAAACGTTTAAAACCGCTTAGTTTTCGACGCCACGCTTACTTCCGAAAACTCTTCGGTTTCGAAAGCGTGAACACCCTGGAAATATTGAACCCAAAGTGGATATCATTTTCCGACCACTTACCCTGCGTATCCGTCAGATACGTACGCTCGTTAAGGTTTTGCGAGTTGGTGAAGTGCAACTGGAAAACGTGACCACCGGTTTCAATATCGAAGCCGATGGAAAGCGGCATCGTATTGCGTGAACTCCACTCGCCATAAACCTTCTCGTAGTATTCGAAAGTCAGATTGATGCTTCGCGACAACTTGATGCGGCCGCCTACACCGATAAATCCTAAATCGTGATCGAATCGGGTGGAGTCCACGATGTTCTTGTGCACCAGCGTTGGCATCAGCTGCAGCGAGAAGCCCTCCCCGAACTTGCGGCCTAGGATAGCCTGATGGTAAAAAGACAGACGGGATGTATAGTATTCTTTGGCAGGCGAGCGATCGACCGCTTTCTTTTGGGTTATTCCGGAAATCAACACCAAGGAAAATGGTATGGCTCCCTTTCCTTTGCTTTGCCAGATGGGACGGTATTTTATGAACCCATCCAACTCGTTATAGATGTTGCTGCGGCCAATACCGACTGTTAACCTTTCAGTGATTCCATAATCCAGGCCTAGACGCATGTTGGCTATGTCGAGCCCCCAGGCCTCGTCGGCACCGGTGCTGAACGCACCAAAGCGGTGAAGAATACGGAAATCAAGTACACCCGGGGCGACAAATTCCATCGATTGGGTCGTAATCACCCGCGTGGATTTGAAAGCATTCTTGACGTACTCCTTCGGTTCCTCCTCATCACCGAGGAGGCTCATCAAATCATCCTGGGCGCTCAGCGGCAGGGAAAGAAAAAAGAAACCGGCAATCAATAAGATGATTGCCGGTCGCATATCACTTCTTTTCGAATTTCTCATAGGCCGCATCGACCGTCACCTTGACTTCTTTTGCAATCTTGTCTTTAACAAGCGAGGGAATTTCGATTCCATAAGCTTCAATCGGAAGCATGAAGGTGCTCTTAGCGAAAATCTTACCGCCCTTCACCATCACCGTTCCAGTTCCATCTACGGGTTTTGTGACACCGTGCAAGGTGAAATCACCTTTGTATTTCACCGGATAGGTACCTTCCTTACTCATGTTAACCGCGCTGAAATCGGTGATACTGCCTTTGAAAGAGGATTTCGGGAATTTCTCTGACTCGACATACTTTTCCTGGAAGTGCTCACCCATCAAGGCCTTTTCGAACTCGAACGATTTCATCAGAACCGAGAATTCAACTTTGCCGGTAGATGCGTCCAAGACACTCGCCGCCTGGTTGTTTACGGCTTCGATTTTCTCCATTGGTGCGTCCGATAGAAAATAAATTTTTCCGCTTCGGGTCATGTAACGGTCTTGGGCAGCCGCAAACAGGCTGAGCGACAGCAAGGCTGTCAGTAGCATCATGTTCTTCATATGATTGGTTTTTATTCGTTCGGGGTTTATCAAATAATGTGCCGCAAGCGACTCAGGGCGCATCAACAGGCACACACCGGTTGATGTTGACATCAAACATGTTGAATCCGTTCACAATGCCCTTCAGTGTGATGGTTTGGCCGGGTTCTACTTTCGGATCACGACCGGGTTCCATCCTGCAGTTGACCATATAGCAATCCACACACGAGGAAAGGATGATATTGGTACCGGTTGAATCGCAAAACACATCGTTTACTGTTCCCGAAACGACCACAACCTGATTCAGCAACTCCTTATTGGCCTTTTCCTCATCTGAAATGAAGGCTTCGCAGAGTTGATCGGCCGTAACCGTTGCCTTGGCTGGTGTATCCTCGAGGCTGGGCACACGTTTGTTCCACATGTAATAGCCGACGAGTCCGCCGGCAATTAAAAGGACGGATAGTATGAGGATGATTTTACGCATTTCTTCAGTTATTAGGGGCACCAGCACTGGCCCAGGCACGAAGCTTACTCATATCACATTCTGACAATACGCCACTCGGCGAACCGGGCGGCATTCGGTCAGCACCTGACACGAAGCGGTTGTTATCCTGAACAAGATTCAGAATACTTGCGTAGCTATCAAGTACAATACCGTTTCCTGCACTGGCCGGTGCCGCATGGCAACCAAGGCATCCGTTTTTCTGCAACATAGGGGCCACCACGTTAGTATAACTTACAACAGCTGTATCGCAGTTACCCTGCGGATAAAGCTCCTCTTCTACGTCGTAATAACATCCGGATATCGAACCAGCAACCACCAGAAGGCCTGTAACAGTAATTAACCCAGTGAGGCTAAAAACACGCTTGATTCGATTTGCCGATTTTGATTTTGTTTCCAAAGGAATAAAGCATTCAATTGTTCGGATATCCAGCACTCACCCAGATGCGGAATTTAGCAATGTCACAATTCGGAAGTTTCGCTCCGCCTTTGGGCATGGCACTGAAGCCTGCAAGGTGCTGAACGGAACCCATCAGCTTACCGTTCAATGCAACCGTTGCAACTCCCTGATAGGTGCTCAGATCCCATCCGCCGCCGGCACCACTGCCGGTATGGCAACCCTGACACTTGGTCTGGATCAAGGGACGGATGACTCCAGAATAAGTCACTGCACTTGTATCGCAGCCGCCATCACAGGTTAAGTTGCGTGTACCCTGCTGAATCCAGGTTTGAATCAATTGAATTTGAGCCCAGGGAAGAGCGCCGTTAGGAGGCATCAGTTTGTCGGGATCCGTTTCTGTAAGAACCTCGTAGAGATCACTATTTCCGGGATCCCCGGGCGTTACAATCCCCGAATTCATCACACTTGAATACGATGTCAAAACGACTCCATTCGATGCAGTTCCCGCATCGTGGCAGCCGGTCATGGCGCAATTCGACTGCAGGATGGGCAAAATCTGCATGCTGAAATAGACACTATCCGAATCACAAGGAACCGAGTTGTTTCCACCCCCACCTGTTCCATTCCCATCGTCATCATTTACAGCGGGGGATGGGATTTCGTGTTTACAAGAGGAGACCGTTGCGACGACAGAAAAAACCGCAATCAGCAGAGTCAGAAGGTGAACCGTTGAATTTTTCATCCGAACTGTCGGTTTCGTTGGGCGAATGTACGAAAAGTAACGACATTTAGGGCGGATTTCGTGTGTTGAAGCCGAATGAAATTTATCATAAGAAGATCCAACAATTCAATCGGACATCAACATCCGGAGAAACTGTGCGGATGCTGAACGTCGACACACCTTATTTGGTATGGTAGTGCTTTGAAGATTAAAGATGTCTTTTCAACAGAAGTGGCCGAATCTTATTATCGCTGGTGTTCACAAAGCCGGAACAACTTCGCTGTTCACTTATTTGTCGAAGCACCCGGATATCTGTGCGAGCAGGATCAAAGAAATCGGTTATTACATGCCCTTGCGTGATGGGCAAGAATTGGCTCCTGCCGAATCATACCTTCAGCATTTTATGCATTGCGGCATGCAGCCGTACAGGATGGAAGCCAGTCCGAGCTACCTATATGGTGACGAAGCGATTGCCAAAGCCATCCAATCGCACAGCCCTGATGCACGAATCATCCTGATTCTGCGCGAACCGGTCGAGCGACTGAGCTCGTTTTATCACCACATCCGCTCCAAGGCCTTGGATATGGGAAATACGGACATGAAGGATTTTATTCGCGCTTCGTTAGAAAGGTCCGACTCTGCAGATCAGGATTATTTTGCCCGGGGTGTGCGGGAAGGCGAATACGCCGGATACCTGGAGCCCTGGCTGCGCATCTACGGGGACAATCTGAAAGTCGTTTATTTCGATGCCTTGCGAGAGAACCCGAGAGCGCTCTGTAACGAGCTCACCGATTGGCTTGGGTTGAAACCGTTACCCAACCTGCCAAACCTATTTACAATTGAAAATAAAACGCTGTACGCGCGGAATCCGCTGCTGCACAAAGCCGCGCTTAGGGTCAATAAACGCCTGGAGGGCTTTCTCAGGAACAATCATGCTTTGAAACGCAGCATCCGTAAACTCTATTACGCCCTCAATACCGACCGTGCACAACGAGGTATTGAAATCGACAAAGCATCGGCTGATCTGCTCAGTTCACACTACGTGAACCACAACCTTGAGCTGCGAAAGTTGCTTCAGCAGTACGGGCGCAATGGATTACCTTCGTGGCTGAACACGCCGCATGTACGACCCTAAAATCCTCACCGTTGCGTTGGTGATTCCGGGGATGATTTTCCTGCTCTACAAGGAAATCATCAAGCCGGTGCTTGTGTTCGTTCTTGCAATCATTATCCTGTTAGCCTCTGGTGTCATCAGTACACAGGAAGCGCTAAGTGGTTTTTCCAACGAGCAAATCGCCGTGATTTTTCTGCTCTTGCTCGTCAGCGACCTGATCAAGCGCTCCGGCGCACTTGACATGTATGTCTTCCGCCTGTTTCGCAGTAATCTGGGCTATCGACACTTTTTACTCCGGATGGGAACGGTGGTATCGGGTGTCTCGGCCTTTGTCAACAATACTCCGCTGGTGGCATTGATGATGCCGTACGCCTACGATTGGGCGAGGCGCAAGCGCATCAGTGCTTCGAAGGTATTGATGCCACTTTCGATGTCGGCCATCATCGGAGGTACGCTCACGTTGATAGGCACCTCAACGAACCTCGTGGTGAGTGGCCTTGCCGTCAGTTCCGGCTATGAACCCTTGGGCATGTTCGCCTTCACACCCATTGCTCTGCCGATTGTGATTCTGGTGATTCTTTACATGGTCATCTTTTCCAACAAACTATTGCCAAAGCGAAAAGATGCGCTCACCGAGTTCAAGGAACACACACGCGAGTATGTGATTGAAACAAAGGTGCCCGAGGGATCTATTTACGCAGGAAAAACACTGGATGACAATAAACTCCGGCAACTGCGTGGATTATATGTAGTAGAACTCATCCGCGGAGATAGACGGATTGCACCGGTTTCCCCGCGCGATGTCATCCAGGCCGGAGACATCCTGATTTTTGCAGGAGAAACCGATACGGTAATTGACTTAATGAACAACCGTCGGGAACTTGTACCAGCCGATTTCGCAGATTACCCGACCACAGGACGTTCCGACGTGGTGGAAGCGATTGTGGCACCCACATCCTCGCTGCAAAACAAGCCTGTCAATACCACCAACTTCCGCCAGAACTTCGATGCAGCGATTGTGGCTGTGAACCGCGACGGTGAGAAGATCAGCGGAAAAGTCGGTGACATCGAATTACGAAATGGTGATCTGCTGTTACTGCTTGCAGGAAAGGAATTCTACCGTCGCGCCGAAAAAAGTCGAGACCTGTTTGTCGTTTCTAAACGTAGGCAGATCAACCATGCTGATAGGAGCCTGGTTAAGTGGATTCTACTGGGTTTGGCAGCAGCACTTGCACTGGAAGCATTCGATGTGATTAGCCTGCTGTTGTCTTTAATGATCTTGACGGCCAGCGTCGCACTCGCCGGATTTGTCAGTGTGGAAGACGTGAAAAAATCGCTCGACCTGGAATTGATGGTCATGCTTGGGCTCTCCATTGGTATTGGCAAATCCATTTCCAATTCGGGACTTGATGAGTTATTCGCTCATCATGTCATCGAAATAACCGGCCCCTTGCATCCGACCATAGGAGTAATTATCGGACTGTACCTTGTAGCGAACATCCTCACCATGTTCGTCACCAATGCGGCAGCCGCAGCAATCACCTTCCCCATCGCCGTTGCAACGGCACAGCAAATGGGAGTATCCGATCTCACACCGTATTTCCTGACGATAGCCTTTGCGGCATCCGCGGATTTCCTCACACCGTTCGGTTACCAAACGAATCTGATGGTTTACGGCCCTGGTGGATACCGCTTTCAGGACTACATCCGATATGGCCTTTTGCCAACCATAATCTGTATGACACTGGTCATCGCCGGTATTGCTTATTGGTACAACCTGGTTTGACGCATGAGCACTGAACAAAATCCTAACGTAGTGCGTCATCACTACCAGACCAAACGGGAAGACCGTGAGCGCATACTGAACCAGCGCGCTACAATCATTTGGTTTACGGGCCTAAGCGGATCCGGGAAATCGACACTCGCCGATGCAGTTGAGCGCGAACTGCAGTCGCGTGGATATAAAACCTACTTGCTCGACGGCGATAACCTGCGACATGGTCTGAATGCGGACCTTGATTTCAGCGAATCAGGTCGACAGGAGAACATCCGTAGGACCGGCGAGGTTTCAGCTCTCCTATTCGATGCAGGACTAATCGTGCTGACCGCTTTCGTATCGCCCTACCGGTCTGACCGCGATAAAATCCGTTCACTTTTTCCGGAAGGCAGATTCATCGAGGTATTCGTCGACTGCCCGATTGAAGTTTGTGAGCAACGCGATATCAAAGGTCTGTATGCCAAGGCACGTCAAGGCCTCATTCCGGACTTCACCGGTGTGAGTGCACCCTATGAGCCACCACTTCATCCCGAACTCACCATCCATTCGCACTTACACGATGAGCCGGCCTGCACCCAACAGGTAATCCAAACCTGCGAACCGCGCCTTCGACACGATACACCATGATCCTATATCACCTGAATCACCTACGCGAGCTGGAGGCGGAAGCGCTTTACGTAATCCGCGAAGCCGCATCCCAGTTTGAACGACCTGTGCTATTGTTTTCGGGCGGAAAAGACTCCATCGTACTGACACACCTCGCAAGAAAGGCCTTTCATCCGGCCAGGATTCCGTTTCCATTGCTACACATCGACACCGGGCACAATTTTCCTGAAACAATTGCATTCCGTGACAGACTTGCAGAAAAAACCGGAGCAACGATGCTTGTACGGTACGTGCAGGATTCCATAGATCAAGGGCGGGCCAAAGAAGAGAAAGGTGTCAATGCATCCAGAAACCTATTACAAACCGTTACATTGCTCGATGCGTTAGAAGAATTGAAAGTGGATGCGGCCATGGGCGGTGCCAGAAGGGATGAAGAGAAAGCCAGAGCAAAAGAACGCTTCTTTTCCCATCGCGATGAGTTCGGGCAATGGGATCCGAAGAACCAACGTCCGGAATTGTGGATGCTGCTCAACGGCAGAAAAAACATGGGGGAACACTTCCGGGTATTTCCGCTCAGCAATTGGACTGAAATGGACATCTGGATGTACATCGCTCTTGAGAAAATTGAAATTCCCGAGTTGTATTTTTCACACCGCAGAATGATTATCAACCGCAGCGGAACACTGCTCGCTGCATCCGACTACCTGACACTGAAAGAAGATGAAAAACCTGAGGAAATGACGGTCAGATTCCGAACCATCGGAGATATGACCTGTACTGGAGCTGTGCCCTCTCCGGCCTCTAGCCTCGAGGAGATTATCGATGAAGTTTCGACCAGCACCACAACGGAAAGAGGAACGAGAGCTGATGACAAACGCAGTGAAACTGCTATGGAAGACCGGAAAAAGGCCGGTTACTTTTAATTGAACACAGATTCATTCAATCGCACGAGATGAGCACATTCAGTAAAGAGGGTTATTTGGACATGGAATTGATGCGGTTCACAACCGCAGGCAGTGTGGACGATGGAAAAAGCACATTGATCGGTAGGTTATTGTACGACTCCAAGCAGATCTTCGAAGACCAGCTTGAAGCCATTGAACGAACCAGCCAACAACGTGGATTCGAGCATGTCGACCTCAGTCTTCTGGTAGATGGTTTGAAAGCAGAACGTGAGCAAGGAATCACCATCGATGTAGCTTACCGCTACTTCGCAACGCCGAAGCGCAAATTCATTATCGCCGACACACCGGGTCACATTCAGTACACACGGAATATGGTGACAGGCGCTTCCAATGCCAATGCAGCTCTTGTGCTGGTAGATGTCCGAAAAGGAGTCGTGGAACAAACCATCCGCCACTCTTTCATTGCGTCCCTCTTGCAAATTCCTCACCTTATCATTTGTGTCAACAAAATGGATCTGGTGGACTACAACGAGAAGGAGTTCGACCGCGTCGCGGCACAATTCCGACAAGTATCATCCAAACTCGATATCCAGGACATACACTTTGTCCCAATCAGTGCACTAAAGGGTGATAACGTGGTGGATAAATCGGACAACATGTCCTGGTACCAGGGTCCGACCTTGATGTATCTTCTCGAACACATGCACATCAGCAGCGATGAAAACCACATCGATTGCCGCTTTCCAGTCCAGTATGTAATCCGGCCTCAGCAGCAGGAATTCCACGATTATCGAGGCTATGCCGGGCGAATTTCAAGCGGCATTTTCAAACCTGGTGACCGCGTAAAAGTCCTTCCGAACGGCGAAACTGCAGCTATCCGGAGCATTGAACTTGATGGCGACAGCATAGAAGAAGCCTACTCTCCGATGTCAGTCACAATCACCCTCGACCGTGAAATCGATATCAGTCGTGGAGATATGATTGTTCGTGAGAATAATACCCCGAATACTATACAGGAGTTCGACATCATGTTATGTTGGATGAATGCTGAAAGCTTGAGACAAGGTGGAAAGTATGTAATCCGACACACGACCAGGGAGGCACGATGCCTTGTGAAGGATATCAGATATAAAGTCGACATCAACACCTTGCACAGGAACGAAAACGACAAGGAGATTACGATGAATGACATTGCGCGAATCAGCATTAAAACGACACAACCATTGTTTGCCGATCCATATCGCAAAAACAGACATACCGGTAGTGTGATCCTCATTGATGAATCGAGTAATGAAACTGTTGGAGCCGGTATGATCGTATGAAAACTGGATTGAATGACCAATTATTGACGGAAGCCATCAGAGCTGCGCTCATCGCCTCAAATGAAATAATGGATGTGTACGGAAAGGCCTTTGATGTTGAACACAAAGCTGACAACAGTCCGCTGACCGAAGCCGACAAACGAGCGCATGCAGCCATTTCAAAAGTTTTGGAGTCGACTGGAATTCCCATCCTGAGTGAAGAAGGACGACATGCTCCATTCGAAGAGCGCTCACATTGGGATACCCTTTGGATTGTAGATCCACTGGACGGCACCAAGGAATTTGTGCGGCGAAACGGCGAGTTTACCGTGAACATCGCATTGGTCTCATCGCAGCGGCCGGTCTTTGGCGTTATCCTCGCGCCGGTGACTGGAGCTTTATACTTCGGAGGAAGCAGTATGGGAGCTTACAGACTCTACCGGAAAGGTCTTTTTCTATCAGGTGAAATTCCACCATCACTGGCTTCTTATGGAGAAAAGCTACCCATCACCGAATCCGATAGACCGTACCGTATTGTGGCTAGCAGGAGTCACATGAGCACAGAAACACAGGAGTTCGTCAATGCTCAGCGTATTAACGAACCGGACCTCGAACTGGTCAACAGTGGAAGCTCACTCAAAATCTGTCTGATCGCAGAAGGAAGCGCAGACATTTACCCACGATTCGCTCCCACCATGGAATGGGACACGGCCGCAGGCCACGCAATAGCCGAAGGTGCGGGCAAAACCCTGGTGCAGCATGACGGAAAGCCCGTGTTGTATAACAAAGCGGATCTGCTTAATCCCTGGTTTATAGTAAAATAGGCACGTGCAAATTCAAGTGCCTTTCGATTTGATAAGAATGGGTTAATAATGGCGTAATCCACAGTGGATAAACTTGCACGGTAGATGTGTATGTTTTATTCAATCCAGAACTTATTCTTCCGTTTACTCGAACCAGTTTTTATTCTTTGGGTTCGCAAATCCTACTGGCGATTGTCAACCGGCAATTTCGTTGCCAATATGACTTTTGATTAAAGCGACGTGAAGCAGCCAGACGCCGATTCGGGATCAAGGCGAAAAATTGAATTGGTGGTTATTTCAGATGTTCATTTGGGGACATATGGTTGCCATGCTAAAGAACTTGTACGCTATCTTAAGTCGATCGCACCGGATCGTCTTGTTCTGAATGGTGACATCATTGACATGTGGCAATTCAGTAAGAACTACTTCCCGAAATCGCACATGAAGGTCCTTAAGGAAATCATCCGAATGGCCTCAAAAGGGACACCTGTTCATTACATCACGGGAAACCACGATGAAATGCTGAGGCGTTTCGCTGGATTTCAATTGGGAAACTTACGGATTGAAAACAAACTCATCCTAGAGTTAGATGGGAAAAAAGCTTGGATATTTCATGGTGATGTGTTTGACGTAACCATGCATCATGCACGTTGGTTGACCAAATTGGGTTCTGTTGGATATGATATGCTCATCTTGCTTAATGCTTCGGTGAACTTCATTCTTGAAAAAGTAGGTAGTGAGAAAATATCTTTATCAAAACGAATAAAAAACGGTGTAAAACAAGCTGTAAAGTTCATCAACCGTTTTGAAACTCTCTGTGCTGAAATCGCCATCCGGAATCGCTATGACTACGTGGTTTGCGGGCATATTCATCAACCGGAAATCCGGACAATATCGCTTGAGGAGGGGAAAGTGCTATACCTGAATTCTGGTGATTGGGTAGAAAATCTGACCGCATTGGAATACAACGAGGGGGAGTGGTCGCTTCATATTGAACAGATGAAATCGAAATCCGGAAATCTTGATGCCGAACATGACCTTTCGGATGAGACGTTGGCGATGAATAACAAGGAGCTTTTGAACCTACTCCTGGAAGAAATAAACGGCGAAAAGAGCCTGCGTAAATGAAGATATTATACGCCATTCAGGGAACTGGGAACGGACATATCAGCCGTGCAATGGAACTCATCCCTCACTTGAATAATTATGGCGAAGTTGATATTTTGGTGAGCTCCTCTCATCATGAACTCAAACTCCCCTATCATGTAAAGTACAACCTCAAAGGATTGGGGTTTGTATTCGGCAAACTGGGTGGTATAGATCTGATGCAAACTTATTTGCAGCTTGATACAAGGCGATTTTTAAACGAAGTACGCAGCTTGCCCGTGGAAAAATATGATCTTATCCTGAACGACTTTGAGCCAGTTTCCGCCTGGGCTTGTCGCTTGAAAAACAAAGCGTGTATCGGACTCAGCAACCAGAATGCGACCCTACATGCACTCGCCCCCAGGCCGAAAAGAGTCGACTTCATTGGTAAAACCATATTGGAACACTATGCACCATGCAGTGTACGATACGGATTTCATTATACAGGATTGGACTCCGATGTCTTCACGCCTGTCATCAGGAGTGAAATCAGAACATTGACACCTACACAAGGCCAACATATTTGCGTTTACCTCCCTTCCTACGATGATCGACGACTCATTCTCAAATTGCAGCGTTTTATTGAGGAAGAGTTTATCATTTTCAGTAAGAAAAGCAGAGTAAGTTTCAGTGAAAAGAATGTCACTTTGAAGCCACTGGATAACAAACTCTTTACGGAATACTTGTCAAGTTCTGCCGGAGTTATCACGAATGCCGGATTCGGTACAACATCAGAAGCCTTGTTCCTTGGAAAGAAACTATTGGCCGTTCCCATGAAAGGTCAACTAGAACAACAATGCAATGCAGCATTCCTAGCAGCACTTGGGGTTAGTATCATGCCTTCGTTCAAACGGAAACATATAGACGTAATGGATACTTGGCTGAAACAAGGTCTCGCCATCCAATTGAATTATCCGGACAAGACCTCGGAGTTAGTCGATTTGATTATCAACAGACACTCAGGTAACGATAACGTGGCTTCGAATGGCCAATCCGCCTTCGATGAACTGATGGAAAACCTCTTCAACCCCGGGCCAGCATTGTCCTGAATACTCCAATTGGACAACAGGCCGGAATTTCATTGGGGAGTAGCAACGTCGGCCCAACAGACCGAAGGCTTTCCTGATTTTCAAGGTAGAACACCATCGATTTGGGATGTTTTTGCCGAAAAGAAAAGGAAAATAACCGGAGGCCATCGTCCTAATCAAGCAACTGAGTTTTTCCGATACTATCGCGAAGATGTAGCACTGGCCGCACGACTTGGGATTCCCAACCTAAGGTTTTCCATATCATGGCCAAGGGTAAAGCCGAACGGTTACGGAAAGACCAATGAAAATGGATTGGATTTCTACGACCGACTTACAGACGCCTGCCTTGAATTCGGAATTACGCCGTGGGTGACATTATACCATTGGGACTTGCCGCAAATTTTACAGGACAAAGGGGGATGGGTAAATCGCGATGTTTTAGGCTGGTTTGAAGATTACTCGGGAAGTGTCCTTAAAAGGTTGTCTGATCGGGTAGTGCATTGGATGAGCCTCAATGAGCCTCTGGCATTTACTGGGGCAGGGTATTTCCTTGGAATCCACGCTCCTGGAAAAACGGGGCTCAGCAATTTTCTGCCGGCTATGCACCATGCCATCCTGGCACAAGCGGATGGAATCCGGCAAATAAAATCCTATAAATCAAATCTGATTGCCGGTACAACTTTTAGTTGTGCGCCAGTGGTACCCGTATCAACAAATCCGAAAGATCAAGGCGCTGCCCTCCGTGCAGATGCCTTATTTAATAGGCTGTTTGTTGAGCCATTGATCGGATATGGTTATCCGATTAAGGAATTGTCCTTTTTACGAAAAGTCGGAAAGTGGATGATGGCCGGTGATGAAAGCCGGATGATTGAACTACCCTCGTTTATCGGATTGCAAAACTATACGCGAGAAACGGTAAAGCATGTATGGTGGGTTCCTTACCTGCAAGCAAAAAAGACGGAGAACAGCTCTAATCCAAGAAACAAAACAATGATTGGCTGGGATATTTATCCTGAAGGGTTGTACCAAATGATTCATAAATTCAGTGCATACCCTGAAATAAAATCGGTGATTGTAACAGAAAACGGAGCCGCATTTCCAGATCAAGTTGATGCGGGTCGCGTAAATGACAAAATGAGAATTAGCTATCTCGATCAATACATCTCTGCAACCTTGAAGGCACGCGCCGAGGGCGCGAAAGTGAACGGATATTTCGCCTGGTCGTTGACCGACAATTTCGAATGGTCAGAAGGGTATTTTCCACGCTTCGGATTAACGCATATCAATTATGCGACTCAGCGAAGGACAATCAAGGATTCTGGTTTCTGGTACGGCGATTATATCCGGAAACAAACACAATCCACCTAAAGTGAGTTGCCCGCAGGTATAACTCTGATGGGGCTTATTTATCGCCAACCAGTAAATAAGCAGAACCCAAGCGTTTCCCTGCTAAAAACTTCAACAAGTACGTTCCCGGAGCACAATTAGCCGGTAATGTAATTCTGTTCTCTCCCCGATTAACCGAAACCGGAGTACTGAACAACTCATTAGCGTTTGAGCCGATAATCCAAAGCAATCCGGGCTCATCAACACACAACGAGAACGATTGCGTGGTAGGATTGGGAAACACCTTGATATCTACTGAAAGAACCGGTTCATTTAACGATGTCACACCTGGCGGAATTACCAATTCAGTGCATGGATCCCCATTGAGTAATCCACGGAGATTATAAAAATCAGTCGTATCAAGCGAGGTAGTTCCAGGAATCAGTTCAAAATGCACGAATGCTATGGGTTGCCGATTAGGGAGCGCAACAAATTGGCTTGAAGTAAACCGGACGGTTGAATCGGCTGGATTTAGAAATGAGTAAGCCAATAATCCAGAGCCCGCGGGCGCAAGCGTTATCGTATCATACACAAGCCTTGAATCCACGTAACGCAATGCGAAATCAAGTGCATAAATAAGATCATCCGAAGAGAAATAGACCGGAAAATAAACCGTATTGGAGCCATATACGGCTTGCGACAAATCGAAGATCACAGTATCCAGTGAGTCGATAGCTGGAGTTTGAATTTCAGTTAAATCCAGGGTGGAATAGTGTTTCGCCTCGTGTAGGTCAATTGACAAGCCCTGCAATGAAAGCAGGATAAAACAAAGAATGCTGAATGATATGTTCTTATTGATCATGATTCCAAAGGTATCTTGAGCTCTCAGCTCCTAAAGTCGCTTGATGTAAACTTTTTGTTAAGTTATCTAAACAAAAAAGGCCCCGGAATACTCCGGGGCCTAAATATTCAAACTAAAATTTATCGCTTAACAACAATCCGTGTTGTGCTGACTTGGTCACCACTGATTGCCTTGAGAACGTACACACCGTTTGCTACTCCAGCAACACTGAGGTCGGTACGCTCACCAGCAAGTACATTATTGATGGTCATCAATGTACGTCCGCTGATATCTGTCAGTTCAAGCTGTACGTCTACAGAGCTCAATACGAACAAGAGATCCTGAGCGGGGTTCGGGTATACATTCATGACGGGTACAGCAGCATTCTGCGAGCGAGAAGTCACCTCAGTTGATACTGATTCGCCATCCAGGAAGGCGTTCACGGGCTGAATGCCTGCAACGGCATTATCGTTCAACTTACGGAAACGTAGGGCAGCAACTGCAGCATTACCTGATACCTCCTGAAGACTGCTTGATGTGAAACGGACGAGCTGATCGTTCGATGACTCGTGCGTAAGCATCATCAGTTGTCCGGATAAATCGGTAGCACTGACAAATTCCAATTGACTGCGGTCGTAATTAAACGAGAAGTCGATTGAATGGACCGAAGCACCCGTGAAACGAACAGGGACGTTAACGAATCCGTCAACCTCATACGAACGTGCGGCATCGAAAACAACCGCATCGGAAGTGCTACGGAATGGGCTCGGAGCGCCGTTGTTTGATGCGTAGTTACCGTTTACATCTCCCAACATCAAACCGATATAATTCTCGGTTCCGATCAAGGGGCAATCACCAACCAGGCTGACGGGTATCGGGCTGCAAAATTCAACCTGAGGAACACGGTTCTTGCTGTAACCTACGCCATCGTTGGATGGATATGTAGAAGACACAGCATAATTGGGATTGCTCGAGAAGGTGGTAACATCCACAAATAACCAGTCACGAGAAGGTTGACCATTCGAAACACCCTGTGCATTATAGTTCCAATCCTGTTGGAATTCAGGAAGCAACAATACTGCACGTTGGTTGATCTGTGAAAGGTCACCGGCTGAAACAACACCATCGGTATTTACATCCATGGCGATAATCTGGTATACAGAGGGAACGAATGATGCATCATTCACCAACACACGACGCATGAGGAATGCATCGAAACCATTGATCACAGGCTGTACGTCAGTAGCTGAAGCTACATCCTTCACAATTTCGATGCGACTACCAGAGTTCACATTAAAATTGAAGATACCGTTGACATCCGGCTGTGAAGCGGTTGCAGAGCGTGCATTGCAGCTAGAGTTGTTTGAGTAGATATTGGTGACAAGGTAATCGCCAGGAGCAGCCTGATTGTACTTGATTGGGCTGAAATCGAGCCAGAACTTCAAGCTTCCGCTGAAGAGGCTGTCAGAGTAGTTAATGAACGAACCTGCATCTGTTCCCACCAACTGAACACCGGTGATACGGCTTTCCAAGAGGGTATCCGCAACAAAAACTGCAGTGTCATTGGTGCCCAAACCGGTCTTGGCAAATTCAACGCAGATGATGTCACCGGTTCCGGAGAAACGTGCACTGGATGGGGCACTGCCGTTGAAGTAAACGGAGATATACGCCTTACCATTGGTAGCATCGTTAGAGAACGCCGTGCTCACCATGTTGCTGTTGAAGCTGGGCTGAAGTAGGTCGTTCTTGCGTACGATTGCACCGGTCGGAGTGACTTTAGCGGCATCGTAATCCAAAACGATATCATAACCAATCACATTAGCCACAGTGTCGATAGCACTAATAGGCAGGCAGAACGTGCTGTTGGAACATCCAGCTGAAATATTGCCTACTGTATAGGCCAGCGCGTTCGGGTTTTGAACATTGATCGTTACTCCGGCTGAAGTGGTTGTTGCGCCTGCGTTGTCAGTTGCGACTGCGGTAATCACGCGGTTCCCGAAGGGAGAAGCACTCGTCCATGAAACAGCAAAAGGTGATGAGTTGTCAACACCAACGGAAATGCCACTCACAAAAAATTCAACCTGTGTGATGGATCCATCGCTATCGGCAGCTGTTGCAGTGATGTTTACCGCAGCACCACCAATTACCAAGGCTCCGTTCGAGGGAGCAGTAACAGAAACCGTTGGTGCATTATTCGATCCAACAGTTACATTGACTGCAGCTGAGGTTGTTTGAGCTCCGAGGTTGTCAGTGGCTCTGGCAGTAATGGCCTTTGAACCGATACCGGCAGCAGTGTAAGTAGCCGTATAGGGTGCAGTATTGTCCACTCCAACGGAAACTCCGTTAACGAAGAATTCTACAGAAGCAACAGAACCATCGGCATCCGCAGCAGTAGCAGCGATATTAACCACATCACCAACCAGGTATGAGGTTCCTGCAGTAGGTGCGGTAATACTCACGGTCGGTGCAGCATTTGCCTGGTTAAGTGTTCCTGCCAGGGCAGTCAACAATATCTCGTTGCCGGTCGGGTTCGAATTCACAAAATTCTGAACTGCGAATGTGGTGTTGTTACGCAGCTGAATGTTGAGTGCGTAGGTAAATACGCCATCCGATGTGAATTGTCCAATCAAGACACGGTTTGTTCCCGTTGGGAACGCGCCGACTTGCTCACCCAAAACGCCCCATGAACAGTTGGTAGAGTTGAAGGAGTTGCCAATGATGGAACCATCGGTAAGTATGTTAATCGGGCCAGAAGCAGCATCACCCAACAAGGTAAGGGCGAGGAGTGCAGGATTGTTTGCTGTGTTGTACAAACCATCAGCCGAGGTCAGTGCTGGCGCAGCTGAGGGATCATTGTTAGCCAGAACAGTATTCGGATTGATGACCAGGTTCGTACCACCACCAGTTGGCACAGCTGCTGAGTTATCCTCGGTCTTAATCACACCGAAACGGCCAGGCGCTACTGCACCGCACGATAAATAGGAATCGAGCAGTGTAGTACCATCACCGATAATGGAGCTGGAATTACTGGCGAAGTTTCCACCGGTAGAGTTACCATTCGGGTGATTGAAAAACGAGGTCGTAGTGCTCAGCAGTAATGGATGCGAAGGAACTCCATAAACCGACTGTACACCCCAACCGGGCAACAAGTCGGCATAGATACGCCACGTCACTGATCCTGCAGGCAATGTACCCGTTGAATATCCGGCATCAGTCAGTGCAGTATTGGCATTTGCCGCATCAGCGGCATTGGACACATAGTATTTTTCTACAATGATGTTCTCCAGGCCGTTCTGGGCCGCAGCGGGTGCCGCGGCTGCCAGAACGAACATGGAAAGACTTAACAGTTTACGAAACATGGTTTTTCCTGTTTATGGTTGATTAAAAATTCTCGTCTCGAAAAAAAATTGATTAGTTGCAGGACAGGTTGAACTGTGCTACGAACAACAGGAAGTCGGAGGTGTTGGTCACGCCATCAGCGTTCAGATCGGTAGGACATGGTGCCAAACCGGGAATGATATTTACGACAGAGGTATAAGCCCACTTGTTCAACCATCCCTTCTTACCTGCTTCGAAAGCACCACGGTAGTTAGCCGGTGTGAAGAAACCGTCGGCAGGAGGCGTACAGGTAGTAGCAATGTTGCTGGTCGGAACTACGTCGATGTTGTTGGTCACCTGATTGGTGCTTCCGTTTACATCGAAGCTGGCATCAAACCCAGCGATACTGGCAACACTAACGTTGGCATCTGTTCCGAAGAAACGAACAGAGTCAGCACCGGTGAAGGTAACGTTTGCAGCAGTTGCAGAAATGCCTTTGGTGTTCGGAATGATGTGGTTACAACCAATTTTCACCAGGTTATTGTCATACAACAACTTGGATGAATCGGTGCTCGCCTGCAAATTAAAGGCTGAGTTAAAACCGGTAAAGATGGAATTGTAGATCTCACCTTCAGCTTTCGACTTGAAGCTCACACCAAAGGGGTTTCCAGTGGTGAAACCTGTTCCGGTAGCAGATGAGGTTGAACCGTTACCAATGATGGTTGCATTGTACACAACCGGATGCGAACGCCAGGTTGAAACAGCGCTGGAGTAACCACCAAACCATGTGCTGGCACCTTCGTCACCATCCCACTCAAATCCACTTTCACCACCTGAAGCAATCGATACAGGGGCCTTAAGACCGAAAAGAAACTGGAGTTTACCGTCAAAGTCCATGTCGATATCGAAACCGTCGTCATTCACAAACAGGTTGCTGATGTATTTACCGTTTACGGTACCACCCCACCACTCGATTCCATCGTCGTCATTGGAAACAATTTCAACGTTTTCGATGATTGTACCACTACCGACTGCACCAAGTGAAAGTCCGTTCAATTCGGTGTTTGCCGCTGTAGAACCACCTGCATGGCGGATAGAAACGTAACGGATAATTCCAGAATTGTCGTTGTTGATTGGGGTTGCTCCACCACCGAACACCGAACGGGGATCGTTGTTGAGTCCTTCCATAACCCACTCACCGTTAACAGTGGTTGTAGTTCCGAAGGTACCACCAATACGGGCAAGCTGAGCACGACCAAGGATCTGTACTCCACCCCACTCACCACGGTTACCCAATGGGTACGTTCCATTCATTGGGTCATTACTCGAAGTGAATACGATCGGACAAGTCGGAGTACCATCTGCAATCAATTTACCTCCGCGTGTTACGATCAACGAGTTTTGAGGAACACCAACACCGGTAACAGCGCCTTTAACAACGGTTCCGGGAGCAATTGTGAGTGTAACTCCGTTGGCGACGTACAACTTCTCGTTGAGGATGTAGGTCGTGTCACAGAAAAAGTAATAGTTCGCGGTGAGGTTTGCGTTCGCATCGGAGATGACACTAACGTTTTTGGTCGGACGGCTGGCGACGGGCGGACATCCGCAATCGGCGCCAAGGTTTGACTGGGCATTGCCCGAGCTGACTACTCCGGCGGCCAGAGCGGCACCGGCGAGCAGTGTTGAGAAGAGGTTTTTCATGATAAAGATTGAGTTTGGTTGTTGTCTGTCGAATGAGATTGTCCGCAAAACTAGACCCGAGCCGATATGCTGTCTTTACGCCCAACTTATCAAATCATTATAAGTAGATAACCGGAATGTTAACACGGCGTACATCAACAAAAAACGGGGGCGATTGCCCCCGCAGATCTATCATAAACTCAAGACATCAATCTTTAACGCAGCGTACACTAAAGCCATATTTCACTTGTTCGGTTTGACGAAAAACGGATGAGCGCTTGTAATCGAGGTACCGGTAGTAGGCTTTATCGGGATGCAAGGTGCTGGCAGATGAAGTCCACCAGAAGCCCGCATATCCCTTACCGGGTGTTCCGAAGCGTCCATCAAATATCCTACACGAACCAGAAAGTGCGGAAAAGCCGCTCGAATTATCGGCCCAAACTGGATCATATCGAGCCCAATTCACGGTTCCTGTAGCCTTAAGTGCATCACCTTCCTTGCCACCGCGCCAGCCTAAGGCATTAGCTGCAGAGGAGGACATACCCAAATCCAATTCAAGCTGCTTCCATTCCTCATCCGTAGCAATGTGCCAACCATCAGGAGCAACCGGGATGCTATTACTTACTGCTGCCCAGTTGTATAAATTGCCCATGAGGGTAGTCGCTTCAGGGTGCACCGAGTACCCTGCACTACCGCTGAGCCAGTCGATGTCTGAATCAAGTCGTGTAATGGGGCTTCCATCACGATAATGTGTTACACGAAGGTTTTCTGCCATCCACCAGCTGTTGCCGACTTTGACTGTGGTGTACGTATTACCGTCTACATCAGCCATTGTACCGGTTTCGATAGCTGGCTGCTGCTCTTCTTCCTTACAGCCGGCAATCACCAGAAAGCAGAAACTGAACATGTAAATGAGGAGACTTTTCATGGTTTTTAAGGATTGTATTCGGGCTGGCTTAGGGGTTAACACGCACCATACGGATTGAGCTGTCTAACCTGCGGCCTTGGACCTGCACAATGTATACACCCTCTGGCAACCAGGCATAATCCATTGAATAGACCGTAAGTTCCTCATCGAGGTACAGCGAGCGTTTGAATACCTGCCTTCCCATCATATCGGTAATAATCAGCATGGCATCCTGATCCTCAGGCGAGAGGATTTCCAAGGTGATCGGTCCTGTCACAGGGTTGGGAGCTATTGCTAAAGATGCAGATCCGAAGCGGTTGTAATTCAATTGTGGACAAACCTTGCTGATGTCAAGGTCGTTGCAGTAGCCTGGATAACAACACAGTGATGGAATGTTGTAATTGGCATCCGGACGGAAATTGCATGCAGCTGAATCCATACAACCAAAAACGATGAGGTTGATACACGAATCCGCTTCACTGCAGCTAAACGTCGGGCTGTATTCGAGATAACGCGGATCCGTGCAGCCACAAACAGGAGGATAACTCAAATAAGGACTTGCCTGTTCGCCAGGAAGTAGGACTGATGCGTCGGCAACGTATTTGATGGTAACGAATCCTCCATTTTGTGGATCAGGCACCTGCAGTTCCAGGTTGATGCTGAAATTCAAGTCACCCGCCGTAGTGAGCTGCGCAACCAACACCCGGTTGCTGTCAACGCCAGCACCAATCACGCCCAGGTTTTGTCGTAACTCACAGGAAGAACATGAAAACACATTGCCGTATTGAACCGATCCGAAAACGGTTGTATCATTTCCGCTCAAATCCTTAAATCCACCCTCAGCCCATTGTCCATACGTGGCAGCAGCAATTGTAGAAGTAAGTCCATCGGCTTGTGACAACAGAACGCCCATGGAGGTGTCTGTATTGACCAAGAGTCCGGCGGGAATCAGCGCTGTTCCGCCCGTGTTATTTTGTCCGGTGATGGCATCGCCATCCGGGTCCAGGGATTTCAAAACTCCTTTCTCAAGATTGGCAGCCCAACCCAAGGTTATCCATGAGTCGAGTGCGAGTGTAGGGTTGTCAGAGAACCACGAACTCCGAATCTCATATCCGAACTCACTTGATGGCCTATCAATGTTGTTATAGAAATTCTGCGAGCTGCTAAACTCCAGGGGATGGTTGGCGTCGCCATAAATTTTTGTGATGCGAGACCCAGGTTCAATCTCCACAAAGACACGATAGGTCACACTACCTACTTGCAAACTCCTTCCGCCTGTGGTATCAGTCGCATCGTTTGAATCAGCGATGTAATATTTCTCGACATTGAGGCCTTTGATCTGAGCCACGGCCTGACCTCCCACCATCAAAAAGATGGCGAAAAACATCAGGCGGGTAATGGAATTAATCTTCTTCATCAGTCCTTCTATTTTCAGTTTCATTACAAGCGGTATGTGATTCCAAGGGTGATACCTGTCCCCCAGCGATAGCTATCGTAATCGAGCTTCTGTCCATCGCCGAGGTCGAACTTGCGACGCACGGGCTGGTTCAGGATATCACGCAGTGTAAGTGCAGCGGTAAAATGTTTACCCAATGGACGAGTCGCCTTCAGATCAATCTGATTCCTGGGCATTTCGTATACATCGGGAGCGGTTTCTGTCGCTGCGAAGACAAGACGGGGGCCCTGCACGTTATACGATAAGGTCAAGTTAACTTTAGACTTTTCAAACGCGTAGTTGATAATGGTGTTGAATACATACGGTGCCTGACCGAACATGCTACGAACAAGCGTATCATAAGGCACATACTCCTTGATACCATCGGAGCTACGAACAGAGCGCAAAATCACATTGGTTTCCGAATAAATAAAGGTTGCATTCGCCCGAACCTCAAGTTGCTTGCTGAACTTTCTGACTCCTTCCAATTCGAGGCCTGCTACGTATGATAATCCGGAGTTGGTCCAGGTGTTGGTCTCATTGAAATTGAGTAGTTCGATGTGGTTCACAAAACGCTTATAAAATCCGCTGGCAGAAATTGTATTTCCTGACTTCAGGTACGTTTCCCAGCGGATATCAAAATTGTCGATATCGACGGGTTTAAGCTCGCTGTTACCGGAAACGATGGAACGCAATTCGAAATCGAGTACGTTGTTTTCGGTGATTTCGCGAATACTTGGATAGGCTGTTGAACGCGCGTAGTTGAAACGGATGTTCGATGAACGGGTGTCATCATCGATGTATTTGTAGATCACACTGACACTCGGAAGGAACTTGACCACATCGATATCTCCTGGATTCGAAAGGAAATTATCCCCTTCGGCCTTCCTACGGATATCGTTTTTCGCATAGCCTTTGACGTAGTACTCGTAGATATCGGCAAAAATGCGTGCATGCTCTACGCGCAGTCCACCGGTTACACGCCATTTCATATCGATGGAGTAATCAGCCATGGCAAACCCCGCCAGTACTTTGCTGTAACCGAGTGTACGGTTGCCAGGGAAATCGGTATCGATGTAAAAAATATTGGCTCTGCGGCGCGGAATTCCCTGAAAGGTATATGCCTGAATATCAAAATTACTTGTGTTGAGGAACGCATCAAGATCCCCATTGGGTACTTCGTATGAGCCGGTGACGGCATTACCATTGCTGTCGGTAGCACTCAATATGTATTGATACTGATTGAAATCTCGGTCAAGTTGCGTGTATGAACCACCGAACTTCATTTTGCGGCTCATACCCGGTTTTTCGCTGATGGGCATCTCGAGCGATAAGCGTGCATCAATCACATCCTCATTCAGGTAACGGAAATCGCGGGTGTTGGGCGAATTCCCGATTCCACTTACGATGATATCATCCGCATCGAAAAGACTGAGACTTCGGAAATCCGGGATATTACTTCGTCCATCGGTATAAGAAGCCTTGGTTTCCAATTTACCCTTAATGCCCGGGAAGTAATGATCACTGGCAAACTGGTAAACCAACTGTCGACGCTCCTCGTAAATCTGATCCTTCGAGAAGAATTGTGTCAAGGGCTGATCTTCAAAAAAGCCGATGCCTGACAATTCGCGGACGCTATTCGAACCATTCAGGTTGGGCATGAACAAGGCACTGACGCTGTGATTCGGATTAAACTTATAGGAAAGCTTCGCTAAAGCACTCCAGGTATTCGTTTCCCGGCTGATACGTTGGTCCGCGGTAAAAGGAACGCCCAATACATTGTTCTGATCTGTCCGTGCACGGCCAAGCGTAGAGGATGGATCATACACTACATTGCTACCGTATCTAACACCAAACAGGTAACCGAGTGTTCCCGTTTTTCCAGAGCTGACCTGATTGCCGACACCGAATGACTGACTGAAATTGACCGGAGCACGACGGGTGCCAAGCTGCCAGGTATTGGCAAAAGTCTTGTTTTGAGCAGCAGCAGGGCCGTTGATGGTTTCAAATGCTTGCAGTGCCTGGTTCGATTCATACGTATCAACAGCTGCTGCGAATGCAACCGGGTCATTGATCTGAGCGGGGGCGAGTAATCCAAGCTCCACAAGGCCAAGCTTGAACAGATCCTGGCCCTGTTGTGAATTCGGATCCCAGGAACTTGTAATTCCGAGTGAAGCATAAAACGAACCCAAGCCCAATGCAACCATCTCCTGAAACTGGGTTGGTCGCACCGTATACTCAATGAATCCACTGTGGTCACGATCTCTCAATCCATTATCGAAACCCAACCAATCCGTTGGGCTACGATCACCCGACAGGATATTCCGGAAAGTACTTTGCGTATTGTACCCGATTTGCGTTTCAGCAGCGACAGTCAGCTGTTCCGGATAATCCTTGGTTTCAACCGAGATGTAAGCACCTGCCCAGTTACCAGGCAAATCAGGTGAGGCTGTCTTGGTTATGATGATGTTATCGACCAGATTCGCCGGGATGAAATCCAACCGGATGTTATTGGTGAAGGGATCGAGCGTAGGAATGGTTGAGCCATTCACCGTGGTGCGGATATAGCGATCGCCAATACCGCGAACAGTGATGAATCCAGAACTGGTGTTTGATACACCCGTAACTCGTGAGACCGCTGAAGCCACATTGTTATCGCCGGTCTTACGCATGGTTTCCGAAGAAATGTAGTCGATGCTGGTTGCCGACTGCTTCTTCATATTCTCCATGTAATAGTTCGCAGCTTTAACAGCTTTTGCTTCAACCTTCACTTCCTTCACCTCTACTGCAGATGATTGAAGCACGAAGTTTTTAACGAGTACGCCGCCACCAGTGACCTGCACCTGCTCTTCAAGTGTTCTGAATCCGATATAGGAAATGAGCAGCACGACCGGTTTATCATCGGGCAACCGTAGGGAGTAATTCCCATCGAAATCGGTCGAAGAGCCTATGGTGGTATTCCCTTTGACAACCACTGTTACGCCTATCAATGCCTCCCCAAGGTTATCGGAGACTTTTCCACGAATTGTACCCTGGGCGGATACAAGTCGTGTGAATGACAAGAGAAACAGTGTAAGAAATATGGACTTCTGCATACGCGCGTAATCTTCGCTGAGGGGGTTTCAGGCTGAAAAATCAGCGCTTAACGATTTTTCGGGTAGTTGTTTTTCCTTCGAATTCGAGTTCAACGAAATACACACCTGACTCGAGCGATCCCAGATCGATTTTCTCCATGACATCACTATTCAATACACCTAGGCGACGATTCAGAACTGTGCGGCCATCAAGCGCATAAACGCGGTAGTTGTAATCCCCTTGTACGCGTGATCCGAAAACCCACATACTGAATACATCGGCAGAAGGATTGGGATATACACTAAATGCAGGAGCAGGTGTTTCGGTGGCAATCTCCGGATTTCCCACATTGGCACAGTATTGCAGCGCCGGGAACAGTATTTCGCTTCCAGTTGGATTGCTCCATACGTAGTTTTCTACAATTCCAGGAGTAGGTGTACGCAACTGTATGTTGAGCTTGAAGCAGAAATTACCATCTGTTGTGATTTGGGCAATCAGCAACTTGTTGGTGAGTGAATCAGGACCTGAAGCTCCGTTCAGCGCGGACCATGAACCGTTGAAGGTGGAGAACACAGGGCCATTCGTTCCGTCATTCTGGTTGTCGAATACCGCAATCTCATTGGTGATACCAAGCTCGGTAAAAGGCTCTGGAGTACCCAGGATCAATCCGTCCTGCAAGGTCAGTGGAATACCCACAATCGGATCACTGTTCTGCAGCACCTGAGGAACAAATGTGTTTACGATATTACTCACGCCATCGTCCTCGGTCTTGAGGACGCCCATGCGGCCGACACAAGCAGCACCGCAGGAAAGCCAGGAGTCAACCATGACCGTGTTTTTTGCAGCATTGATGACTGAAAAATTCGGAGTCGTTGAACCACGGTCTTCGTTATTGAAAAACAAGGTGCTGGTTTCAATGCGCATTTCGTGATTAGCCACACCATAAGCAACCTGGAATTTATATCCCGGCAACATATCGAGGTAAATCCGGTATGTAACCGAGCCGACAGGCAGGATGCCGCCAACCCCGTTGGCCAAGGTATCGTTGGCCTCAGAAACATAATACCGTTCTATAATCACGTCTTCGAGTCCATTCTGGGCAAACGAAGCAGAAAAGAAACAGGTGAATAGCAAAAGAGTAAGGAGTTTTTTCATGATGGGTGTATGGGTGGTTTGATGGAGCAAGAATGAGTGGAATAAACTGCCTGTTTTACAGTTCCGCAAAATTCTCCAAATGGCCGTCGCCGGATGAAAAGCCAGCGTTATGTTTGGATTAAGCCTATGTTAAGGCGTTGGTGGGCTAAGGATTTCTTAACCTACGTTCCGTTCAATCCACTTTGATTGTGGACGATTGTGAGGGTATTCCGGCAGAATCGTACGCTTTGGCATAAAAAAAGCCTGCTGAACCAGTGCCCGGGGGCTTCAATTCAAACTCAAAAGGCGCTTCGAAATCGGAAAAAACAAGGCGTTCATTGTTATAAAAATCGACCCGTTTGACAGAATCGTCGGGATCTGTGGCTTCAGCTTGTAGGATTATCGATCGTTTAGACGCACGGTTTGCCTGCAATTCAACCACCGGAGCCTGCTTCCCTGGGTGACTGAAAAAAATCAAATCCGTGCGCAGTGTTTCATCTTGCTGGGGAGCACGGGCTACATATTTCTCCGATCCGCCTCCGGGGACTGCCAACTGAAAATTTAACTCAAGTTCCAACAAGCCATCGGTGGTTAGCTGTGCTATCAGCACCCGGTTTTCGGGCTGCGGACCAACGGTACCACCATACGATGCCCAGGCACCATCCGTGGTGCGAATGGTACCTCTTACCTCGTTTCGCTTTGCGTAGTCGAACAGTCGCAGGTCCTGTTCCAGATTGAATGAATTGACTGCTGGTTGGAGTCGGAGAAAGCGCATACCATCGCGTTCAGTCAAGGGAATACCTGCAGAGGTATCGTTGTTACGAAGCATTCCCTGCTGATTTTCGAAAACCAGGCTTTGTGTGGTATCGTCTTCAGACTTGAGCACACCCTGATAATCGAGCCCAGCAGCACCCACAGAAATCCAGCTATCAAGCATGCCGGCACGAACCTTTAAGGATGTAGGGTGGATATCATTCGCCAGGATACCATCAGCAGCCGGACAATTGTAGAATCGGGTGGATGTCTTCAGTTTCAGTTCGTGACCCATCACACCATAGCAGGCCTGAAATCTATACACAGGAGCCATATCAACGTAAACCCGATAGGTAACTGCACCCAACGGAAGATTACCGTTCAGTTGCGAATCAACCGTATCGGCAGCGCCCACTACATAATAGCGTTCAACGATCAGTTTTTCAAAACCATTCTGAGCACGAACGATATGCGCCAATCCGAACAAGGCAAAACAAAGCAGTGCGGTGCGAAGCAAATTACGGTTCATGGAGGTTGCAGAGGTTATGGTTTTACCGACGGACAAAGCTACGCCTAGGCCGCTGCAAGGGGCGAAAGCTCTGAATTAACATAGTGTTAAGTATTTGTGAAGCAAAGGCATTCGACTCCCTCTGAAATCCTCTGAAAAGAGCCCCAAACTTCGTTCATTGTGCCGTGGAAAACTGTCCATAGAAGGTTGGCCCTCTGCCTTGCTACAGGTATAAAATGACTGAACTTTGAAGACTTATGCAAGAGTCTATTACAGGCGGGAATCCAGAACGCATAGTGATGAGAAAAGGAGGGCTTGCGCTCTTCCTGAAGGCGGGGGGCATGGTGTCCCAATACGTGTTCACCCTGGCAGTGGCACGTCTTTGCGGACCAGTGGAGCTTGGTCGCTTCACCTTGGCCTACACCTTGCTTCAGCTTCTCAATATTGTAACACTGCTGGGCCTTGACAACCTGTTAACCCGCAAACTCGCAGCAGCAAAAGCGGAAAAGGATACGGCAGCCTTTCAAGCCGCATACCGGAATATATTACGTATCGTTATCATTTCATCGATCCTGTGTGCCGGACTGCTATACCTGACTGCAGAGCCCATCTCACTCTACCTGTTTCACGACCCCTTGTTGGCGAACGGATTGCGATGGATGGCGTTGGCACTTCCTGCCTTCAGCCTCATCACATTACATGCTGCAGCATACAGGGGAGTCCGAAACATGACCGGATTCAGTGCATACCGCATCCTCATTCCGCTCTTCAATACAGGCCTGCTACTGATTTTCCTGCAGAGTAATCCGTCGCCCGACATAGCTCAGCCCTTCACCCTGGCCTGCATGATTATTTGCCTGGCCTATCTATTCCTTTGGAGAAAGCAAGTTCCAAAAAATCTTCACGAACAGAGCGTAAGGTCCAACACGCGATTGGTGTTAAACGAATCGCTACCCATGATGATTACCGGATCAGTGTTCTTCATTATGAACTGGACTGACAATCTGTTGATCGGACTTCTTGGAACCGCGCGCGAGCTGGCCTATTACGACTCGGCATTCAAGCTCGCATCGGTGACCGCACTTGCACTGATGGCCATAAACGCCATACAAGCCCCCCTGTTTGCAGAAGCATATCAGAGAAAAGACATGCCAGGCCTGGCAGATTTGATCTACAAGTCCACGCGGATGCTTTTTATAACAACCATTCCTGCTTCCATACTCATCGTCCTTTTCGCGAAACCTCTGCTTGGTCTGTTCGGACCCGAGTTCGTAAGCGGCGAACTTGCGATGAAAATCCTTGTAGCAGGTAATGTGGTGAATGCACTAACAGGTTCAGTTGGAATTTTATTGCAAATGACCGGTCATCAGCAGGAATACAACCGAATCATTCTTTGGTCCTCCCTCCTATCTGTCCTTCTCTGTATCGTACTAATACCGAAATACGGCATCGTAGGTGCGGCCATTGCCTCCAGCGCGACACGAATCATCCAGAACCTTTTTGCACTTCGCAGAGCATATCTGAGCCTGGGCATCATCAGCATTTGGATTCCAGGAATGCCGCACGTTAAACCTCAGCAAGACACCAAGTCATGAAACCGAACTTTTTGGTGGCAGGTGTTGCAAAAGCGGGGACCACATCGCTGTTCTATTACCTGCGACAACATCCAGAAATCAGCATTCCACGAAAGGAAACTTTTTTCTTCATTCAAAGTCATTATGAAAAACCCGATCCAAAGGAACCGGGTGCACGACCCGCAAACCGGATTATCCGTACGGAAGGTGATTACCTGAAGATCTATTCCGACTGCAAAACAAAAGCTGTAGGAGAAGTTTCCACTGGATATGCATACTACTACCAAGAAAGCATACCCGAAATCCAAAACATACTGGGCAATCCAAAGATCATTCTGGTGCTTCGTAATCCTGTGGAAAGACTTGTCAGTGGTTACAACCATTTTCGAAATGCAGGTCTTGAACCATTCGAATTGGAAAAAGCAATTGAAGCCGAGGCTGTCCGTAAAAAAGCTGGCTGGGATTTCATGTGGCAATACACCGGACTTGGCTTTTACTCCGAGGCGGTCAGTGCATTTCAATCCGGGTTCAGTCACGTATTAATCGTTTTACAAGAAGATCTTTCAGGCGATAAATCGGCCGAAACAATGAAACGAATATTCCGTTTTCTGGATGTAGATGAATCCTTTACACCCGATGTACGCACCACGTACAATCTGTCTGATAGTCAACAATCGAATCCGGTATTCCGCTATTTCTTGTCGAACAAACGGATCCGAAAACTCCTCAGACCGCTGGTGAAAAGCCTTTTACCCGTAGAACTCAAACGAAATATCCTGCACCGGTTACGCAAGCCAAATCCCAATGGAAAATTCAGACCGGATCCAGAACAATTGAAAAAACTTTACGACCTGTATGCTGATGATATCCGTGCAACTGAGGGCTACATCGGCCGAGACCTGTCTCACTGGCGAATGAGCAATTAGGAATGGGGAAACCGAATTTTTTCATAATTGGTGCTGCAAAAGCGGGAACAACGGCCTTGTATTCGCTGCTATCTGAGCACCCCGATGTATTCATGTGTCCCATCAAGGAGCCTCATCATTTTGCCTCTGAAATAAACCCTGAACATCTACGGCCGATTATTCGGAAACGGTATGCGCAGACAAACATCACACGGTATATTGATCAGGGTATGCCCTATCCTTTACACAGCCTCCTTGTAAAGGACAGAAAAGAATATGAGGACTTGTTTCGCTTTTCAGGAGAAGCCATTGCTGTGGGCGAGGCCAGTCCATCGTACCTGCACTCGCCAATGGCTGCTGCACAAATCCATGCCTATAACCCGCAAGCCCGCATTGTTGTCATATTGCGCGAACCCGTGAGCCGCTTGCAATCACATTATCTCATGGAAAGGCGAATGGGCATGACAACGGAACCGCTGACCAACGCAATCCTGCACGATCGGGAAATCAAACACAGAACTTGGGGAAGTGCGGCGCTCTACACTGAACTAGGCTGCTATTCGGATGACCTGAAACGATACATGGATATTTTTCCGCCGGAGCAAATTCTGATATTGTGGTATGAACAATTGGTAGAAGACCCGGCTGCCGTAGTTCGGGAACTCTGCGCGTTCCTCAAAATTCGCAAGCATGTGCCCGCCCTATCCGGCAAACGGCATAACGCTTCCGAGTTACCGCGATCGGCCTTTACACGGATTTTATGGCGCCTTGAAGGGATAAAAGATTTCTTGCGCAAGTCCATCCGAAGCCGGAAAATCAGGAGGCTGATCAGAAATATCCTCTTCCGTAAAGCCGACCAAGGGGACGCCATGCCGATTGAACTGAAAAAACAACTTGGTGCATATTACAGTGATGACATCCGTAGGCTCGCCACGCTAACGGGGCGGAATCTGGATCATTGGCTCGCTGCAGTAGCTGAGGATTCCGTATCTTGAGGGGGTCAATGGAAGTTAGAGCAAACGAGCCGGAAAAAACCGGTTTTTTCATCGTTGGGGCCGCTAAAGCCGGGACCAGTGCACTGCATTATTTGTTGAGCATGCATCCGGAAGTGACAATGAGTTCCGTAAAGGAACCCAATTACTTTTCCTGGGATCTGATTGAACAACAACAACTCTATTATAACGCCCCCCAAGTCAGATCGGATAACGCGTACGAAGCACTTTTCCAGGGAAAAGAAGGTGGCCTTCGAGGAGAGGCGAGTGTGTCGTATTTGTTCTATCCGGAAGTAGCCAGGCGACTGTATGATTACAACCCGAAAGCAAAAATCATCATTATCCTGCGTGAACCCATAGCACGCGCCCAATCACACTACGGCATGGACCGTGCGCTTGGCTTGATTGATACATCGCTTGCTGAGGTCTGGAACAACGGAGCTGAGCATCCAAAAACCGGATTGCATTTTCAGCAATATTTCGCGTTGGGTCGCTATTCAGACCAAATTGAGCGATACCTGAATGTGTTTCCCAAAAAACAGGTGATGGTTCTTTTGCACAAGGATTTAAGGGAGGACAGAAAACAAACGATAGACCGCCTTCTTGAATTTCTGAACCTTGGACCATATCCGGAGCTACCTGCTGAGGAGGAAGTCAATACGGGTATGACCGCCCGGAATGTGTTGGTTGCGAAACTATATACCAGCAAGCCATTCCGAATCCTCCTGAAACGTATTTTAGGAAACAGATTGGGAAGAGCCGTAAAAAAAGTGTTTTTCACCCGCGAACAAGTGAATTCCACACCATACGCACTGATGAACCTGTGGAGCCAGTATTATCTGCAGGACATCAAACGATTGGAGCAAATCATCGGGCGTAAGCTCGATGCATGGAAAAGATAGCCCAATTGATGCCATGTTGAATACCATGCGTCCAACCACTAAAAGCCTGCGGGGATTTGGATGGACGCTGTTCTTTATATTGAGCTTCCGGGTAATGAGCCGCTTTCCCGCAGGCTTGATAGAGGAAGGATTGTTCCTTGGCCTGATTGCCGTGGTTAGTTTCTTTTCAATTGCCGATTTATTGCGCAGCACCAGCCGGGCTAATACGAGTCTGTTTCAGTTGATCCTAATACCCTTCATACTGCTTCCACTAATCAGTGCCTGGCAGGCGAAGAGTGTCTTTCACCAACCCTTGCTGCTTGGCTTGCTTACACAGCGCCAACACTATATTTTTCTTTGCGGCTATTTTTCCTGGATGGCGCTTGTTCGAGGCTGGATAACCCCAGAATACCTGTATAAGTACTTCGTCAGGGCCCTTTACATCAGTGTGGCACTGATGGCCTTCTTTTACATTTTCATCGATCCATCCACGTATAAGGAAACCGACTTCGTAAAATACACCCTCAACAAGGGTTGGCAATATGAATTCCCGCATAGCCTTGCAGTGATCGTGATGGTCCATGCCATGATTCAGGCCTGGGGGGAGAGAAGAAAAACTGCGTATGGTATTTTCCTCTTGTCGGCTGCTTACTTTGTTCTTTTCGGCCAAGATCGATCCCAGCTTCTGTTTGCAGGAATGACACTTTTCGTCTATTTCGCACGCAACCTGGAAACCTATCGGAAATTCAAGCATGCATTCGTTTTAGGCGGTGTATTGCTGCTGATGACGACTGTACTCCAGTTGTTCAGACCAGATTTACTAGATCACTATGTCCGCCTGTTCGCCAACGCCTCCAGCATCCTAACCGGAGCGCAAACCGACGAACACTCGACAAATATCCGTTACATAGAAGGTGCAATTGCACTCCGGGGGTTTAGTCAACACCCCTGGCTCGGCAATGGGACGGTAAGCGCTCAATTTCAGGGCGGATTTCGTGGCTTTTTCGGCTATTTCTATCCGGGCGATGTTGGCATATTGGGCAACCTATTTGTTTACGGTCTTCTTGGCACACTTGTATTTTACATACCCTTCATCCTTGCATTTCGCTGGTCCCTACAAATGCGCGGATATTCGCCGGCCTTCCTAATGACCTGCACCTATGCCCTCTTATTCGTATTTCTCGACATGCTCACAGCTGCAGTCAATATCAAATTCATCGGATTGCAGGCATTCTGCTTTGCCGTGATTTACTACTACCGCTTTTCTGCCTATCCTGCATTCCTCAATGGGCAAATATCCAATTCAGATCCGATGGATACAGCTGTGCAATAGGCCCCATTGCGTATTTTTAAGGTTTGAAACCACCCGTGAATAGCGTCCGGATAACTACCACCTTCGTCCTTTTCGTTGCCCTGCTTTCCTGTGCTTCCTGGCGTTGTACGCCTACGTCTGGCGCAATTGAAGGGCTCGAGCAAGGTGGCACATATGCGCCACACAAGAACTTACCGCTACGCTGGCCCTGGAGAGGAGTCAGTATTGAATCGCGGTATACCCGGCCCGATGAAATCCCGTATTTAGCCACAACGGGTCTGAATTTCATCCGCATCCAGCTAAAGCCAGACAAGAGAGTCCTGCGCGAAAACAGTTCAGTACAATCCGTTTTCAATGCGGAATTGCTCTGGGCTGACAGCATACTCGATGCCATACGTAGTACGGGAATCACTTCGATGATTGCCTTCAACAATCCGGTACTTGATCCGAATTCGAAGATTGACAAAACCACAGCATCGTTCTGGAAATCAGAAACGGAACTTGACTCGGCGCACAGCCTCTTCAACCTGATCGTCGAACGATACAAATCAAGGGGCGAAGAACTTGCAGCCTACGAATTCATGAGTGAGCCTGTGATCCGCACACCTGCCGGAGGAATCAACCCACCAGGACTTGAGAAATTCTACGGCCGTATATTACACAACCTGCGGCAGGTAGACACTACGCGATGGATGTTGCTGTCGACAGGTCCTTGGGGAAAACCGACCAATTACGAAGGATTCAGTCCTTACGCATTCAACGATTCAAAGGTTTTTTATGGAGCCCACATGTATCTACCGGATGCCTATACGCACCAAGGTGTTCGTGACAGACCTCTAGGCGTGACATACCCAGGTGCAATACAAGGCGAACACTGGGATGCTCGTCGTTTGGCACAAAGCCTGCGCGCCCTGCGTTCGTTTTCTGAAAAAAGCGGATATCCCATATTCATTGGTGAATTTCAAGCTGTTCGCTGGGCACCAAATGCAGATGTTTGGGTAAAAGATGTGACGACATTGTTTGAGCAATGCGGCTGGTCGTGGGCTTACTTTGCCTACGGTGCTGGTCAGCATTTCTGGGATCCATTCTACAGTCACAATCCTGCCGGCAAGGAAAAAAACCTCAAATACACCGGCTCTGAAACTCCGGTGTGGAAGTTCATGTGCACTCAATTCAGCAAGAACCGGCAACCCTGAAATGGAGGATACCACTTTTCGAATTGCCATCATAGATCCTGTAGGTTCAAAAGCCGGCATGGACCATTACAACAACATGCTGGCAACGGGAATCCAAAATAACGGTTCCGAAGCCGTAGTTTTTTCTAACTACGCCACTGCTGCTGGCCTAACCGTCTACCCGACTTTTCACAATACAGGAAAAAACAAGTACGCTTCATTGATTTCCTCGTTTGCCGGTATGGTCCGTAGCATACGTTTTGCAAAAAAATGGGGAGCAAACCGAATCTTGCTTCATGTATTTAGAGGTGGATTCATCGATATGCTCTACTTCGTAATGGTACGTGTTGCAGGTCTGCGGATCGTAGCAATCGTACACGATGTAGAAAGCCTCGAGACCTACAGCCTCCCCTTATTCAGACGGATAGTGATTGGTAAGTTAGCAGACACACGTATTGTACACAACACGTTCAGCAGGGAACAGTTACTACGTATCCTTGGCAATAGTCATCGCTTTCCGGTTTTCACCATGCCTCACGTGCATTTTCTGGATTTGTTTGAGAACAATAAGACTAACGTTCCCGAACTAACCATTCTGCCGATTGAACTTGACAACGATGGTGTATCAGGAATCGTCAGGCTGTTGTTCTTCGGACAAATCAAGAGGAGCAAAGGGCTTGATTTACTGCTGGAGGCCATGCACGAACTCCCCGAACACATACACCTGGTCATTGCTGGAAAGACGCGGGATACCGATGAGGACTCTCTGCTAAAGTTTATTCAGGAAAACGGGCTGACATCACGCGTCAAACCAATCCTTCGCCACATCAGTGATCCGGAACGTGATGCCTTGTTCGAATCATGTGATATTCTGGTTCTACCCTACAGAAGAATTTATCAGAGTGGAGTACTTCTGATGGCCATGAGTGCAGGAATACCCGTTGTGGCCTCAGACCTTGAACCCAATCGCGATGCCGTGATCCATAAGAAGACCGGTTTATTGTTTCAGAGCGGGAATACGACAGATTTGTGCAATCAAATCAACCTGCTATCGGATGATGCAGCAATGCGCAGAAATCTTTCAGCGGCTGCACGCGATCACATCCGGGTCCACTACCTGCTTTGAGGGCATTACCCTTGCGGGACCAGGCATCAACCAATACGCCCAGCGCCTTACCCGAACGCGGATTGAGAGCAAGCGCACGGTCGCCGAATTCGATTGCCTGATCGAGTTGACCAGTAACTAAACTGACCGAAGCAATATTCTCCACCACCATCAGGTTGGAAGGTTCCACCGAGTAGGCTCTGAACAGGTAAACCAATGCACTGTCATATTGTGTCAATCCGGCATAGAGGGATGCGGTATTATTGATCACCTTTACATTCGATGGCTGATAGTTCAAGCTAATGCGATACTCTCCTAAAGCACGTTTTGAATCGCCTGCCTTCGCAGCAAAGATGCCTTTACCGAAGTGCAGATTCGACAAGTTCGAGCGAACCATATCGTCCTTTGGGCGGAGAGCAAGTACACGTTCGTAATAAAGCTGGGCAGAATCAAATTCCAATCGCGCCCCAAAGAGTACCGCCAGATTATTCATGGCGGTAAAATAGGAAGGCCTTAAGGTGATTGCCTCCCGATAATGTTGTATCGCCTTAGTTGTATCTCCAAACAATGCAGCGCACATTCCGGCGTTATACTGAGCTTCATGATTGATCGGTAAAATGTCGAGGCTGCGCTTGAAGTATTCACTTGCCTCGGCATACCGGGCCTTCCGGGCAGTTGGGTCAGTCAACGTGTTGGCCTCACGCATGTATTCGGAAGCCAGTGCATAATTGGTGCGGGCACTGTTGGGGGCATCTTCAACGCCTCGCTCGAACAACAGCAGGTTGTTCTTCCAATCCGGAATCCTCATTATGCACAATATGGCGTATACGGATCCAATCAAGGCCAATCCTGTAAGCAGTCTCCGTTTGGCCTGCGCGCCAAAAACAGGCGTCGATGGAGTCGATATGCCGGACAAGAACCAAGGGAGCAAAATGCACAAACCGAGCGAGGGAGTGAACAAGAACCGTTCGCCCAATACCGCACCGGTAACAAGAAACAAATTATTGGTAGGCGAAGATGCGATGAAGAAAAAGAGAATTCCGAACGAAAGCACAGGTCGCTTACGGAAATTGAACAGGGCCAGGATCGCAAGGGCACCATACAACAAAATGCCAGCCCATGCTAATACAGAACTCCAATCGCTGAGCGGTATTTGATTGTACGAACGATCCCATACCAATGGCCAGGGTGCAATGAGCAAACGAAGGTTGTGATATAGAATGACCATGCGGGTGGCGCTTGATTCAGCGAACCCGGAGGCACCGTTCAACACATTGGCCAGGAGCGGAACATCGGTTTCCGAATACTCGGTCCCGATAACAAGGTAACGTACAAACAAATAAACGGCGGCGGCGATACCCAGCATGCCGGTAAGCTTGAACGACTCTCTCAGCGACCAACCATGCAACATATGTAACGAAAGGGGGATCAATACCAGGAAGACAATTCCACTTTCTTTCGAGAAGGCGGCGAGAGCGAACCAACAGACCGCAGTAAGTGTAGACCTCATCGTAACCACGCTTCCCTTCGGCAAACGAAGAACTGCATTCCAACTTAAAAGACCGAAACATGCTGCAAGCAATTCATCGCGGCTCTTAACACTGGCCACAACTTCGGTGTGGAGCGGATGCAAGGCAAAGAGCAGACACATTCCGGCTATTACCAAGGGGTCGAGCTGATCCATCAGCCGGCGCAAGACATTAAAGAGCAGCAAGAGTAGAAAACCGTAAAGGAGAACATTAACCAGGTGTTCGATCGCTACCTGGTTGTTGTGCAACGATTTTCCTATGGCGAATGTGGTGAGTGTAACGGGTCGGTAAGGCTGTATACCGATTTCGACCAGACTGCCATTTGAAAAAACCTGTGGCAAGCCGGCGATTCCCTGATTAACCAGAATGTTTTTCTTGACAAACAAATCATCATCGAGCGTATACTCGAAACCGAGAGTCTGGACATACAGCAGCATACCCAACAGGGCAATCAGCCATTGGTACTGAATACCCATCCATTGCCCGGAAGTGCCTAGCGCTTTTCTAACAGATGAACCCATATTCTTGTTGACTTGGGTATCCCAATCGATGATAAAAATATCAGAGTACTATCGAAACGCAATTCAGCTTATGAATGGTTTACTCCACCGTCACGCTCTTGGCGAGGTTCCGGGGCTGGTCCACATTACAACCGCGCATCACAGCGATATGATAGGCGAGCAGTTGTAGCGGGACAGCGGAAACAAGCGGGACGAGAATCTCATCGGTCTCAGGAATCTCGATGCTGTAATCGGCAAGCTCTTTAACGGTTTCGTCACCTTCAGTCACGATAGCAATGATTTTCCCTTTCCGAGCTTTGACCTCCTGGATATTGCTTACAACCTTCTCATAACTACCATGCTTTGTGGCAATAACCACAACCGGCATCTCCTCATCGATCAATGCGATGGGACCGTGCTTCATTTCGGCTGCAGGATAACCTTCGGCATGGATATAAGAGATCTCCTTGAGTTTGAGAGCACCTTCAAGTGCCACCGGGAATCCATACCCACGACCAAGGTAGAGGAAGTTGCGTGCATCCTTGAATTGGCGTGCGATACGCAGTACGGCATCGTTTGAAGCGAGTGCGGTCTCCACCTTGGAGGGAATGCTGTCGAGTTCACTGAGGATACTTCGGAACCGGGATTCAGAAATCGTTCCTCGCTTATGGGCAAGTTGTAATGCCAGTAAAGTAAGAACGGTGACCTGTGCAGTGAACGCCTTGGTGGACGCCACGCCGATTTCGGGTCCGGCATGGGTGTAGGAGCCGGCATGTGTAGCCCGAGGAATACTAGATCCCACCACATTACAAACTCCGAAAATGGTTGCACCTTTCGATTTGGCTAATTCGACAGCTGCAAGTGTATCGGCGGTTTCACCACTCTGTGAAATGGCAATCAGCACATCATCTTCAAAAATGACCGGGTTCCTATACCGGAACTCAGATGCATACTCCACTTCGACCGGTATGCGGGCTAGGTCTTCAATGAGGTACTCGGCCACGAGACCGGCATGCCATGAAGTTCCGCAAGCTGCAATCAGAATACGGCGGGCATTCATCACACGCTGCTCATACTCACGCAGTCCGCCAAGATTGATGCGTCCACCGTTGCTGTCGATACGACCACGCATGCTATCGGCAATTGAACGGGGCTGCTCGTAAATTTCCTTTAGCATGAAATGCTCGAAACCACCCTTCTCGATGGCCTCCAGCTTCAACTCAAGCTCCTGCACATAGGGTACCTTGATTTCATTACCGATGGTTTTTACGGTCAGCTGTCCTTCATGGATAACCGCCAACTCGCCATCGTTCAGATACGCAACGTTTTTGGTGTATTCAACAATCGGCGTAGCATCTGAAGCCACAAAATACTCATCTTTCCCAATGCCTACTACGATGGGAGAACCTTTACGTGCAGCAATCAGCTTCAACGGATCCTTCTTCGACAAAATAACAATCGCGTAAGCTCCCACAACTTCGCCAAGTGCAAGCCTGACCGCCTCTTCGAGTTCCACTCCGGCTTTTTCTGCGATGGCTTCAATCAGGTGAATGAGTACTTCCGTATCGGTATCGCTCTCGAAAACATGCCCTTGCTTGCCCAACTCGGCCTTTAGAGATGCATAATTCTCAATGATTCCGTTGTGTATGATGGCAAAATCGCGGCTTTGTGAAAAATGCGGATGCGCATTGCGGTCGTTGGGTTCACCATGGGTAGCCCAGCGGGTATGACCCATTCCGATAGTACCGCTGATGTCTTTTCCGCGGACGAACTCCGCAAGGTCGCTTACTTTTCCGGCCTTCTTGTAGCTGGTGAGTTTCTCGCCATGAAGCAAGGCGACTCCGGCACTATCATACCCACGGTACTCGAGGCGCTGAAGGCCCTTCATGATGATGGGATAGGCTTCCTGTTTGCCGATATAGGCTACGATTCCGCACATGGTTCAGGGATTGAGTTTGGTACTGTGCACAACAAGACGTATTGCAGTTCCACCCTGCAGCACAGTTCGCCGTGCATTGGAGGTTGAACCACCGGCAACCAGAAAAAGTCCATAGTCTGCACCGGTACCGGTGTTGATTTTGTTAAGCGTTTGCTGTAGGTAACGCGCAATGTTGAAAGAATACGTTCCGCTCGTACTGGAGTATGCTCCGCCGTAATAGGAAGCGGTTTCGGTGGCATCCGCGGTTGTAAGATTTTTTCCAATCGAATCGCTGGCGAAAATCAGCAGGTTATTGTGGGGTGACATGTTTCCAGTACCGGTTCCAGCACCTGCTGTGAATACGAGGCGCGCCGAGCTGATACTCACCGGACCCTCATCAAACAGGGAAAATAGATTTTGAATCACAAGACTGTCTTTGAGTCCGGCCATCGACTGCACCACCAAGGGATTATCTTCCAAGCTGTCGGTGTTGACTTGCAGATACTGATGAGAGAAGTTACTGAAGCGCACTGCATTCACATCAATGATGAATTCATAGCTCTTGTTACCGGAAAAATACAAGGTGAGGCGGTGATAACCGGAGGTGGAGGCAAAATTGAGAATACTTCCTGTGCCATCTACACTATCGGTTAAGACAACTCCTTTAAAAAAATCGATGAACGCATTGTTGTCAGCGAATGTGGCCGCATTGAGTGCATATTGCCGCATGAACCGTCCGCCGAGTGCCGTGTCCAGCGGAATGCGTAACATGGGTGGAAGGGTTGAGCTACCGACAATCACACTATCACCCAATTTAGGGACGAGATCGATGTGACCGAGAAATCCTCCACGTTGAAGTTCACGGCTGCTGTAGTACGTACTATCAGCTACAAGCTTATCGCTCAATTCATAAACACTGATTCGGTGCAATGCGCTGCTGTCGCCATCGATTCCCCGGTATGCAAAGCTCAGCACGACAGAGTCGGGAGATGTCACCCCAGCGAACGTACTGGGGGTGATGGTGTTCCCGATGCGCAGTTGTGAAACAAAACCGGCAAAGGACTTGCCCACATAGGCATCGTCCATACTACCCAGGAAAAGCGTAGGTAATTCAATCAGGTTCTTGGTAGGGCCCCACACGATCAGCGAATCTTCACGAACGGTAAAGGCCTTCACTTCCAGGGTATCGACCCTCCAGCCGGCCAGCTCGGACTCTGGTTGCAAGTCAAGACCAATCAGGCTGGGTTCGCTGCAGGACGCGAACAACATCACACTCAATAACGGGAACAGGCTCTTCACCCACCCTTTCCGGTTCGGCATGCTGCGAAGGTAGGCGGTTTACGGGATTAGACGAAGGGCGGAATCAGTCAGCGAGTACGCTGTCCTCCAAAACCACCTCGTCGTAGAAGGTGTCGTAGGCTTCAACGTATTCCTCGGGCGATTTGTAGTCGAGCGTAGGCTTACTCAACTTACGGAAATCCTCCTCTACCTGATCGTGCAACGAAGCGGAGCTTTTTACGACCGCATCTGACCAATGCATGGCCAAACGGGAGAGGCTTGCGTAATGGGGATCATTGATTTCTTTTACATCGGCAGCGGTCAGACCCTCCATCTGTACCTTTCGGGCAAAATCCGCATTGAAGGGCTCGCCGAATCCGTCATTGTAGAGGGAATACACGACCTTGCTGTTGTGAAACATCGGGTCGTCTTTGTAACTGGTCTTGATGAAGAGGGGAACCAATGCCGTCATCCAGCCGTGGCAATGGATGATATCGGGTGACCAACCCAGTTTCTTAACCGTTTCGAGCACACCACGTCCGAAGAAAATCGCACGGTCGTCGTTGTCGGCGAAAAATTTCCCTTCGGCATCGCGCAACGTCGATTTACGTTGGAAATACTCCTCATTATCGATGAAGTACACCTGCATACGCGCCGCTTGGATGGAGGCGACCTTGATGATGAGCGGATGATCCGTGTCATCGATGATGAGGTTCATCCCGGAAAGACGAATCACCTCGTGCAACTGATTACGTCGCTCGTTGATGTTACCGAAGCGGGGCATGAAGGTCCGGATCTCCTTGCCACGCTCCTGGATTCCTTGCGGAAGGTAACGGGCAATTTTGCTTTGCTCCGTGAGTTCGAGGTAAGGATGTATCTCACTCGAGATGAAGAGCACGCGCGCTTTTCTCATGGCTTTCTTCACGGTTTAAGAAATGATTGCGATGCAAAGGTACGCATCATTGGGGGATTTACAGTTACGAAAATCCACACACCCGCTATTGTGAAAACTGTTTTTTTTTCGTATATGCTGAATAGTCGTTTCGGGATCAACGCTGTTGTATCCGCTTTGACGAACGCGATATCATGGCTATCCCGCTGAGCGTCAGAAATACACTTACCCCGAGAACAAGGGCGTCCTGAGGTCCTGCACCCCATGTATCAGGATTCAAGTTGATATAACCCGCGGCGAATGCCCAGGTCAGGATTACCGCAAATGCGTTGTTGCAGAAGTGGGCGAACGCGGACAGCCAGAGGGTTCCAGACCAGGCATAGAGATAGCCAAGGAAGGCGCCGAGAAAAAAACGGGGAATGAACCCGAGGAACTGCATGTGCAAGGCGCTGAAAAGAAATGCCGTGAGCCAGATGCCTGCATGACGGTTGCCGGAAAGCAGGATGAACTGACGCTGTAGAATACCACGAAAGAGGAATTCCTCGGCGATTCCCGGAATAACAGCAATAACCAGTAGATTGAGCACAAGATCCGAAGCTGCTGTCCCTGACACCAGTAATTCGGTCAGTCTGGCCGCCGATTCTTCTGTATCACGTATCCAATCCTCCACCGATTGCAAGGAATCGGGAAAGCGGATGCCCTGATTGATGGCCATCATCCAGTTAATGAAAGGCACAGCACACAAGAACACCAAAGGAACCAAGAGCATTAAGCCGCGGCTCGGCAGTGTGTCAATTCCAAGAAAAGTGGTGCTTTCATCCGAAAACAACCAGGCAGCCAAGAGGGCCGGGACCAAAAAACTGCCCAGCAGCGAAAAAGTCTGAATAAGTCGCACTGCGTTTACGAGGCTTGTTTCCGCAGACGTTGCGGAGATATCACCCTGCAAATCGGCTAATCCGATTCCAAACAGCACCTCGGACAGAAGTCCGCCCAATGCGGAAAAGAGCACCGTGCCAATTAGGGTCAGACCAACAATGATGAGGAATTTCCGGTAAGGGGTCCGGTCGGCGAGGGCTGCGCGCAGCGTCATGGTTTCGTAAGTTTGCGCCACAAAGATAGGCCCGCGAAACGGAACAGCCCTGCTCAACAGCCCTCAGAACAGCTTGTGGTACGTATACACAACATAGAACTCGGCGACTTTCCGCTGTTGCTCGCACCCATGGAGGACGTGAGTGATCCACCGTTCCGTTCCGTGTGCAAACAGCATGGCGCCGACCTGATGTACACCGAGTTCATATCGAGTGAAGGACTCATTCGGGATGCGGCCAAAAGCAAAATGAAACTCGATGTGTTCGATTACGAGCGACCCGTCGGTATCCAGCTATTCGGAGGATCGGAAGATGCCATGGAAGAAGCAGCGCGCATTGCAGAAGCTGCAGGCCCTGATTTGATCGACATCAATTATGGGTGTCCGGTGCACAAAGTGGTCAGTAAAGGTGCCGGCGCCTGCCTCCTGCAGGATATAGAGAAAATGGCCCGCCTGACCGAAAAAGTGGTGAAGGCGGTGAAGTTGCCCGTAACAGTCAAGACCCGTCTGGGCTGGAACGACCACACCAAAAACATCGAAGAGGTGGCCGAGCGCCTACAGGATGT
>JAJTFW010000011.1 GCA_021299095.1 Sphingobacteriales bacterium | reverse complement strand
AAACAGGTAACATTGGTCGAGGCCTGCAAGGCCACCTGAGGTCCGCCCTGGTTATTGACTGCAGCATTGGCAGTGGCAGTACATCCGTTGGCATCGGTAGCTGTTACAGTATAGGCACCCGCAGCGATGTTGTTATTTGTAATCAGTGTTGAGCCATTCGACCACTGATATTGCAGAGCACCGGTTCCGCCCGAACCTACAACGGATATGGCACCATTGCTGTTGCCGCATGTGCTGGGGGTGGTATTTACTTGCAGAGCTATGGCAGTAGGTTGAGTGATAGTGCCAGATGCCGATCGTGTGCATCCGTTGGCATCGGTAACAACTACATTGTATGTTCCGGCAACCAGGTTGTTCTGACCCGAGTTGCCAGATCCGTTACTCCAGGTATACGCGTAGGGAGATGTTCCTCCACCGGCTGATACCGATGCAGTTCCATTATTTCCTCCATTGCAGGACACCGGTGTTACGGATGCGTTGGCGGTGAGCAGCGGTGGCTGGTTAACAACGAAAGATGCATTGTCGGTGCATCCGTTGGCATCGGTCACCGTTACGGTGTAGATCCCTGCTGGTAAAGCGGAAACAGCCGATGCTGTAGCTCCATTACTCCATGCGTAAGAATATCCCGTTACGCCTCCAGCTGCCGAAGCCGATACGGAACCGGTACTGTTTCCATTGCAATTGACCGGTTGACCGGAGGCAGTGGCTTGGAGCGGAAGGGGCTCTGTAATCACGTACGATTCAACAGCAATACATCCGTTGGCATCGGTTACAGTCACCTGATAATTTCCAGCAGACAAACCAGTAGCTGTTGGATTTATACCACCACTTGGTGTCCAGTTGTACAAAAAAGGTCCATTGCCACCTGGAGCGACGAGCACAGAGGCGCTACCGTTATTACCTCCGGCGCAGCTAACCGCGGTGGGTTGAGAAACCACCAGTGTAGGTCCTCCCAGATTACTGACCGCTGCAACTGCAACCGAAGTGCATCCGTTGGCATCAGTGGCTGTGGCCGTATAACTGCCAGCCGCAAGATTGGAAATGGAATTCCCAGTTTGGCCGTTTGACCACACGTAATTCAGAAGTCCCGTGCCTCCCGAACCGCTTACTTGTGCGGTACCATTTGCTGTACTGCACAAGGAGGCCGTCGATTGGGTTTGCAATACGATTGGCGTGGGTTGTGTAACCACCGCAGCTGCTGTTGTGGCGGTACATCCGTTCGCATCGGTGATAACCACCGTGTAGGCTCCGGCGGGCAAGCCGGAAGGATTCTGCTGAATGGATCCATTGGTCCAGGCATATGTGAAAGGGGACGTGCCGCCGGCTACTGCCGCCGAGGCTGCACCGGTGGCCGCACCATTGCAATTCGCAGGAGAGGCAGATGCAATCACTGCCAGTGCTGGAGGTGTAGGAACAGCAACCTGTCCGACAACGGTACATCCATTGTTATCTGTAACGGTAAGCGTATAGTTCCCTGCGAGCAAGCCGCCTGTTGTACTGTTGATTGATCCGCTGCTCCAAGAGTAGTAATAAGCCTGTGTTCCTCCACTGACAACAGCAGATACGCTTCCGTTGGGATTACCGCAGGTAGCTTGAGTAGAGGACAACTGCAGGTTGAGTGCTGTGGGTTGCGTAATGACCACGGAAGTGGTGCTCGTACAGCCGTTGTTGTCGGTTACTACTATTGAATAATTTCCAGCAGAGAGTCCGCTGGCGGCATTAGATGATCCACCTGAGGGAGACCACGCGTAAGCGTAAGGGCCTGTACCACTCAATACGCTCACCGAAGCCGTTCCATTGGCCCCTCCATTGCAACTCACGGGAGTCGAAACCGGCGGATTCAATGTGGGAGCGGGGTAATTGATGAGCGATACGGTCGATGTTGCGGTGCACCCATTGGCATCCGTTGCAGTGACTGTGTAACTGCCCGGAGCAAGACCCGAAACAGACGATCCCGTTTGGGTATTGGACCACGTATAATTTAAGGTGCCCGTGCCACCGGAAGCATTCGCGCTAGCTGTACCGTTGTTCTGGCTGCAGGTAGCATCAGTAACCGAAGCCTGAACGACGACGGGTGTCGGTTGAGTAACGACTACGGTGTTCTGCAAGGTGCAACCATTGGCATCGGTCACGGTTACAGTGTAGGTGCCTGCGGGAACAGCAGAAACGGCTGAGAGTGTACTACCGGTGTTCCAGAGGTACGTGTAAGGGGTGGTACCGCCGCTTGCCAAAGATGAAACTGAACCGGTTGATGCACCATTGCAGTTGGCGTTGACAGGCGTAAGCGGTAGAGCCAAGGCTGCAGGCTGAGCTACCTGGACGGTGGTTTGTGCCGTACAGCCATTGTTATCAGTTACAACTACTGTGTAGGAACCAGCAAAAAGATTCGATGCAGCCGAACCGGAGGCACCATTACTCCAACTATACGTATAAGATGAGACACCTCCAGATGCCAAAACTGAAGCTGATCCAGTCGGCGAAGCGTTGCACAAAGCCGGAAGTGATTGTGCGGCGGGAACCAGAAGTGGTGGTTGGCTAACTATCACTGTTTGTGTTGCAGTACATCCGTTGTTATCCGTAGCAGTAACGGTGTACGTACCCGCTGTTAGTCCGGATGCCGTAGCAGAATTTCCGCCTGAAGGAGACCAACTATAATTCACAGCTCCAGTACTGGAAACCAGTACCACCGCTGTTGTTCCGTTACTTCCTCCATTACAGCTCACAGGCGTGGCTGTTGGATTCGCCAGTACGGGCGAGGGCAAATCGCTCACACTGACCTGCACAGATTGCGTACAGCCGTTGTTATCGGTGACCGTCGCTGAATAAGAGCCAGCTACCAATCCACTTAGGTTAGTTGTGTTGCTTGCACCTGTGTTCCAGGTGGGTATATAGGGTTGTGTTCCACCTGAAATTGCGATGGATACGGCGCCATTGCTCTGACCACAGGTTGAGGGAGTCGGTGCTGGAACAACAAGCAAAGGCAAGGGTTCAGTGACCGGTATGGTCAATACTGCCGTACATCCGTATACATCTGTAACGGTGACCGTATACGTTCCTGTTGCGAGATTGGACGCTACCGACCCACCTGCACCGTTCGACCATAAATAGGTATAGGGACCGGTTCCACCTGCAGCAGAAACTGATGCCGATCCGGTAGCGGTTCCCGCACAGAGGGCATTCGTCAACGCCGTTTGGGCAAGAACGGGAGGTGGCGTATTGGCTACTGTAGCCTGTACAACTTGTGTACACCCGTTGACATCCGTAACCGTTACCGAATACGTGCCTGGAATGACATTGCTGATCGCCGCACCTGTACTACCACTTGACCACGAATAGGTATAACCGGGAGTCCCTCCCAGAACACTCGCAGATACTGACCCGTCGGCTTGTCCGCAATGTGCAGCTACCGGCGTGAGCGATGTCTGAATGGGAGTGGGTGTAGCAACTGTCGCTGTAGCCAGTGCTGTGCATCCGTTTGCATCTGAAACAGTAACCGAATAAGTTCCAGGAGCAAGTCCGCTGATGCTTGGTGAATTTCCGGACTGGCCAGTTGACCAGGTGTAAGTAAGCGGTTGTGTTCCCCCGTTAGCCTGAACCGTAACCGAACCATTGTTGGCTCCGCTGCAGGTTACATCCGATACCGCATTGATCAAAGCCTGGGGTGCAGGTTGGTCAACAACGGAAATTCCTGCTACTGATGCGGTGCAACCGTTCAAATCTGTCACTGTAACCGAATAGGTTCCCGCTGCAAGACCGGTAGCACTGGATCCACTTCCACCGGAAGGGGCCCAATTGTATGAATAGACTGGTGTCCCGCCGGATACAGATACGGATGCACTTCCGTTACTGTTTCCACAGGTTGACGGGTTGGTGCTGGGTTGGGCGACAATGGCCGCAGGCTGTACAATGCTCGTCTGAGTCGTTACCGTACAACCCGATCCGTCCGTAATGGTGACAACATAATTCCCTGCAGAGAGTCCACTGGCGGTTACTCCGGATGCACCATTGCTCCAAGCATAGGAGTATCCAGCGGTACCTCCCGAGGCAGAAGCGGTTGCACTGCCATTGGCACCACCGTTACAGGAAACAGGGACAACAGAGTTTATGGTGGGTACAATCGGCGTAGCGGCTGCTACGTTTGCAGTTACTGTCGTGGTGCAGCCGTTGGCATCCGTTACGGTCGCCGTGTAGGATCCCGGTGCAAGTCCCGAAGCTGTTGCTCCACTAGCTCCATTGCTCCAACTGACTGAATAACCGGAAGAACCGCCAAGCCCCTGCACGGTCAATGCCCCGTCTGAAACACCAACACAACTTTGCGGAGTATTCGAAATGACAGAAGCGGTAAGCGCTGGTGGCTGAGTGATGGCGATTGCAACTGTAGCGGTACAGCCCGAGTTGTCTGTAATGGTCACCGTATAGTTTCCAGCAGCAAGTCCGGATGCACTATTGCTATTGCTTACCGCTGGAGACCAGGTGTAGTTGAACGGAGCGGTTCCTCCCACAGGTCCGACTTGTACACTACCGGTTGAGCCTCCATTGCAGGCCACATTGGTTTGATTCAAAATACTGGCGGTAGGTCCCGTTGTACTGGCCACACTGACCGAGGTAGCCGATGTACACCCATTGACGTCAGTAACTGTAACGTTGTAGCTACCGGCAGATAGACCGGAGGCGGTGGAAGCAGATCCGCCGGATGGCGTCCATATATAATTATAGCCGCCTGAACCGCCTGATGCAGCAACAGAAGCTGATCCATTTGAAGAGCCACAGTTTGCTGCAGTGCTGGAAGTGTTTAGGACTAAAGGTGTCGGCTGGGAAATGCTGGCTGTAGTGACTGCAGTACATCCGGCATTATCTGTGACTGTCACAGTATAGGTACCTGCCGTAAGGCCGCTGGCAGTTGCCCCGGAAGCACCTCCACTCCAGGCGTATGTATAATTGGGACTTCCACCGCTTGCGGCGGCCGTGATGGAGCCGGTCTGACCTCCTGCACAAGCCACATTGGTTGTTGCAGGTATATTGATATTCAATACGGGAGGCTGTGCCACTGTAGCAGTAGCCGTAGCTGTACAGCCGTTGGCATCTGTAACAACTACCGAATAGGTGCCTGCAGCAAGGTTGTTTCGTGTCGGGGAGTTGGGTCCGGCTGGTGTCCAGGCGTAGGAGAACGCAGCCGCGCCTCCGTTCAGGGAAACACTAACGGCGCCGGTATTCCCCCCGGCACATGCCACCGGTGTAGGGTTAGCACTGGCCGTAAAGGTGCCACCCGCAGGAGTGCTGATGGTAAAGAATTGCGATGCCGTGCAACCCGTAGCATCAACCACCGTTACCGCATAGGTGCCCGCTGCGAGGTTGGAAGCAGTACCTGATCCGGATAAATTGTTTTGGGTCAGAAATGCGACGCCATTCACATCGCTCCAGATGTAATCCCATGGACCCACTCCTTGCCCAGTTGCCGTGGCGCTGCCATTGGTTTGCCCCGGACACAACGGGTTGACCGTAGCCAATGTTGGAGGGAGACAGCAGTTCAAGTAGGCAAGGAAATTGGCATTGGGATCCTGTGTACATGCAACCGAACCCCAGGAACCACTTTCCCCGTCACCGAGACTATTCACCGATACATTCAATACTGCTCCTTGCACGCAATTCGCGGCCGGATCAGTATTGATGCGCCAGCAAAAAGTCCAATCACAAACATTGTTGGGGTTGTTGTCTCCAAAATTGTTGCCGGGGTTTCCATCTGTTAGACCAATCGGACTGCCTAAAGCCGATTCGTAATAGAATCCAGGGCCAAATGTCTGACCATTAGCACTACTGGTCACATTGGTATTATACCAGTTCCACGTTCCGGCATTTGAGCAGTTGGTACTACTGACCGGAACAAATGAGCTCATGTCCCATCCTGGACTGAATGAGGGTACTACGCCATGCAACCAATTGTTCGACGTTTGGTTGTAATTGGAAATGGTATAGCAGAAATTGACCGTTTGACCGGGGTAATAATAGCCGTTCACGGGTGGTGGATTCACAGTCATGTTTGCCTGAATCACACAACCTGAACAATCGAAGTTATTTTGTAGCGACAGCGTATAGTTGCACTGATCGTTCACATTGCCGCCACTGACCTGCAAATAGTAGGTTCCGGCAGGAAGTCCACTGTAACTGGCCGTAAGGCTACCCGCGTTACCCACAGCACATCCAACCGGGTTCAAAGAGGTACAAGAGGTTCCGCTGTACAATCCGATGGTGGGTGTAGTAAGACCGCCCGACAAACCGATGTTCAAAACAGGAGCTGTGACTGTGAAACGATACCAGACGTCCGCAGCTGGATTGGCCATGTTCGCACCGGAGGGCTGGCATCCGGGTAAGGCCGAATATGGCACAGCGGCTGTAGCGCAAAGGTTTGACGAGTTGATCGTTAGTGATGTGGCGGCACCACCTGGACAAGGAGTAGGTGTTGGCAGTGAGCCCAGATTCTGAGCAGTTCCGCAGGCATCGTTTGCAGGTGCAGGACCTCCTGAGCAGGTGGTTGCACAGTTGGATGTGGGACAGTTGATACAACTAAGCTGTCCTATCCAGCCTGGTCCTGTTACCGTTCCATTCGATTTGAAAACGAAAGTGAGGCATCCGCTACTGGAGATGATTGGACCCGGATTCTGTCCTCCAGTATACGTACCAACCAGGGCTGCTGCCGTACTGTTCCCATTGTAAATCCTAAGGGTGTCACCGGTGCCGAGATCGAACGAGGTGAAAGAAATGGAAACACAACTCCCCGGGGTTGACGAGCATATCGTCTGTGTTAAATTCAAGTTGTTGCCATATGCATTGGCCTGACCCCCACTATCGAAAAAACTTCCCCCACAGGTGGAGTTGGTCGCATTCGACATCGTGATGTTTTGAGCCCATGAATCGTGGACATTAAAAACGAAAAACGTGAGGAGTACTAAGAGTAAACGTTTAACCATGCGGATCGCCTAAGAAATAAAACAGCACAACATCCCTACACCCCGATATGATTGTTAAAAATACGACGGGATTGTTGATAAAAAAAGGAATTTGTTCGGGCTGGATATGGGTGTTTACACCCAATTTATGTGTCAGCTCTCTGGCTATGTGAGCTTCTCGCTCAGCAAACGCATTTCCATTTTCGGTGCAATGCGTTCATACAGAATATTATAGACTGCGGCACAGATGGGTAAATCCACCCCTAACTGCCGGTTCATCTCATGAATACAGGCAATGGCGTAGTATCCTTCGGCAACCATGTTCATTTCCACCTGGGCACTTTTCACCGAATACCCCTTTCCGATCATCGTTCCAAAGGTTCGGTTGCGGCTGAATTGGGAATAGGCCGTAACCAGTAAGTCGCCCAAATAGGCACTATCCTTGATGTCGCGTGCAATGGGATGTACCGCATCAACAAAGCGTTTGATTTCTCGTATTGCGTTGGAAATCAATACCGCCTGAAAATTATCCCCGTAGCCCAATCCGTGGCAAATGCCTGCGGCAATGGCCATCACATTCTTCAACACGGCCGCGTATTCGGTTCCGTAAATGTCGTCCGAACTATTGGTCCGGATAAAGCGACCGGAAAGCAAATCCGACATTTCACGGGCATGTTCCTGGCTCTGACAGGCAATGGTGAGGTAGCTCAGCTTTTCCATGGCTACCTCCTCGGCATGGCAAGGACCCGTAATGACTCCGATCCGATCGTACGGAATGCCGTAGGTAGTGTGCATGAACTCCCCAACGATTAGGTTGTCCTGTGGCACAATGCCCTTGATGGCTGAGAAGATCGTTTTGTTGTGGAACTGCTCAGGACGGATTCCCTGCAGGGCCGATTTTAAAAAAGCTGCAGGAACGGCCAACACCAGCATGCCGGATGGAGCAATAGCCTCTTGCAGGGATTCGCAGGGAACCACCTTCTGGAGATCGAGTTGCACATCGCTGAGGTAGCGCGGATTGTGGCCGAATTGCCTAATGTGTGCTACCGCCTCGGCATCCCGCATCCACCAATACACCCGGTCAGAGCGGTCTGACAGTAACTTGACCAGTGCCGTGGCCCAACTTCCACCACCTAAAACTGCGACTGTAGGCATACGCTTCAAAGGAACATAAGTGTGTTGAATCGGATTGGCGCCAACAAAGTCAGGCACGAATACCGGAATTCAAAATCAGTAAGTGGAAAGGGAAGCGGTTAATCCTGGATCTTTTTGGTTTCGTCGGATTGCCCCCCTTTGGAGGCATCCTTGAACTCCTTGATTCCCTTCCCGAGGCCTTTGGCCAGTTCCGGAATGCGCTTGGCACCGAAGAACAGCAACAAGACTACGATGATTAGGATGATTTCCGTGCCGCCCATGCCGCCAAGGAAACCGAGAAGTATGGTACCGTTCATTGCCGATTGCTTTACGCAAAGGTACGTATTTCCACGGCGAAGCCGCTTTTCGCTAGTTTCGGGTCATGCCCATTCGTGTAGCCGTCTTTGATGACACCCCCATCTTTCTGGAGCAGACCAGCGCAGCCATTGCCGCTCATCCCGAATTTGCCCTAACGGGTGCCTTCCCCGATTGCCTGAATCTGTCCGAAAAAATGAAGTCATCCAAACCGGAAGTGGTGATCATGGACATCGAAATGCCGGGCGTGGATGGAATTGAAGGATTGCGGCTCATCAAACGCGACTTCCCGGCCGTATATGTGATCATGCAGACCTCGCACGATGAAGACAATCTGATCTTTCATGCCGTCTGCGCCGGAGCCTCGGGCTACCTGCTTAAAGGAGGCAAATCGGATGAGGTACTGGCTTCGATCGAATCGGTTGTAGAAGGTGGAGCACCCATGTCGCCCTCCGTGGCCAGGCGTGTATTGCATCTGCTGCAGAATGGCCTGCCACCCGAATTAATCGCCAAGCCCGACTATCAATTGTCAGCTAGGGAAAAAGATGTGCTGGCTTGCCTTGTGCAGGGCATGTCGTTTAAAATGATTGCCGATGCCTGCCACATCAGTTATGAAACCGTCCGTTCACACATGAAGCACATCTACGCCAAATTGCACGTGGTGAGCAACACGGAAGCCGTTGCGAAAGCGTTGCGCGAAGGACTCGTCTGATTACCGAGCAGCAATCCAGGATGCCGGATTGAGCTTGGCTGTGTTTTTCCAGATCTCCAGGTGCATCTCCCCTTTTTGTCCATCGGAGGTATTTCCAACTGTTCCAATGCGCTGTTTTGTCGAAACCTTGTCGCCTGATCCAACCGTAACCGAGGTAAGGTTCGAGTACACACTGAGGTATTCACCATGACGGATGATCACCGCTTTTCCTGCACCCGGAATGCTCACCACACCACTTACGGTTCCTTCAAAAACAGCACGGGCCGAAGCACCTTTTGAGGTTTGAATGTCAATTCCGTTGTTTTGTACGACAATGCCCTTGAGTTCTTTGTGCGGGTGTTCACCGAAAGATTCGGAGATGCTTCCTTGCTCCACCGGCCAGGGAAGCTTACCCTTGTTCCCGGAAAAGCTGTTGCTGAGTTTGGCAGCTTCAGGAGTCAGGCTAAATACATTCTTTTTCGGCGCCTCCTTGCTTCCGCCACTGGCAACTGCTTTCTTGCGCGAAGCCTCGATTTCTTTGCGGACGATGTTCTCGATGGCACGGTCGAGTCGCCTGCGGGCCTCCTGTTTTTCCGTGAGCTCTTTGCGCAGTTTCTTTTCGCGATCGCTCAGGTTGCGCATCAGCTTGTCTTGCTCCTGTCGTTCTTTTTCGAGCGTCGACTTTTGCCTGACCTCAGCCTCCTTTAAGTTGTTTTTTTCTTTCCGGCGCTGCTCCAGTTCGTTGACTTTTCCATTCAGCCTGTCCTGAGTCGACTGGATTTGCTCCGCCTGCCTGCGTCGAGCAGAACCGGTTTGCTGGATATACTTGACACGCTTGTAGGCCTGGTTAAAGTCGGCCGAGGCGAATACGAACATCAATTGTTGCTGGATGTTCCGGTTGCGATAAGCATACCGGATCATGGCTGCATACTGCCGCTTCAACGTCTCAAGATCGGATCGCAATTCGCCGATTTCACGGGATGTGGTCGCAATTTCTCCGCCGATTGTACTTAGTTCGGAATTGATGGTTCCGATAAGGTTCTCACGCAGACTGATCTTCTTACGCAGCTCACTCAGCTGAGCAGCCGTTGCGTTTTTGTTCCTCTCGACCTGACGTAGCTGTTTGTTCGTAGCTTCGATTTCACGGAGCAGTTTCTCCTTTTTCTGCTCCAGTTCCTTTTTGGATTGGGCATGTAACGGCTGCGCCAGTACGCTGATGAATATCAACGCAGCACCTATGAATCCGAAAATTCTAGCGCATCCTGACATAGCTCTGTGGAACATTGAAGGGGAACTCCTGTGGTTCGCCTGTGGCTACTTTTCCGAATTCAATGCGGATTTCGAGTTCGCGCTCGGCAGTGACACGGGTGACGGATCGATGGGGGAAAAATCCGTACGGGGTTTCACGGAAGTCGTCGTATTCGGTCACCAGCGTCTTGTTGATCTTCTGGTCTTCGATAGCGGTCTTGAGTATCCTGTACATTGCCGGATTCACAAATACATCCTGAATGACCGGTTTGTTGGGGTCTTTCTCCTCCAGTGAGCGTTTGAGCTTTTTCTTGTTAAGTGAGCTCAAAACGTAGAATTTATCCTCGATATATACGGAGTTGAACCGGTTCTCGTTTTTCTTATACGCGAAAAAATTGCCGCAGATGAGCGATTGAACCGCTTCGAAATTCACCTTGAGTTGCAACAGGCGATTGATGGTCTCAAACGTGCTGGCCTGATACCGTCCCTGTAGCCTGTTCAAGAATTTCACGGAGTCGGGCGTAATCAATACACGTGCAACCTCGATTCCCAAGAGGGGCGAAATGGAAATCCAGATGAGGCTGTCACGTTTAGCCCTGAGTGAAATGTTGAAGGTGGTTTCACTTCCATCCTGCAAGGTGACGACTGCAGCCTTCGCGTTGAGCCATTCGGATTTGAATGCGGCCGAGTCGAGGCGGTCCATGAGTTCCTGCACCGAGCGGTCCTGAAGCGGTTTTACCTCAGTGGGGGCAACAACCGCTACCGGTTTGCGGCTACGGCAGGAAGTGGTGAAGAGCGCGAATAGAATCAAGCCGCTGAACACGAACGAAACCCCTCTGCAGTTCATAGTTTCTTTTCCCTGAGTTTGCGTTCGAGTTGATCAGAATATTCACCCGCATCGCGAGCCTGCTGCCAATAGCGAAGTGCTTCTTCGGCACGGCCTGCCCGATAGAGTGCATCTCCGTAATGCTCCAATACAGTCCCGCTGCTGTTACCTCCCGATGCAATGGCTTTTGATATCCAATCGAGAGCGCCCGTCACATCGCCTTGCATAAAGAGAATCCAACCGTAGGTATCTTCAAAACTCGGATTTCCCGGCGACAAGACATTGGAGCGCTTCGACATCTCAGCGGCTTTTTCGAGCTGCTCATTGCGGAGTGAGAGGTAATACGCCCAGTTGTTCAACACGAATACATTGTCCTTGTCGAGGTTGAGGGCTTTCTGGAAATAGGTGTCGGAATCGGCGAATCGCTTGAGCTTATCGTAACAGTCGGCGATGTTGGAATAAAAATCAACCAAGAGGGCGTCGTTGTCGACTACCAATTTGCTTCCGCTAATGTATTTCGTAGCAGCAGCCGTGAAATCCTCCTGTTGCTGCAATCCGATACCGGCAAACAGATACAAGGCGGCCTGATCGGAAAAGTAACCCAGGGCCTCCTCGGCCTCGCGCGCCATGGAAGCATAATCCTTCAATTCCGATTCGGTCAGGAGAAGTTGTTGCCAGGCCTGTAAATTGCGTTTGTCAATGCCGAGTCCTTTCCGGTATTGCTCGCGTGCCGGACTGAACTGTTTGTCTATGTACAGAAAATCTCCATAAACGGTCTGCGCCAGGGCTTCGTTCGGGTGGGTTTCCGCCAACACGCCTCCAAGCTCCAGTGATTGTTGCATCATGTCGGTATTGCCACTGACCAGCGGAAGATAACTGGTGAGGATACGGATTTTCACTTCGCTGGGTAGCGCGGGGGAACCGAAGGCTTTTTTCAAATTCTGGTACGACTCCTCACGGCGACCTTCCATGCGGTACTGTTCGGCCAAGCAGAGGTACACATTGGGGCTTTCGGGGTCGATGGCCTGCATCCTGCGGATGACTTCCATGGCTTTCTGCGGACGCTCGTTCACCTGCCAGAGTTCCACCAACATGGAATGATATTCGAGGTTGTTCGGTTCGCTTCGAATGAGTTTCTCCAGCTCCAGCGCAGCCTCCTCGGTCTTGCCCATCTTGAGGTATAAGCGTTGCTTCTGCTGACTCATTTCCTGGCTGACGCCTATGATGGCTTCAATGCGGTCGTACGCCTTGATGGCCTCGGCCAGCTTTCCCTGCATCAGCAATACATCGGCTTCACTGAACAGGTATTCGACTTTGCCGGGATTGCGCTGATAAAGTTTGCGGTAAACTTCAACAGCCTCATTGTATTTCCCACTCCGCTCGAGGATGTCGGCCTGAAGCAAGGTGTACCATTCGTTTTTAGGCTCCAGATCGATAGCTTGCTTTATGAGAAAAAGCGCATCACTTATACGCCCCCCCGAACTATAGATGGAAGCCAGTTCATACATGGCCGCATGATTGCCAGGGTCGAGGCGGATGCATTGACTGAATTGCTCTGCCGCCCGCGCATCGTTGCCGGTTAGTTTTTCCTTTTGCCCGTCGAAAAACGCGTAGGTAGCCTTGATCTTATCCTGCTCGTTCGGCTGATCGCCCTTTTTCTTCTTCGATTGCCCGAAAGCCTGTGTAAAGACGAGCCCCGATAGGAGCAGGATTGCGCACAACCGAAAAAACGGGAAAAAACGGGGATTGCTCATGCCTGCGTGCTGTAGTCGCCGATACTGAGATCGCTCCAGGTGCCACTGTGTTTGACGTGACTGCCGATCAGGCTGTTGTCGATGCAGGTTCCGGAAAGCGTGGTGTGGTCGCGTACGATGCTGTTTTTAACCCTTGAGTCGCAGATGTTACTGCCGGCACCCAAGCTCACATGCGGTCCTATGACCGAGCGCTCCACTATGGCACCATCCGCAATATGGCACGGCGGTATAATTACGCTGTTTGTGATACGCGCAGTGGTGGCAATATGGTTCTCGGGATATTTGATTTCGAGTACACGGCGGTTGGTGTGGACGGTCGCATCCTTGTTTCCGCAGTCGAGCCACTCGTCAACACGGCCAGCTTTAAGGATTTTACCTTTCGCCTTCATGTGCTCAAGGGCATTGGTGAGCTGAAACTCCCCTTTTTCGCAAATGTTGTTGTCGATCAGGTGCTGCAACTCTTGCCTGAGGTTTTCACCATCACGCAGGTAATAGATTCCGATGATGGCCAGATCCGAAACAAACTCACTGGGCTTTTCTACAAAATCGGTTATGGTTCCGCTTTCTGTGGTCTTCACCACACCAAACTGCGAAGGATCATCAATCTGTTTCACCCAAATGACACCATCACATTCAGGGTCGATGTTGAAGTCTGCACTGAAAAGGGTATCGGCAAAGGCAATCACAACTGGTCCTTGCAAGGCGCTCTCCGCACAGAGGATGGCGTGAGCTGTCCCCAAAGGGGTATCCTGGTAGTGGATGGTTCCGCGCGCACCGAGCGACTCAGCAATGCCGATCAGCGAGCGCTCAGCTTCTTCGCCAAAACGCCCGACTACGAATGCGATTTCCTCGACATTCGATTTGCACATGTGCAGGATATCCTCCACAAGATGTTGAACGATGGGTTTCCCCGCAACCGGAACAAGGGGCTTCGGGGTGGTGAGTGTGTGGGGCCTCATCCGTTTTCCCATTCCGGCCATTGGTACAATAATGCGCATATCTGAATCGATGTGATTGAAAACCGATGTATCCCTGTATTGTCTAACGGCCCGTAGATCCGAAACCGCCCTGTCCGCGAAGACTTTCTTCCAATTGCTCACTGTTCACCCAACGGATGCGCTCATGCTTTGCCACAACGAGTTGTGCAACGCGCTCACCATCGGCAATGACAAATGGCTGTTTCCCGTGGTTGATCAAAATGACCTTGACTTCCCCCCTGTAATCGGCATCGATGGTGCCAGGGCTGTTGAGAACGGTCACGCCGAATTTCGCTGCAAGTCCGCTACGCGGTCTGACCTGCGCTTCGTATCCGGTGGGAAGCTCGATGAATATCCCAGTCGGAACCAAACAGCGCTCACCCGGATCCAACGTCATGGGTTCGGTGAGGTGGGCACGCAAATCCATCCCGGCTGAATCGGGTGTTTCGTAGGCCGGTAAGGGATGGCTTGACCGGTTGATGATTTTTACCTCCATGGTGCAGAGACGAAAATAGGGCTTTTGCAGGAGCGGATGAGGGGTATATGTCCCCCTTTTCAGAGTACGTCTGTTAACAAATCTCAAGGCAACAAGGCCTTGATCGCCTCATAGGCTGCCGTATCACTTCGCCCCTCGGGTTTACCCATACTGCGCCAGGTGGCGTGAATATCGGCAACACGGTTCTCCGGGTTGGGGTGCGTACTGAGAAAGACCAGCGAACCCATCGTTTCACCTTTAGCCTGCATTTTCTCAAAAAAACGGGAAACACCGCGTGGATCGTATGGGGTTTTGGACAAATATGTTACACTCATGCGGTCTGCTTCCGTCTCGTCGCTGCGGCTGAATGCCAGGCCGATTATGCTCTCAGCAATATTGCCCAATACAGCACTTTCACCGGCCACGTACTGCACGAGCAGACCGATTCCGAATTGCTTGGTAAGCTGCTCTGTACCATGTCGTAGGTCAGCGTGGGCGATTTCGTGACCCAATACACCTGCCAGTTGATCTTCACTGTCCAGGAAGCGGATGAGTCCGGTGTACACGTAGAGATAACCACCGGGTGTGCAGAACGCATTCAGTACTGAATCGTCATGCAGGATGCGAAGCTCCCAGGGGAACACATCGCGGTTTCGTACAGCTCCACTATTGACAATCGTATCTACCATACCACGGATTCTTCCGTATAGTTCGGGGTGTTCGGTTTTGTCCAGTATGATGTATTCCTGTGGCGATGATTGAATCTGCTCCAGGAAGGTTTGTCCAAGTTGTACATCTTCTTCCACGCTATAGATGTTCACAGCGCTGTTTGTTCCGCACGAGGAAAACAACAACACAGCGAGCATGAGGCATGAAAGCGCTTGAATCCTGTACATGGGTGGGCTATATTTGTCCGATACAAAGGTAGGAGTACAAGGTGATGCAAATGGATGAACTTGTTTCGGCTTTTCCCCAGCAATTGCGGGACGCTGCAGTTATCGGACAACAAATCCGACTTCGAGCTCCGCAGCAGGCTATCCGTAATATCATCGTGACCGGACTAGGCGGATCAGGAATCGGTGGAACCATGTTGGCACAACTGGCCGAACCTGAGCTCAGAGTTCCCGTGGTCGTTAACAAGGATTATCAGCTCCCCGCTTTCGCTGGCCCCGATTCGTTGATTATTGTTTCCTCGTATTCCGGCAATACCGAAGAAACCCTCAGTGCACTGGATCTTGCCTTGACTTCGGGTGCACATGTCGTGTGCATTTGTTCGGGCGGGAAAGTTGCCGAAATCGCCCGCGAAAAGAATCTGGACCTCGTGCTGATTCCCGGAGGAATGCCTCCGCGTGCATGTCTGGGTTACTCCTTCGTACAACTGCTGTTTACACTGCACAAGCTTGGTCTGACAGGAGATTGCTTCACTGCGGATATCAATGCAGCAGCGGATTTACTAGTACACGAACAGGCTGCGATTGCAGCGGAAGCCGAGGCTCTTGCCATTAAAACTGCCGGGCAGCTACCCGTTCTATACGCAGAAGCGCACTACGAAGGCGTTGCTATCCGTTGGAGGCAGCAGATTAATGAGAACGGCAAAATGCTGTGCTGGCACCATGTGCTGCCGGAGATGAACCACAACGAACTCGTCGGCTGGACCGTGAATCACCCCAGCACCGTCGTACTCATGTTGCGAAACCGCGATGATCATCCCCGGACTCAACACCGGATGGAATTCACCAAACGTCTGGTTGAACCGATTTGCAATCAGGTGATTGAAATTTGGTCAAAAGGGGAAACCGCACTGCAGCGGATGATGTATCTCGTTCACTTGGGCGACTGGCTCAGCGTTAAACTTGCTGATATCCGCAAGGTTGATGCCATGGAGGTTCGGGTGATCGACCGGCTGAAATCGGAACTTGCCGATAAAGCCTGATCAAGGTTCGTCCTGCGTTCCCGCTTGCAAAAAGTATGCATGCACAAGCCCTGCCTTGGCTTGTCCGACGACCTCAGCAAGGTCTTCCAGACTTGATTCGCGTATCCGTTTCACGGAGCGAAAATGCCGCAACAACTCCGATGCAGTTGCCTCGCCGATTCCTTTGATGTCGGAAAGTTCGGTCTTGACCAAGGCCTTGCTCCTTCGCTTTCGGTGGTGCGTAATACCAAAGCGGTGCACTTCGTCGCGCAGGTGTTGTAGGATCTTGAGTGTTTCGCCCTTCTTGTCCAAATAGAGCGGAAGCGAATCCCCCGGATAATAGATCTCTTCAAGCCGTTTTGCAATTCCGATGATTCCAACCTTACCCCGTAGTCCGAGCTTATCTAGGCTATTGAGTGCTGCAGAGAGTTGACCTTTGCCCCCATCGATTACAATCAACTGTGGTAGGGGCTGATGCTCCTCCAACACCCGCTTGTACCTGCGGTAAATAACCTCTTCCATGCTGGCGAAATCGTCGGGGCCCTGCACGGTTTTGATGTTGAAGTGACGGTATTCCCGCTTCGAAGGTCTGCCGTTGCGAAACACACTCATTGCCGAAACAGCATGGTCGCCCTGGAAGTTCGAATTGTCAAAGCACTCGATGTGGTAGGGCAATTCCGTGAGCCTTAAGTCTGTCTTCATGCGTTCGAGCAGACGCTCCACCCGGTGTTCGGGATTGAGTTTATCGGCCTGGTCAAGCTTCTCTTTCATGAAATAGCGCACGTTCTTCTCCGAGAGGTCGAGTAGCTTCTTTTTGTCGCCGATTCGTGGCACCGTTAAAGTCGCTCCGGGAACCTCCAGTTCGGGAATGAAGGGGACAATCAACTCAGGTGCGTTGCTGTTATAACGCTGCCGTAATTCGGCGATGGCTATGCCCAGCAACTCCTCGGGCGATTCATCCAGTTTTTTCCGCAGTTCGATGGTGAAGCTGTGGATGATGGCACCGTTCACAACGTGAACGAAGTTGACAAATGCAGCCTGTCCCTCCTGCACAAACGAGAATACATCCACATTGTGAATGGTGGGATGTACAATCACGCTACGGCCCTTGTAGCGTTGCAGCTGGTCGAGCATTTCCTTGCAGCGCTGCGCTTCTTCGAACGCATAAGTGGCCGCGTGGGCGTTCATGCGTTCCTCCACATGTCGGATGACCGTATTGATATTGCCTTTGAGAATATCGCGGATGCCCGCAATGGAAAGATCATACTCCTCTTCGGTTTGGCGTCCTTCACAGGGTCCAAGGCAATTGCCGACATGATACTCCAGGCACACCCTGAATTTCTTCTTGGCAATGTTATCCGGAGTAAGTGCAAGCGTGCAGGTTCGCAGTTTATACAAACCATTGATCAATTCCAGAACAGTACTGATCATCACCGGTGAAGCATATGGACCAAAATAAGTGGAGCCATCGCGAATATGTCGCCGGGTATAGTGAACACGCGGATAATGTTCTTTCCGAATGACGATCCAGGGGTAGGTTTTGTCGTCCTTCAGGTTGACATTGTATCGCGGCTGGTATTTCTTGATGAGGTTGTTTTCGAGCAGCAGCGCATCGTACTCGGTTTCGACCAGTACCGTACGGATGTCACAGATCTGCCGCACCAACATGGTGATGCGGTTGTTGTCGTGGTTTTTATTGAAATAACTGCTGACCCTTCTCTTGAGGTTCTTGGCCTTTCCGATGTAAAGGATGTGGGCTTCTGCATTGAAAAACTGATAGACGCCCGGTGTGTCCGGAAGACGTTCGATCAGTTGACGCAGGTGTTCGTTTTGTGTGGCCACTTCAAGAACCGCTGACTTCCCTATACACCTCGAGGGTTTGTGCTGCCGTTGACCGGAAGGAAAAACGGTGAGCCCGTTCTTTTCCCGCGGCACCAAGGCGTAGAGCTAGTCCGGGCTCTTCAAAAATACGGCGCACGGAGGCGCAAAGGGCCACCTCATCGCCAACAGGGCACAGGATTCCGTTAATGCCATCCTCTACCAATTCGGGAATCCCACCGGCGCGGGTAGCGACAACCGGAACTCCAGCTGCAAAGGCTTCAATGACAATCGTTCCCAACCCTTCGGTTTTGGAGCTGATCATGAATACATCCAGTGCAGTCATCACCTCCGCAACGTCCGCTCGGAAACCAAGCATGGAGACACACGATGACAGTCCCATCCCGGAAATCAGCTGACGAATTTCCCGCTCTTCAGGTCCAGAGCCCGCAATGACAAAATGCAGGTGCGGGTCTTGGGCATGCAAATGGGCCGCAGCGCGAAGCCAGGTCGGATAATCCTTGTGATCGGCTAAGGCACTCAGGTTTCCAACAAGACGAGCCTCCGGAGTTAGTCCGAGTTCACGGCGCAGACTCTCCCTGCCATTTGCAGTGGTATAACGACTGGCATCCACACCGGACCGAATGACCGCTAACATGTTTTTATTGCGGATAGCCGGTGCCGTGATTTTGCGGATCTCATCGGAAACACAGAGAATGCGTCGCACAGCTGGATGATTGTATTTCCACTTCGAAAGCGGCCCCGGGGAGACCGGGAAGTCGACCCTCCGGCTGACAACAATCGGCAATGGCATTCCAAACACGGTGGCGGCAAGTACCGCAGCAGTATGGGCATGTGAATCGTGGGTGTGAATCAGGGTGTAATTACCATTGCGGGCAACGTGTGCGATATGCCGTGCACGCAAGAAGCCTAGCGGGCCCCTTGTTTGAAAAGCCAACACCTCGACTCCACGCAATTCGGTGCGGGTGGACAAGGCTGATCCGGCAGGGCATAAAACGCCTTGGTGGATTCCTGCTTCATGCAGAGCCTGGACCAGGTAGGCCACCTGCTGTTCACCGCCCCTCCAGGTGTTGGGGGTGGAAATGTGCAGGATGTTCATGCCGCTTTTTGGTGCTGAATACGATACAAACGGTAGTACTTGAGAAAAACGGCGTGGGCACTGTTGGCGGCAATCACCAGTCCGGTGAGCCCATCAAGAAACCCAGTTTGCAGAAAATAACCCCGGACGAATCGAGCCAAGGGTTTGACCAGCATTTTCAGGATGCTGGAACGTTTACCGCGTTCATACAAGGCAGTCGCACCAATCAAACTAAAGCGGTCGATTTGTTTCAGGTGATCGCTTAGGCTGTCGTATGAGTAGTGCAAAAGATCTCCCGAAAGTCTGGCTTCCTTGCTGCCATCTTGCAGTTTATACTGATCGTGTGGATTGGTACCAGTCCATCGGCCGAAACGCCTGTCGTAAAGCCTGAGCTTACGGTCTGGGTACCATCCGCCATAACGCACCCAATGACCGCAAAAACAAGTAAGCCTGGGCATCGAATAGCCTTGGCAAGACGGTGCATCGACAGCTTTTCTAATCTCCTCGCGAAGTCCATCAGTAAGTACCTCGTCCGCGTCCAGAGACAGGACCCAATCGTAGCGTGCTTGCTCGGTCGCATAATTCTTTTGCTCGATGTAGCCTAAAAAGGGCTGATGCACAACGCGGGCGCCACAGCGTTCGGCAATTTCAACGGTTGTATCCGTCGAACCTGAATCCACCACCACCATTTCGTCAGCAACACCGGCCACGCTTTCCAAGCAACGGCCGATGCGGTGCGCCTCGTTGTAGGTGATGACGACAACAGAAAGGGAGGACCTGGACATCTCTGGCAAATTAAAAGCTTTTCTGGACTGTAGATCTGCGGAATAAAAAAGTAAAGGTCGTTTCTCCCGGGGGAAAAACGACCTAAATGTCGCGAAGCGGAAGAATTACTTACGCTTCTTGCGGCGTACGAAGGCCTCCGCATCAGCAGTTGTGACAGACACATCAGACTTAATCAAGTCCGTGGGCTTCACTTCCAGAATCGCAGAAATCTTCAGCAAGGTCACCAAGGTGATGTTCTTGCCCTGCTCGATACGGTGCATGTTTGACTTGTCCAGTCCTACGCTGCGACCGAGCTGCTCAAGGGTATGACCCTTGCGCATACGGATACGGTGGATGTTGCCCCCTACTGCATCGAGGAAGTCATCGAAGGCGTTGCGCTTTTTTGCCATAATGTTTTTTTTACCGCGAGTGTGATCGCTTTTACTTGATTACTTTCCGGCATGTACCGGTGGAATGATTGCCGGGATTCCGTCCGGCTTCGGTCTGATTCGTGAGATCCAATCCGCGGTCTTGATCTGGATACTGCAAACGAACCTGAAGCGTAGGGGACAAATATAAGGATTTTTTAAAATTGACAAAATCTGTCAATGTATTTATCAAAAAACACCCCAAGACATCGGGGTGAAGCATTAAAGCCTCTTTTTCAATGCTTTACATGTTGTATTAAAGTTATAATACATCGACAATCAAGGGCTCTGAGACCTAGTTTACCCGTAGGCCTCGTACGCGCGTGCTATTCCCAGAAGAAAAAACCGCTGAAATAAGATAACAACCGGCGGGCCATGACGAGCTGTCGAGGCTATCTCCCGATAAAAAGTATCCCGACACAACCTGTTGACCGGTAACCGAACAGACGGTTACAAAGGCCGGGGCGGAACCCTCAAACTGCACGCGGAAGGATGAGTTGAAGACCGAGGGGGCGATATGAAGCACCTCTACTTCCTGTGTGGTTTCCTCGAGGGTAGTGGCGCTTGCACACAAGGCAGCCGTAATCAAGGTATCAGCCTGGAAAATGGCTGAGCCTGTAACGGGAGCTGGGAGCACCCCGCTTGCCGGTGTATGCAGGGTTTGGCCGACCGGACTCAGGGCCTGTTGGGTGAGCGTAAATGGGCCCCAGTTGCAGGGGGCAACACCGGCCGTATCGATTTTGTTGAAGTAGAGGTGCTGGTTGTTCCAGGGTCCTGCACTTCCGCACAACAATAGGGAACCATCAGAGGCCATCCGGAGCCTGATTACATCCGCAGCAGGCGCCGTTGCAGGCTTGTAGTTTTTACACCAAATGAGGTTTCCCGAAGCATCGGTCTTCAGAATGATCGGAGAGGGATTTCCATTGGACAATGAAATAGCCCGTGCAGCGATGTAGTAGTTGCCTACAGGATCGCGGACCAGAGACACCGGAATGAGTTCGTTGCCATTGGCTTTAAACTTGGCCCCTGAGATGAGGGATGATAGGGTACTATTGATGATTCCGATGGAGAGTGTTCCGCCAGTCGGGCTGCCATAATCCGATGCCGCAACACAGGCAAATCCGCCACTGGGCAATTGAAGTACATCGGTGGTGAAGACGCCTATGTTACTGGAAAAATTTCCCAATACAACTCCGGCTGTATCCATCAATGTCAATGCATTGGTAAGGTGTACCATGGCAAGGACTCCTCCTCCGATGTAATTCCCGCTGTAGTCGGGACTGGCGAAAAAATTGGTGTTCAGATAGGCCTGGTGTCTCACATTTCCGGTCGAATCGACCACCACAAAGGAGGGCTTGGCGCTTCCCCCAACACCGATGGATGCAGCGACGCCGTAAAGACCCGGTGAAAGCTCGAACCCCCGGTTTCCATTCTCGTTGGCACCTGCAATGCGGTAGGTTTTTTGAAAAACGATATTGAACGACGCATCAACCTTCAACAGCAACATATCGTAATCGCTCGGGTTTGTAAATGTATTTCCGGTTATGAAGTAGCCTCCATCAGAAGTGGGTGTGAGTGATTTCGGGAACTCGTATGCGGGTGTTTGAAGGGTATGGCTTTGAAGTACCACACCTGCAGGCGAAACTTCCGAAAGAACGATATCGCTGTTGGAACCCGACAGCGTGTAACCAAGCACCAGGAACCCTCCACCGGAACGTTCCGCTACATCCACCGCCTGATCACCGGTTCCGCCATGGAATTCAACTGAAAATGTATTTTGTGCCGCAGCCTGAGTAGTCAGAAGTAGCAGAGCGAGGAAGAGGGTGTTTTTCATTCGAGCGGGGTTTTATTTACGCACAGGAAGTCGGAAAGAAAATCCAATTGAGGTGTAGTAGTCAGGTGCGTTATCGGTCAGGGCTATGCCACCAGAAATATCAAGTTGGGCATTGTCGCTAAACAAGTAGGTGAATCCACCGTCGGCTTGGTGCATTGCACGTCCCAATTGGGGGGCGAAACCGAAAGCCTCTACGTAACAACCGATGCGGTCGCTGAGTGAAATGGCCGTGGTAAACGTATAGATGAAGGTGGGTTCGGCCGTCTCCCCATCCCACTCGGCACCCAGGTTGTATCCGACTGAAACGCGCTCGCTCACACTGTGCTGAAGCAGAAAACGGAAGGAGGGTGCATAATAAGTGGGCTTGAAGTCCTTCCCGGCAAGGAAGGGGGTTGTGAGGTGACAAATCACTGTAACCATGGGGAGCAGTCCCTTCTCATCGAGCAATCGGCTCTTGAACCCGATGATAAGCGGTTGTGCTCCTTCCTCACGCTCGTCCCCGATGCCTTGGGCTGCATATTCCGTAATCAAACGGAGTTCGCAGCGCTCATTGAAACCATACTTGCTCAAGACAGTCGGATACAACGCCGACCATGATTTCGTTTTTTCACCGAACATCTCCATGCGATCATTCTCCATTTGAAATCCGGTTTCCACCTGGATATAACCGGCAGGGGTAATGTAGGGCGACTCCGTCTGATCGGGTCGGTCGGTAGCGATTGGAGGTAAGTCCTGGGCTAGGACATCTCGCCGGAACGTTCCGGTCAGCAGCAAAGTGATTACCGGAATGAGCAAAGCTTTGTTGAGCTTATTCATATCAAAATGGTGTTTTTAGCAAGCAATTTTATCCACCCGTGTCTGGTGTCGGCCACCTTCAAAGGCTGTGGTCAGAAAATTCGTCACCATTTCAGCTGCAGTATCGTGATCAACAAAGCGTGCGGGGATGCAAAGCACATTGGCATTGTTGTGTTGCCGTGCCAGCCTGGCGATTTCGGGTGTCCAACACAATGCAGCACGGATTCCGGCGTGTTTATTCGCTGTGATGGCCACTCCGTTCGCACTGCCACAAAGCAAGATTCCGATGGTTTGAGAATCTTCCTCAACCGCACGGGCAACTGCATGGGCATAATCGGGGTAATCGGTGCTGTCGGTGCTATGTGTACCGTGATCGCTGAGGGTATGTCCAAGCTGACGCAGGTCCTCAGCCAATTGCTGTTTCAGGTCGAAGCCGGCATGGTCGCTACCAATGTGGATGTGCATTTGAATTTCGCTTTGCGGCGAAGTTAATCCCTTTCCATTCGCCCTCAGGGCCTGGCATACGGAAAGCGTGAAACAGGCCCCACGGCAGCATATCCATCGATGCCGAGTGACACCTGGCTTCCGGCCTGGTCGAGGTGAAGAAAGCCGTCCGCATCCACAATGGCAGCAGGGAACTCCAGGTGCTCAATGGTCCCAATCACAAGAAAGGTGTTGTTGTGCAAAATCGGAATCACTTCAACCAACCTCAGCCGGTACCGTACCCGGCTTTCACGCACATAGGGAACCGAAACTCCGGTTGTGTATTCCGGTGTGAATCCACAGGCTTCGAACTCACTAACACCCTCAGGGTATTTTGCACTTGTTTGATGCGCTTGCTGCACCAAGTCTCCGTGAATGTGATTGATTGTGTAAAGCCCCGTGGCTTCGATGTTGGCCAAGGTGTGCGGTGCCGCTTCACGCGGTCGGTTGATGAAACCTACCAGGGCGGGATCAGCACCAAGGTGAACGATGTTGCTGAAAATGGCCAGGTTGGTATTTCCGCGGGAATCACAGGTAGCAATAAGACTCACGGGCTTGTATCCGCTCAGTGAATTGATGAGATTGGCTCGGGTGAACCGGTCAAGTCCGGTAAGGCCTGATGAATCGTATTCCATGTTCATGGTTCGTCAACAATCGGATACTCGTCCGGGTTTAAATCCTGCCGGACTTTGTGTGCAGGTCTTTCTGATAAATCCGGAAGCGCTTGTAAATCCGCCCGCCGAATTTATCCATCACGCCCCGCATTGCTGTATTTTGCTCCAAGATGAGGTGGCTGTCTATGTCCTTCATACCTCTTGCGGTGGCGGACGATAGCAGTTCTTCTCCCAGCCAGGCTGTGAGTCCCCGTCCGGTCCAGCCCTCCTTCACGGCACCCAACAGGGTGACCAACAGCTTGCTCTTCCGCTGCTCGCTCAAGATGTGAAAGAACCCGAAAGGCAATACCCTTCCCCGTGCCCGTTGCACCCCCTTGCTGATGTCGGGCATGGCAATGACAAAGGCTACGGGTTGATTGCTCGAATCGATAATCAATTTGGTGAACTCCGGATCCAAAACGGGCAGGTATTGCCGGGCCAGGACATGCATCTCCTCCTCTGTTAACGGCATAAATCCGAATATGCCGGCGTAGGTGGTATTGACAAGGCGGAATACAGGAACAATCCAGGGTTTTAACTGTGACCGTTTCGTGAACGAAATCATCTTGAGCGACGAACTTGTCCGGGCGCGCGAGGCCAGACTGTTCATCCGCAGGGGCAACACTTTTGGCACATGCAGGTGATAGGATACACAGTCGAGGTGTTTTTCATAACCGCAAGCGGCTAACAGGCGAGGAAGATGCTCGGAGTTGGAAGGGGCAGAGATGACCGGCAAAGGACCGAAGCCCTCAATCTGAAATCCCTGCGGATCCTTATCGGAAAACCCGAACGGTCCGATAAGGCGGTTCATGCCTTTGGAGCGGGCCCATTCTTCAATGGCGTTGATCAAGCAATGAAATGCCGCAGCATTATCGATGCATTCGAGTTTGAAAAAACGAGCCGTCTGCTCATTGTGTTTTTGGTTGTATTCAGTGTGTATGATTCCCATAACACGTCCGATGGTTCGGCCATCTTCTTCAAGCAAATACAGCATGGTTTCGCATTCGCGTAGCATGGGGTTCTTACGCGGATCATGAAAACTTCGCTCATCGCCGATAAAAGGAGGAACCCAACCGGAGCGACCCCTGTTCAGCTCAAACGGCAAACGGATAAAGGTTCGTAGCTGATGAGGGGTCTCGACGGGAATCAGTCGCATGGGATAATCGGTAAGTACCGGATGGACTATTCGATCACCAAACGCTCATACACGGTTTGATCGCCCTGCAGGATTCCCAATACATACATGCCGGGGGGCAACATACTCACGTCTATGGATACACGCGAATCGTGTGGATGAACAGATTTCACCGGCAGGATATCCCGGCCTGTCAAATCACTGAGGAGAATCCTCATGGCCCCTGCTGTGCTGATCCAATCTGATTCTACCACCACTTCCCGGTCTGCTGGATTTGGATAAATACGGATGCGACCTGAACGGCCGTCATCTCCCGCTAACCCGGCTACCGTACCGGTTTCGAACGTGTACTTGGCAGAGAACAAACCGGGTAAGGTTCCACTGTAGGAGCGTACGCGCCAATAGTAGCGGGTGTTGTTCAACAAGGGAGCAACCTGGAAGGCTGTATCGGTGATTCCAGTTTGATCCGCAACAAGACTGGATGAACTGAATGTGTTTTGGGTGGCTACCTGCAGGCGGTAGTTGTCAGCAAAAGGCACGCTGTTCCAGGTAAAGACGGGATTGGTAAAGGTCTGCACAGCCGAGTCCGGTGGCGATACCAGGTTCGCCCCACCGGGAAGGGTCGTGAAACTCCGAACAACGGAGTAGGGACTAAGACGCCCACCATTGTTTGCCCTTACCCTCCAGTAGTATTTCGAAGAAGCCGGTAACGTGGAGGCTGTTGCCTGATTTGATCCTACTGACCGGGTCAGCACAATGTTGCTGAAGAGGGAATCGGTAGCGAATTCCGCTGTGTATAGTACAGTACCCAATGAGCTGATCCAACGGAACAACTGGGTGTTTGCCACATTCACGGCCTGATCAGGGGGATCTGTCAGTGTAACCGAATCGGGGACAAGGTTGCTCACGCCGATTGAATCGACAAACATCGAAATCTTCTGTAAGGGCACATCGTTGGCATCGCGTGGAGAAGCGACAATCGTATCAACCACTTCCATGCCCTGGATCACACGACCGAATACCGTGTAGTTGCCATCAAGGAAAGTGGCAGGAGCCACACAGATGTAAAACTGGGAATTGGCGCTATTGATATTGGTATCGCGTGCAGCGCCAACAATGCCGCGCAGGTGACGCACCGCACTGAACTCGGCCGGAACGGTGGGCTGGGAAGCTTGCCCCTGGCCCCAGGTGCTGATGGGACCACTGATGGAGTTGGGATCACCGCCCTGGATCACAAAACCAGGCACCACCCGGTGGAAGGCCGTACTGTCAAAAAAGTTTTGGGCTACCAGGCTGTCGAAATTATTGACATGCAGCGGCGCTACAAGCGGAAACAATTCCATCGTGATGGACCCCAGGAATGTCGTATCGCGGTACGTATTGATTTGATAAATCGGCTTGTCGATGCCGGTTTGTGCAATTCCCATAAAAGGAAAAAGCAATGCCACAATGAGTTGGATACGCATCGGAATTTTTTTGAATTGGAAAGTTATGAAAATGAACAGGAGAACCGATCAGGACGGTTCGATCATTCGGGTTTCTGCGCGGTAGCCTGCAGACTGGCCGCATGGAACGGACATCCGGGAGTGATGTCGAATCGGAGTTTGCCGATGCAGGGATCTTGATAATAAAAATTGGGGCCCTTCACAGTATTATCATACAACCTGTGGTAAACCGGCGTGATGCTGGCACTCATGGGTGGAGTGATCCAGACCCAATCGGCATGCACATCCCGTCCATTCTTGCGCTCGCTTTCTTCGAACTGCACAAAAAGTTCGGCGGCCTCGTGGTGGTTGGTAATGCGCATACCGGTTTTCTCGAAGGAGTAAATAACCGCCCGGTTCAACTCCACCATGGCCCGGTCCTTCCACAAGCCGTGATTGCTTGCCATATCAAGTCCCAGGCGGATGGCGATGGCCGGCAGCATGTTGTATCGGTTGATATCACCAAAATTCCGGCTTCCGATTTCCGTTCCCATATACCATCCGTTGAAGGGCGCAGCGGTGAACTGTATACCCCCGATTTCAAGCATCATCTCCGAAATGATGGGGACCGCATACCACTGAAGTCCGAGGGACTCGAACCAATCCAACTCGGGATGCACAATCGGTACACGCACTCCGTTCGGGATGGAGGGCATCCTCCACTGCTCCGGAAACCCGGGCCAACGCAGTACATAGGGTAGGAAATCAAATGCAGTTCCTTCGCCTTTCCATCCTAACGACATACAATGCTTGGTGAACTCTTGCTCAGCGGGATCGCCCAAACAAGTGCCGTCGGGTTGTGTGTAACCGGCAAAGCGCAACAACTGGTGATTGACAATTCGGGGGGCGAATTCATCCTGGTCGCGCTTCGGTCTGAACACAGTGATAACTGAGCGGATTTGGCCTTCATTGAAGGCATAGGCAATGTGCTCATCCATTGCATCGAAAACAGCCTCCGGGGTATCCAGGTTTCGGGCATCCACAACCTTCAGGCTCTTCCAGTAAATGCGGCCGATACAGCGATTGCTGTTCCTCCAGGCCATGCGGGCACCGTGAATCAATTCGTCCGAATCGGGTGTCCAGGTACCGGTGGCTGCGATTTCATCCGCCACGTGGGTCAAACGCTGCTGCAGTAGATCGGACTTGCCCAGCTCAGCATAGGCTTCCTGAAGAAATGCTTCAGCCTTGCTCAGTAATTCCTGTTCACCAATGTGGATGGCCATAAGTGTTGTAAGATACACCTAAACACGGACTAGCCCTTCCCTTTTGATTTTAAAAACTCCGCCCACTGCATTTTCTTGTAATGATCGTTGCCGTAAAACTCAAGCATGTCTTTCATAAAGGTCTCGTTGGCATACAAGCGTATTGCATCCAGAATCCGACCCTGTTCATCCAACACGGCAAGGCAGGGAAGCACGAAGTTTTTACGGGTAAGCACCAAGGTCAGCGGATGAAAGGGGAAGGGATTGGACGGATCTCGTTGATAGAGCGAATCGAGGTAAAACAGGGGGTCCTGTAGCTCAGCATCGAAATCAATCAGCTCGAAGGGTTTGAGTACAGAGGTCAGTGAAGTATCGGTGAATACTCCACGCTGCATCACACGGCATGAATTGCACCAGGATGTATGGATGAACACCAGCTTTTTACGGGAGCTCTGGAAGTTCCCATCGAATGCAGTCTTGGCCGGAATCCAGGGCATTTTGTTGATGCGTTCCGATAGCGTTGTATCGTAAAAGGCCTTGTCAAAGGCGGCGCTGAAGGCTTCTGCCGGAGTAGTCCGAAAGACATTCTCCATGGTGTATACCAGGAATGGTTCAAGCTTCTGTTTATCCAGATACCCCGGAACCAGCAATTTGAATTGGAAGTCTTCTTTTTCGGGCGTGAATGCATGCATGAACAGGGTGCTGGGATACATAAGTTTCCCCTGCAGCAGTTCAACGGCCAAAGGATGGCTCAACCGTGCTCCCGGACCAGTGGGTTCATATCGCTTACCAGCAAAAACAACGGTATCTTTTCCCTCGGCATCGAATTTAACCGGATAAAAATTCTGGTTAATGTAACTGGCCAATCCCGGATCGGCATAGGTGGTAGCCATCATGCGCTTACACCAACCGCACCAATCGGTGTAAAAATCCATAAGTATGGGGCGGGGCGATTGTTTGTTGGCTTTCACCGCTTCTTCGATGGTCATCCAGTTGACGCGGCTTCCATCGGGATTTTGTGCACTTGCATTTGCAATAAATTTAAAGAATAGCACAAAAAATAACCATGCTATTTTCACCGCGGGGACGCGGGGAAGGCGCGGGGTCCGCTTGGCTGATTTCTTCATCAAATGAACTATTCTATTCGTAATTGATTGCATTAGTATAAAACCAGTACGATTACTTTATCGTCGGCTTACGGCCGGGTGTCCAGGGCGCTTTGAGTGTATCCATGCGCGATTCGAACACTGCGATACTTGCAGAAATCTCACTGAGCGACGTCACCGCCTCACGCAATTGTTTCTCGGCAGTGGTATACGATTTACGGTAGGTACCTGTGGGATTGCTGGTGGTATTCCACATGCCGCCTTCAATGGTCCCGATACGATCGTTGAGTGAGGGTGTGGTCTCGAACTCGCGTCGCGCCATGGAACCATCTCCATTCATCAGGAGGTTGAGTACCTGCAAACGCTGACGTATCTTTTCAAGATCCTGAATCAGTTCAGCACCGGCGCCGGGTGTTTCAAGCAGTGCAGCACGTAAATATTTCAGTTTGTTTTCAAGTTCCGAGCGGTGCTCATTGGCTATACCGGTATTGCGGCGGAGTTCAGCTACATTCTTGCAGAATGCATCGAAGGCACGTTTGTCTTCCGGACTGAGTTTGTTGAGACGCAGCGGCCGGATACGGAAGGTTTCAGGTCCGGCGAGATCGGTCATTGTGCCGTTGTGTACTTTGCTCAGGGTAACTGTGTACGTACCCGGTACCGCCATCGCTCCGGTTTCGCTCTGGTCCCAGGGATTGTTCGGGTCAGGTGTATAAAAGGAGACCGGGGCGGGTGAACTGTAACGCATATCCCAGTGAATACGCTTGATACCTTTCTTGGCTTCTGCTTTCAGCTTACGAACCGGATTTCCATCTGCGTCGCGAATCGTGAGCAACAGGTAGGGGTCGGATTGGTTGTCTTCGAGGCGAATGCTGTCAGCAGTGGGATAAGGAACAGGCTGATTGGCCTTGATGAGTTCTTTCTCGCGTTCGCGGCGAATCTCACGGATGGTTTTGATGTCGTCGCGCAGGTGAATGGTGAAGGTGGTGGCAACTTTGGGATTCGCACAGGTGTAAAAACTCTCTCCCAGGAATCCTTTGAGCGGATGACCGTTGCGCTGGTATTCGACATACTGTAAGCCTTCTTTTATCGGGAAAATCAGGGCTTCGCGCGAAAGCGATTCTTCGTTGATCAAGCGCAAAGGGCTGTAATCGTCCAGGATATAGAATCCCCTTCCGAAAGTAGCCAACACCAGGTCGTTTTCACGTTCCTGGATGGCAAGGTCGCGGACGGCGATTGTGGGTAGCCCGCCTTTGAGGGCAGTCCACTTGCCGCCAGCGTTGTGCGTAAAGAACACACCAAACTCGGTCCCACAGAACAGCAGCTCTTTTTTGATGTGGTCTTCGGCAATGGTGTACACACTGCCACGCTTGGGCAGGTTGTTGCTGATGCTGGTCCAGGTCCTTCCTCCATCGCTGCTTTTGCAGATGTAGGGACTGAAATCCCCGTATCGGTGGTGGTTGAAGGTGGCATAGAAGACGTTGCGGTCGTGGCGCGATGCGATGATTTGGTTGACGTATGTACGATCGGGCACACCCGGAAATTTGTCAACCTTCGACCAGGTTTTTCCGCCATCGACGGTGATGTGAATGAGTCCGTCGTCAGTTCCAACCAACAGGTGGTTTTCATCGAACCACGATTCGGCAATGGTGACCAGTTGCCCGTAAAAATCGGTCGACTGGTTTTTGGCCACTGCGTCCATACTCCACACGCGACCCATAATAGGCAAGGTGTTGCGGTCAATACCACGACTAAGGTCACCGCTTAGTGCTGTCCAGTTATCGCCACGATCATCGGAACGGAAAAGCTTATTGGCACCGAAATACAGTCTCTTGTTGTCAAAATGTGAAATGACAATCGGAGCATCCCAGTTCCAACGCAATGCGGGTTCACCTTCTCCCTCAACAGGTTTGATATCGAGTGCTTCGCCGCTTTTACGGTCGTAACGCACCAGTCCGCCATACTGCCACTCGGAATACACGATATCGGGATCCTTCGGATCAACTACAGTCTCGAATCCATCGCCACCAACAGTCACATACCAATCCATGTTGTGTATGCCGTTGGCGTTGATGGTACGCGAAGGTCCGCCCAGGGTATTGTTGTCTTGCGTACCTCCATACACGTTATAGAAAGGCTCGGCGTTGTCGACCGCTACTTTGTAAAATTGGGTGATGGGCAGATTGGTCTTGTACTCCCAGTTGGAACCGTGATCGAAGGTTTCGTACAAACCTCCATCGCAGCCGGCCAGCATCCGGTTGGTATTGGTTGGGTCGATCCACAGGGCATGGTTGTCAACGTGCTTATAGCGCTCACCGATATTCCGAAGGGATTTACCGCCATCGGTCGATACGTTGATCCAGAAGTCAACATAAAAAACCTTATCAGGATTTTTTGGATCGGCGAAAATTTCCTGGTAGTAATTCCCTGCCGTGGAGTTGTCGCAGCGCTTCTCCCAGCTGGCTCCGCGGTCTGTGGAACGGAACACCCCACCCTTCTTCTCACCGGCCTCAACAATGCAATACAGAATGTCGGGATTCACGGGCGAAACGCACATACCGATGCGCCCAAGATCGCCCTCGGGCAGACCCTTCTGGATCTTATTCCAGGTTGCTCCACCGTCGGTGCTTTTGTAAACAGCGGATTCGGGTCCGCCGCTGATATAGGTGAATACCTGACGGCGGCGCTGGTGGGCGCAGGCATACAACACATCCGGGTTGCGCGGGTCGATGTGCACTTCGTTGAAGCCTGTATTCTCACTCACTGTAAGTACGGCTTTCCAGGTCTGACCTCCATCGGTTGTCTTATATATTCCACGATCTCCACCGGGCGACCAAAGCGGACCATAGGCAGCGACATACACCACATTCGAATTGCGCGGATCAACCACGATCATGCCGATGTGTTCCGATTGCTTCAGGCCCATGTTCTTCCAGCTCTTTCCCCCATCTTCCGATTTATACACGCCGTCGCCATAGGCTACACTGCGCTGGTTGTTGTTTTCGCCGGTACCTACCCACACTACATTGGGATTGTTGGGGTCGAGGGTGATGCAACCAATCGAGTACGAACCTTCTCCGTCAAATACGGGCTGATAGGTGATTCCCGAATTGCTGGTTTTCCAAACACCACCCGAAGCAGCAGCCACGTAGTATTCGGAGGGATTAACCGGGTTCACTTCGATATCGGCTACCCGACCGGAGGTTACCGCAGGTCCGATGGAGCGAAAACTGAGCCCGCGAAGGGTCGATTCGCTCAGCACATCTTCTTTTTTCGGTGCGGAGTCGGATGCTTTCTTGGTTTGTGCAAAAGAGGGTGAGGCCATCAAACCGATGGACAGCAGGGAAATGAACAGGTTTTTCATAGCAAGGTTGAGAGGGTTAAAAATAACCCATTCGGTCCTACCGTGTTACTCGACTGCGCCAGTCAATCAGCGTTTTCCGAGAAATTCCTCTACCATTTTCACCAGTTCCTTCAGGGTTTCATCTTGATTTTCTCGTAGCGGAAACCCTTCCACATTCATGAGCAAATCACCTTGAGGTCCGATAAACACGCTGGTCGGATAGGCATTTACGCCGAAACGTCGCGACAGTGAATAGCAAATCGGAGAAAAACCGGGCCTGTCTAGGCTGTCGGGGCACTCGGGCAGAACTTCATAGCGAATGGGTTCAGTACGGTATGCGGCTGTCTGATCAAGGGTGTTCCATGCGCTCAGTTGCCGTGCCGAATGCGGAGCCACGGCCACAATCTGAACTGGCCGGCCCACAAAATGGTCTTTCAGGCGGTTCAACACCGGTATCTCCTTCATGCAGGGCATGCATCCGATATAGAAAAATGAAAGGATGGTCAGTTTGCCCTTGACAAAGGCACTATCGGCAGGGATGCCCGAAAGTGTTTTGCCTTCAAGAGCAGGTGCGCGGAAAGGTTGGGCGGTAGAGGTCATAGAGCACGTAAAAAGCAGCAGGGGAAAAGCTATTTTGAAAAATAATCCAACCGGTGGCTGAGGGGAGCCGAAGCCCCGTATGTGAAGGATATCAAGTTGTCGTATCATTTCCTCTCCTCCCGAAAATACCGACGGAACGCCCTGCTCACAATCACAATGCTAATGCACACCAGGATAGAACCGGTAAAAAATCCGGCTCCGGGAAAATACACCGGAGCATGAGGACCTGAGAAAAACGAAAACAAATTGCTCATCATCGGTGGACCGATAATCGCACTTAAGCTCACTAGGCCAGCTAGCAGCCCTTGTAATTCACCCTGTTCATTTGCAGGTATAGCGTTCGACATAATGCCCTGCATCGAGGGGCCCGTCAATCCGCCCATGCAGTAGACAATTTGAAACACGAACATCATCCAACCGGCGTTACTGAACGCAAACAGGGCAAGGCCTGTTGCGTAGCAGCACAATCCGATAAAGGCAGAGGTGCGCGAACCAAGGCGGGGTGTGACAATCCGAATTAATCCGCCCTGCACGATAGCCACCAGTAGTCCTGCAACTCCAAGCGAATACCCGACCATGGCCTCCGACCATCCGAACCGGTAGAGTGTGTAGAACGACCAAGTGCTTTGTACCGATTGGATGGCGATATAGACCAAGGCGAGCGCCAATGCGAGTCCACGGATGGACTTGTTTTTATAAAGTGCTTTGAATGACCCGATGGGATTCGCACGCTTCCAGTTGAACGGACGACGCAATTCCGGTTTCAGGGATTCGGGCAAGAAGAAGTACCCGAAGGCCGTATTGAGAAATCCCAAGGCAGCAGCGGCATAAAAGGGCCATCGGGTACCGAATTGTCCCATGATACCACCCAATACCGGACCAAGGATGAAGCCAATTCCAAACGCCATGCCGATCAATCCGAAATTCTGTGCTTTCTTTTCGGGCGGACTCACATCGGCGATGTAGGCTGTGGCGGTGGTGAAGCTGGCTCCGGCGATTCCGGCCAGCATACGTCCGGCAAATAGAAAAACGATGTGGGTGGACAAGGCCATCAGCAGGTAATTGGCTCCGAATCCGAACAGGGACAGCAGCAGAATCGGTCTGCGACCGTATCGATCGCTCAAGCCGCCAATAATCGGCGCGAATAAAAACTGCATGAAGGCATAAGCAAACATCATCCATCCCCCCACACGCGATGCATCACCCATACTAGCACCCGTCAACTCTTGAATCAACTTAGGTAGCACCGGTATAATGATTCCCAATCCGACGATGTCGATCAGCAGCGTGACGAATACAAAGACAAGCGCCGGAGCGCGATCGGGTTTCATGGGATGGTGCAAAGATGGGTATCCTGAAATCAATCCCCACAAAACACCCCGTGGCCTACCTTCCCTAGCCTTCCATCCTCAACCTCCATTTCTCTGAGGCCATGTTCACAAAGGCGCAACGCAGGGCGTCTTGGATGATTTCTTCGCCGAGCTGCTCGTAGTAAAACAAGGTCCAGCCGTAGCGGCCCCAAGCTTTGGGAACAGGATGGATGCGATCGGGATCAATTAAACTGAAAACCGACTGGTCAACCGCTGATAAACGCAGGCAACACCGATTGTATTCCGGATTGATTGTTGCGAAGATTCGTCCTCCGGTTTTGAAAGCACGGATGGATACACGGTGTGGGACTTCGGCTACTCCGGGAAAAGAGGACGCAATGGTCGCTACGTCACCGGCATGCATGTCTTAACCCCGTACCATGATCACTTCCATGTCCAACTTTTCAGGACCACTGCCCTCGGTACGGTACATGGTGATGGTGTATTCCTTCCCGCTCAAATGATGTACCTCGCGCGTGCGGGAAAGCAGATTGCCTTTGCTATCACGCTCTTCGCCACGGAAAATCAGATCACCGGTTTTGGTATCGAGCGTACCGGTGGCATAGTCGATGCCGAAACCAAAATTATCGGTCCAGGTTGTGACATACATGCCCTTGTCCGGATCCCAGCCGGTGATGGAAACGCCCTCAAGTCCCTTGTCGCCAACCATGCCGCTGTGACGCGCTTCCTGATAGCGTCCTTCCATAATCATCGAAATGGAACAGCGCAAGTCGCGGAATTCCTGAGCAGGCTTACCGTCGGGCTGGTTGTGAAATTTCAACGTGACTTGCCACTCGCCACACGCCTCACGCAGGCGCAAGAACTCGGGCCCATCGATTGGATTTTGTTGTGCCTGGACAATACCAGCAGTAATCAGCAGCAATACAATCAGCAGGTGTTTTCGCATGGATCTAAAGCGTAGTGGTATACCTGCGAAGGTAGCTCATCGCCGGCGAAATCCCGAAGGATTGGCGCCTCCGGCAATGGCCTCCTTGCGTTTGATGCGCGCGACCTTGGCAGCCTCGCGGTGTTTTTCAATCACGGCAGGATCCGGTGGCACAAGTACCCCGTCCGGTAAGAATTCATGCTGTCGGATAATCGCCAGTTCAGCGCCGTATTTCTTTACAAGGTCTTTCTCTACATCGCCGTCATCGAATCCGCGGAAGCTGATGGATACACCCTCACGGCCCGCGCGACCCGTACGGCCAATGCGGTGAACGTAGGTCTCGGCTTCGGCAGGCATGTCGTAGTTGATGACCAGGTCCAGCTCTTTCACATCGATACCGCGTGAAGCCAGATCGGTGGCCACTAAAATTTTCAAGCGCCCCGATTTGAAATCGTTCAGCGCCCTTTCCCGCTGGCTTTGTGATTTGTCGCCGTGAATGGACTGGGCCGGATGCCCCTCCTTGCTCAAGACACGCGCCAAACGGTCCGCGCCGCGCTTGGTTCGGGCAAATAGCAAGGCCTGATCCGCCGTCTGTTTGTCGAGCACATCGAACAGGAGCGCCTGCCTGCGGTCGCGGTTGACCCAATACACGGTTTGTCTGATCCGCGGTTTCTTGCTTTCGTCGGTCAGAATCTGGATACGCACCGGATCGTGCATGTGCTTATCGGCAATGGATCGAATGTCCTCCGGCATGGTAGCGCTGAAGAGCATGGTCTGCCGCTTGGCAGGTAGCAGCGCGATAATCTTGTTAAGGTCGCGCGCAAAGCCCATATCAAGCATGCGGTCGCACTCATCAAGGACCAGGATCTCCACCGCGTCGAGGCGGATGTGTCCCTGGCTCTGTAAATCGAGCAAACGACCGGGTGTAGCGATCACAATGGCAGGATGTTTTCGTAGGGCCTGCTCCTGCGGTTGTTGTCCCACACCACCATACAGCAAGGCCATGCGGAAGGGAAGGGATTTCCCATAGGCGCTGAAGTTGTCGTAGATCTGAATAGCGAGTTCACGTGTGGGAGCAAGCACAAGCACGCGAACGCCTTTTGCCGGAGCAGAAGTAGCCAAACGATGCAGAATGGGTAAGGCGAATGCCGCCGTCTTGCCAGTACCTGTTTGTGCAAGTGAGAGCACATCACGGCCCTGCATGACCGCAGGAATGGTTTTCTCCTGAACAGGAGTAGGATGCTGATAGCCTTTTTGCTTCAGCGCTTCCAGGATTTCCGGAAGCAGGTTTAATTCATCAAATGTCATTTAAGCTTGTGCCGCACCCATGCACAACAGAGCGACATGCTCTGCCGGTGTGCAGCTGGTCCACCTGGTAATTTCTATGGAACCGGAGGTTGCGTGCGGGGGCTCGATGGCCCCTCAAACGATAGAAATCACGCCGGAATGGGGCAAAGGTACGGCTATACGCAGCCTAAAGCAAGTCCTGCAGCGATGCTTAGCGGAAAATACTGATGCGCTGTACCGACTGGGCGTTTCCAGCCCGTAAGGCAACGGTGTACATTCCAGCTTGCAGATGCTCGGCGTCCAGCACAATGCGCTGAAGTTGATCGGTGCTGTTCACTTCCTGACTCAGCATGAGTTGTCCAAGCGTATTGCGAACTTCCAACACAGCCGATGTAGCATACGGCAAGGTGAACTCCGCAGTGAACTGGGTCGATGCCGGATTGGGGTACAGGTGCAAGGGACCCGCATCACCAGCAGGAAGTTCGTTTACAGGCAGTGCATAATTGACCGTGAACTGCTGATAGATGTTATCGCCGAAATCGGAATTGAAGGTCCTGATGATGGCTCCGGTAGCGGCGTTCTTAAGACGGCAATAGCCTGTGCCCTGCCCCGAATTAGCCCACCAGCTTAGGCCATCGTCGCCGAGATCGTTGAGGTAGAAGGTGTAGCAGTCGGTGGGCAGGTTGAGCGTATCGCGGTATACGGTATTGGCCGCCAAGCCAAGTCGGTTGACGATGAGGTTACCCTGGCTGTCGCGTAGGGAATAGGACGTATGTGTTCCATTGTTGTTGGTGCGAACCTCGACAACAAGCGAGTTAGTATAAACAGCCGTGTAATTGAAGGTATTGATGAGGGTGTCGTTACCGCTGTACTGATCACTTCCTCCGTTGGGATTGCTGATAACAGCAATGAACTCGCTGCTGTTCGAACTGAGCCAGTTGGGTTGAGGCAAGGTAACCGGCTGATTGCAAACAGGATTGAGTCGGGTATACTCAACACGGTTGGTCGGAGATTTGATGTAATTCAAACGTGCATCAAGGCTGAAATTGGTTGGGCCATAGCTGATCAGCTGGTTGTTGATCCGATAGCGTGAATCGCCGGTATTGGTAGCGTTGGGCAGGGTGTGGTCGAGGGTGACTGTCTGTCCAGGTGTGACGTACGCCGATAGCTCGTATTCTTTTAAGTCAACCGCTGCTCCCGGACACCAGCCAGCCCGATCATACACCCATGTTCCACCCTGCGGGTAAATGGGGTTGGTGGCACACTCGCTCCATACCGGTCGGGAAAAATTAACGCTGTTGTTCATCCGCAGCGTGTGAACACGCTGAATGAATTCGCCCTCCTGACCGTGACCGCTTACGGAGGAACGGATCTTATATTGAGCGGCATCCGGTGAGAGGTTGATTTCCCTGGGTTCAAAGAAGGTGTTGGCGAGAATCTGACCATAGTTGACTTCACCCCAGGTTCCATTGGGCCAGATGTTCTGAAGGGAAATTACATCGCGGGGCGGAGTTCCTTCGATGAACAGGAAGGTGATGTCGTTGTCTTCTGAGTTTCGGCCCGCTCCTTCCATGGACATGAACTTGTTGCCGCGCAACACAGGCGCGTAATCGGTCACGTCAAATGCCCAGGTCTTACCGTTGAGACCATCCATGTCAAGGCCGATGCCGTACGGCGTGATAAAATCGATGAGCTCGACTTTAGCAGGACGTTTCTCATAATAGAATAAGGTGTCGATGATAATGCTGTCTTCGGCCAACACAAGGACTGAGTCCAGCAATACACCTGCTTCTGAACTGGTGTAGGTGTAGATTCCGGCCGGCCAAACGAAATTGGTATCAAGTGCAATCAAGTTATTGGCATTGTCAGTACCCAGTGCAACCACTGAGCTTGGAGCAATGAGTGTGGAATCGTAGCTGGGGATGGTCTGTATGCTGGTGGTATAGGTGCCTCTGTAGAATGTGGCGTAGGGCCTTTCAGCGATCGGACTGAAGTTTCGGAAAAGCTCACGGGCTTTGCGCAGGCGCGGGGTCATGGCGAATTGCGTAGCATCGTATCCGTTAGGGCCTGCATCGTCGAGTATCCCAGAACCGGCATTATCCATGGGATAGTACACTTGGAGGTTGGCGTACGCAGGATGAGCAGCTGTGATATTCGAGAACATGATCTCCTGAACCTGTGATTGCGTCAATTCCGCATTCCATACGGAGAAATCATCCATACCACCAAAAAACGTGTAGTTGTTGCTGACCGATCTGCCAAGTTTGAACTGGGCGATAGAGATGGGCCTGACATTGCCTGTTCCCGAATGCCAAAGTTGTCCGTTGAGGTAGATTTTCATGGATCCGGTTGTTACATCTTTGGTCACAGCCCAGTGGTTCCAGCGCCCCTCTGTTTCGGCCGTAGTGGCGGCCTTGTTGATGCGGTCGTATCCGGTTCCATCGTTACCGCAGTCCCAATACACACTACCGTTCGACCAGGGTAGGTGAAGGTTCAACTGCCGGCGGCCGGCAGCATCAAGTGCTTCGAAAATGCTGGTGTTGGCGGGGATTCGAGCCGTATCGCCATAACACCAGAATGCGATGGTAATGGCTCCCGTAATGTTGTTGCCAACTGCAGCCGGAATATCGATAACCGCTGGTCCTCCGCTGGTCTCAAGGTATCCATCGCTGGCGGTGTTCACCAGTGCGCGTGTATCGGTCATCTGCTCGCCGGTTGTCAGACATGATCCCGTTCCGCTCACGCCGGTGTAGATGAATTCAAGCAAGAGGTTTGAGGTGCCATCCCAGTTGAAGGGCGTATGGAAATTGAATCGCTGAAGTCCATTTGCCGGAAAGTCGGTGTTCAGAAAATACACCTCGGTAAACCCATCAATCTCCGGACTTAGAGCATTGAGGCTGTCCTGTGCTGTATGGCGGACGCGGATGCGGAGGTTCTGGTACAGGGCGCCAGAGCTTCCGAGATCGATGCCGAGTCCGTTGATGTCACCCGCAGTGAAGCCGGCTGCTGAAAGTTCAGCGGCTGTCCAGAGGTATTGCATGCGGCCCGACTGGCTGCCCGTAGCAAAGGGGTGATTGAGCACTGCGGCTCCTGATCCCGGCGACACGGAGGTTTCTCCATTCACGGAGGTGTAGGTCACCTGCTGCTGCTCACTGAACGTGAGGTTGTATTGCGGCTGGCTTGTGTATTGAAAGGTAGTACCTGAAAATCCATTGATCTGATAATCCGATACAGCGCGCGCTACGGAATCGGTCATCGATGAGTCGATGAGGTAGGTGTAGCAATTGTAATCCCACTCTCCACATCCGAGGTTGCGGTTGGTGGAGGTTGACACCAGGCCATTTTTACAGCGCATACGGTACAGCATGATAATTTTTTCATACCGCTTGGTGGTGTCATCGGGGAATTGGAACATCCCGCTCCGTGAGGTACTTCCAAAATTGAAGGTTTGAACCACGGTGGTGTCTCCGGAGGCTTTCGCACTGAATGCGGAAGAAATCAGAAGTACAAGAGATAGAACGAAGAATCGGGACAAGCTGCTCTTTTGCATCGGAATGTGAATGGGTTGAGTCGTGATGTTCGTAAAAGTAACGAATCCAATCGGCACAAAAAAGGGAGACCCGATGGGCCTCCCTTCAAGCGTATGAGACGTTTCGTTATTGCTTGAGCAGGCGGTAGGCCGCTCCCTGATTTCGGCCGCGTAGCTCTAGTGTATAATAGCCCTGTGGGAGCGCACTGATATCGAGGGTGTGCTGATCAAAACGATCCAGAAACTGCTCCAGCACACGGCGACCGCTCAGGTCATTGATGTACAAGGTGAAGGGTTCGTTCGCACCCTGTGCACGGATGTTGACTTCGCCCGTCGTCACGGTGGGATAAACCGAGAATAAGGCGGGATTTAGCTCCTCCACACCGATGGCAGAAACGGTATAGCAGGATGAAGTATCGTAGCAAGAACCCTGCAGGACGATTACAGCATAGCTGCCTGGAACCGTGGGGTTGAAGGTTTTAGCGGTTGCACCGGAAATGGGCGCGAAGTTGTTGTTGCAGTCAACCCACTGGTAATACGTGCCAGTGTGGTTGGCGGTTAGGCTACTGCCGTTTTGCGTCACTCCGGTATTTACTGTCAGGGCAAACAAGTTGAGTTGAATGATGGAGTCGCAACCGGCAGCAGTAGACAAGGTATCGTAATAGGTGCCCGGAGCCGTTACGAATTGACCATTGAAAAGCAGCAGGCTGTCGGGGCAGATGAATTGGGTGACAGTGGTTATAGCTGCAGCACCTGCAACGAAATTCGATGCTGTTCCATTCATGGCGAACCCGCTGAGGAATCCGTTCGTTCCGCCCGGAGCCGAGTTGAGCAGTGTCGTGATTCCGGCGTTGTTTCCTGCGGCAACCCCTTGGTTGCAGCGGTAATAGAGCTTCAGTCCGGTAGCGTTCGTCGTGTCAATTCCATCGGCAGCAATGCAGGCGAGTTCCGAAGCCTGTAATGCACGGTTCCATAAACTCACTTCATCCACGCGACCCGCAAGCCAGTAACTGGTGATTCCGAAAATCTGATTACCAACCAGGAAATCAACCAGCGAGTTGCTGATGTTTCCACTAGCTGGAACAGATGCATTGAGGATTCCGTTTTTGTAGAGGCTCAAGGTCGTGCCGTCATAAGTCAGCGCCAGATGAACCCAGGTGTTAAGTGTAATCACCGGAGCAACGATGTCGTAGTTCACTCCGGTGCTGTTGCGGAACCGGGCTTCAACGGAAGTGGGTGTGAAATGGAGGATGTAGAAATCAGCATCGGTGTTATTCCGAATTCCTGCAATTCCATCGAAATTGGGGAACGAAGGTGCAGGGTTGGTTGGATATACCCAGGTTGTGAGGGTGATTCCGGTGCCTGTGGTAATCAATCCGGATCCTCCGCTTACGGTGACCGCATCATCAATTCCGTCTAGTGCAAGGGCATTGTTTTGTGCGTAGGTTTCTAAACTGCCGAGTAGGAGTAGAAAGGTAAACAGGTGTTTTAGGTATTGTTTAATCAACATGGTGGTGGTATGTAGGTATAAGATCAAAAATATAGATTGGAGTGAAGCAAAACAGGGTGAAGGACGGAAAAGCACACATTGAATATCTACGCTGCTTCATCGTACTGAATCGGCCTCTCAGCCTGGATCAGTGAGTACTCAATCCAACACAAACCGCAATCCTGCCTGCAAGCCCCAGGCCGAGTAGCGTTTTTTCAATCCGAGTGGTTCATTCACCGAAGTGAGTGCTGTATTTCCTGCAGGCAGAAGCAGGATACTGATTCGATCACGGATACGGTAGCTGAACTCGAGTGCAGTACCAGCCTGCATGAAAATGCCGCTTCTACCTTTGCCGTTCCAGTCCACCAGTCCGGCTTGGTCGGCCCGCAGGTACGATCCCGTAGAGCGGATCAGCCAGCCGATGCTGATACCAGCGCTAATGCCGATTCCGAATTTTCCGATTTGGCGGGTCCAGGCGATTTCGATGGGAATCTGAATCAGGGTGTGCTTCACACAGGGCAGGGATCCGGCAAGTGACGTGTCGGGGAGCAATCCGTAGAGTGTGTCGGTGGTGGTCACTAGCACACTATCGTTTACAACAATGTTTGATGTCTGGTAATACAACATACCGTACACATAGGCACTGTCTGTGTCCACCAGCGTATAATTGTAGGGTTGCCATACCGAGCTGGTATTGGTATACGTCTGACGTGTGTATGGGCTATAAGCGGATTCTTCGCCCCACTGGCTGATTCCCGCACCCACGCGAATATCCCAATTGCCGCGTGTGTTGAACCACTGTACGCTAAGTGATGGTGAAAGGCATGGTGTCTCTTCAAGTCGCCTGCGATCGATATAGCCGGGATCGACTTCGCCATAAAAATTCGCTGTTACATCTTCACACTCATCGATTGGGTCGACCTGATTATTTTCAGTGTATTCGTATTGGTTCAATTCTTCTGTAACTGAATTCTTACTTGCTTTATTTTCTTCTCTTGGATTTGCGTTTTGATTCCGATCGATTGGTTCCTTGCGTTGCCTGTTTTGTTGGACGGATGTTTGTACTGAAATCAAGCTAGGCTTGGTGTTTCTATTAGGTGACAGTTTGACGGGGCGTTGAGCTATTTGTTGCGGGTCATTCGAAGCTGAAGCGGATGTAATTGTATTTTGTGATTCCTGATCTGATTGCAACTGCGCTTTATAATCAGTTGAACCATCATCGGACACAGCACCGTTCTGCTCACTGGGTAATGCGCTCTCAATATTTTGAACGGTGGAAACAGATTTCAACGCATCGCGTGTATCGGAAGCACGTTCCTGAACGAATATCCAAGATGAAACCAGGCCGATCAATAGGAAGAACCAAATCAGAAACCGGCGTCGTCGCTTGCCACGGAAATGTCCGTCGAGCATGGCCTCCGCTTCCGGCCAATACTGACCGGGGTCCGGAATGTTAGGGTATGAACTACTCATGACAAAATACGTTTTTCATAAGATAAATTCGAGGGCAGGAGTTCCTGCAATCGTTTGCGAGCCTTGAACACGTGTGCCTTGGATGTGCCAACGCTGATGCCAAGCATACTGGATATTTCTTCGTGACGATAGCCCTCAACGGCAAAGAGGTTGAATACCGTTCGGCTTGCGGGCGGCAGACTCGATAGGGCACGGTGCAACAGATCCATATCGATATCGGCCGGGTCTTCGCCTATGAGTGGATGATGCTCGTCCGGCGTTTCATCATGCAACAAAATGGTTTCGCGATACCGTTTCTGACGCCTGAATTCGTCGATGACGTGATTGACAGCAATGCGGCGCATCCATTGCTCAAAGGGAACAAGCTCGGCCTTGTGCAGGTAAGCATGCATATTGGTAACCAGCTTGAGAAAAATGAGGTTGAGTGCGGATTTCCGATCCTCATCGTTGATGTGGTAACGTGAGCAGATGGAATACAAAAGCGGAAAGCACATCACGTATAAATCGTGATGCGCCTTCCGGTCATTGTTCCGGCAGTTTTCCAGCAGTGCGCGTGGTGGTTGCATGGTGGCCGGTACAGCGTCCTGTCTGGATGGGACAGGCTCAACTCACGCTGTAATTCGTTATTGCTTCAATACGGGTCGTGTTGTTCTGCGTCCGTCTGCGTCTATCAATTCAAGTATATACATGCCTGATTGCAAAGCGCCCAGGTCAAGTGTCGATTGCATGTCGGTAAGTGCCTGATCCAACATCAAACGTCCATCAATGCTACGGAGTACACTGCGTGAACCCGGAGTAGGATTTCGGTCGAGGCGGATGTTGAGCAGCGCGGTGGTGGGAACAGGATATACATGCGCATCGAGCTCGGTTTGCTCGGGTGTTCCTGTAAGCTGGTTGGGGGGTAATACATTGAGGAAGAATCCGGCAGTGGCTCCTCGGTACACGATGTTCCCGGCCGAATCGACGCCAAGCGTGTCGCAATAGGTATCGCTACATCCTGAGGCATCACTCACGGTGAGGCAGATGAGATAGTTGCCGGTAGAAGCATACTGGTGCGTGGGATAGGCTTGATTGGATGTCGTTCCGTCGCCGAAATCCCAATTGAACATAGGGTTGAATCCGCTGGCCAGATTCACCGCGATGATATTATACGGATTGGTCTGGGTGAAAACGAAATAGGAGTTGCAAACCACAGGGGATACACTTGATGTATCGATCAGGATGGAGTCGCAGTACGTTGAGGTGCAGTTGCCGTTCATCACCATCAAACAGACATTGTACCAGCCCGGATTGCTGTATTGGTGGTTCGGGAACTGCAGTGTGCTGCTGTTGCCGTCACCAAACGTCCAGTTGTAAGATGTGGGTGTGTTAGATGCAAGCACCGACTGATCGATGAAATAGGCCTGCAATCCGACACTGACGCTGACGAAATTCGCCTGGCATCCGGGACTGACACCACCGACTGTGACTGTCTGGCATCCGGTACACACCACGGCCCCACCGGCTGTAATGGTCAGGCATACCTGATAGGTGCCAGGCTGGGCGTAAGTATGAACAACCGATGGACCTGATGCGGTGCTTGTGGTTGTACCATCGCCCCATGTCCAGTTGTACGTGGCATTGTTATAACCGAAAGCCGAGAAGAGGAGCGAATTGGGGTTGGCAGGGTTGCCTGATACCCATGAGAACGTACAGTTGGATCCCGCCTGCACCACCACTGAGTCGCAGTAAGTACAAACCGTATTGCCGGCCTGAGTCAAGCTTAAACATACGCTGTATATACCGGGTCCAGGAAATACGTGGGAAACACTGTTGCTTGATGAAACAACCGGTCCGCTGCCATCGCCGAAATTCCAGTTGTAGTTGACCGCCTGAACCGCAGGTGCGCTAAAGGTCATGCCATTGGCGACACCCTGGATGGGAGAAGCCGAGTAGGTACAATTGACTCCTCCACCGCCGACCGTGAGAGCGGTACATGTTGAACACACCACAGCGCCGCTGGGGTTGGTTTCGGTCACACATACGATATAGGTTCCAGAAGCGGCATACTGGTGCGTGGGGAAGGGTTGATTGGATGTCGTACCATCGCCAAAGGACCAGGTATACGTATTGAGTAAGCTTGCCGGATTAACCTGGAAGTAATAGTTGTTGGCTTGTGAAGTATCCGGAATGATGCTGATTTGGCAAGTGGAGGTTTGGGGAACCGTTACCATCTGGCAAACAGAATCGACACAACCTGAAGCCGTGGTGATGGTGAGGCATACGAGGTACATGCCTGGGGCATTGTATGTCATGGTAACGGATGGCAGGTTACTACCCGTTCCGTTGCCAAAAGTCCAGGAATAGCTGCTGACCGGTCCGCCACTCACAGCAGGGATGAAGGAGAACGTATTTCCCTGTTGGCCGTAAGTGAAGTTGGCCTGGCATCCAACACCGGATACGTAGATGCTATCGCAATACGTACAAACGATTACCCCGTTGGGGTTGACTTCGTTCATACACACCGTGTAGGCACCGGGCAAGGTATAGGTGTGGTTTGGAGATGTTCCGCTACCTGAACTGCCATCACCGAATGACCATTGCAACGTAGATGTGCTGTAAGCAGGACTTCCGCTGAAAGTCCAGGCTGTATTGGTGCCGGGTACGGAGGAAGCGGTAAAGAAGCAATTGTTGGTCTGGAACCCGACCGTAACCGAGTCACAATAGCTGCACACGGTGACTCCTGAAGTGTTGTTGACAATGTTCACACAGGCCACGTAGGTGCCCGCAGCGTTGTACGGCGCGGTAACCGCGCCATAAGGAGCGGATTGCCCGCTGGTTCCGTTTCCGAAACTCCAATAGGCAGTATGTGTTTGGGCTGAGTAAACAGAAGTAAGCGAGAAAACCACAGCCGCCGAACCCGGACTTTGACTGGATGTCCAGCTACACGTTTGCGCTGGAACGCAGGGATAGGGTAAAATACAGGTAACACTGTCGTAGGTAAAATGGATGTTGCCGACAAACGTGAAAGGGTTGAAGGTCTGCCCAAGGGCATTCATGGGCACGCTGTATTGGGCTGTTGTATTGGAGATCTGACCGAAGAGGTTCAGGCTAGCCACCCCTAATGTATCACCATTGATGCTGGTAATGGCACTTACGTGTGGGTAATTGATAATGGCCTGGACGCCCGGATACTGAAACTGGATGTCCATTTGCCAGGTATTTGCAGCTGATGAATCGTAACGCATGCTCTGCGCACAAAAATTGGAGCAACTCACCGGTAGAAATTGTGCCTGGACCGCTGAGGAGACCAGCAAGAAAACGCCTAGCAAGGACAAAAGGATGTTTTTATTCATGTGTTTTGGGTTGGTTCGTACTGGGGTTTCAACGTTTATCACGCATTTAGACAGGATATGGTTTACTCGGGGCTGTTTTTTCATAACCCGATTTAGACACCGGGAAAGAAATGGCTAAAACGAACCTATGTGCCTTTATACAAGGTATGGCACATCGTTCAGGAATGTATGCCGGGATGGTGCGCTCCTTCTACGCCCACTGGCAGATGATGCCGCCCATCAGCATCATCGAAACAATCCAGTAACCGGCATGGATGAAAATGTACCGTGCACTACGCTGCTCATACAACGAGTTCATGCCTACCAGGGGGAGGGCCAGCGTAAGGCCTGCCAAAAATCCGTGAAGTACGCCATGCTTGAAGCTGCGAAAATTGGTTCCGAAAGACTGCATACCCTGCTCCACCCAGGCCTTGCCCATGTCAGCCTCTTCTCCGCTTAGCCCTTCAATAAGGGAGTACACCGAATATTGGTGTATGACCATAAACTGCAATGAGAACGCCAACATGACACAGAACAAATAGCTAAGCGACAGGATTTTGACCAGGTTGGAAGACTTGGCTTTCTCAGGGGTCATACCCGATTCACGCATCCAGGCTTTTCCGAAGAGTGGACCATACCACAGAAAACCGAGTGGCATACAGGCAAGAGCTGCAAGCAGGATGACGGGGAAATTGATGTTCATATAAGCGTGTTTTAGGTGCCGAAAGCTACATAATAACACGTGATTAATCGAAAATGGAAACTCAAACACCCGGGAGTTCGTACAAATCGCCCGATACACATCCATCGAAATGTACACACCCAAACGCCCCGGCTTGAATTTCCGTCAACGTCAACGTCAATCCCAGCGCCAACGCATGGCCTGGATTGCAGCTGGATCCTCCGCATTGATTCTTGTCATCGTAGTGCTTTTCCAGCAAACCCTGCGCAGTACCGAAACCAAGGCCGCCGTGAGCGGGGACTACCGATCGAAAAGCAGTGGACAATGGAAGTTGAAAACGACCTGGGAAACCTACACCGGTAGCGCTTGGATCGATGCCTCATCAGCACCAAACTCAAGTACCGGAGCCGTTACCATTCGTACAGGTCACACCGTTACGGTGAACTCGGCCGAGAGCGCCGACCAACTCGACATCGAAACAGGCGCAACACTGGATATCACCAACAATACATTGAATATCGCCAACGGATCGGGGGTTGATTTACTGAACAACGGAACCCTTCAGGTCGGTTCAACACTGAATCTGGCCGCTGGCGCATCCATCGAAAACAACCTGCTGATCACCAACACGAATACCATCACCCTCGGTGCAGGTGCAAGCATATCGCATTTAAGCGGATCCGAGTACCGCCATCAGCGAAATGGAGGCACCATCCCCGCCAGCACCTGGAATACGGGGTCAACTTGTACGATCAGCGGCGTTACAACCGCACTTCCTACACAACTAATCCAGTCTTACCATCACTTCACCTGGAGTAGTGGTTCACAATCTGCAACATTGAGTTTTGGTGCCCCTGTAACGTTTGGCGGAAATTTCAACCTCGCATCCACAGGGTCCGGAACACTTCAGGCAGGCGGAAACGTGGTGGTGAGCGGTCAGTACAATCAAAGCGGCGGAACGTTCGTGTTTATTCCAAGCGGCTCGACCACTGCAAGCACAATGGCTGTTGCGGGAAATTGTTCAATCACCGGCGGCTCATTCGATCTCAGTGCAGGCAATGTCAAAGGAACCTTATTGCTGTCAGGTGATTTTTCACATACAAGTGGCTTACTACACGAGTCTGGATCGGGGGGAGCTGAAGTGCGCTTCACAGCAGCAGGCAATCAGGTGTATGCAAGCGGAGGAAGCGTCAACAACGCGGTCGATTACCGTGTGGTTTCAGGTAGCCGTTTGGTGATGAATGCAGCAACAACAACCTTCACCGGTGCTGGAAGTTTCACCTTGGAAAACAATGCCGGAATGCTCATGCGCTCTGCCTCGGGTATTACCCAAACCGCAAGCTCGGGACACGTCTTGGTGACGGGTAGCCGCAACTACAATACAGGTGCCGAGTACATCTACGCAGGGAGCACTACGCAGAACTGTGGAAATGGACTACCAGCAACGGTGCGCAGGCTAGAATGCAACAACTCCCAGGGATTGAACCTCATTTCGGATATTACCGTAACCGGAGAGCTGGCGCTAACCTCAGGAACAGTTAATGTAGGAAATCAACTGATCACGTTGGGAATAGATAATGCCAATCCCGGAATATATACCCGCACAAGCGGACATGTAGAAGGCACTATGCTGCGGTGGTTGCCGGTTAATTCAACCTCACTGGTATTTCCACTTGGATTCGGAAACGACTACCGGGGAATGACCGTACGCTTCCAACAGGCTAATTCGACGGGAGCCCTGCGTGTGCGTTTCCAGAACGGCTTCCCTGGAACCTATGGATTGCCGCTCAACGATGCAGGAGATGTATGCTCAACCATCGCATCGGGCTGGTGGACCGTGAGTGCCGAACAGGGACATCAAACCGGAACCTTCGGCATTGATGTGTGTGGAAACGGATTCAGCGGAATCACAGATGCATCAACACTGCACCTCATCCGCCGTGACGATGCAACCGCGGCTTGGACAGCTCAGGGATCACATTCAGCCTCGACCGGTACTGCTTCACAGCCCATCATCATCCGTGATAATCTGGTACAACCCGGTCAGTTCGCCGTATCCTCCGGTGGCGTAAACCCTTTACCTGTAAACCTGATCCGACTTGAACTCAAAGAAGTGGGAGGTGATGCCGTATTATCCTGGGCTACAGCCAGCGAAGTGAACTCCGATTATTTCCGAGTGGAACGTTCGGCCGATGGCACAGACTTCATCCCAGTGGAGTCGATTCCTGCAGCCGGAAACAGTACAAGCGTTCGGGCATATTCGCTGCGCGATACCGATCCACTTCCCGGTCGCAGTTATTACAGATTGGTGCAAGTCGACCGCGATGGCCGCACCGAAACCTTCGGACCCAAAGCATTTCACCTCAACGATGCAAACGAGACAATTCGGCAGATGCTGGTATTCCCCAATCCTGCCACAGGACCGGTTGATGTCCGCTTCCATTCCATCCGCAATACCAAAGCGCGATTACAGGTTGTCGACGAAAAAGGCGCGGGCGTATTTATGGTGTCACTGGAAGTGAAATCCGGCTTAAACACCTACATGCTGGAAACTTCAGCCTGGAAGTCGGGCAGCTATGTTGTAGTGGTCGATGACGGCACCCATGCCTTGCGCACACGCCTGGTGAAACCTTAAGGCCTACTTGAGCAGGACGCCGAGCATCATCCCGGCTGAAAAGGCAATTGGGAAATCGCGGCTGCCGAGCAGGTGACTGTAGGCGTACGGTTCATACTCGGACGAATCGTATCCGTAGGGATCTGGCTGCTCCGCATTTCCCGATTGCCAACCGTATCCGACACCGACGTAGTAATCGAGTGTCATCCAATCCCCCAACAGTACCTGCTTACCGAAACAGATGTTCACTGCAACATTGGTGTAATTGGTTGTAATCTTTTGTGTCGGATTCGGGAAGTTGTCAATCTCCTGCTGCTGTTTGAAATAACCGATAATCAATTCCGGTCGCACATAACTTCCGCGTAGGGGGTGCGACATGCGCATCCCGCGGTGGTAGTAATCCTTCCCCGACCACAACTTTATACCGGTCTTAACAAACGCTCCGCTGGCCCTGGGCATCGTAGTATTGGTTCCTACGCCAATGAAGCCGATTTTGTGTTCGAGGTTAGTCCCCGGCTTCAACATGTGCTCGTAACCGAACACGAACTTGTTGAACAGCGGTGCGAAGAAATCAAACTTGATTGCACGGTTCTTTCCTTCTGCCTGCTTCTGAATCGTTTCAAGAGCGAGCGGGTCATCATTGAATTCAACGGTCTCGCCGTTAGAGAAAATGATCCTGCGCACTTCGCGTTTTTCCACGGCAATGATGGGGCTTTGCTCCAATCCCCACACCGCATAACGCAATTCATCGATATTGCTGGTTCAGCGTGTACAACGCCGGATTATTTCCCCGAATGTACTTCGTTCGGTATCGTGTTGATGAATTTGGGATCCTGATTATTTCGCTGATGCAAATGTACATTAAGCTGCTCCGTTACCGGCTTGAACATGGCTCCGGTCAATGGATCCACGATAAGCATCCCGATAAACCCGCCTAATACGATGTTCCCTAAATACCAGGGATTCATGACACAATTCAACGTGGCCGACTCGGCTTCATATCCATCCCGCCTGAATGCGAGGTTGTATCGTTGTGCTTTAAAATATCCGTTACCCGAACGCAGACTGACTTGCGTTGGTGTTGTTCCCTGATAAACAGGTCTCCCATTCCGATCGGTTACCTCTACATGCGCTCCGGGAGGCTCTGAATCAATGTTTACAGTCCAACTGGATTGGCTCACGATGGAGGCGCAACCGGTGCCGAAAAAAAGTGGAATGAGTAAAAGGAGGTGGGCAATCGCTTTCATAGTGGTTCATGTTGATTTACACAACAAATGAACCGAGGCTTTCTGAAACCGGTAGTGATGTGCCTTTTACGACCAACTGATTTCCGTCAGCGTCTGCGTCCGCCGGGTTTACTGCGGAATCCACCTTTGCTCCGTTGGGCGGTGGCTGTTTTTCGGCTCACGAGTGGCATTTCCTCCAACAGGAAATCAATCTGCTTCTTGACCAGATCAGCCGATTTAAGCCGGACGCGCACCATGTCACCCAGGCGATACGTTTTGTGTGTGCGGTGACCGACCAGGCTGTACTCCTCCTCGTTGAGCGAGTAAAAATCGTCGGTGAGATCGCGTACACGCACCAGCCCTTCACACTTGTTTTCAGGGATCTCTACATAAAGGCCCCATTCCGTCACGCCTGAAATCATGCCGGTGAACACTTCGTCCTTGCGGTCGAGGAGGTATTGCACCTGTTTGAATTTTACAGAGGCGCGCTCCGCTTCGCTTGCCTTGATTTCCATCTGCGTACTGTGTTCGCAGGCTTCTTCGATTTCATCGGCATCTGCAGGAGCACCACCCTCAAGGTAATGCGCCAGTAAGCGATGGACCACCACATCGGGATAGCGGCGGATGGGTGAAGTGAAATGCGTGTAATAATCGAAGGCAAGGCCGTAGTGTCCTATGTTATCGGTGGTGTAGATGGCCTTTGCCATGGTACGGATGGCCAATTGCTCCAGTACATTCTGCTCACGCTTTCCTTTGATATCATGCATGAGCCGGTTGAGTGAGTGGGCAAGGTCCTTTTCGTTACGCGTGTTCACCTTGTGGCCGAAACGACCGGCGAATAAAGCGAAGGACTCAAGCTTGTCGCTCACCGGTGTATCGTGAACACGATACACAAACGGGAATTCACGGTTTTTCTCCGATGACAATTTCCGTCCGATGGATTCGGCCACACGGCGGTTGGCCAGCAACATGAATTCCTCGATGAGTTTGTTGCTATCCTTGTTCTCTTTGAGATACACATCCACCGGATGTGAGCGCTCGTCGAGCCTGAATCGTACCTCTACGCGATCGAAGGTGATGGCTCCATCGGCGAATCGTTTGGACCGGAGTTTCTGCGCGATACGGTGCAAAGTCAGCACCTCCTCGCACAAATCACCCTCACCACGTTCGATCACCTCCTGGGCTTCTTCGTAGGTAAACCTGCGGTCGGAGTGGATGATGGTACGACCGAACCATTCGTTGAGTACTTGTCCGTGTTGATCCAATTCAAACACCGCCGAAAAACACAACTTGTCTTCACCGGGGCGGAGCGAGCAAACCAGATTACTGAGTTTTTCGGGAAGCATGGGGATAACCCGATCGACCAGATACACCGATGTAGCGCGATCGAAAGCCTCATCGTCCATGGCACTTCCGGGCTGCACATAATGACTTACATCGGCGATGTGTATCCCCACCTCCAAATGGCCATTCTCCAGAAAACGGACAGACAGGGCATCGTCGAAATCCTTGGCGTCCACCGGGTCGATGGTGAATGTGGTGATGCTGCGAAAATCCCGACGATTGTCGATTTCCTTGCGGGGAATCCGATACGGTACGGCTTCAGCTTCTGCCTCTACGTTTTCCGGAAAAGACAGCGGAAAACCATATTCGACCAGGATGGCATCCATTTCGACATCGTTATCTCCGGGCATCCCCAGCACACGCACGATCTCTCCCTGTGGATTGGCGGCATCTTCGGGCCAGTGGGTAATCCGGGCCACCGCTTTCTCGCCGTGCTTGGCTCCGTTGAGCGCATCGAGCGGAATGAACAGGTCAATGCCGTTGCGCATGTGTCCCGATGATAAGAAGGCGAAACCCTTACTGACCTGCACGGTACCGACAAATTCGGTACGCGCGCGCTCGATGATCTCAATCACTTCCCCCTGCGGACGCTTTCCCGGTCGCACGGCGAACAGATTCACCTTTACAAGATCGCCGTTGAGCGCATTGAGAAGGTTGTTGCGATCAATGAAGATGTCTTCTTCGAAATCCTCATTCATCACATATGCGTTTCCGTTAGAGGCTATGTCGATGCGGCCTTCGACTAAGCGCGACTGCGGCCAGAGTTTGTACTTGCCACGGTCGGTTTCCTGCAACTCCTCCTCTTGTGTCAGGTGCTCGAGGGTTGCAATCAGCGCATCCTTCAGTTGCTGGTCGCTAAAGCGCTCCAGAAAGGATTCTGCCGTGGTGAAAAAAGGCTCCTGCCTGAGTTTCTTTGCAACCTGTTTGTGGTTGTAGGCGGCATATTCGTGCTCGCGGAAAATCTCCAGCACAAGCCTGCGGAGTGAAGCACTGTCGTCGGTAATTGATTTTTTGGCCGTCATCTGCAGCCAAAGGTAGCAGAGAAAGGCCTGCGGTCAGGACTCAATGCATGACCTGGATCATGCGAACCTGCTGATCTTCATTGGTCATGATACGCAGCAGATAGGTTCCGGAATACAGGGTACGCACATCAAGGAACGCGACAGTACTGCCTGGGAGAACCTGGCTGCTGCGCTGTAATTTGCCACTGAGATCGTATAAAGCGATTTCTGTTGATTCATGCACAAGTCCTTTGAGTTGCACGGCAATGTAATCGTGTCCGGGATTGGGGAAAACCACTACATCGGCCTGTGGTGTTGCACTTGTCAACCCCGTTGTGGCCGGGATGTATTGCGTAACCGGTTCGGTGATGGAGGTGACCTTCGATGCGGTCCGTGTTCCGTAAAAGCTTGGGCCTACGACATAGGGATAGGCTGAATTCCAGTTGGAATCAACCGTACAGAAATACGCATAGGTTCCATTCGGGTATTCAGGGGTGAAACAGAACCGACCGTTGTGGATGTCGAGTACATCGGTTTGTCCGGGCTGAGGAGCAATGTATTCGTAGTCTTCACGGAAATAACCAAGGGGATATTGGGCACTCACATTCGGACCCGAAGTCACGCTGGCTCCCGTGGGCGAGGTGTTTCGTACGGTGATATTACGCAGGCGATACCCCGATTTAATGCGCACTACCGGTCCAGCTCCTGTTGTTCCCTCCCAGGCATAAGCACCATAAATCGGAAATCCGTCGTAGGCATATCCGATCAGTGGGGAATGCTGCGTGCTGTCAATCGAATACAAACCATCGGCGTCATACAGGTTGCAAATGGTAGATATGACACTAAGATCGAGTTTGAATGCGCTGGGATTCTGGTGGTGGTGATAATTCCCCATGGCCGGATGCCCTTTGGAGCAATGGAATCCGGCACGCTCGGCGCGGATGGCATCGCGGTTCCAGTCCATGGTGGCTCCCATTCCGCCGGGACAAGGCGGATTTCCCGGACCTCCGCACAGGGAATTGGTGGATGGATTCCAGGCGACTCCATCGCGGTAGTCGAATAAGGCTACTCCATTCACGAAGATACCAATGTTGCCTCCGCTGGTATTTGTGGGAGTTCCGGTATTCTGAACAGGGAGGCGGGAGATTTTGAAGATGGCGTTCTGGTTGGTGGCGAGTGATGGATTCCCGTCCAGAAAAGGGCCGGTAGGATATGCGGGAAGCCCTTTGGTGCATACGTATACCCAGTTCGCCGAATAATACACGCGTTGCACATTGGCCGAATCGGGATCCTGTATCGCAACACTGTTGCCGATTACGTAGTGGCTTGCTGTCGCGCCTGTGGTATTCAATAACCAGGCATTAACTTCAGGACCCTGAGCGTTTACGAGTGTGCTGAGGAATACGAGTGGGAGGAGGATGTTTCGGATTTTCACGGATGTAAGATGGCGGGAACACGGTTTGGTTTAATCGACAAGTTCGGCCGGAAAGCCATGTTTCGGATCGAAGATGAACTTCCGGTCGTCGAGCGTGAGTAAAAAGGCCAGCAAATCGGTCTGTTCGCGTTCGCTCAATACAATAGGCTTCCCGAGTCTTCCACCCCGGAGGCCTTCCACTCCGGCAACCTGGGTGTAATGTGCCAATACCTGGCGCAGGGAACGAAACCGCCCGTCGTGCATATACGGAGCTGAATAACTGAGATTTCGGAGGGAAGGGACTTTGAAGCGTAAGAGGTCTTCGGTTTTAGTGGTGATGGACATCCTTCCTTTGTCTTGCAATAGGGAATCGGGTGTAAGTCCGTTCTGCTCAAAACTGAAATCGGAAAAAAGTGGTTCGGTATGGCAGCTGTTACAGTGCTGGCGAAACAGGGAATATCCCTGTTGCTCCTGTTCGGAGAAGGTCTGTTGCCTGCGCATCACACTATCGTATCGGCTTTCGTGCGGAACCAGCGTGAGCAGGAATTGGGTGATGGACTGTTGCATCCGCTGGATAGTCAGCTGTGAATCACTGAAGGCTTTCATGCCGGCCTGCGCATAGCGGCCGCTTCTGTTTAGTTTAAGAAGCAGGTGTGTGGTATCCTCGCCCATCTCGCCGGAATGTGTAATGGGAAAAAGGACTTGCTCTTTCAACGAGGAAAATCGGCCATCCCACATGAAGCGGTTTTGCCAGGCCAACAGCTGCAGGGCCGGAGCATTCCGGAAGCCGATACTGTCGCCGATGCCGTGGCTGAGCGCATGGTCGCTGTGGGCAAAGGCATTATACGGCGAATGACACGATGCGCAGGAGATGCTGCTGTCGCGGGATAGGATGGGATCGTAAAAGAGCAGACGCCCGAGTTGAATTTCATCCGGATCCATGCGGCTGAGATCAACCAGTGGCCGGGGCCAACCCTGCGGAATCTGCTGCGGTTTTTCGCCGTATTGCAGGGCGAGCAACAGCGGAAACAGCAATGTCACTAGAAGGAATCCGGTTGTTTTCATGGATACTCCTCCACAGCCAGTACGGTGGCCGCTTTTTCGATTCCAGCCTTCGCTGCCTGGCCGGGCGACATGATGTGATCGATTCCCTTTTCTTGCATGTAATCGATCAGCGCCTGCACATTCATTCGAACGCATATGGTTTTTTTCAACCGCGAGAATGAGAAACACGTCGACTGGATGGCTGCATGGGGATACCGGTAACCGCCCAGGTGTAATTCAACTGCCTTGCCTTGCGGACTGACAGCCTCCAGGCGCAAGTGAATGAATCCGCTCTGCCAGGTCCAATACATTCCGTTAACCGGATCCAGAACACCGCGCTGAATCCCACTACAATTCAGGGCACTGTCAAGGCCAATCGTGAAGCATAAGCGTGTCGTTGTATCGTTTACCATCACTGGTATTTGAATCCGGTTCCGGGTTGTGTCGAGCCAGTCGATGAGGTAAGCAGGTACAGGATCATGCCATACGCTATCTGTTGACGTACTTATGTTCAAATCACTGATATAGCTGCGTAAATCGGTGATGCGCCATCCCTCATCCGTCAGGCTGTCGCGGTGTAGTGGATTGATCCCCCAATATGCTTCAAAGCGGATGTCCTGGGCGCAGAGTGTGATTCCCTGCACCAGAAACGCAAGCAGAAGTGAATATCGAAATAGGTTCTTCATCTGCGCTTGGCTATCAGCAAGGTATTGGCTCCACCCACTCCTTCGAGGGTCTGGAACCGGAAATGGTCAGACATCATTTCCTTCAATACCCGCAAGCGCTGCGAAGAGCCACGTCCGACAGCCGCATTGAAGATGATTTTTCCGCCCGGAAGAATTAATCGGTGTAAGTTGTTCCAAAAAGGGAAATCGGTAAAGACCATCGGGACTTCCGTGTGAATGAACAAATCGACAACGATGAGGCCATACCGTGTGGCATGAACCTCCATGAAGTGTTCGGCATCATCCTCCACCACCTTTAGTTTTCGGTCGGTGGAAAGTCCGAATTCTTCACGCGCAACCTGAATTATCACCGGATCGATTTCGACAGCCGTTATCGGTCCCCGATACGTAAATCGTGCACGAAGACTGTGAATCAAACTCCCACCTCCCAATCCCAAAAGCAGGATGTTCTTTACCCCCTCAAGTCCGGCAGTACGAATACCCGCTTCCAATATCTCCTGCAACAAGCCATAGGAGTAGTTGGCTTTTTCCGTATCCAAAACGCGTTCACCATCCTCCTCCAGGATTTCGAGCCAGCCGCTGTGCACGCTGCGGTAGCGTCGTATGATGCGCATGTGTGTTCTTGAGGTATCGAAGATACATCTTTGACCGGGTATGCTTCTACACACTACCTTTAGCCTTTAATATTCGGCTATGTCACATCTCTTCCCTTACGAAGTTCCTATCAATCCCAAGCGTGCCCGCACCGTTTTTCTGATCGAGGATGAGCCCCTGCAGCGCCAGCTCATGCTCGATTATCTTAAGGATAAATTCACGCTTGATGTGCACGGATTCGGAAGCGGAGAAGAAGCCCTTCATCAATTGCATCTCAAACCGGAATTGGTCATCCTGGATTACAACCTCGACAGCAGCGATTCTACAGCAAGCAACGGGATTGAGATTCTCAAAAAAATACGGGAGGCGCTACCGCTCACACAAGTCATTATGCTGAGTAGCCAGGATAAGATCTCGGTTTCGGTCGACTGCATGAAACATGGTGCTTACGACTACATCGTGAAAGGTGACAGCGCCTTTTCGCGTCTGCAGCACCTGTTCGGCAACGTCGATGAGATGATGGACAACATTTACTTCCGCAAGTTCTACAAGGATATGTTGATGCTGCTGAGTATCGGTATCCTCCTGTTCGCCGCATTCATGGCCTATGCCGTACATGCCGGTTGGGCACAGATCTCTTTCGATTTCGGAAGCTGATCAGACCGAAGCCGGTTCAACCAAATCCCAGCGGTTCCCATACAGGTCTTCAAACACCAGGGCACGACCGAAGGCTGCTGTAGTGGGTTCGCGAACGATTCGTACGCCCTGCTCTTTCAAACGTAGCGCTTCACGATCGAGATCATCGGTGTGTAGGTATAGGAACACGCGTCCGCCGCATTGTTTTCCGATAAGGGCTTGTTGCTCCACTGTACTCGCTTTCGCCAGAATGAGCGAACATTCAGAGCCGCGAGGGGCGACCACCACACGGCGTTTCTGCTCTTCTTGCGGTGTGTCTTCCTGAAGGTCGAATCCCAGCGTTTCACAGAAAAAAGCAATGGCTTCGTCGTAGTCACGCACCAACAGGGTGATGTGCTTAATGATCAGTTGATTCATGGTGAGCGTAAAGGTACCGAAGGGAGCGTTCGCTCTGCATTTCGTATCTTTCGGGATTATGCTACACCACACTACCCACATCATTCATCCCAATGCGGAATGGGTGACTTTTGTCCATGGGGCCGGTGGGAGTAGCACTATCTGGTTCAAGCAACTGCGCGATTTCAGGAAGCATTTCAACCTGCTGCTGGTCGATCTGCGCGGACACGGCGGTTCAAAACGGATTGGAAGCAATGCCCATCCGAATTACACCTTCCATGAAATCGGCGATGAAGTGATGGATGTGCTGAATCATTTGGGAATCGCCCGGTCGCACTTTATCGGTATTTCGCTGGGCACCATCATCATCCGCGACCTCTGCGAGCGTTATCCCGACCGCACCCAAAGTCTGATTATGGGAGGGGCTGTCATGAAGCTCAATCTGCGTGGACAGGTTTTGCTGCGTGTGGGTCAGGGGCTGCAATCGCTGATTCCGTACATGTTGCTGTATCGCCTGTTCGCATTCATCATCATGCCGCGAAGCAACCACCGCGAATCGAGAAATCTTTTCATTCGTGAAGCGAAAAAACTATACCAGCAGGAATTCAAGCGCTGGTTTAGGCTTGCCGCACAACTCAATCCGCTGTTGGCCTTGTTCCGTTTCCGCGACAGCGGCATCCCTACGCTCTATATCATGGGCGAAGAAGACCACATGTTCCTCCCGACTATCGAACGTCTTGTCAGGGATCATCAGTCTTCAACGCTGTTTGTCATCCCTCGCTGCGGCCATGTAGTCAACATCGAGCAGCCCGATGCATTCAACCGACAGGCCATTGCCTTTCTGCACCTGCAGCGCAGGTCCGCATGATGCGGTTTTATCGAGGCTGTTTATCGGGACTGAAGCGATAGAGCGCGCCACCACCACCGATTAAGTTCAGGTTGATTAGGCTTTGAGGATTCACCTTGCCACGCCGGATGATATACGCCATCGGATTTTTTTCAGCATCTGCGTCCGATGCATCTTCGCAGACCACAGCATTCAGCTCTTCCCCTTTGGCGAAAAAATAGATCGGTATATTAAACATCAACTTTTTTTCTTCGGCGGCTATCGCTGCAAGAAACCAATCGTCCCCATGTCGACGGGCAACAACAATACACTTCCCGATCTCTGCATGCAACACACGGATATCATCCCAGGTGGCGGGAATTGTTCGCATGAGTTCAAAGGCTTCAGGATGTAGCGCATAATTTTCGGGTAGGTCGGCGAACATCTGCATCGGGCTATACAACACCACCGGCAGAGCCATCTGGTGTACCAGCGTGCTATGTACTGCTGTCTGCCCTCTGCCTTTTCCATTCCAGGTTACTCGTTCCGCTTCACGGTGTGTCATGCCGATATCAAATACTCCCGGCGTGTAGTCCATCGGTCCGGCCAATCCGCGTGTGAACGGAAGCGTGCAGGCATGGTCGGGGCTATTCCCCTCGCTCCAGGCATTCCACTCCATACCGCGTACAGCCTCAAAGGTCATGAGGTTGGGCCAGGTGCGGCTGAGTCCGGATGGAATGGAGGACTCGTGCACATCAAGCATGATTCGATACCGCGCTGCGGTTTCCATCACCCTGTTGAAGTGATTCACCATGTATTGTCCGTGGTGTGGTTCCGTAGGCGGATTCACAGGTCCCGCATAACCCGTCTTCACATAACGGATACCCATACGGTTATAAAACGCGAAAGCACTGTCGATGCGCTGCTCATACGCAATCACATCACCGCCCGTCTCGTGGTGGCCAATGATCTCCACACCCTTTTCTCGGGCATAGCGGACAACTTCCTGAATATCGAGATCTGTTGTGGCCGTGGTAAAATCAAAAGCATCTTTCTTTCCCCATTTTTCCCAGCCTGTATTCCAGCGTTCTATAAGTACGCCTTCAATTCCGTTTGCCGCAGCGAAGTCGATGTATTGCTTAACACGCGCTGTTGTCGCCCCGTGCCGGCCTGCATCCGATTTCCATTCGGACAATCCCAGGTGCATCTCCCACCACAAGCCGATATAACGGATAGGCTTTACCCAGGACCAATCGCGTGTTTCCGCTGGCGCATTCAGGTTGAGGACCAGCTGCGATTCCATCAAACGCGCTGCGTTGTCCGATACTTCAATCACTCGCCATGGCGTCTGTACTGGAAAAGCTTTCTTCACGGCAAATCCATCCGCACCCGGGCAAAGTTCAACGCGATAGGATTGCGATTCGGGCGTATGCTTTTTCCACGACACCATGGGATAATCCATCAAGGCGGCTTCGTACAAAGCGATGCATCGGCCCAACGAATCCTCTACCGTGAAGGGCGCTGCCGCATGAATGGCCGAGTCGAGGGGAGTGTGTTGATAGGTTTTTTCGAGCGTATGGTAATCGGCCCAGCACCAGTGTGCGGTTTGGGCTTGCGTGAATTGGAACTGTCCCAACTCGGACGCAATCTGTACAGGCTCGCGTTCCGAACCATCGAGCCGCATACGATACGCAAGTCCTGTGTCGTACAGCCGGAACTCCAATAGGAGCGGATGATGCCTTTCAGTGTCTTCGAGCTTGAGGTGCAGCTTGCCAGGAAAGCAGTCGGTAGTGATACAGCGAATCGTTGGCGTTTAAGACAAAGCCGGGATCCATTCCTTCCAGCAGAAGGCTGTCTTGTTTGAGTACTTTCCAGCTGATGCGTTCCTGCTGCAGGGAGATGGAGAAGTGGATTTTTTCTCCTGGTGATTGCAAATGGAGGGTTATGGCTTTGGTTTCCCGAGCGATGGTGCTTAAGAAAATGAAGGGGCTTAGGAGAATGGTATAGAGAACTCTGTTCATTGGCTTAATCGAATATAGGAAATCGGTAAGATTGTAGCCCGGACTTGTTAGTCTCTTCATTATAATAAATACCAGCCTATCAAATTTATGTTTAGGATGATTCGGTTCAGTTTCTTGAATAAGAACAACAAGTAAAACCTTTGCCTCTGTATAGTACTTGATTTCCAAATTGAGATTACTATTTAAACGCGGCGATCGCAACGAATCGGCCACGGACGCGGCGGAGAAATCAATCCCTTCAATATAACTTTAATTCAATCTTCAAAAAGCTCTGCGCCGTTGCTTGCCGCTGCGCTCGTTGCGTTTAAGTAAGGGTATTGTCAATGAGTACATTTGTATAAAAAGTATTCATCAACCGTTTACCTTTGCAATATGCAACATTTGGCCATCCGGCGCATCGAATGCCATTCTTTTCACGGTTGTTTGAAAGAAGAAAGCGTGATCGGTTCCCGCTTTTCAGTTGATGTGGTGTTCAGCGGTGATTTTTACGGAGCGATTGTCAATGACGACTTGTCGCAAACGGTCGATTACGTAGAAGTGCATCGCATCGTTCGCGAAGAAATGGCTGTCGCGTCCAAGCTCATCGAGCATGTTGCCGGACGCATCTTGAACCGCATGAAGGATCGCTTTCCACGGGTTCAATCCTGCCGGGTTGAAATCACAAAATACAACCCGCCGGTGAACGGTCAATTGGGTGAGGCGGTTTTTAGTATCGAAGGCTGAGGGCAGAACGCTTGCATCAGGGATGCGCAATGTTCATCAACATGTAGTCGATGTTACCAGTCTGCGCGTGGCATCCGCTGCACGAAGCCCCTTTCTTGGATGCAGGCTCAGCTACCGATTTATCCTTGTTGATATAACCCCACACCCAGCCTTTGGAATCCGCATGGGGACTTCCGGTCCGCTTCAGCAGGATGGCATAGCGATCGAGACCGCCGATGCTGTTGCTGAGTTCCTTCACGACCAGTGATCCTTCCGGGAAGAGTGTGCTGTCGATGACCTTGCCGTTTGAATCCAGTGCGGCGGATGCGATTGCATTGTAACGGGTGCGCAGATAGGAAAACGGATGGGCACTGGCACTGCTCTTCGGAAGAAATGAAGCGCTGTTCTTGTACCAGGTGAATCCGGAGGTACTGGAGGCCAGGTCCAGCAGCTCCTTGTCAATGCCTTCCGCTTCTTCGTCCTTTTTACAGGCAGTCACAAGAAAAGTGATGCTGATAAAAAACAGTACATGCGGAATAAAAAATAGTTTCTTCACCTCAACTGTGTTCTAGTTCTCTTTCTGCTTGCCCCAACCGTCCTTGAGTGTAACGGTGCGGTTGAAGACCGGATGTCCGGCACTGCTGTCGGCATCGGGTACGAAATAGCCCTTGCGCATGAACTGGAAATGCTCACCAGGCTTTGCTGCATTGAGGCAGGGCTCGGCCATGGCACCCTTCACCACCGTGAGGCTGTCGGGGTTGATGTAGTCTTTGAAGTCACCGGCTTCGGATGAGGGATCCTCCACGCGGAAGAGTCGGTCGTACAATCGCACCTCGCAGGGGACGGCCGATGGAGCATGCACCCAGTGGATCACCCCTTTCACCTGGAGTCCGCTGTTGTCGTGTCCGCTTTTGCTTTCGGGAATATAACGGGCAAGCACAGCCGTAATGTGTCCGCTGGCATCTTTTTCAAATCCCGTGCACTCAACAATGTAGGCGCTTTTCAGGCGCACCATTTTTCCGGGCGCCAGACGGAAATACTTCTTCTCGGGCACCTCCATGAAATCATCACGCTCAATCCAGAGCTCGCGGCCGAAGGGGATTTCACGCGTGGTCTTCTCTTCGGCCTCCGGATTGTTTTCGGTGGGGAGGTGTTCCACATGGCCTTCGGGCAGGTTCTCGATGATGAGCTTGAGGGGATCAAGCACCACCATGGCGCGCGTAGCACGGCGGTTGAGGTCTTCGCGTACGCAGAACTCGAGCAGACCCACATCAATGATGTTCTCGCGGCGGGCAACACCCACACGTTCCGCAAAATTGCGGACGCTCTCGGGTGTGTATCCCCGCCGACGCAGTCCGCTGATGGTGGGCATACGTGGATCGTCCCAGCCCGACACATGCTTCTCCTGCACCAATTGCAGCAGTTTGCGCTTGCTCATCACGGTGTAGTTCAGGTTGAGGCGGGCAAATTCATATTGACGGCTCGTGTAAAGTCCGAGTTTTTCGATGAACCATTCGTACAGCGGTCGGTGCACTTCGAACTCGAGTGTGCAAATGGAATGTGTGATTTGCTCGATCGCATCACTTTGTCCGTGCGCGAAATCGTACATAGGGTAAATACACCAATGATTTCCGGTGCGGTGATGCGCGGTATGCTTGATGCGGTACAGGATGGGATCGCGAAAGTGCATGTTGGGCGAAGCCATGTCGATGCGGGCGCGTAGCACTTTCTCACCATCGCGGAACTCCCCGTTCTTCATTCGCGTGAACAAGTCGAGGTTCTCTTCTACACTGCGTGCACGAAAGGGGCTGTCCTTGCCGGGTTCGGTGGGTGTGCCTTTCATGGAGGCGATTTCCTCGGGACTGCTATCGTCCACATAAGCCAGTCCCTGCTCAATCAGCTTCACGGCAAACGCGAACAACTGTGGAAAGTAATCGGAAGCGTAAAATTCATTGGCCCAAGTGAACCCCAGCCAGCGGATATCGGTCTTGATGCTCTCAACGTATTCGGTTTCTTCCTTCTCCGGATTGGTATCGTCGAAGCGCAGGTTGGTCTTTCCGCCGAAGTGGGCAGCCAGTCCGAAGTTGACACAAATGGATTTGCTGTGTCCGATGTGCAGATACCCGTTGGGTTCAGGAGGGAAGCGCGTCAGCACACGGCCGCCGTGTTTGCCGTTCTTCACGTCTTCTGCAATGATTTCTTCCAGAAAATTGGGGCCCTTCTCGGTACTCATGGTGTTGGGATGTATGGGGTAATGGAATGGACGCGTTTTATGGCGTGTGTGCCGGCAGGGTTTGCAGTGCACGGTCGATGCGGGCCAGCACTTCATCACGGCCCAGGAGCTCAACCATGCCGAAGAGGTCGACGCCGCTGCCTTGTCCGCTAACCACAACCCGGAACAGCTGCAGGACTTCACCCGGCTTGATGCCCTGTGCCGTAGCAAGTGATTCGAAGCCAGCTTTAAGCGGCTCGGCTTTCCAGTCGCCGTGAGCGCTCAGTGTATCACGGTATGCCTGTACGAAAGTGGATGCCGTGGGTGTCCAGCGTTTAGAAACCACTTTTTCATCGTAGGTAAGTGGCTGCTCGAAGAGGTAGGCTCCGGTCGGGTACAATTCGTGTTCGAACTGCACGCGTTCTTTCAACAGATGGACTGCTCCGCTTGCAAAAGCGATGGAGGCGCGTTGATCGTTTTCTCCATAGCGCTGCGCCAATTGATTACTGAAGTTCGCAGCCAGTGTTTCATCGCTCTGCCTGCGCAACCATTGCTCGTTGTACCATTTGACTTTTTCGGGATCGAAGCGGGCACCTGCTTTGTGCACCCGGTCGAAATCGAAGCGCGCAATGAGTTCATCCATGCTGAACAGCTCCTGCTCGGTACCGTCGTTCCAGCCCAGAAGGGCCAGCATGTTCACAAAAGCTTCGGGGTAATAGCCTTTCTCGCGGTATCCGGAAGAAACTTCGCCGGTGGCGGGATCTTTCCACTCGAGTGGAAAGACCGGGAATCCGAGGCGGTCGCCGTCACGCTTGCTCAGTTTGCCGTTGCCCTCGGGCTTGAGCAGAAGCGGAAGGTGGGCGTAGTGCGGTTGTGCAATACCTAAATAGCGGTAAATGAGGATGTGTGCGGGTGCCGAGGGAAGCCATTCTTCGCCACGGATGGCGTG
>JAJTFW010000050.1 GCA_021299095.1 Sphingobacteriales bacterium | reverse complement strand
GGCTGTTGAAAGGTTGAATTATATTTTTGAGAAGGGGCGGGGCCGGAGGCCCCAAGCACACGCTTGATCTTTTACGAAAACGAAATGCAGCTCTCCATAAATCATTCGAATTAAAACGAATGCAAACGTTTTTTCATCGGCTGATGAAAAATGGAGTTATATTTTTGAGTAGGGGCGGGGCCGGAGGTCCCAAGATTCCAGCTGTTGTTATGAGTTTGCGTAAAACACCGGACTTTACTCAAACGGTGATATACGAATACACACGTTTTTTCACCGACTGTTGAAAGGTTGAATTATATTTTTGAGTAGGGGCGGGGCCGGAGGCCTCAAGCACACGCTTGATCATTTACAGAAACGAAATGCAGCTTTCCATAAATCATTTGAATTAAAACGAAAGCAAACGTTTTTTTCACCGACTGTTGAAAGGTTGAATTATATTTTTGAGTAGGGGCGGGGCCGGAGGCCCCAAGCACACGCTTGATCATTTACAGAAACGAAATGCAGCTTTCCATAAATCATTCGAATTAAAACGAATGCAAACGTTTTTTCACCGACTGTTGAAAGGTTGAATTATATTTTTGAGTAGGGGCGGGGCCGGAGGCCCCAATTAAAAGCCTGTAAGGGTCATATAATAAAACACAACAATCCTGTGCTTATAACTTGCTCGTGAGGATTCCGCACCAGTGCGGTTGTTGTTTCAGCGCAGGAGGTAATTCGAACGCTTTACTGAACAATCCAAATACCGCCGCTCCCGACCCCGACATGGCTGCGTAAACCGCGCCGAGCTCGTAAAGTTGCTCACGAATTTGTGCGATGATCGGATAACGTTCACACACCGGGTTTTCGAAGTCGTTGCTGAGTTTGCCTTTCCAGGCCTCCGGACCCTTGGCGATTAACGACTCCAGATCCTGAGATGGCTTTTGGGGCTTAATCCAACTGTAGGCTTCCGCTGTGCCTACTGAAACGGGTGGCATCACCAGTACCATAAACCAACCATCTAATGGAACCTGGATGGGCTTAAGCACTTCTCCGCGACCACTTGCCAGCATAGGGACATCCGTTGCGAAAAATGCACAATCGCTTCCACGTTGTGCGGCGATACATCCAAGTTCGTAACTGTCAAGTCCTAAGCCGAAGGAATCATTGAGTAATCTCAAGGTGAACGCCGCATCGGATGAACCTCCTCCCAGACCGGCACCCATGGGAATCACTTTGTGCAGGTGAATTTCAAGTTCGGGAAGTGTAAATCGCTTGCGCAATTCATCCACAGCACGCATCACCAGATTGCCGCCGCTGGACAATGGAATGGGTAGGCCGCTCGATGAAAATTCAGTTTTATTGTTCTTCGAGGGCACGATTTCCAGGGCATCACACCAAGGCACCGGGTAAAACACCGTTTCAAGTTCGTGGAATCCATCTCCCCGTTTGCTGATTACATGGAGCCCCAAATTTACCTTGGCGTGGGGGAATACGATCATAATCGGCCTGTTCTCAGAGGGTTAGTGGCGTGACGCGAGGATGCGATTTTCTTATCTTTGTGGCTCAAACAATCTCCATGAGCGGTACCCTGTTGGAATTTGAAAAGCCCCTGGAAGAGTTGCAGGAGCAACTGGATAAAGCGCGGCAGATTGCAGACAAAGGTAAAGTGAATGTCGATGACCTGATTCGTGACCTCGAAAGTAAAATCGAGAAAACACGTCATGAATTGTACACGAACCTTACGCCCTGGCAACGGGTTCAACTCTCGCGACATCCCGAGCGCCCCTACGCACTCGACTACATTCAGGCCATGACCCAAGGCGATTTCGCTGAGTTTTTCGGCGACCGTCAGGTTCGTGATGATAAAGCGATGATCGGCGGCTTCGGGAAGATCGATGGGCAGACCATCATGTTTGTCGGTCAGCAAAAAGGCAATACGACCAAGCAGCGTCAATTTCGGAATTTCGGTATGCCCAATCCGGAAGGATACCGCAAGGCTTTGCGGCTTTTCAAGCTTGCTGAGAAATTCAATAAACCGATTGTCACCTTAATCGATACACCCGGTGCGTTTCCAGGGCTTGAAGCCGAGGAAAGGGGGCAGGGCGAAGCAATTGCCCGTAACCTGTATGAGATGTCGATCCTGAAAGTTCCGGTCATTTGCATCATCATCGGTGAGGGCGCCTCAGGCGGTGCATTGGGAATCGGTATCGGCGACCGGGTTTTCATGCTCGAAAACACCTGGTATTCCGTCATTTCACCCGAATCCTGTTCCAGTATCCTCTGGCGAAATTGGGATAACAAAGAGCGGGCTGCCGAAGCACTTAAGTTGACCGCTAACGATATGCAACAACTGCACCTGATTGACGGAATCATTCCCGAGCCCGTCGGCGGAGCACATTCCAATCCAGGCGAGATGTTTGCGACCGTGCGCCAGGAAATCGTGAAAACCCTGAATGCACTACTTCCCATGGACCCCAAAGAGCGGGTCAACCAGCGTATTGCCAAGTTTTGCGGTATGGGGGTGATTCAGGAACCTTAGAAGCTTCGATATGAACAGGAGCGCCGGTCCCTTTGGCCGGCGTTTCTGTTTGATAACTAATCTCATTGAAACTGCGTCTTTTGGTTCCATTGTTAACAAGTGGCCAACGCAGGGCATGTACAAGCGTTTACATTTGGGCTAATGAGTACCGAAAAAACCATCCGTAAAAAGCCGCTGCAGGCAATTTTGCCTACTCCCGAAAACCTCCCGGGTAAACTGCCCCCTCAGGCGGTTGATATCGAGGAGGCCGTGCTCGGTGCATTGATGCTCGACCGCAATGCCGTAGCCGAGGTCATCGATATCCTTCGCCCGGAAGCGTTTTACCGGGAATCGAACGGAAAGATTTTTGAAGCCGTTCAGCAGCTCTTCAACAATACGCAGCCAATCGATATTCTAACCGTTACGCAGCAGCTACGGAAAAACGGGACACTTGAACTTGCCGGTGGTCCGCTTTATATTTCCCAGCTGACGAACCGGGTGGCCTCTTCAGCCAACATCGAATACCACGCACGTATCGTGCTTCAAAAGTTCATCCAGCGCGAGTTGATCCGAATTTCTGCCGAAACCATCCGGAATGCATATGAAGACACTTCCGATGTACTCGACCTATTGGATACGGCTGAACGCGAGCTGTTTGGAATCGCCGAAAGCAACATCCGACGCAAATACGAGTCAATGTCTGGACTGGTGAAGCGCGCCATTGATGAAGTGAACAATGCCGCAAACCAGAAGGGTGGCGTAACCGGTATTCCCAGCGGATTCACCAACCTCGATCGACTGACATCGGGCTGGCAACGCAGTGACCTGATCATTGTTGCGGCTCGTCCGGGTATGGGTAAGACGGCCTTCGTGTTGAGTCTCGCCCGAAATGCTGCTGTCGGTTTCAGTAAGCCGGTGGCGTTCTTCAGTCTTGAAATGTCATCACTTCAATTGGTGAATCGTCTGGTTTCCTCCGAAACAGAAATCGACAACGAGAAACTGAAAACGGGTAATTTGAACGACCAGGATTGGAAGCAGCTCAATGTGAAGGTTTCCACACTGACCAATGCTCCGATTTACATCGACGATACACCGGGCCTGAGCATTTTTGAATTGCGAGCCAAATGCCGCCGTCTTGCAGCAGAAAAGAAAATCGAGTTGATCATCATCGATTACCTTCAACTCATGACCGGGCAGGATCGTAACAACAAGAACGGCAACCGTGAACAGGAAATCAGTCATATCAGTCGCTCGTTGAAGGGTATCGCCAAAGAACTTAATATTCCGATCATTGCCCTTTCACAGCTTAGCCGAAACGTTGAACGTCAGGCGAATTCGAAGAAGCCGCAGTTGAGCGATCTGCGCGAATCCGGAGCGATTGAGCAGGATGCGGATATGGTTGTGTTCATCTACAGACCCGAGTACTATGGGTTCCAGGAAACCGAAAACAACGAAAGCACGCGCGATCTGGCCGAAATCATCGTCGCAAAAAACAGGAACGGCTCGCTCAATACGGTGCCCTTGAAGTTCATTGGTAAATACACCAAGTTTACAGACCCCGATAGCACGTACGATTTCGTGGATGAGACTGAAGGCGGGTACAATCCGCGTGTAGGTGTTCCGAATCCCAATGCCGAAGCGACGCGTGTAAACCGCTCGTCCAAAATGAACGATATGGACGATTTTCTGCCGGAAACAGGCGAGGCTCCTTTCTGAGTGTAAATTGTCCGTTCAGCAACATTTTTTTCGTTCATCCGTTTAATCCAGTAAGATGTTCAGACAGTTTGCCGCTTCCCTTTCAGTCTTCCTGATGTTGGCGCTTCCGCTACGGGCCTCTTACCTATTGATCCCGATGGATGGCGCCCAAGCCAATCATATTAAGGCATATGGAATCGCCTACTGGATCCTAAACAACCAGGTGGAAGTGGATTGGCTGTTGAATTACAGGGGCGGTAGCTTTATGGTGAAGTATGCGCCGGCCATTGAAAAGGAATGCCAGATTCGTGGGGTGACAGCTCAGGTTATTGCCGATGGACAGGCTGTAAATATCATCGACGAAATTGCCCGGCCGGAAGTGAATATGGATTTGGTGAAGCTCGAAAAGCCACCAAAAATGGCCGTCTATTCGCCCAAAGACAAGTTGCCCTGGGATGATGCAGTAACGCTGGTATTGACCTATGCAGAGATCCCCTATGATGTAATCTACGATGAGGAAGTGATGATAGGAAAACTTCCACTCTACGATTGGCTACACATGCACCACGAGGATTTTACTGGCCAATATGGGAAGTTTTATGCTGCGTATCACAATGCAGCCTGGTACCAGGAGCAGGTGCGAAGCGATGAGACCATGGCAGCCCGTCTGGGATTTTCGAAGGTGTCCGATATGAAGGGTGCTGTTGCGCGACGTATCAAGGAATTTGTTGCCGGCGGGGGGTTCCTGTTTTCCATGTGTTCAGGCACCGACAGTTACGATATTGCGCTTTCCGCAGAAGGAATTGATATCTGCGATAAGGTGTTCGATGGCGACGGTACAACATCCAACTATTCCAATCGCCTCGACTTCGGGAAAACCATTGCCTTCCGAAATTTCAAACTCGTTCAGAATCCACTTGAGTATGAGTTTTCGGATATCGATATGACCAACCAGCGGAAAGTCCCCCGCAATGAAGATGTATTCGTGCTATTCGAGTTTTCGGCGAAATGGGATCCGGTTCCTGCCATGTTGTGTCAAAATCATGAGCAGGTCATCAAGGGATTCATGGGTCAGACTACCGCATTCAAAAAGGATCTCGTCAAACCGGAAGTCTTGGTGATGGGAGAGAACAAAGCTGCGAATGAAGCCCGGTATATTCATGGTGAGCTCGGCAAAGGCACCTGGACGTTTTACGGAGGGCATGATCCGGAAGACTATCAGCACATGGTGGGTGATCCTCCCACCGATTTGGCATTGCATCCCAATTCGCCCGGTTATAGGCTTATTCTGAACAACGTGCTTTTCCCTGCTGCACGAAAGAAGAAGCAAAAGACCTGAGAAGTCTTAGCCTTCGAAGCGATTCAGTTGCAACGTTTTTCCGTCAAAGCGGGCATACATGCAGTGATGCAACCATTCACCCAAGTTGATGTACCGACTCGCTTCCGGCAATTGAAGGTCGATGGGCAGATGCCGGTGTCCGAAAATGAAATAATCGTATCGCTCCTTTTTTAATTCCTCCTTGCAGAACAAAACCAGCCATTCTTTGTCTTCACCTTTGAAGATTTCATCCTCAGTACCGGTCGCCAGCCTGCTTTTTCGTGAAAAGTAACGCATCACGCCGAGGCCGAGGTTGGGGTGCAGTCGGGCGAATAACCATTGGCAAAACGGGTTTGCAAAAATCGCTTTGATGAATTTATACCCATGGTCTCCCGGACCTAATCCATCGCCATGCCCGAGGAAAAAACGCTTCCCGTTGTATTCTTTTATAATCGGCTTCCGGTGGATGGTTAATCCGATCTCTGACGGCAAATAATCAAAAACCCACATATCATGGTTGCCGGTGAAGTAGTGTAGTTCTATTCCGGCATCACTCAGTTCAGCGAGCTTACCCAAAATGCGCACATATCCTTTTGGGATCGCTTCACGGTATTCGAACCAGTAATCGAATACATCGCCCAACAGATAAATACTCTGCGCATCAGACTTTACGGTGTCCAGCCAGCGCACAATTTTCCGCTCCCGATCAAGACTGCTCAGGCGGTTCGGAATTCCCAGGTGGAAATCACTGATGAAATAAACAGATTTTCCCGGTGCCAGTTCCTGCATGCGGATCAAAGGTAATTAACGGCTTAGAGTGCGCTGTTCCGAATGGATGATAAGCGCATGCGGTTCAAATCGAAGGTGAACCGGATACGGCGGGTGAACCGGTCAAACGAACTGATTTCAGGACGATTGTCGTATTGGAAGTCTTCGTACATCTTCATTTCTTCTGAGAAAATCAGTGGGAAATAAACCGCAACCGCCTTGTTGACGAGCGTTATTTGCAATCCGGCTGTGTAGCTAAGCGATTGTTCCAGGTCGTAAGCTTTTCTCAAGTCGCTTTGTAAATCAGCGGTGGTTCCCAAATCAGCAAAGGCCCTCAGGAAGCCAAATGGGCCCGGTAGGCTGCTGCTTAAGTTGATCGTAACAATCCACGGTTTGAACTGTCCGAATGGAGTGTATTGCCTGAATTGTCCTTGCCTTAAAGCCATTTGACTGAACAAGGTTCCAGAGGTTGCGCTGCGTCCGAAATACCAGTCGTCGAACGCATAATCTACGCTGCCACGGGACGCGTTCCGGTCACTGAGGAAGAAGCCATATTCACCAGCTGTTTTATCAATAAAAGCATACCCCCCGTATAATCTGAGGTCGAAACTTCTTTTCTTTTTGTGGTAACTATAGCTGTAATTGAATTCTCCTTCGGTTTTCAGCAACTGCCGATTGGCCTCTGCGCGTAGTTCAGTCCACCAGGGGTCTATGGCTCTTTTATCATCGAAGCGGTATGCCATTCTGTAAAAATCGCTGTAACGGCTTGCTGGTTTTCCAGCGTATTGATTGCTGGAGGTGAAATCCCGATTGATTTCATCCTGCCAAAGGTGTACTGATGAAATTCTCAACTCTGAATGCCTTGAGCCTGTCGGATCGGCTTTTCGGAATTCGAGTATCAGTTGCGGGTTAAGGCGGCTGTACGAGAGAATAGCGGTTTGTATTTGTCCATCAGCAGATCGGTAGGCTTCTTCAGCGAAAGAAAAACTCCGGTATTGAATCTGCCGACGGATTCTGTCCGTGTAGCGGCCTTTCACGGGTCGTACGCCCTCTAGGCCTGCTGTACCGTTGACTCGGCCACTGGCTATACTGTACAAGGGCATCAGGCTGAATTCAATCGGCTGGTTCGGAATTCCCATGTTGGTGATGTTCAAGCCCGGCATCCAACGGTCCGTCGCATTCCAACCCATGATGGGCGTGATAGCCACTGTATTTCGTTTGGGGTCACGTATTCCAGGAATGAGCGAAAGGTGTGGTGTAGTCCAGCGGCTGCTGTTGTTGTTGGGGTTAATGTCCAAACTGCGTCGATTGGCGTCTAGTTCAATCCGGTCACATCCCGTGCAGGGAATACTGAATCCGGTTTTCCAGGGTTCAATCCACATACGAGCAAGTGCGGAATCACCACGGTAGGCAGTCACTTCAACAGGTAATGGTACCGGACCTTTCTCTGTCACCTCAAAGCGGACCTGGTCTTTGTCGAAGTGTACATGGTGAATACAGGCATCACTTCCTTCTTCAGCGTGAATCAATCCATCGAAGAACCACCCCAAATTTCGTCCGGATACGGATTCAAAAACCGTGCGGATATCGTTTGGGCCCGGATGTCGATACACCCACGACCTAAAATACTGGTGCATGCAGGAGTCAAACACATCCTGCCCCAATACATGCGCTAGGTAATCCATGGCCACAGCTGTTTTCTTGTACACCACCGTACCGTAATTCATACCAGTGAATTGGTCGGCCGGTAGCCCGATGGCCTGTTCGGTAAACGCCGCACCGGAAAGCAAATAGCTGAAGCGGGAAGTTTGTCGATAATCGAGTCGGTTCAGTCCCAACATCGCAGCCGCCGTGTTGGGTGAACTGCTGAGTTCGTTCAGGTTGCCGAATGTATGTGGCGGATATTTTTCCAATACATAACGCATTTCATAATACGAGTTGATCCCCTCATCCATCCAGGGGTGTTCCCGTTCATTCGATCCCAGCAATCCATAAAACCAGTTGTGTCCGACTTCATGCGCTATCACCACTTCAAGCGGGAAAGCACTGCCGCTGCTACCGATGATGGTCACATTCGGATATTCCATTCCACCTCCGGCTGATATCGTGCCGTCTACCGCAGTGCACTGCGAATATGGGTATTCCCCGATCCACTTGGAATAATTGAACACGGCATCATTGATGTATTCGATGGCTCTTTCCCACAACTTGGCTTCTTTTTGTGTGAACAGCGCCCAGGTGGTCACCTTTCGACCGGAGTAGGGTAAGGCCACTTCGCCTTTCCTGACCTGATACCGCTTATCGGCAAACCAGGCGAAATCATGTACATTCTGTTGGGTGAATCGAAGGGTTTTGAGTCGTTTGTCCGACTCCGGAAAGCCCATGTCGTTTTCAGCCCGAAGCGGCTCCTGCGCCTTTTGCTCCAGCCAGGTCTGTTCTTCCGGATTCTGTAAATCACCCGTAGCACCGACCACATAGTTGGCAGGAACAGTGATGCGGACGTCAAAGCTTCCGTATTCAGAATAAAACTCTCCCTGATTCAGATACGGCATTTCGTGCCATCCATCTTGATCGTATACAGCCGGCTTCGGATACCATTGGGTAATGGCGTAGGCTTGTCCGATGTGACCCAGGCGGGATATGCTCCCCGGTGGAATCGTCACCCGGAAAGGACTGCTGATGGTGACACTGTCTCCGGGCCCAAGCGGGGCAGTCAGCATTATGGTACAAATGTCCGGATGTTGCGGATGTGTTATCGAGCGAAGCGTTCTCCCCTCAGTACTGAAGGCAAGGGAGTCAATTTTACCAGCCGACATCTCTTTTTTTAAATAATACAACTGTGTATCACCGTCCTTGAGCAGTTGACGGGCCAAAGCGGTTTGATTGCTGCTGTAAGCATTCGGCCAGATGTGCATACGGATTTCACTGAGCGCATCGTTCGAATTGTTCACGTAGGTCATGGTCCAGTTCCCATGGAGTGCGTGCAGGGAATCATCGAGCTGTACATCTATCCGGTAGCGGACTTCCTGTTGGAAATAGGGTTTGGAAGCCGATGCTTCGCACCTGGTCGGTTGTGCGAAAGCTAGGATACAGATCAAGATCAGATGTGGTGAAAACAATCGGTTCATGTGCATAGGTTCACGTTATTCAATTCAATGAGTTCTGATGCCGTTCGTAGTGTGTGGAGAGCTTATTCAACTACAAATCGATGGGATTGTCCGGTGTTGAAGCGAATGAAATACAATCCGGGAGTCAATTCACCAAGTTCGATGCAATCGCTAACGGAGCCTGAACCTACCATTATACCAGAGCTATTCATAATCTGGTAGTCAGCGAGTTGGCTGAGTTCAAGTTGTCCGAAGCAAAGTGAGCGGGTTGTCGGGTTGGGGAACAAGGTGATTCGCTGTTCCTGAGCATCATGCAGTACGGTGCTGATGGGATTTAAGTAATGACTAAGGTACACGTTGAGATCGAGCGTATGTAATTGTTGTGCTACATTGGTGAATGAACTGGAAAATGCCTCATTCGCTGCGTAATAACGAAGTCCATCAGCCGAGGCGATACCTTCAAGTTGATGGAATGGGAGGTTTACCGACAAGCGGCGTTTGTTTGCGCCGAAAAAATCACTTCCGGTATAATCGTAGAGCAGGTAAAGGAATGGCTGCAGAAATGAGTTGTACCCGCAGAGCACAATCAAATGCTTCTCCGGGAGATGGGTCGCCCCCGTGATGTATCCCTGTGTGTTGAATGAATCGAGTGGTGCTGCACTGTGTTGCCCCGGCGATTTTGGCATACCATACACAGCGGTGCCGCCGCTCACCCAACGTTTTGTGAAAAGGAAAATGCTGTCGGAAGTGACTACGAAAGCCTCACAGTCGAAATCGGTATTGTTGATTCCGGTTGCAGTGAAATTTGTTTGCGTAGAATATGAAAAGCGGATGGTGTCTGCTATCGGACTACCAATTTGTAAATCGGACTTGGAAATACGGAAAATACGCAGATCTGTCCTGTTTCCATTGATGTTGTTGCCAACGTCACCGATGTAGATATACTGGCTGTCCTGCGCGATTTCCTCCCAGTTGTAATTGGATACATTTCCACAATTGTATGCCTGCACGATGTTTCCGCTAAGCGTATCTAGCTGGTATAGCTGGGTCACAACTTCATCCCGGTGACCAATCAGCCTGCTGCCGTCGTGGATCAAACCCGATATTTCGGTCAGTGCCGTATCCAGAATCCACGATGAGTTGGCGGAAACTGAACTAATCGGATAGGTGCAGGATCCGTCGTTCAAATTGGCCAGCGCATTGAAGTTGTTCGCTACAGGATCCGTACAGCCCGAAACCGGTTGTGCACGCAAGCCCACTGAATGAAATACTGCAATCAGAAAAATGAGAGATGCGAGCGCTCGTCGGATGAAGAATGGACGCGTGTACGGGCGGAAATCTTTGTCGTTCAGTTTAGGAGATTTGTGTGCTGTCATGCCTCACACACGTTCACTCACCTCGGCTGCTTGTTTTACAAGCGCCACGAATTCATCAAAGAGGTAGTCCGAATCATGTGGGCCGGGCGCCGCCTCGGGGTGGTACTGAACCGAAAAAGCGGGCTTTGAACGCAGTCGGATACCTTCAATGGTTCCGTCGTTCAGGTTCCGGTGTGTGATTTCCACGAGTTTCGATTCGGTGATGTCTTCGGCACGTACAGCAAAACCATGGTTTTGCGAGGTGATCTCGCAGGTGTCGTTGATCAGGTTTTTGACCGGGTGGTTAATGCCGCGGTGGCCATGATGCATTTTGTAGGTGCGCAGACCACAGGCCTCTGCCAGAAGCTGATGGCCAAGACAGATGCCGAATGTGGGGGTTCCTGATTCGAGGATGGATTTGACTGTGGCGACTGCTTCGGGCATAGCGCTTGGATCTCCTGGTCCATTGCTCAACATGTAGCCGTCAGGCTGCCACTGCTGCATTTCCGCAAAGGTGGTGTTGTAAGGGAATACACGAACCATGCAGTCACGTTTTGCCAGGTTACGGGCGATATTGTGTTTGAAGCCTTCGTCAAGCAGAGCGACTCGGTACTTTCCCGATTCATTGAAATTCCAGGCTTCGGAACATGATACCCGGCTGCTCAGTTCCAGACCTTCCATTGAAGGGACTGCGGAAAGTTCACGCTTGAGGGTTTCTATATC
>JAJTFW010000049.1 GCA_021299095.1 Sphingobacteriales bacterium | reverse complement strand
GGGCTTTACCTCACCGCGCCATTCATAAATCGGTTTGCAGGTCAGGTGACACGCTCGACACTGTGGTTAACCGCCAGCCTGCTCATGGCCGTCGGCATGATCCGATCCACTTACAACACGTATCATGAAATCGAACCATTCTTCCTGACCTGGTTTGTGGATTACCTCGGCTATTTTCTATTCGGATACCTCTTGAGTACGTCTAAACCGAAATGGAAGACCAAGGTGCTTTTGGGTATTTATCTGCTCTCGGGAAGCCTGATTGCTATCCTGACCGCATACACCATCCGCCACTACAACAGTCTGTATTTCTACGGTTACCTAACACCGCTGGTCATAGCAGGCGCACTGGCTGTTTTTGCAGGAGTTCAGCAACTCACTTTACAACAAAATAGGTTGTCGCGGTATGCACACCTGTCCTTCGGGGTTTACCTCGTGCACGCAGGCGTATTGGATGTGGTGAACAACCTGATCAGATACAAGGCATGGCCGTTCCCTGAGCAGGCATTGCTGGCCATTCCGCTCAAGTGCATCCTCGTCATCGCATTGTCCCTGCTCATGATCTACCCCATGAGTAAATCAACCCTGCTCAAACGACTGATCTGAACCCAGGCCATCCATGAAACACTCAAGCTATTGCCAGAGCTGCGGATATCCGCTAAAGAAGGACAAGCAAGGCGGCGGAACAGAAAAGGACGGAAGCATCAGTACGAAGTACTGTTCGATGTGCTACGAACGGGGCGAATTTCTGACCCCACCAGAAATAGACACTGCAGAAAAAATGCAGCGCTTCTGTATTGCTGAAATGAAAAAATCAGGTTACAACGGCATCATCGCCTGGCTGGCTACGCGTAGCATTCCAAAGCTTGAGCGCTGGAAGAAGGGTTCGTGAACCACATCAGTACTGATTGGTACAAACGCAAACAGCGCTTTGGAATTACACGTACATCAATGACGTACCGTTATCGTACGGATGAATTCATCCGTACCGGCACTCACTTTCAAAAGATAGGATCCATCAGGAATGTCGTGTGTACTGAAGGAAAAGTGGTTTTTACCAGCAGCCTGATTGGAATTAAGTAATTGTGCGATGGTTTTTCCCTGAAGATCCACCAGAGATATGGTGATCAAATCCGAACGGTTCAAGGAATAACTGAGATTGACGGTAGAAGATACCGGATTGGGAAATACGGTCAGACTTGACTGCTCCGAAGTTTCAGCTAAACCGGTACTGGTCAATGCAGATGTGATTGCATTTTGGAGAGTACTCTGGTTGATGCTATTATTGGCATTGTAGTAAACCAAGTGATTGGCACCACCGACCACCACCACTTTAGGCATGCCGGTTGAACCGTAATTCATCATGTTGATGGATGCATTCGAAAACCGCATAGACCAAGCATTTTGAGTAAGGCCGAGTCCGTTTGCCCAGGAGCTTAGTGCAGAACAGGTAGTGTTTGCGTAATCATCTACCAGATAATAGAACACACGGTTTGGATAAGCGGATTGAAAACCCTGAACGGTATTGTATGCTGTGGTAGCCGGACCTGAGCAGGCACCGCAGGGCATGACCCAAACCAATACAATCACCTTTCCCGAATCAAGTTCATTGAACAGATTGTGGCTGACACCTGAACAATCGTTGCAGGTGAAATTGGTGGCAGTTTGCGCCTGAAGTTGAACCGTGCCGAGGAACAAAATCAGGAAGAGCTGGAGGGACTTGATATTCATACGTAGCAATTTAAAGAATAGCACCACAGGTTGACCATTCGAAGGTAGGATTAATCCCTCAATCAAATACTGGAAAATGCCGAAGTGTGTGTGCCCCGTTTTGAAACACGGCACACATGCACTTGGAATGGATCGTAATTTAGAGCTTCAGGAAATCATCAAAGGAAGCAATGTCCGGCCTGGTGCCCGGCTTTTCCTTATCGAGGATTTTCTGGAAGGAAGACAGGCCGCCCGATTCCAACTTGGCAAACGTTTTTTTCGCTGCTTCGAAATCATTTTTCAGGGATGCGATGTTTTCGAGCTGGGTAACAGAGGGTGCTCCGTAGTAGGATGAAACGGTACCGTAGGTAGGATGAAACGGTACCGTAGATGTCATTGAGTTTTTCACGCAGGCGTGGTTCAGATGCTCCAACGTAGTTGTCACCGGTGGTAACCACCAGCTTGTCACGCAGTGCATCGAGCTCCCCGTTCAGTTTCACGAGCATTTTCTGCTGGGTGCTTTGTGCAGCTTGGTACGCGGCCATGCAAGTATCCCACTGGTCGATTTTGTACACGAGGTAGGCCAGATCCTGGATGAAACCGAAGAGTTCGCGGGTGAGTTTCTGTTGCTCGATGCGATCCTGCGCAGTGAAGCTCGATGCCGTATCGTAGCGTACTTCAATTTCCTGTTCAAACACCTCGCTGCCTTTGTTAATACGGACCTTGTATTTGCCTGCGGTAACCGTAGGCGCTCCGGCAAAAGAAAGCGATTTGCCCTTGGCCGATTTTGGAGCGGTGGCATTGAATCCCCAATCGATGGTGTTGATGCCTTTGAGTTTACCGGCCTCGAGTTTGGAAACGGTGTTGCCCTGCAGGTCGACAATCTCTGCTGTCATTTTACCGAAGGTGTGGCGCTTGGGCAGAAAGTAACGGATCTGCGCACTGCGTGTAGGATTATCGCCTACGAATTGGTTGGAAGCTGCAGTGCCGCCGAAATTGCTCTGCTCATCGATGACGAATGGCTTAAGCTGAAAATAGGTCAGGTTGGCCTTGAGTAAAGCGGGCGTGATGCTTCGCAGTGTACTGATATCGTCAATAGCGATGATCCCACGACCGTGGGTAGCCGCTACAAGCGTGTGTTTTACCGGATGCAATTCCAGGTAATGCACTGCTGTGCGGGGGAAGTTATTGGTGAAGGGCGACCAGCTTTTTCCGCCATCGAGGGTGATGTACAAGCCGTTCTCGGCCCCGACAAACAACAGATCAGGATTCACGTAATCTTCCTGAATGTTCCGCACAAAGCTTGTGATATCGGATGTGGTGATGGATGTCCAGGTTTTTCCAAAGTCGGTTGTCTTGAACACAAACGGTGCGTAATCGTTCCGCGTATGGCCGTCAAATACCGCATAGGCAATGCCTTTCCCGTGCACGCTGGCTTCGATGTGATAGCACCAGGTACCTTCTGGAAGGCCTTTCACGTTTGCGGCTACATTGGTCCAGGTTTTCCCCGCATCTTGGGTTACCTGCACATTGCCGTCGTCGGTGCCAACCCAGATTATCTGATCGCTGAGCGGTGATTCGGCAATGGTGAAAATGGTGCAGTGGTTTTCGGCGCCGGAATTATCAGCCGATAATCCGCCGGAAGCTTCCTGGTTTTGCTTGATTTTGTCGTTGGTGGTGAGATCGGGTGAGCGTTTTTCCCAGCTATCACCACGGTTTTCGGAAACATGCAAAAACTGGCTGCCTACATACAATCGATTGGGATGGTGTTTACTGGTGCTGAGGGCGGCATTCCAGTTGAAGCGCAATTTGGGATCGCCCTGCACAGGATAGGGCTTGATGACTTTGAGGTCCTGCTTGCTTACATCGAAGCGCCAGATGGCTTCGGCTCCCTGCATTTCAGAATACACCACATCCGGATTTGTAGGATGTGGATATACGCGAAACCCATCGCCTTGCCCGACCACTTCCCAATCGCGAGCCTCTACCCCACCCGGGCTGGACGAAGGAGCGAACCAGCTTCCGTTGTCTTGTAAGCCACCGTATACGCGAAAAGGTTCACGGTTATCGACGCTGACATGGTAGAATTGGCTCAGCGGAAGGTCTTCAATCTGTTCGAGGCTCGATCCGCCGTTGAGTGATCGGTACAAACCCCCATCGGTGGCCACAAAGAGTTTATCGGAATTGCGGTAATCGAAGGCGATATCGTGGATATCGGGGTGCATCGAACCGAGGCTCTTGAAGGTTTTACCTCCATCGCGGCTGATGGAACCGAAGAGACCAGCCTTTACAACGATGTCGGGGTTTTTCGGATCAACGGTAATGCGCGAAAAATAAAATGGCCTGACCGTGAGGCCGAAATCACCGTTGAGGAATTTCCAGGTTTGACCGCCATCGTCGGAGCGATACAGTCCTTTCTCTTCTTTCTTCTCGGCTTCCATTACGGCATATACAACCGAAGGATTGGAGGGTGCCAGTGCAACGGCCACACGACCCAGCTTACCGGCAGGCAGTCCCTGCTGAAGTTTCTTCCAGGTCTTTCCGCCATCGGTTGATTTATACAGCGCGCTGTTCACACCGCCTGAACTGAAGGAATAGGCGTACGCCTGAACTCCCAGAAAGCAGCATAGAGGTTATCCGGATTCGAGGGGTCCATCACGAGCTCCGAGCAGCCGGTTGTGTTGTTCACAAACAGGATGTTGGTCCAGGTTTTTCCGCCGTCCTCGGTCTTGTACACGCCGCGTTCGTTGCTGTCGCCCCACAAAGCACCCAATGCAGCAACATACACCACCTTTGGATTCTTCGGATGGATTTGAATAGAAGCGATCCGGTCGGATTTCTCTAGGCCCATGCGGGTCCAGTTCTTACCGCCATCGCTGGTTTTGTACACCCCATCACCAACCGAGACGCTATTGCGCGTCCACGTCTCGCCGGTGCCGACCCAAACGGTATTGTCGGGGTCGCTGGGGTCAATGGACACAACGCCAATCGACTGACACTGCCCGTCGAAAATGGAGGTAAATCGCACACCACCATCTTGCGATTTCCATACGCCACCGCCTGCACTGCCAATGAGGACGACATTCGGGTTGGCAGGATGCAGCTCGATGTCGGACACGCGACCGCTCATCAGGGCCGGTCCCAGGTGGCGAGCCTTGAGGTCGCCGAAATAATCACCCGCTTTGAGTGGAGCATCTTGGGAGAAAGCAACAGAACTCAGTGCCGACAAGACTGCGGCAAACAACAGCTTCTTCATGGAACTTATTTTTTGGGGAAGGTAAACTTGCTATCGTCAACCGTGGGATTGACTTCAACTTTTTCGAACTGCATGACTTGCGAACCACCATCCTTGATTCCGGAGGTGTTGGAAAAGGCGATCATCACGCCATTCACCTCCTGGTAATCGCTGAATTTAGTTTGTGCAATCTTGCCCTTCATCTCTCCGGAATTGATTTCCGACTCGGTCATGACCGGCACATTGCTTTCCTTATCGATGTAGTAGTACTCGATGCTGGGAACTTCCTTCCCTTCTACGAGTGAAGTCTTTTTCTCCAGTTTGATTTTGTGACAATCCGAGCCGTCGACTTTCTCCGAGCCAATTAACGTTGCCGTGTAGCCGTACGACTTGTAATTCACCAATCCATTGGGGAACTCCTTGGAGAATCGGCGTGCGTTTTCCGAATCATCGGCTGGACTCTCTTCGGCTTGCATGGTCATGTAATTCGTGGTCCAGCTGGTCTTCCCGTCGAAGGCAGCCATCGTCATCGTATTGCCCATGAGTGTGATTTGCGTGTAACTACGGCCATCGCGTAGCGACACAACTTCCACCGGAATCTTCATTCCACCCTGATCGACATTGGCAGACATGCGGATACCGCTTACGGCATCCCACTTCTTGCCACCGATGGTTTCGTAATAACTCTTGATGATTTCGTCGACTTGTTGAGCCTGCAGAGTTGAACTTGCAATCAGGCTGAGCATGCAAAAAAGGAATGTTTTCATAGTGTGTGGTTGTGTCCGTGTAAATGTGGGATTGAAATTAAAACTTGATGGAATGCTGCAAACATAGCTAAAACATAGAACTATGCATTGCACAGTACCGACTTTGGCACATTTACATCAACAACAAACTAATAATGAGGTACTTAAACCAATGTTAAATTTCTGTTGACCCGTGAAAATGGTCCTAAAAGGACCGCCGAACTACCCTCTGCTGCACATTACCCGGTAAATCGAGGGTGTATACACCCGGTTTGAGTGTGCTCAGGTCGATGCGGTTGGTATCGCTGTGCAGCAGTCCCTCCAACACCAAGCGTCCTTCTATGTCCAACACACGAAAGGCTGCCCGTGTCAATCCGGAGGCGTCGCCTGCAACAATCACGTAATCGCCGGCCGGATTCGGGTACACCCTCCAGCTTGTTTGCGGGATGGCTTGCAGGCCCGTGGTTGTGCAGGATTTCTGCGCATCGAACAGGATCTGCAAGGAATCGATGGGCTCGATGCCGGCACCGCCAGGCGTCTTCACCGAAATGAGGAAAGACGGCTGTCCGATCGAGTCGCCCGGCTGGGCCACCTTCAGGAATGCAAAAAGCGAGGACGTACCGTTGGATGCGCAACGCGTATCAGCACCCACCACATTGGCGCCTTGCAGGGCCGCCATCAACTTGCAGGACAAATCGCCTTGCGCAGCGTTAAATCGCGCTTCCATGGAATCGAGTACCGATTGCCCCAATAGGATATTGCCCTGGATGCAGTAATTGGGTCCGGCAATGTGGTTCTTGTAATTCAGCGTATTGCTCCCGGTGAATCCTGCCGTGAGGGCAGAGCCGTTGTTGAGGGCCGCAATGCCGTACTGACGGTTGCTACCTCCGTTACCTTGGGCATCGTTAGCCTGCAACCAGGAAATGATCTGCTGTGGTGTATCGCCTGCCAGCATCCGTGCGCGTGCATTGCTCTGGTTGGTGGTGTTGTAACTCGCCTGCGTATTGACAGCTCCCACACCGGGAATCAGATCGCCCAGAAAATCGGTCGCGTAATTCGGGAAGAACAAAATCAAATCCACGCACGAAGCACCTGCACTGCCTACCTCGCCCGTTACCGTATCGACCGCTACGATGGAGAAGGTATCCTGCGCGGTGGTCTGAAGGTGAATCAGCAATCCCAAGGATATCGATAGAATGATGTGTTTCATAGCTCGAATATAACCCCTTCAAAATAAGAATCGAAACCGCCATCAAGCGAATGCATTAAAAAGCGCATCGGCTCAAACGGATAAAAAAAGTGCAGCCGCCAATGAGGCGACTGCACTTAAGCGTTTTGAATTCGGCTTATCGGATGCTGACGCGGGTCACAGCACGCGCTGAACCACTTTCAACAAGAATAATGTACATCCCACTGGCAAAGGCACCTACAGGAACTTCGAGGAGATTGGTTCCTGCAACCGGATTTCCTTCATGCGACCAAACCACACGACCAGTCGCATCAACCATGTTGATACGGTAGTCCTGACCATGAGCTTCGAAACTCAGATTGAGCAGCTCAGAGGCAGGATTTGGCCATGCCATCAATTCGGTTCCCATGGAAAGCTGTTCGCGCGAGCATGAACTCACGGTGATACCGGTCAAGGCACGCGTTGTGCTGCTACCGCAAGAATTTGAAGCAACAACACGTACAGCCTGATTGGTAGCTGCCGATCCCCAGGAAACAGTTACATTCTTGGTACCCTGGCCGCTGGCAACAGCAGCATTGGACGTAGTGGTCCATGTGTAAAGGCTGGCGCCATTTACGGTTGCTACAGAATAAGCAAGCGTAGTATTGGCACATGGTGCGGATGATCCGGTGATTTCACCCGGACGAGCAGGCGTACCGGTAACACTCAACGAGCGGATTGAGCTGTTGCCACAACCATTGTTGGAGCGCACTGTCACCGATCCACTGGTGAACGTACTAAAGTTCACACTGATCGATGTAGTTCCTTGTCCGCTCACGATGCTTCCACCGCTTACTGCCCAAGTGTATGAAGTGGCATTTGCTACCGGTGTGATGGAATAAACCACTGCATTCGTATTGCAGACTCCATCTTTACGGCCATTGATTGCTGAAGGCGTGATGGGAAGATTGAGGGCAATCGCCTTTGTCCGAGCGGGTGAAGTTCCGCACACGTTGGATGCGGTGAGGCTGATGGTTCCTCCAGTGTAGGACGCTGAAACGCTTACGTTAATCGAAGCTGTTCCCTGACCGGATACAATGGTTACCCCGGCAGGAACACTCCATGTATAGTTTGTAGCACGGGCAACGGGAGTAACAGAGTACACACCGGTGTTTGTGGGACACAACTTACTGGGGCCCGAAATACTTCCGGGAGTTATTGGTGCTGCAACTTGGTAATCAACCTGCACACAGGTAGAGGCGCTTGTGTTACAGGCACTGCTTGCAGATACACACACCTGACCCGAGATTCCAGACTGCACCGCAGTTCCGGTATAGCTCACGGTAATACTGGTGGTTCCCTGTCCAGCGGTGATTGAAAAACCAGCTGGCACCGTCCAAGCGTAGCTGGCTGCGCCTGAAACAGTAGCACAGCTAAACGTGACCGTTCCGGAAGTGGCCGTTACGCAAGCAGTAGCGGTACCACTGATTGACGCGGGGGCAGCGATGGTGGCTACACCATTATCGATTTGCTGGTCGCAGTTATCATCAATGCCATTACAAACTTCAGTAGCTGCAGGATTTACGGCAGCGTTGTTGTCGTTGCAATCGCCGGCCTGAGCAACAAAACCTGCAGGGGCGCCGGTACAAGAAGACTGGGAAGCCTGGGGGTTCCCATAGCCATCCTGATCAACATCCGCATAATACACTGTTGCAGCACCAACGGTTGCATTGGTATCATCGCAATCGTTGCTATTTGAAACAAAACCAGCAGGCTGTACGCAATTCCTGAGGGTATCGGTTGCATCACCAAGTCCGTCGCCGTCCACATCGGAATACCACAGCGACTGCCCTACCACATTCTGGTCATCGCTGTCAACGTCACCGTCGCAGTCATCGTCGATACCGTTACAGGTTTCAACAGCGCCAGGATATACACCAGCATTGTTGTCGTTACAATCGGAATTATCGAACACATAGCCGGCAGGTTGTGTACATGAAGCCAGCGATACACTCGATTTACCGAAGCCATCACCATCGCTATCCTGGTACCAGGTGGGAGGTGTAGTAATGGTCAGGCTGAGTGAAGCGATACTGTCACAACCGGCAGCATTTGTTGTAGTGAAGGTATATGTACCCGAAGTCGTATACGTAGTTCCATTCCACGCGTAACTACCGCAGGCAGTAACAGCTGTTGACGATGTGGTATTGGTACAATTCTGATTCAGCGTTCCACTCAGTGTTGGAAACAGCAATTCAGAACCGACAGGATTGCTGTATACGAAATTACGGACAGCGAAAGTCGTTGTATTGCGCAGCTGAAGATTGAACTTGTAGGTGAATACGCCATTGGTCGTGAATTGACCGATCAACACACGGTTGGTGCCAGAAGGAAAGGCGCCTACCTGCTCCCCCAAAACTCCCCAAGAACAGTTGGTGCTGTTAAACGCATTGCCAACGCTTGATCCATCGGTGAACAAAGCAACGGATGAAGCAGTTGAAATATCGCCCAACAATGTCAAGGCCAACAGGGCTGGATTATTTACCGTATTGTACATGCCATCAGCTGAAGTTAACGGCAAACCGATACTCGGATCCGTGTTGGCGAGTACACCCGATGGGGTGAAGTTCAGGTTTGCACCACCGCCTGTTGGAGTAGCTGCCGAATTGTCTTCGGTTTTTATAACACCAAAACGATTTGATGCAACAGCACCACATGAAATGTAGGAATCGAGGAAGGTTGTACCGGCAGCCAGAATTGATGAACTGCTGGTAGGCAGTGGACCACCCGTAGTATTACCTGAAGGGTGATTGTAGAAATTGGTTGATGTATTTAATTGAAGTGGATGACCATTCACACCATACACCGATTGTACACCCCAACCGGGTTCAAGATCGGCATAAATACGCCAGGTGATGGCTCCTGTAGGAAGAGTTCCGGTCTGATAACCGGCATCACTTGCAGCACCGTCCGCCTGAGCGGCATCCGTTGCGTTTGCAACATAGTACTTCTCGACGAGAATTTGCTGAAGTCCATTCTGCGCATTAGCACAGAAAACGGCCATCATAAAAATCGTCAACAGGGTAAGTTTTTGTTTTTTCATTGGAGTTGGGTTTTTGAATATGTTGTTGATGTGTTAATCAGAATTGAACGCATGTTAAGTACATGTGAAACACTTAACGAAGCGGTCAGCAATTTTATTCACCATCAAGAAGCGTGTCAACATCCTTGGGGATGTTTAATGATTTGATAAATGAAAACACCCTGTTTCGATGGCTCCGGAAACATTCACTTAAAAAACCAACTGATTTCTTAACATGAAACACAAAAGGCATTGAACCCAATGGATATCAACGTCAGAAGGCAAACCTTTGACTTAACATAGCAATAAGACAATCATTGCAATCCAATAACAATTGGACTAAACCCAATTAAACTCTACATTTTAAAAAAATTGCATTTTAACAAACGCTTTTGGAAAAAGGAACATTTGCAGCACGAGTGTAGCGCATGGTTATTCATACATTTGTTATATGCGCAATATCCTTACATCGCTCCTCATTTTATTGACCACAACCCTGCAGGCCCAGGTTCCCGATTCCCTGCGTTTCGACTGGAATAAATCCGGACTGAGTCCCGCGTTCAGTGCACCCACCACAGAAATAGATGTCACCACACTGGGAGTGATTCCCGACGATGGCCTTCCGGATCATGCAGCACTGAATACGGCGCTCGCCAACCTGCCTGTGGGTGGCGCTGTCTTAAAATTCCCTGCCGGTAATTACCAGTTCGGAGCCGCAATCAACATGCCTTCCAACTGCATCATACGCGGAGCAGGTGCCGATTCGACACGCTTTGTGTTTAACCTGAACGGGGCAGTGAACAACAACTTCAATTTCTACGGAACCGGATCATCCACATGGTGGTCGCTCAACGGACCATTCACGCGAGGTACATCGGTATTCGCTCTGCAAGGTGCGTCCGCTTTCTTCCAGCCCGGAGACTATATTGAAATTAGGCAACAGAACGGCAGCTGGGATACGAATCCGGCCAGCTGGGCCGCCTACGCTGTCGGACACGTTTCGCGCGTAGACTCTTGCTCGGCCGATTCTGTCTACCTCACTGAAGGAATCCGCATCGATTTGTCCGCAACGCTAAACACGGAGATCCGCGAAATCTATCCGGCACGCAATTCAGGTCTCGAGTGCTTTCGCATGACCCGCACCGACAGCACTACGGCGAGCGTCAACTTCGGCGTGTATTATTACATCGCCAGCGACTGCTACATCCGCGGGGTAGAAAGTTTCAAAAGCATCTGCTCACACGTCATCGCTGAAATCAGCAGCCACATCGACATCAGCGGCAACTACTTTCACGAATCCTACCTCTACGATGGCTCATCGACCCGTGGCTACGGAGTCACCCTGGGAGTACACAGCGTGTTGTGCCGTGTGGAGAACAACGTGTTCCGGAAATTGCGCCATGCCATGATGGTGAAACAGGGCGCCAACGGCAATGTATTCGGATACAACCATTCCCTACAGCCTTTCCGCAGCGAATTTCCGACCGACTTCGGCGGCGATATTTCGGTACACGGCCACTACCCTTTCGCCAACCTGTTTGAGGGCAACAACTGCAAGAACGCCGCCATCGACCAGGCCTGGGGTCCCAACGGACCCTACAACACCTTGTTCCGTAACCGCATCGAGTTGTACGGTTTAACCATAAGCTCAGGCAGTGTACAAAGTAACAAACAGACTCTTGTAGGCAACGACATCACCAGCACTGCCGTGTTCCAAGGCATGTATTCGCTAAACGGCAGCAACCATTTCCAGTGGGGCAACCGGGTGCAGGGCACAGTTACACCCGCCGGAACCGGGAGCCTCAGCGACTCCTCCCTGTACCTCGAAACGACACCCACTTTCTGGACCGGCTCATTGCCCTGGCCATCAATTGGCATTCCCTATACTGCGCAGGCCAACCTTACACCGGCATCGGTACGCTACCTGAGCGGGACACAGCCTGCGCTATGCGGATCAGCTCCGGTGACCACTGCCATTGGCCCTGTATCGTCTACCGGGGAGCTGCAGGCGCAATACAGCAACGGATCCTGGATGCTCACCTGGAATCAGCAAGCTTCATCCCCTGTGCGAATCGAAGCCTTTGGTGCGAATGGTCAGCTGCTGGGCCAGTGGAATGTGAATGCCCTTTTCGGAAGCAATCGCCAGGAGTTGAATGTGCGTTACAATGAAGGGGTTATTCTCTTCCGCATCAGCGGAGAACAAACCAACCTCAGCCTACGCAGCTATCAGCCACGGTAAAACGTAGCCCAAAATAACAACTGAGAAATAATAAAGGAATCAGGCTATGTCCCTGATCACATCATTCTGCCCCGCTTGATCAGGTAGGGCATCAGTACCTGCTTGTAGCCGAGGTTTACATCGGCTTCCACAAAATCGATGCGGTACTGGGCGCATTTCAACTCCAGCTCCTTGCGGTAGGCCTGCATCTGACTGAGGTACGATTCGCGGATGCTGGCGGGCTGCAGCTTCACCTCTTCGCCTGTTTCCACATCCACAAATCGGTAGGGACGGTTTTCGAAGCGGAAGTCGAGCTCAAGGCGCTTGTCTACCACATGAAACACCACCACCTCGTGCTTGTTGTAACGCAAGTGCTGCAGGGCACTGAACAATTCACCCGACTGAGCGGGATCGCCAAACAGATCACTGAAAATCACCACCAGCGATCGGCGGTGTATGCTTTCGGCAACCTGGTGCAAGGCGGCCGAAAGGGCGGTTGACTTACTGCCTTCACTTTGCATAGCCTCCTCGAGTTTATGCAACAACAGCTTGTGGTGAACCGTGCTGGAACGGGCCGGCGTGTTCACCTCCAGTTTATCGGAAAACAAGGACAATCCGGCTGCATCGCGTTGCATCTTCAGCAACTGCATGATTGCAGCAGCGCAATAGGACGAGAAGGTAATCTTGTTGAGTCGATCGGGAAACTTCTTATCGTAAGCCGGAAAATGCATCGACGCCGAATTGTCGACCACAATCTGACAGCGGAGGTTCGTTTCCTCCTCGTAACGCTTGGTAAACAACTTATCGGTCCGTCCGAACAGTTTCCAATCGATGTGCCGCGTGGGTTCGCCGGTATTGTAAATACGGTGTTCGGCAAACTCGACCGAAAAGCCGTGGAAGGGGCTTTTGTGCAGGCCTGTAATAAAACCCTCTACCACCTGTCGGGCAATGAGCTCGAGGTGGCTAACTTGGGCAAAATCTTCGCGTTGTATGGCCATGGAATAAAAGGGAACCGGCTTCCGCTTCTACGCAGAAACCGGCTCCAATGTTGTGTAAATCCGATTCAAATCGATTTGCTTCGGAATCGACTTATAGTTGAGCGTCGAGTTTACCGGCCAGAACCGACTTGGGAACTGCACCAATCTGCTTGTCGACCACCTCACCGTTCTTGAAGAACAGCAGTGCCGGGATGTTACGAATTCCGAATTGCATGGAGATGTTGGGATTGTGATCCACATTCACCTTGCCGACAACAGCTTTGCCATCGTATTCTTTCGCAATTTCCTCAACAAAGGGTCCGACCATGCGGCAAGGGCCACACCATTCCGCCCAGAAATCGACGAGGACGGGTTTGTCGGATTTGAGTACGAGTTCATCAAAATTCTGTTCGGGCTGACATTGTGTCACACCAGCGAGACACTGATGCTGCTCAGGCGGGCCATTTCATCAATGAGTGTCGTATGGGCTTTCACCTTCAACTGCTTCTGACGGAAGGGCAGCAACCATTTCTTCTCTTCGTCGAACACCTGGATGCGGACGGGCGTCGATCCCGGATGCGCCTCCAAGATACTGCGGAGCTGATCACCAATTTCCGGATTGAGGTCGCGGAGGCGGATGGTGACAACCAAGTCTTTATTTAAACGATCGCCTAGATCGGTCAGGTATCCCATCGCATAAGGCTTCACCTCGAAATCGGTTTCGCTGCGGAAGCGGCTCTGTATCCGGGCACGGATGTACACCAGGCTTCCGCTTTCCATGTATTGCTTGAGTTTGCCATAATCTTCACCAAAGAGCGCAATCTCCAATTTGCCGCTAAGATCTTCCACCGTCATACTACCGAAAGGCTTTCCGGTTTTGGTTACCCGCGAATCGCTCTGGGTGATGATGCCGGCAAAGGCGACATCCTTGCCGCGCATGTTGCGAAGTGCATCGGGTTGGATCAGTTGATCGATCTGATGCGAACAAAAGTTCTTGATCTCGAACCGAAAATCGTCGAGAGGGTGACCGGAGATATAAAACCCGATCACATCCTTTTCCTTGCTCAGTGCCTCCAGTTTCGACCAGGGCTCGCATGCAGCAATCATCGGTTGTGTTACTTCTTCAACAGGTAAATCACCGAACAGACTTTGTTGCAGACTACCGGCCTGCGATGCAGAGGCGAGTCCGAAACGTACCGCCTTTTCGATTCCGCTCATGCCATCTCGGGAATCGGGCGTGAAGTACTGAGCCCGGTGAACTTGCTCGAAGCAATCGAGTGCTCCGGCGTAGGCCAGACTTTCAATACACCTGCGGTTCATGAAACGACCGCTTACGCGCTTGGTTACATCAAACACCGAAGTGAAAGGTCCGTTCTCCTTGCGCTCATCAATGAGTGCAATCACGGCCTGCTCCCCTACTCCCTTCACCGCTCCAAGGCCGAAGCGAATTTTTCCGGACTTGTTTACACTAAAGTTGTAGTCGGATTCATTGATATCAGGACCCAATACGGTCAATCCCATCCGGCGACATTCTTCCATAAAGAAGGTCACCTTATCAAGTTGACTCAGGTTGTGCGTAAGCACACTGGACATGTACTCGGCAGGGTAATGCGCCTTAAGGTATCCGGTTTGGAAAGCCACAAAAGCATAGCAAGTGGAGTGCGACTTGTTGAAGGCATAAGAAGCGAAAGCCTCCCAGTCGGTCCACACTTTTTCGCAAACCTTGGGGTCGTGGCCGTTCGCCGCACAGCCTTCCATGAATTTGCCCTTCATCTTATCCAGGACATCCTTCTGCTTCTTACCCATGGCCTTGCGCAGGGTATCGGCTTCGCCCTTGGTGAATCCGGCCAGTTTCTGCGAGAGCAGCATCACCTGCTCCTGATACACCGTGATTCCGTAGGTTTCTTCCAGGTATTCCTGCATGGCCGGCAGATCGTAGACCACCGCCTCGCGCCCGTGCTTACGGGCAATAAAATTGGGAATGTACGCCAGAGGTCCCGGACGGAAGAGGGCGTTCATCGCTATGAGGTCTTCGAATTTATCTGGGCGCAGATCCTTCAGGTATTTCTGCATCCCGACCGATTCGAACTGGAATGTACCGTTGGTCTCACCGCGCTGGTACAGTTCCAGTGTGCGGGAATCGCCGAGTGGTATGGTATCGATGTCAATGTCGACACCGTGGTTTTGTCGGATCAGCCTTAGCGCATCTTTGATGATGGTGAGGGTTTTCAGACCCAGAAAGTCCATTTTGATTACGCCGGCATCTTCAATCACCTTTCCATCGAACTGGGTGATGAGCAGCTCGGTATCCTTGGACGTAGCCACCGGAATGATCTCGGTGAGGTCCATGGGAGCGATGATGATACCTGCGGCGTGGATGCCCGTGTTGCGGACAGAGCCTTCCAGCACAAGTGCTTCCTGTAGAACGCGTGAACGCAGGTCGTCGCCATTCATGATGGAACGCAACTGCTTCACCTGCTCGATTTCATCGGAGTTGAGTGATTCTTTCTCCTTAAGGCTTTTATCGCCATCGATGGGAGCGGTCAGCACACGACTCAGTTCAATACCGGGTTTTTCGGGAACCAGTTTCGCCAATGCGTTTGAATCGCCCAATGGCAAGTCCAACACCCGCGCAACATCCTTGATGCTCATCTTGGCGGCCATGGTGCCGTAGGTCACAATTTGAGCCACCTGATTGCGACCGTATTTGTCCACCACGTAATCGATCACCTTCTGTCGGCCGTCATCGTCGAAATCCGTGTCGATATCGGGCATGCTCTTCCGGTCAGGATTCAGGAATCGCTCGAACAGGAGGTTGTATTTTATGGGATCGATATTGGTGATACCGATGCAGTAGGCAACAGCGGATCCGGCTGCCGAACCACGGCCCGGACCGATGAAAACGCCCAAATCGCGTCCGGCTCTGATGAAGTCGGCTACAATGAGGAAGTACCCGGCAAACCCCATCGTCTTGATGGTGAAGAGTTCGAAATTGAGTCGCTCTTCAATGTCGGGCGTAAGCTGTCCGTAGCGCTGCAGTGCACCTGTATACGTGAGGTGATGCAGGTATTCGTCCTGCGTGGTGAATGGTTCGGGCACCTTGAAATGCGGAAGGAGGATATCCTGCTTCAGTCTCAGTGGCTCGATTTTATCAACGATTTCGTTGGTGTTGTCGATGGCCTCGGGCAGGTCGGAGAAAAGCTCCTGCATTTCGGCGGTAGTCTTAAAATAAAACTGATCATTGTAGAATGCAAATCGGGTTCCCCGGGCGATAGTTTCGTCGTCGGAAAAATCCTTCATGGTAGGCATGCTCTGCTGAGCACCCGTATTGATGCATAGCAGGATGTCGTGGGCATTTGCATCCTCCTGATCCACGTAATGCGAATCATTGGACGCGATCATTTTCACGCCGTACTTCTGTGCAAAACCGATCAGAACCTCGTTGACTTTGATTTGCTCAGGGATATCGTGGCGTTGCAATTCCACGTAGTAATCCTCACCAAAGATGTCGAGCCACCACTTGAATTCCTGCTCGGCAGCAGCTTCACCGTGCTTGAGGATGGTTTTGGGCACGATGGCTCCCAGGCAGCAGGTAGTGGCTATGAGTCCGGTGTGGTGTCGCAACAGCAACTCCTTGTCGATGCGCGGGTATTTTCCGTACAAGCCTTCTATATAACCAAGCGAACACAACTTGACCAGGTTACGGTACCCTTCGGCATTTTTAGCCAACAGTAACTGGTGATAGCGCACATCCCGCTCCTCGCGGGTGAACTGCTGTTTGTGCCGTTCCTTCACCATATAGAACTCACAGCCCACAACAGGCTTGATGGTGTTTGGATTTTCCTTCGTGTTGTGCTTGGCAGCCTCCGCCACAAACTTGAAGGCCCCGAACATGTTTCCATGGTCGGTGATGGCCAGCGCCGGCATGCCATCCTTCACGGCTTTCTTATACAAAGACCCGATGTCCGCCGCTCCGTCGAGCAGTGAAAACTGTGTATGGACATGCAGGTGGGAAAACTTGGTCATAAGGCTACAAAAATAGACGCTAAATCCGGCATCACGATACCGATTTTTCAGGGCGGCCTCTAATCAATTCGGAATGAACGCATCCGGAGTTACCAACATGAACAAGCCAGCTTAATTCCGATGCAGCATCTTTGCAGGGATGTTTCGTACCATTTCTCTCTTAAACTTCATACTGTGGGGCCTGCTTGCCAGCGCCCAACACCCCGAGCCTCATGTCGCAAACCGTTTGAGTTCGGGCCCGGTCTATACCGATGTGATGGCGCATTACCGCAAGCTCGATCGTGAGCACCGGGAGGCCAAACTCTTCCAATACGGCCTAACCGATTGTGGCAAGCCACTTGAACTGTTCGTTATCAGTCCCGATGCGGAATTCGACCCCGCAACTCTGCGCCGAAAAGAGAATGTCATCGTGCTGGTGAACAATGGCATTCACCCGGGCGAGCCCGATGGAATCGTGGCCTGTATGCAATGGGCGGAAGAACTACTCAACGGCAAAAAAGCGCTTCCGAGCAAACTGGTCCTGTGTATCATCCCAGTTTACAACATCGACGGACTGCACATCACTTCTCCTTATTTCCGATCGGGGCAGGCAGGTCCCGACACCGTGGCCTTCCGCGGAAATGCGCGGAACCTGGATCTGAACCCCCACGTTACCGATGGAGCCGACTACCAGCACGTGATGACCCTTATCGATTCGCAGCGCAACAAACTCAGCCCCGACATTTCAAGGCTCATGCAGGACGCGGTACTTCCATCTCTGTACGCCGGGATGGATTCGGCCGGTATACCCATGTGCCCCTATGTAAATGTATGGGGAAGTAGCCCTGAGGAAGGGTTCAACGGGTTTATGGAAGGACCACGTTACGCCAGCGGATACAGCGCCTTGTTCAATGCCTTCCCCTTCGTAACCGAGACCCACATGCTGAAGCCCTACGAACAACGCGTTCGGGCTACCCGGGTTTTTCTCGAAATACTGACCGAAACCGCGTCCAGTCTCAACTCACCCATCCGCGATGCCCGCGCGAAGGCGCGCCGTAAAACCGCTGTCGAGCAGGACATGTTTCCGCTTCGCTGGACGCTTGACACCAACCGAACCGACTCCATCCGGTTCATGGGCTACAGCTCCCAAAGCCGGACCAGTACGGTCACCGGACTCAAGGTTGTTCAGTTTGACAAAGACCGTCCATTCACGAAAATCATCCCCTACCGCAATACATACGTGGCTATCGATACGGTACGCAAGCCCTTGGCTTATCTTGTTCCCCAGGCCTGGCGGGAAGTGATTGAACGCCTTCAACTCAATGGCGTGCGGATGGAACGCCTGGATAGGGACACGGTCATGGAACTGGAGTGTTATTACATCCGCGACCACAAAACCGGAAAAACACCCTATGAAGCGCACTATGTGCACAGCGATGTGCAAGTTGAAAAACGAATACAGCGCATCCCGTGTTTTACTGGTGATTACATCATTTACTGCAACCAGGAACTCAACCGGTACATCATCGAAACACTTGAACCCACGGCAGTCGATGCCTTCTTCGCCTGGGGGTTTTTCGATTCCATCCTACAACAGAAAGAGTGGTTTTCGGATTACCTGTTCGATGCGGATGCACAAAAAATGGTGGACTCCGATCCAGTCCTGGCCAAGGCCTTCGAAGAGAAGAAGCGCAACGAGCCTGCATTTGCAACCGATGCCTGGGCGATGTATTCCTGGATTTACCACCATTCGCCCTGGTACGAACCCAGCCACCTGCGTTACCCCGTTTTTCGCCTGACAACGGGGCTTCCGTCCGGTCAAAAATGAAGAAAAAAGGCTGAAATACAGTATTTTAACCCCAAAGACTAGGGGGGAATTGCTTTTTTTTCGCATCTTTGCGGCCCCGCGAACATGGAGACCCGCGGTAAATAAACAAACACATGCCAGCAAAAATCAGATTACAGCGTCATGGTAAGAAGGGTAAGCCCTTTTACCATATTGTGGTGGCGGATAGTCGTGCTCCGAGAGACGGACGTTTCATCGAAAGGATCGGATCTTACAATCCGATCACCAATCCTGCAACGATCGACATTAACCTCGATCGCGCAACGGATTGGATGATGAAAGGCGCTCAGCCGACAGAAACCACCCGTGCGATCCTTAGCTACAAGGGCGTACTGTACCGTGTTCACCTCGCAAAAGGCGTTGCCAAGGGTGTAATGACCCAGGATCAAGCCGATGCCAAGCTTCAAGCTTGGTTGCAAGAGAAAGTGAGCAAGATCGAATCCAAAAAGTCGAAGATTTCAGAGGGCAACATGCGTAGCATGAAGACTCGTCTGGAAGCTGAGGCCAAGGTGAACGCAGCCCGCGTTGAAGCGCGCAAGCTGAAGGAGGCGGAAGCCGCTATCGCAGCTACTGCCACTGAAGAAGTTGCCCCATCAGCAGAAGAAGCCCCAGAGGCTCCCGCTGCAGAAGGTGAAGCATCTGCTGAAGCTTAATTCGAATCAAAGAACCCAAAGCGAAGGCTGTCACTCACCTGTGGCAGCCTTCCTATTTTTAGGCCATACAATCCCCATGGAACATTCCCACCCGGACCATTTCCTACTCGGCACGATAGTCCGAACACACGGTGTTCGCGGCGATGTACTCGCTCTCCTCGACACCGATACGCCGAATCGCTACAAATCGATGAAAGAGGTGTTCGTCGAATCGGCAGGTGTGCTGAAACACTACGCGGTCAGTAAGGTCAGTATCAATGCAGGACAAAGCACCGCTACCCTGCACCTGACAGGGATTGAAGACATGAACGCGGCAGAAACCTTGTTGAAGCACAAACTCTACCTGCCGCTTAGCAGCCTGCCAAAACTCCGCGGCAAGAAATTCTATTTTCACGAGGTGATCGGATACACCGTAGTGGATGCCATCAAAGGCACACTGGGTCCAATCACCACAGTGTATGAGCGCAGTGATCAGCCCGTAATCGAATGTGATCTGCAGGGGAAGTCCATTCTGTTCCCCGTTCACGATGATCTGATTCGTAAAATCGACAGGGAAGAAAAGCAATTTCACGTTCAGCTTCCCGAAGGGCTGATTGATATTTACCTGGAAGACTGACCAGTAACCAGTCAGTTCACCGGCGACAAGCTGAAGTCGCTGTAGCGCAACACCCGTATGCTTTTGTTTTCATATCCACAGTCGTCGCCAGCGGACTCAAGCAAGTTGTAGGGTCCTGCAAAAGCAGGAAAACCGACTGGTAAGCCAGTCAACTGCTCACGCAAAGCGACAAGCGTCGCATCCCAGGCCAGATACGCCTGCAACAAGGGGTCTGTATGGTTCACCTGGATGAACGCTTTACGGAATGCAAGACTTGAAACCTGTTCAGTATCGAGATGGGTTCCGCTGAAGAGATGGGTATTCAGCGAGTCAAGTG